>CAVYPB010000019.1:0-7285 GCA_963770305.1 uncultured Actinomycetota bacterium
CGGCGACTGTTTCCGGGAACGACGTCGCGGCCACCGGAACGGTGACCGGAATCAAGCCGGTGAACCATCCCTGTGTCACATGATCGGTCGCTGCGCTGCGCGTGTCGATGGGTGTGAGGCCGTAATACGTATCGGCCCCCGTCAACTCGTGCACGGCGAGGGCAATGCTTGCCAGCAAGCCGCCGATGAACCGGGCGCCGGCATCCACGCAGGCGGCCTCGAATCGTTGCGTCTGCTCGGCATCCATCAGCGTCACCGTACGCAGGTCGCCGCCGTCAAGCTGGGATCGATCACCAAGAGGCAGCGGGAAATCCGGGAAGGTTCCGCCGTTGCGCTCGGCGAAGTCGATCCAGGCGCACACCTCAGGAGACTCCAGGGTCAACCCCGATGTGAACTCGCGCTGCCGGACACAGTAGTCGTCGTAGTTGCCTGCGTCGGGCAACTGGACGGGCGGCGCGCCCGACACCAGCGCGGCATACATCATCTGGAACTCCATGAGTCCCACCCCGAGGAACTGTCCGTCGACGTGCAGATGATCGATGCTCGAGTAGAACGTGAAGCTGTCCTCACCCTGAACGACGCCGAACCTGAAGCAATCCCAGCTGGTCGGGTCCGGTGTGGATATGACGTGTTTGCGTAGGTCCTCAACGGACATCTCACCGTGTTTGGTGGGTTTGAACTCGATATCGCGCGGGTTGGCGATGGTGTGCCGGACGATGTGCTCCGCGTCGTGGTACTCGAACCAACTGCGGTACGTCTGGTGGCGGCGAAGGTGCGCGTTGATCACATATGTCATGGCACGGATGTCGCACCGACCGGCGACCTTGCAGGCGGAGATGAGCAGGCGGGAGTGATCCTGTCCCCTCGCGGACTGCTCTGCATGACTGCGAAGGTGTCTGGCCTGGATGTAGCTGGGCGGAACTGCGCTGACCGGTGCTTCGCCTGCCTTCTTCAGGCGCTGCAGGCGTCGGGTGCCAAGTGGCTATAGAACCAGATGCCGGCATCCAGTCATCGATCGTCGCTATCTCTACTGGCCCTACAAGCAACTTGCTCTCCTCTGATTCAGCCCCCGCGGTTTGGACGCTTCCACATTCACCGTTGCCCTCATGTCGTCGCTGACACGTCGTCCTCCGCGGGCGCGAGCTTGTCGCACAGGTGGTCCGCCAGACCGCGCACCGTAGTGATATCGGTGGAAGTGATGCGTATTCCCGTCTCGGCCTCAACGCGCGTGCGCAATTCGAGGTTGCCCAACGAGTCAAGACCATACTCGGAAAGCGGACGGTCCGGATCGATGGATCGACGCAGCAGCAGACCCACCTGCTCGGCGAGCATTCGGCGCAAGTGACTCGGCCACTCTTCGCGGGGCAGAGCGTTGAGCTCCGCACGCAATTTGGCGCTTCCCGAAGAGCTTTGGCCCGCCGACTTGAACATCTCGGCGAACGGACTGCGCTGCGCGAAGGCGATCAACCACGGCGTTCCGGTCACAGGCGTGTAGCCCGTGTACGGCCGCTCGTAGCGCAGCAGAGCCTCGAACGCGTAGGCACCGTCATCGGGGGCGATGGCGCCGCCTGCCTCGGCCACCGCTTCGGCGACCGCCTGTCCGCGACCGATCTCAGCCCACGCGCCCCACGCAATCGCATCGGCAGGCAAGCCCTGAGCCCGCCGCCAGTGCGCGAAAGCGTCCAGCCAGCTGTTGGCCGCAGCGTAGGCGCCCTGACCCGGTGAGCCGATGAGTGCCGCCCCTGATGAGAACAAGCAGAACCAATCCAGCGGCTGCGAGGCGGTCGCCTGATGCAGATTCCATGCGCCGTAAACCTTTGGCGCCCAGTCCCGCTCGATGAGGTCGTCCGAAATGTTGGTCAGTGTGGCGTCCTCGACCACCGCCGCCGCGTGCAGCACGCCGCGAAGCGGAAGCCCGGTGGCCGTCGCCACCTCCACCAGACGCGCCGCCGTCTCCAGCTGGGCGATGTCACCGCACTCGACGACGATGTCGGCGCCCACTGCGCGAATGAGTTCGATGGTCTCGCGCGCTTTGACGGTCGGCTCGGATCGGGAAGTGAGCACGATCCGCCCACAGCCCGCCGCGGCCATCTTCTCGGCCAGGAACAACCCTAGACCGCCCAGACCGCCGGTGATGATGTAGGCACCGTCACTGCGGAAGACGGGAACCCGCTCCGGCGGCACTATCGCGCGGCTGTGCCCGGGGCCGGGCGCGTCGAGCAACAGCTTGCCGACGTGCTGCGCCCCGGCCATCATCCGGATCGCGGTCGCCGCTTCGGTCAACGGGAAATGAGTAGTTTGCGGCAGCGGAAGCTGACCGTCCGCGGTCAGCTGGAACACCTTCTGAAGCAGTTCACCCACTTTGTTGGGATGAGTGACGGACATCAGCGCCAGATCGAGCGCATAGAACGCGAGGTTACGGCGGAATGGGAACAGCCCAACCCGGGTGTCACCGTAGATGTCTCGCTTGCCGATTTCGACGAAGCGTCCGCCGAACGCGAGAAGTTCCAGTCCGGCGCGTTGCGCCGCTCCGGTGACGGAGTTGAGCACAATGTCGACGCCGTAGCCGTCCGTGTCGCGTCGGATGTCGTCGGCGAACGCGGTGCTGCGCGAGTCGTAGACGTGCTCTATTCCCCAGTCGCGCAACAACTGTCGCCGCTCCTCGCTGCCAGCGGTGGCGAAGATCTCCGCACCCGCGGCCCGGGCGATGGCGATCGCAGGCTGCCCCACCCCACCGGTCCCGGAGTGGATCAAGACCTTGTCACCGGCGGACATCTTGGCCAGGTCGTGCAGGCCGGCCCACGCGGTGGCCGCGCCCGTGATGAGCGCCGCCGCTTGGTCGTCGCTCACCCCGTCGGGCAGCTTGGCGGCGAGGTTGGCGGCACACAGCACATACGTGCCCCAACAACCGGCACCGGACACACCACCGACGTGGTCGCCGATTTGGTAATCGGTCACATCGGGGCCAACCGCCGTCACCACGCCCGCGAAATCCATGCCGAGTTGCGGCGCCATTCCCTCATACGCCCGGAACTGGCCGAACGCGTTAAGAACGTCGGCGAAGTTGATGCTGGACGCGGTGACCTTCACCTCGATTTGATTCGGCCCCGGCGGCACCCGATCGAACGCAACGAATTCCAGCGATTCAAGGTCGCCAGGTCGGCGAACCTGCAGCCGCATCCCGTCGTGCTCGTGGTCCACCAAGGTGGTATGACGCTCGTCGGCACGCAGCGGAGTGGGACACAAGCGTGCCGTGTACCACTGGCCGTCCCGCCAGGCGGTTTCGTCCTCCTCCGATCCCCCGAGCAGCTGGCTCGCCAGTTGCTCGACGCCGGTCTTCTCGTCCATGTCGATCTGCGTGGGACGCAGATGCGGATGCTCGGTGCTGATCACCCGCAGCAGGCCACGCAGCCCCGCATGCTCGAGATTGGGCTCGTCCCCGGCCAACACCGTATGAACTTCCCGAGTCACGACATACAGCCGCGGACATTCGCCTGAGAGCTCGGACAACTCGCGCGCAACGCGCACCAATTGCTTTACGTACACCTCACCCCGGCGGCCAGACTGCTCATCGGGGTCGCCGTGCGTCATACCCGTCACGAGCACCACACCGGCGAACGGCTGCTCTCCGAGGTAAGAGGTCAGCAGCTCCGCATTGGCCTGGTGATCGCTGTTCCCCAGCCACGCCAGTGTGGTGCATTCGGCACCGGCCGACTTCAATGCATCCGTCAGACCACTGGTCAGCAGATCCCCGTTCTCGGTGGCATTGACCAAGAGCCATGCTCCCGCATTCGCGGGTTCGGCATCGGGCAACTCTCGCTGCTGCCATTCGATGGTCAGCAGCCGCTCGTTGAGGATTCGATCCCGGTTCTCGGACATCCCGGCACCGAGCTGCAGCCCGTCGACGGTGACCAGAACTGTGCCGCTTTCATCGAGCACTTCGAGGTCGGCCTCGATCCCGGTGGAGTCGGCGTTGATGTGGCTGACGTAGCAGTAGTGCGCCTTGCGGGCAGGACGGTGTGTCTGCAACCGCCGGACACCCAATGGCAACAACAACCCGCCAACGGCTGCGCTCTGGACGCTGGGATGCGCGATCACGGCCTGGAAACAGGCGTCCAGCAGCGCTGGGTGCACCCCGTAAACGGCTTGCTGGGCCCGCAGCTGGGGCGGCAGCGCGACCTCGGCCAAAACCGTGGCGGCGCCTTCGGCGGTGTGCGCCGCGGCCAAACCCGCGAATGCACCACCGTGGTGGACGCCCGCCAAGTCGAACGCCGCCCGCAGATCCGCCCCTTCTACCCGATTGGTATGAGCCGCAGCCAATTCCGTGATGTCACGAACTGGTGGCTCGTCCTGTTCATCGATGGTGTGCAGGGTCGCACTGGCCCGTCGGGCGCGCAAACCGTCCTCGTGGGTTTCCACCGCGAAGTCGAGCACGCCTGGGTTTACCACCGTCGCTACAGCGGACACCGCAGTCTGGGCATCCAGCAACAACATCTGCTCGAAACGGATGTCGCGCACTTCGCTGGCTTCACCCAGAACCGAATCAGCTGCGGCTAGGGCCATTTCGCAATATGCAGCACCGGGCAGAGCGGCCACGTTGTGTACTTGGTGGTCACTCAGCCACGGCTGCGCGTCAGTGCCGACCTCGCCCTGCCACACGTGGCGCTCGGGCTCCTCCGGCAAACGCACATGCGCGCCCAACAACGGGTGTACCGAAATGGTGCATGCCCCGCGTGCCGGCAAGTCCTGGCCGCTCGCGTCGACCAGCAGCCGAGTATGCGTCCACGTAGACAGAGGCGCGTCGACCAGCCGCCCATCGGGATACAGCGTGGAGAAGTCCACCGCCGCACCCGCGCCGTGCACATCTGCTACGAACCCCAGTAGGCCGTGTGGAAGCTCTAGCTCGCGCCGCATTGCGGCCAGTGCGGCCAGTGGTACGTCAAGGCTTCGCGCCGTCTGGTCGACTGCGTAAGTCAGTAGCGGGTGCGGCGCCAGCTCACCGAAGACGCGGTAGCCGTCCTCGAGCGCCGCTTGCACCGCCGCGGCGAACCGCACGGTGTGACGCAGATTGTCCACCCAGTAATCGGCATCCCACATCGGCAAATCGCGCGGGTCGTACAGGGTCGCGGAGTAATACGGCACCGTGGGTTCCATCGGCGTGAGCTCGGCCAGTACCTCGGCCAGCTCGTCGAGAATCGGATCGACCTGAGCCGAGTGTGATGCGACGTCGACCGCGACCTCACGCGCCATCACGTCGCGCTGCTCCCACGCGGCCACCAGGTCACGAACCGTCTGAGTAGCACCGCCGATCACCGTCGACTGCGGCGACGCCACCACGGAAAGGCCGACGTCGGCCACACCGAGTGCCGCCAGCTCTGAAAGCACCTGGGCCGCAGGCAATTCCACCGACGCCATGGCACCAGACCCCGCGATGGTCGACATCAGCCGCGACCGCCGGCAGATGACGCGCACGCCGTCTTCAAGCGACAGCGCGCCCGCGACCACAGATGCCGCGACCTCACCCAGGCTGTGCCCGATGACCGCACCAGGTGTCACGCCGTACGCGCGCATCGCGGCGGCCAGTGCCACCTGCATGGTGAACAGGGTCGGTTGCACCCGGTCGATGCCGGTCACCGTCTCTGGCGCCGTCATCGCCTCGGTAACCGAGAACCCAGACTCCCGAGCGATCAGCGGCTCCGCCTCCGCGACGGTCGCCGCGAACACCGGATCAGTCGCGAGCAGGCTCTTGCCCATGCCGGCCCACTGCGAACCTTGCCCGGAGAACACCCACACAGGTCCCCGGTCGTCCTGGCCGACCACCGGCTGATATGGATCGTCGCCATCCGCGACCTCACGCAAGGCATCGGTCAGCTCCTGCGGGCTTTCGGCGATCACACCGGTACGCACGGGCCGGTGGCCGCGACGACGCGCCAAGGTATAGGCCAAATCTCTTGGCCGTACTTCATCACCGCGCTCAGCCACCCAGTCGGCGAGTCGGCCACAGGTCCGGCGCAGCTCGTCGGCAGAAGTCGACGACAGCGCGAACAACAACGGTTCCGAAACGGTGGATGTCGGTGCGCTGTCTTCGTTTTCGGCGGTTTCCGGAGCCTGTTCGATGATCGCGTGCGCGTTCGTCCCCGACAGGCCATATGACGACACAGCCGCCCGTCGCGGCTGACCACCGTTGGTCGGCCAGGGGTGTACTTGCCTGCGGCACAAAGAGTTCCGTCTCGATCTGGGCCAGTTCATCAGGCAGTCGAGTGAAGTGCAGATTCTTCGGAACGACCCCATGTTGCACCGCCAAGACGGCCTTCATCAGTCCCAATGCGCCTGCGGCGGCCGAAAGATGTCCGAAGTTGGTCTTGGCCGAACCAAGGGCGCAAGGGCCGCCCGTGCCGTAGACCTGCGCCAGGCTCGCGTACTCGATCGGATCACCCACCGGAGTACCCGTCCCGTGGGCCTCCACAAAGCCGATGCTGCCCCCGGGCACACCGGCCGCGGCCAGCGTCGCCCGATACAGCGCGAGCTGTGCATCCCCAGATGGGGTCTGAATATTGACGCTATGGCCGTCCTGGTTGGTGCCCACACCACGCACCACAGCGAGGATCCGATCACCATCCCGCATCGCGTCCGGCAACCGCTTGAGCAACATCATTACAGAGCCCTCGCCGGTCACAAACCCGTCAGCATTGACGTCAAACGCGTGACAGTGTCCTGTAGGTGACAGCATGCCTGCCGCCGAGCCGCCGGCAGACTTCCGCGGTTCCAGCAAGATGGTCGCCCCACCTGCCAGGGCGAGGTCGCTTTCCCCATCGGCCAGGCTGTGACACGCCAGGTGCACCGCGGTCAGACCGGAAGAACACGCCGTGTCCACTGTTACCGCGGGCCCGCGAAGGCCCAGCGCATAGGAAATCCGACCTGACCCCAAGCTGAAACTTGTGCCAGTGAACGAATACGGGCTGCTCAGATAACCTGCGTCGGCTGCAATGTAGGCGTAGTCGAAGTGCGTCAACCCCACGAACACGCCGGTCGGCGAATCGGCAAGCGTGAGTGGATTGACGCCGGCGTGCTCAATCGCCTCCCACGCGGTTTCCAACAGCACCCGGTGCTGGGGATCGACCTCGGCCGCCTCCCGCTCATTGATGCCGAAGAACTCCGCGTCAAACCCCGCGACATCGTCGAGCAGCGCACTCCACTTCGACACAGTCCGGCCAGGTACGCCAGGTTCCGGGTCGTAGTACTCCTCCGCGTCGAACCCCTCCCGGTTGGCCACCGTGACGAAGTC
>CAVYPB010000020.1:0-292820 GCA_963770305.1 uncultured Actinomycetota bacterium
GTTGCGGGCCAGGAACTGACGCACCGCCCAGGACCGCTCATTCCAGCGGTGCCCGATCACCTTGGTGTGTGGAATGGCCCGGTCGCCGGTTGCGTGCCACGCCTCCAGGAGCCCGTCGATTACCGGGTAGAGCTTCTCCTCCGGCGGATCCCACGGCTTGAGCAGATAGTGGTCCAGGTCGACGACGTTGATGGCGTCGATCGCCGCATGCGTGTCGGCGTACGCCGTCAGCAGGACGCGGCGGGCGAGGGGGTAGATGTCCATCGCCTCTTCGAGGAACTCGATGCCGCTCATCTGCGGCATCCGGTAGTCGGCGACGAACACCGCGACGGTGTCGCCGCGCAGCTTGAGTTCGTGCAGCGTCTCCAGTGCGTCGGGGCCGGACTCGGCCCGCACAATTCGGTATCGCTCGCCGTAGTGGCGGCGCAGGTCGCGGGCGACGGCGCGGGACACCGCAGGGTCGTCGTCGACGGTCAGTATCACGGGTTTTCGGGGAGCAGCGACTGGTCCAGTCATCGGTTACAAGTATGCGCCAGTCGTCCAGCGGATATCTGGTCGGGATGGACCCGCTGGCCTGGTGCTTCAGCGATTTTGGGGCGCGCCGTCGAACAGGTAGTATGGGCTAACGGTGCGGTATCCGCGCCGGCTCTTGCGTGCCCCTGTTCCCGGAATTTCCGACTACTGGCTCACGTTTTGTAGTCGGAGTTAAATGTGCGCCAACGATCAGGGACAACGGAGGATATGGCCAAGAAAGACGGTGCCATCGAGGTCGAGGGCCGCGTGGTCGAGCCCCTGCCCAATGCGATGTTCCGCATTGAGCTGGAGAACGGACACAAGGTTCTTGCCCACATCAGCGGCAAGATGCGGCAGCACTACATCCGCATCCTGCCCGAGGATCGCGTCGTGGTGGAGTTGTCTCCCTACGACCTGTCCCGGGGCCGCATTGTTTACCGATACAAGTAACTAGACGACGTGACGAGCGCTCGCGCGAGTCACCGAGAAGCACAGAAGGATCGACAAGCCGTGAAGGTGAACCCGAGCGTCAAACCCATTTGCGATAAGTGCAGGGTGATCCGCCGGCATGGGCGGGTCATGGTGATCTGCTCCGATCCGCGCCACAAGCAGCGCCAGGGTTAGATCGCAAGCGCACACAACTGAATGACGAAATCCCAGTACCACTGAGCGGATAGGCCGCTCGTCAGCGATGAGCGCTCGCGCGAAGAGCATCATCCAACGTCCGGCACGGAGGCCGGACCCCGCCAGCGGCGGGAACGGACTGGGACCAGACCTCCGCGAATTGAAGGAATGGCACACATGGCTCGACTTGTGGGCGTCGATCTCCCGCGTGACAAGCGCATGGAGATCGCGCTGACCTACATCTACGGCATCGGCCGTACCCGCTCCCAGGAGATCCTGGAAGCCACCGGCATCGACCGGAACCTGCGCACCAAGGACCTGACCGACGACCAGGTGACCCAGCTGCGCGACTACATCGAAGGCAGCCTCAAGGTGGAGGGTGATCTGCGCCGCGAGGTGCAGGCCGACATCCGCCGCAAGATCGAGATCGGCTGCTACCAGGGCCTGCGGCACCGCCGCGGCCTGCCGGTGCGCGGCCAGCGGACCAAGACCAATGCGCGCACCCGCAAGGGCCCGAAGCGCACCATCGCCGGCAAGAAGAAGGCCAGGTAACCGATGCCACCCGCAAAGAAGGCAACAGGCTCCGCCCCCAAGAAGGGGCAGAAGACCCGCCGCCGGGAAAAGAAGAACGTCCCGCACGGCGCCGCCCACATCAAGAGCACGTTCAACAACACCATCGTGTCGATCACCGACCCGCAGGGCAACGTCATCGCGTGGGCGTCGTCGGGCCACGTCGGCTTCAAGGGTTCGCGCAAGTCGACCCCGTTCGCCGCTCAGCTGGCCGCCGAGAACGCCGCCCGCAAGGCGCAGGAGCACGGTGTGAAGAAGGTCGACGTGTTCGTGAAGGGCCCGGGTTCGGGCCGCGAGACCGCGATCCGGTCGCTGCAGGCCGCTGGCCTCGAGGTCGGCGCGATTTCCGATGTCACCCCGCAGCCGCACAACGGCTGCCGTCCGCCCAAGCGGCGCCGGGTCTAGGAGGAGAAGAGACTCATGGCTCGTTACACCGGACCTGCCACGCGCAAGTCGCGTCGCCTCGGCGTCGACCTCGTCGGCGGCGATCAGTCGTTCGAGAAGCGTCCCTACCCGCCGGGCCAGCACGGCCGCGCGCGCGTCAAGGAAAGCGAATACCGCCAGCAGCTGCAGGAGAAGCAGAAGGCCCGCTTCACCTACGGCGTGATGGAGAAGCAGTTCCGCCGTTACTACGAAGAGGCCAACCGCGTCTCGGGTAAGACGGGTGAGAACCTGCTGCGCATTCTTGAGTGCCGGCTGGACAACGTCGTCTACCGCGCGGGCCTGGCCCGCACCCGCCGGATGGCCCGTCAGCTGGTCAGCCACGGTCACTTCACCGTCAACGGCGTCAAGGTCGACATCCCCAGCTACCGGGTGTCGCAATACGACATCATCGACGTCAAGGACAAGTCGCTGAACACGCTGCCGTTCGAGGTGGCGCGCGAGACCGCTGGTGACCGGCCGATCCCGGGCTGGCTGCAGGTGGTCGGCGAGCGCCAGCGCATTCTGGTGCATCAGCTGCCCGAGCGCGCGCAGATCGATGTGCCGCTCGCCGAGCAGCTGATCGTCGAGTTCTACTCGAAGTAAAGACTTCCCAGGCCGTCCCAATGGCGGCTTGGGGTCCCCAGCTCCAGCTAGGGGAGAACACGCGGCATCAAATAGTGGGTGCCGTGAAGGAGGAAAGAAACACATGCTGATCTCTCAGCGACCCACACTGGCCGAAGAGTTCAAGGCCGACAACCGCTCCCAGTTCGTCATCGAGCCGCTGGAGCCCGGATTCGGCTACACCCTTGGCAATTCGCTTCGGCGCACGCTGCTGTCGTCGATTCCCGGCGCAGCGGTCACCAGCATTCGCATCGACGGTGTGCTGCACGAGTTCACCACTGTCCCCGGCGTCAAGGAAGACGTCACCGACATCATCCTGAACCTCAAGGGTCTGGTCGTGTCGTCCGAGGAGGACGAGCCGGTCACCATGTACCTGCGCAAGCAGGGCCCCGGCGAGGTCACCGCGGGTGACATCGTCCCGCCGGCCGGCGTGACGGTGCACAACCCGGAGATGCACATCGCGACGCTGAACGACAAGGGCAAGCTCGAGGTCGAGCTCGTCGTCGAGCGCGGCCGCGGCTACGTGCCCGCCGTTCAGAACAAGGCGTCGGGCGCTGAAATCGGCCGCATCCCGGTCGATTCCATCTACTCGCCGGTGCTCAAGGTCACCTACAAGGTGGAGGCGACCCGTGTCGAGCAGCGCACCGACTTCGACAAGCTGATCCTCGATGTCGAGACCAAGAGCTCGATCACCGCTCGTGACGCGCTGGCGTCGGCGGGCAAGACACTGGTCGAATTGTTCGGTCTGGCACGCGAACTCAACGTCGAGGCCGAGGGCATCGAGATCGGACCGTCGCCGGCCGAGGCCGACCACATCGCCTCGTTCGCGCTGCCGATCGATGACCTAGACCTCACGGTGCGGTCGTACAATTGCCTCAAGCGCGAGGGTGTGCACACGGTGGGCGAGCTCGTCGCCCGCACGGAGTCCGATCTGCTGGACATTCGCAACTTCGGCCAGAAGTCCATCGACGAGGTGAAGATCAAGCTGCACCAGCTGGGTCTGTCGCTCAAGGACAGCCCGGCCACCTTTGATCCGTCCGAGGTCGCCGGGTACGACGTCGCCACCGGCACCTGGAACAGCGACGCCGGCTACGACCTGGATGACAACCAGGACTACGCCGAAACCGAACAGTTGTAATCGCCCCGTTTCGCACGGTTTTTCATTAGGAGTCTGCAATGCCCAAGCCCACCAAGGGCCCTCGCCTCGGCGGGTCGTCCTCGCACCAGAAGGCGATCCTGGCCAACCTGGCCACGTCGCTGTTCGAGCATGGCCGGATCAAGACGACCGAGCCCAAGGCGCGGGCATTGCGGCCCTATGCGGAGAAGCTGATCACCCACGCCAAGAAGGGCACGCTGCACAATCGGCGTGAGGTCATGAAGAAGATCCGCGACAAGGACGTGGTGCATACCTTGTTCGCCGAGATCGGTCCGTTCTTCTCCGATCGCAACGGCGGCTACACCCGCATCATCAAGGTGGAGGCGCGCAAGGGCGACAACGCTCCGATGGCCGTCATCGAGCTGGTGCGGGAGAAGACGGTGACCGACGAGGCCAACCGCGCCCGTCGCGCGGCTGCGTCGAAGAAGGCCGCGCCCACCAAGGCGGCCGCTGAAGTGGCCGCGGTCGAGGAGCCCGTCGAGGAGGCTCCGGCCGAGGAAACCGTCGACGAGGTCAAGGCAGAAGACGAGGCCATCGATGAGGCCCAGACTGCTGAAGCCGAGGCTGAGGTCGCCGAGACTGAGGCCGAGAAGACGGTCGACTCCGACGAGGATGCCGACAAGACATAGGAGTATGACGCCCCAGCGAGAAGCCGAAGGCGGATCGCGCATGAACACAGAACCCGCCATCGATTCCGGTGGCGGGTTCGTTCGTCTTCGGCTCGATATCGCCTACGACGGAACAGAGTTCGCCGGGTGGGCGGTGCAGGCCGGACAGCGCACCGTCGCAGGCATTCTCGACGACGCGTTCTCGACGGTGTTTCGTGTGCCGGTGCAGCTGCGCGCGGCAGGACGTACGGATGCGGGTGTGCACGCGACCGCCCAGGTGGCCCACGTCGACGTCCCCACCGACGCACTGGCGAACGCGTACCCACGCATCAGAAGGAAGGGTGACCCCGGGTCCGATGTCGCCGCCGAAGCGGGTCCGGAGTTCCTGCCGCTGGTGCGTCGGCTCTCGCGGTTTCTCCCACAGGACGTACGTGTCCTCGACATTCGTCGTGCCGCACCGGGTTTCGACGCTCGATTCTCGGCACTTCGTCGGCATTACGTGTACCGGCTGTCCACCGCGCCCTACGGCGTCGAACCCCAGGAAGCGCGCTCTGTGACGGCGTGGCCGCGCCCGCTGGATGTCGATGCGATGACCGCCGCGTCGCGAGACCTGGTGGGGCTGCACGACTTCGCCGCCTTCTGCCGACAGCGGGAAGGTGCCACCACGATCCGCGACCTGCAGCGGCTGGACTGGACACGCGACGGCGACCGCGTCACCGCGTTCGTAACCGCCGACGCGTTCTGCTGGTCGATGGTGCGGTCACTGGTCGGCGCGCTGCTGGCGGTGGGGGAGCACCGACGCGAACCCGATTGGTGTGCGGAGCTGTTGACCTCGACGCAACGGTCCAGCGACTTCGCGGCCGCGCCTGCGCACGGCCTCACCCTCGTCGGGGTGGACTATCCGCCCGACGACCAACTCGAGGCGCGCACCAAGGTCACCCGTGAACTACGGAGCGCGGGTTAGATTTTGCTCGCCACGAAATCGGCGGCCTGATTGGGCATGCCTGCCTGGACGTACGCGTTGGCGAGATGCTGCGAAAAGTTGTTTTCCCATGTGTTCGGGTCGGCGGGGTTGCAGACGGGATCGGCGCCGTGACACAGGTCGATGGTCCTGTCTCTGTAGATCGGGTTGAAGTTCGTGATGGGTCCCGCCCATTGACTTCCGTTGCCAAACAGGGCGACCGCGGCAACGTGCTGATCCATGCCGGGTGGCAGCGGATTCGTGAAACCGAAGAAGTCGAAGGGGACCGCGAGCACCACGTCGGTGACCGCCGCGCCGAGTGAGTAGCCGCCGAGCACCAGCCGCGTGTCCGGACAGTTGTTCGCCATGGACTGGACGTGCGCACTCATGTCATTGGCACCAATGTCGACCTCGGTGTCGGCGGGGTAGCGCACCGCGTAGACACCGATGTTCTTGTTGGTTTTGGAACGCAGTGCGCTGACGAACGCGTTGCCCAGGATGCCGATGCCAGGTGGTTCAATACGGCCGCGGGCGAAGACGACCTCGACCGGCGGGCAGGCCGCGGACGCCGACGGGATCATGAGGGTCGTTAGGGCGGGCACGACCAGCAGGGCGCTCGCGACGACTGCGACAACGACCCCGGCGATGAGATGGCGACGGATCACCAAAGTGATGCTAGCCGACGGAATTGACGCCCTCGGCGGTAACCCGTGAAGCGAGGGTTACAGCAGCCCCGCCACGAAGTTGGCCGCCTGGTTGGTCGGCCCACCCGGGTAGGCGCGGTGCACGGCCACGTTCTGGCCGTCCGTCTGGCAAATCGGGTCATCGGGGTTGCACAGGTCGATGGCCCTGCCACCCCATACCGGGCTCATCGTGAGCGGCAGGCCCAGCTTGGCCGACGGGTTGCCGAACACGGCGATGGCGGCCACGTGGTCGGGCACGTTGGGCGGAAGCGGGTTGTCGAACCCCACGGCGGGGATCGGCACCGCGCTGATGACGTCGATCACCGCCGCACCCTGCGAGTACCCGCCTAACACCAGCCTGGTGTCGGGGCAGTTGTTGACCATGTACTGGATATGGGCGCTGGCGTCGTTGGCCCCGCCGGCCGCCGCGAGGAAGTCGAAGCTGGCGGGGTAATTGACCGCGTACGTCCCGACGGACCTGTCGCCGACCTTGCCGCGCAGCGCATCGACGAACGCGTCGCCGACGTTTCCCAGTCCTGGCGCGTCATTGGTGCCGCGGGCGAAGACCACCTCGATGGCGGGGCAGTCGTCGGCCGATGCGGTCGCGAGGTCACCAATTGGCTTGGGCGACAACGCCGGTAGAAGAACAGCAGCGGAGGCCGTCAGAGCGGCCGTTGCCGAGGCGATGAACCAGCGGCGAAATCGATTATATGGCACAACGAATGATAGCGCCGGTTACCGTCAAACCAGCCCAGAGACGAAGCTTGCGGCCTGTTGTGTCAGGCCTGCGCTCACGTAATCGCTGTGGGCGAACGGGTTCCGGCCGCGAGAGCAAATCGGGTCGCCGTCCTTGCAGAGGTCGATCGCCTTGCCGCCGAAAACCGACGACGTGATCGGATTGCTGAACTTCGTCGCGGGGTTCCCGAACACCGCAACCGCGCTGATGTAGGGGACCAGGCTGGCAGGCAGTGGGGGCGCCGACCCGATGTCACCGATCTTGTTGCCGAGCGGCGGGATACCGGCGAGCATGTCGACCACCGCCGCGCCCTGCGAGTACCCCCCGAGCACGATGCGGGTCGACGGGCACTGCTGCGTGAGGGCCGAGATGTAGTTGGTGGCGTCGGCCGCGCCGTCGGCGGCGAGCAGGAAGTCATACGACGCGGGATAGTTGACCGCATACGTGGTCAGGCTGCGGCCGCCGACCAGCGTGCTGAGCGCATCGGCGAAAGCCTGGCCCGGGTTTCCGAGGCCCGGCGCGTCGTTGGTGCCGCGGGCAAAGACCACCTTGATGTCGCTGCACGGTTCGGCTGTCGCCGGTGGGGCGATGGCGAGGGTCGTGGCCGCGCAGACCAGGGCCGAGGTGATTGCGGCCAGCCGGGCCGACATTCGGAGCAAAGTCACGTCGGCCATCTTCACATATAGGGTTCAGCCTCGGCCAACCGATTGCCCGGACGGTGCACCATTGACGGGGCCGTCAGGCCAGGTCACGTCCGTGAGTTTGTCGGTGCGGTCGCCCTGACGGGCCAGCGCCAACCCCACCAGCACGACGGCGCCGCCGACGGCCTGGATGGGTGTGATGGCCTCGCCGAGCAGCAGCCAGGCGGCCAGCACGGCGAACATCACCTCGGACAGGCCGACCAGCGAGGCGAACCGCGGCCGCAGCCGGGCGATGCCCATGATGCCGATGGTGTAGGCGATCGCGGTGGGGATCAGTGCCAGCGCGATGACCGGCACCACCCACGACGTTGTCCACCCCGCGACGACGGCGTCGTTGGTGGTGAAGGTCATGGGGATCAGCCCGGTGGCGCCGAGTGCCGCGACCGCGGCCGCGCCGACGATCAGGCCGGCCGTCGCCAGGGTGATCGAGTTCAGGCCGTCGCCGTCGGCGTCGACAGCGTCGGACATCATGAAGTAGCAGGCGGCGCAGACGGCGGCCGCCAGCGCCCAGCCGACGCCGATCAGGTTGATGTGAGCGCCACTGAACACGTTGAGCACCAACATGATTCCCACGATCGCCAATGCCACACCGGTGAGTGTCAGACTGCTCGGCCTGCGCCGGGTGGTGGCCCACAGCCAACCGACCACCAGGATCGGTGCGGTGTACTCCAGCAGCAGTGCGACGCCGACAGACAGGTGGGCGACGGCGTTGAAGTAGCACAGCTGCGCGCCGGCGATCGGGATCAATCCGTAGGCGACGACGGTCTTGGCATGCTGCAGGGCTTCGCGGAACCAGTCCGGTCTGACGATCGTGGCGAAGATGGCCATCAGCAGCGCGCCGCCGGCGAGCCGTGCGGTGACCGCGGCGGTCGGGCTCCAGCCGGCCTCCATGAGCGACTTGGCGAACGGTCCGGAGGAGCCGAATGCAAACGCGGAGCTGACTGCGAGCAACAGACCGAGCCGGAAGTGGTCAACCGTGGGTTGTGTTGTCGCCATGGGTGCACCTCCGGGATGTAATGAGTAAAATACGATTTGATCGTGACATTACTGCCGGAAGGGGTCATGAGTCAAATGCTTTTTAGTCATGACACCGAGCTCACTTTGCGGGCCGCATGTGTGCTGATCAACAGCGACCGGGTGGACGGTGAGCAACTCGGCGATATGGCGGCGCTGAACGCCTACCTCGACGGATTCGGCTGGACCGGCCGGCGCGACCACGACGCCGCGGAGCTGGCGTCGATCCACCGGCTGCGTGAGCGGATGGGCAAGATCTGGGAGGCCGCCGACGACGAGGCACGGGCCGTCGGCCAGGTCAACGCGCTGCTCAGCGATACCGAGGCGCGGCCGTGGCTGACGCGGCATGTCGGGCAGCCGGAATGGCACCTACATCTGGCGGCGGTGCACGACCCGCTCTGGCAGCGGATGGGCGCGGAGATGGCGATGGCGCTGGCCGACTTGATTCGCGGCGAGGAGCTGCGCCGGTTGAAGATCTGCGCGGCACCGGACTGCGATGCCGTGCTGCTGGACCTGTCGCGCAACAGGTCAGGGAAGTTCTGCGACACCGGCAACTGCGGCAACCGCCAGCACGTCGCGGCCTACCGGGAACGGCGCTCGCACGGGAGTTGACCGGCTACTGCTCTGCGCGTCCGACCAAGTCCTGCGGTCCGATGTCCACGAGGTTCCTGGCCGCGGGCCGGTCGGTGAATCCCGGTTCGTATCCCTCCCCGACCTCCCACCACCTCGACGTCGGCGGGGGTGCGGCGCGTCGAGGATCCAGATCCGTCTGCGCGAGACTCGCCGAGGGCGTGAAACCCGTCGAAAGTGCGTCCGCGGCGTGGCCAGACGAGTAGAGCGACTGCGGCGCGGCTTGAATTGCTTCGCCCGAGGCGACGGGAGCCGTCCTCGCTGCGTATGCGGAACCGGCCGTGTACGTGGGGGTCGGGCCCGCGAGCCCCGCGATGTCGGGATCGTGGAAGAGGTCGACTCCCACAGGTCTGTAACCGATGGTTCCCCAAGGGTCTTTGGGTCCCACGACAATTGACGAACTTTTTGACGACTCATGCGACGACTGCGAGCCCGTGTCGCCACTGGATTGCGAGCCTGACGACTGCGAACTGGTAGAACCCGTGGACTGCGACCCGGTGGACGGTGACGCCACCGACTGGGAACCCGTCGATTGGGAACCCGTCGCTTGGGCGGTTGTGCCGGGAGCCGAAGCGGTCGCCTGCTCGAGGTACTGCCGCCACGTCTGAAGGTAGGCGAACAGCTGCTGTGTGTAGTCGGTCGGCGGGTTCGCCTCCGAGTCCACCCGAGCCGAGCGGGGTCATAGGCGGCATGGGCGGCACAGGTGGCATCGGCATCGCCGATATGCCGGGCGGGAAGGACAGTCCGGACGTCATCGCCGCCGACGCGTCTAACAACTGACGCCACGCCTGGATGTAGGCGAGCAGGTGTTGGTTGTAGTCGAGTGGGGATGTCATTGGCTTGGCCTCCAACTGGTGAGATGACGGGGGTGTAGGGTGCCGGCCGGAACGCAGCCGGTGTGTCTGAGGGCGGCGACAAATCATCGCCGTACTGCGAGTTGAAGTTGCGAAGCGCGCGGGTGTCCGGCGGCTCCCGGTTCTCGATGATCCACCACGTAGCAATAGTCGCCCGCCGGTGACGGCATTCGAACCGGAGTCGTCAAACCTTGGTCGAGGAAGCCGTATGGGGACCGCCAGTCGAGCGACGTCTCGCCGCGACGATCGACACCGCCGGATTCGACCCAGATGTAGTGATCGAGGATGGCGTTGACCGCGTGGCGTCCCGATTCGCACGCCGCCTCCATCGATGTCATGCGGGTGAACGTCTTGGTCCATGTGCCCGCGAACACCACCGAGTTGTTGTGAACCTGATAGCCGCCGTGGCGGGCCTGCCAGACATTGCGCTGCTCGAGGTCCTCGAGCCACGCTTCGTCGGTCGGGACGGTGGTCCAGGAGTTGCCGGTGCGGGTTCCAGGGGTCAGCGCCGGGCCGATTGCGTCCAGTCCCCGACGATCGGAACCAGGTACGGGGTCTCGTTTCGTATCGGACGGCCGACCCCCTGACCGGGACCGCCCTCCATGATCAGGCCCCGATCGATCGCGTACCACGCAGGCCACGGCAGTAGCGACTCGGGCACGTTGTCCACGCTGCTCGTCAGGGCGGTCACGATCTGACGCCACACCTCCGTGGCGATCTCGTCGGCCGTGCAATCGCGGGCGGCCTTGCCATTTCCGCCTCGTCCTTCAGGTGGGCGGAGGGCGTGTTGAAGTCGCCGATGTCGACCGAGAGCACCGAGACGAGGCCGTCGCGGTTCAGGATCGGTTTCTTCTCCCACAGGCCGTGCTGGTTGATCGACGACAGCGCCCACTCCGTTCCGGAGTAGTACATGTGCCCTCGAAGCAGCTGGAATTCGGTGTCGAAGTAGTACTGGATGCCGCCGAGCGTCTGGAATCGGTCCCACGGCTTCCGCCCCATCGCGTCCATCGCGTAGGGATCCCGGCGGTCCAGCGAGCGGGTCGCCTGGGGCTGCAGCGGGCCGTCGGCAGGAGGGACGGCGGTGGTGAACCCGTCCAGCTGGGTTACGGTGCCGCCGGTCGCGCGGCGCGTGCGCAGCGACGCCGTGATGCGTTCGGCCGCAGGCGCATCGACGGCGACCACCGTGTAGTCCGGCGCCAGCCGCGTGCCGTCGGTAAGCGTCACCTGTACCCGCGGTCTCAGGTGGGGCGGCTGCTGCGGGTCGAACGCGGGGGCCTCGAGACAGTTGCGGCCTCACCGTGGACGAAACGGACTCCGAGCGCGACGAGGTGGCGGTACCAGTGGTCGAACCACGATTCGGTGGTGGGGCCGTTGAGCACGCCGTCGGCCTTGTTGTCGCGACGATCCATTTGCAGCTGAAGCTGAAGATAGGTGGAGACGTTGGTGCGGGCATCGCCCCAGTGCGTGTCGAACGCGGCCAGTACCCGCGGCATCTCCAGGAGAACGGCGTCGAAGCGGTCCGAATAGCTGAACCGAGGAGGATCGTCGGGCCCGCTGCGCCCGACGAAGAAGTCGTATGCCGACAGGTTCTGCAGTTCGGCTGCGCGGCGCTTTGGGCTGGTGATGAGGTAATCCACCAGCCTGCTCACGAAGGTCTGGACGTCCAGCGGGGTGAAGCCCAATTGTGTGAGCTGCGGATGCAGTGGTGAGGAATTCGGCGGGGCTGCGTGGCGCCTCGCGGGAGAAGACGAGCGACGGCTTGCCTTCAACCGTGGTGCCCTGGGTGATTACACGCCTGACGTTGTCCATGATCGTGCGTGACGTCGGCAGCCAGCGGATCTTGCCGTGTCCCAGGTCTGTGCGTTCGTAGACCGGGATGCGTTGGAACAGGTCCCAGATGTGGATGTAGTACGCCGGGAAGAAGCGGAAGCCATGCTCACCCGCGACCGCTCGACCGGGATCACGGGGATTGCCGCGCCGACCCGGGAAGGGACGGAGTTCGCGCGAGGCTTCCGGTGTACGGGCCGACCGTCGAGTACTGGGAGGCGGCGAGGCCGCCGAGCTTGACGGGCGGGTAGGTGCCGGCTGGCGTCGTTGTCCGAGCCCGTAGCGCTCGTCCAGACGATGTTCGTACACCGTGACGTCGAAGCCGCGCTCCGCCAGTTCTTGGGCTGCGGTCAGCCCGGCGATGCCTGCACCGAGGACCACGACAGTGCGGCGTCGCTTGCACGACGCGGGCGTTGGAGTGGCTCCGGTCATGATGGCCCCGCCCGAAGTGCGGCCAGCAGTCCGGGCTGCGACGGTGCCCGAACCGCGGCGTGGACGTACGCCAGCAGAGTGTCGTGCGCACGCTGCACGTCGTCGAGCGAGCCTCGGACGGTGACGGCGCCCGCTTCGACGGCCTCACCGAGACCGACCTTGGCATCGAGCACATCGAGGATGGCGGCTCGCGAGGTGGCGATGCGGGCGACGCGCCGCATCCGCCGCGCCGTCCGACACCTCGAGACGGTCACCGCCGCGCAACGAGAACAGGTCGCCGTCGACGTCAAGCTCGACCACCATCGGCCCGAGCTTTTCGAGCAACAAGCCGATAGCTGTCGGGCACCTCGTCCGCGAGATGCTCGACCGACCGCCGAAGCAGCGACGAAACCCGTTCAGCCATAGAGAAACTCGAATACGCCAGTGCCGACGAAGTCGAGGCGCTCGCCGTTGATCGCGCCGCTCGCTCGGGCGGTGCCGTTGGTCTCGCAGAGCACGGTCGAGCGGTCCAGACAGACCTCGCTCGGCTGCGCCAGGCGGGCGTAGGACTGCGGGCGAAACTCGGCGTGCACCGTGTCGCCCGCCCGTGTCGCCGTCGATCTCGACCCGCTCCGGAACGTCCGACATCTCACCGTCGAGCAGCAGTCGCATCGCGGGGCGGCAGAGTGCAGTCCGCGGCGCGGCCGAGCCGGCCGACCGAGCGCGTCTGCACCGCGGCGTGCCGGAATATCGCGGCGGGCTCGTCGTGGTGCCACACGTAGAGCGCCTGCGACAGGCAGCGCAACCGCGTCCGGTCGGTCATCCGCAGGAAGACCATCGACCACGGGTACCCCGGAGTCTTGGGAAAGTATTGTGCCCCAGGTCCAGCCGAAGTCGTCGCCCCACCAGAAGCGGCCCCAGTTGTGGTCGTGATACGCCAGCTCGCCTTCCACGCGATGCTCTTGGCCGCCGATGCGCAGCCATCCGTCGGCGCGCAGCCTCGGCACGAACAGCCAGCACATCCGGCCTTCCCCCACCGGCTGATTGTTGACGACGAATGGTCGACTCGCCGATGTGAAGTCGAGCTCGCCCTCGAATGTCCTGTCCGGGCAGGTCGATCACCACCTGGTACCCGTCGGGTCGCACGATCATCCGGTTGCCGCCGATCGTCAGGTCGCCGAGGTCGGCCGATACGTCCAGTTCGGAGTCGTCGAACCGCTCGATGGCGCCGGTCCACTGCTTCGTCGTGCGACGATCACGATGACGCGCGGCGCCAGCCGGAGTCGGCCGGTGCGAGACGTTTCGTTGGTGAGGCTGAAGTTGATCAAGAGCCGGCGACCCGCGCCGTGCACCACGAAGTGGTGCCACTCCTTGAATCCCGTCGGGCTGGGCGGTGGCAAGCACCGGGGCGCGAAGGAAGTCGCTACTGGCGAGCGTGGCGGTCATCGCAGCCACCTGACGTGTCGGAGCGGGCGGCGGTGATGCGTCCCGCATGCGCGATTGGCCGCGCGGATTCGGCGAGGCGCTCGATCGGTCTCTCCGAGGCTCGCGACACCGAGCAGCACGTGAACGAAGTCGTCTGCTTCGGACGGCGGGTCCGCGCGGCGGTCGCCGTCGCGGCCAGCGCATGCACCACTCGGGCCGAGACTCGGCCAGGCCCATCAGATAGCTGACGAAGTTGCTCTGCTCGGCGAGCGCGTCGCGTGGATCGGTGAGCGTCATGCGAAGCCCTCGGGCCGAAGGCGGGCCAGGATGGAATCGTCGAGACCGTGCCCGATGACTGCGTCGGCCAGCAGCTCGGCCCACGCGCTCGGTGCCGCATTCGGCGCCGCGGGGCCGTCAAGGACGTTGAGGCTCACCGTCTCCCAGACGCGGCGCAGGTTCTCGACTGCCTCGGACGCGATCAGCGCATCGCGCAGTTGCGCGCCGGCGGGTGTGGCCGCGTAGCGGCGGCCCTCGGCGACGAGCAGATCGTGCAGGCCCCGGGCGGCCGCAGGGTTGCCGAGCACCGCGCGGCGGGCGCCGAGAAGCAGATCGAACACCGACCGCTCGCTCCCGGCGGCCTCATCCGGGGGAGCTGGAAGCAGCCGCGGGCGTATTACGCTCGACGAGGTCGAGGGTGAGCTCGCGGATCCGCTCGAGCTCCGCGAGCATGCCGACCAGAATTTCGGGGTTCATCGGGTCCGCCCGTGTACGTAGTCGACGAGGGCGGCCAGCGCGTCGCGGTGGCGACTCGGCGGCAACCAATCGAGGTCGGCCAGTACGGCGGCCGCCTGCCGAGCATGTCCGGCCGCGACGTCGCGCGCGTGCTTGAACGAACCGACGCGCTGCATCAGCCCGTAGAGCCAGCGGATGTCGTCGAGGTTCTTCGCCTCCGAAATGCGCTGTCCTTGGAGGCGAGCCGCGATCTCGGCCCGGCCCGCCTGCGACAGGTCCCCCTGGTCGAAGAGCCGATCCAGTAGGTCGGGAGCCGTAGCTCGTTGTCGGCGCTCGGGCGGCGCCTGGCCAGGATCTGCACGGCGCGACTCTGCTCCTCGGCGCTCGCATTTCGCAAGGCGTGCAACAGCATCAGGGTCCGCTTGCCCTCCCAGAGGTCGCCGCCGATCTCCTTGCCGTAGTCCTCCGGGTCCGCGCGCAGGTTCAGCAGGTCGTCGGTGATCTGAAACGCCGCCCCGAGGTGTCGGCCGAGAGACTCCAGCGGCTCCAACTGACTCGGGTCCGGCACCTGCGGCGACCGCGCCGACCTGCAGCGGTGTGATGAACGAGTACCAGCTCGTCTTGAGCTCCACCATCTCGAGGTAGTCGGCGTCGTCGAGCTGCCAGGTGTTGGAGCGAACCCAGTCGAGCTCGAGCGCCTGGCCCTCGACGGTCCGCCGGGTCATGTGGGCGACGGCCCGCAGGATGCGCAGTGCAGGCCCGAGCCCGACGCGCTCGACGTTGTCGAGCAGCGGTTGCAGCGACAGCGAGAGCATGGCGTCGCCGACGTTGACGGCGATCGGGATGCCGTGATCGATGTGCAGCGTCGGTTTGCCGCGGCGCGACCACGATTCGTCCTCGATGTCGTCGTGGATGAGGAAGGCGTTGTGGTAGAGCTCCAGTGTCGCCGCGGTCGGCAGGATTGCCTCGAGATGGCCGCCGAGTCCGAGGCAGGTCGCGATGCTCAGAGCCGGCCGGAGCGCCTTCCCGCCGCGAAGCGGATAGTCGAGGATCAGGTCGTAGAGGCCGTTCGAGCCGCGCTGCCCAGGTGCGTAGAGCCGATTGATCTCGCCGTCGCAGGCGTCCTTGCACGTGGCGAGATAGTCCTCGAGCACGTCCGACGTCGCCGGGGCTGAGTGCGCCTCAGGCAGGGTCGATGTCATTACGTAGTGAGCGATCGACGAGGCCGTATTTCGTCCTTGATCCTCGTCGCGTAGCTGGATGCGGACGGCGAGATCGATCGTGCCGGTCGGTGTGTCGCCGACGACCTCCAGGCTTGGCGGGACGCTGACCGCGAGGTCCACCGGCTCCTCGCCGGGCGACGCCTCTGCGGCACGTCCATGCGGTATCCGCTGCCGCCGCCCGAGCATGATTGCCCAGGCTTTCGCCCGCCGGTTTCGTCGAGCCTATCTGACACGATGTAGCGAGTTGATGTTCGCGGCGTCGAGCAGCTGATCTTCGATGACGGAGTACCCGGCTGACCAACTGGCTGAGCGTCCTTGAGCCCTGCGTTGTTCGTGATGAGGCAGGACGGCGCCCGGTATCCGGCTTTCTCGAGCAGCGCTCGCGCGTCGATGAGCCCGTCGAGGATGCCCTGGACATTCGTACTTGCCGACGTGACGACCGGTACTCCGGGCGACCTTATCGAGCGCCAGTCGACGACCGTGGTCGTCAACCTGCGCCGCGAGTGTCGACGCGTCCGCGCCATCACCGTCGGCGAGCAGCGCGTCGGGGGTTGGGGCAATCGCCTGCGGCCAGTGTCAGCCTCGAACGTCGACAGGTGTCGGCAGCGATCGGCACGGAAGCCCGGCGTGGCCACAGTTGTCGTTGCGCGACGCTGAGTCTGGCCGGGATCGCCAGTGTCCCAGTGCGGGATGGCCTGCCAGGCAACGCTGCGTCTGCTCAAAGGTTTCGAGGATTGTCTGGTTGGCGAGGGCCAACCGCTCGGCGCTCAGGTACATGACGTGACCCCCTCGTCGAATGTGTCTCAAATCATGGCAGACAAGATCAACGCGCGCTCAGCAGTTAGCAGGAGTTCATGCAACTGGCGTACTCGACTACACGCGGCGCTACTTCTGCAGAAGCTCGACGTCTTGGCCCGGTGACATCTCACCGCGCGCCATTGCGTCGCAGTGCGCCAGGTGCAGCGGGGCGACGGGGTCGTCGGGCAGCAGCTTGCGGCATCGTCTCGAAGGCGGCGCGCGCCTCGTCGACGTCGCCGGCGTCGAACAGCGCAAAGGCCTCGTCGAAGGCGGGCTGCGCGGACCGCTTAGCGGCGCGGAGCGGTTCCGGGTCATCGTTGTAGACCTCGTAGATCGTCACCGGCCTGCGCCGGTTGACCACCATGACCCGCTCCATCCGGCGGATGTCGAACTGTTCCGGCTTCGTGAGGCGGGCGTAGCGTCGCGTCGGAGATAAGCAGCGTCGAGCCGTAGCGCTTGTTGGTGCTCTCGATGCGCGCGGCCAGGTTCACCGCATCACCGATGATGGTGAGCACCATGCGGTTCACCCCACCGACGAGCCCAACCCCCACGACGCCGGTATTGATACCGATTCCCACCCGCAGCTCCTCGGAGCCGTGTGCCAGCCGCTCCCGGTTGTGCTCGCGCAACGAGCGCAGCATGGCGAGCCCGGCCCGGACGGCGTTGTCCGGCTCCGACTCGAAGACGGCGACGATCTCGTCCCCGCGCACGTCCTGGATCATGCCGTTGCAGCTGATGATCGGCACCTCGACCGCCCGCAGGAACCCCATCGCCAGGTTGCTCGCATCGGTCACGTTCATGTCCTCGAGCAGGGCCGTGTAGCCCCGGATGTCGGAGATGAGGACCGTCATCGGCGCGTTCGACCCGGTAGCCGCTGCGGACGCGGCGAAGATCGTCGATGTCGAGGATGCGAAGCAGTTCGTTGGGCACGAATCTTGATTGCACGTCCATGAGGGACTGCCGGTGCTCGTCGGCGGCCCGTAGCCGTGCCTCGAGCTGGAAGTTCCACAACGGTGCGGCGGCCTGGGCGCACAGGAAGGCGACTGCCTCCTCGTGGTCGGAGGTAAAGCGTTTGCCCGGCTCGTGATGCTCGGCGTAGATCACGCCGATTGTCTTGTCCTGCACCCGTACTGGGACAGCGAGGGTGGACGGGATCGACGCGTTATGCGGACCCTGTCTGCTTAGTGCGTTGCCGACGCCGACGGAATCGGCCGCGACGATGAGCGGGGTACCGCTGTCCACCACACGGCGCACGATCTCGTGGTCATACGGCACCTCCGTCCATGGCCCATCGACGGTGGTGGTCTTGCCGCCCTCGTAAACAGCTCGAACGGTCAGCTGCTCCCCTTCGCCGGTGAGGAGCAGGACGCGGTCTGCAATTGTGGTGTCCGCAACCGTGCGGAGCACGATTTTGGCCAGGCCTTCCGGGGTCCGCGCTGCCGACAGCGCACGAAACACCTGGTGAGCCTCTGACGGGTCGATCCCCGAGCCCGCCGGGACGAGATCGCGGCTGAGTAGCCATGGATGCGCCCGCGCGAGCCGGTCCGTGCGCACCGCCATACCCAGACTCAGAAAACGCTGGTACGCAGACCGCAGCATCTGCTCGCTAAGCGTCGGCCGACCGGTCTCGGCGTAGAGGGTGGCGGCCTCTTCGTGGGCGACCGCGGCGATCAGGGGAAGTTGGTGCTCCTCGGCGAGTCTCTATCGCATGGTCGAGGTAGCGCTCCGCTTCACGGTGATGCCCGCGACGCCCGTGCCCACGTTCCCTGGATCAGGGCATACGGTGCCGCGTAGTTGGCGGGTGCGCCCGCCGCCCACTTGCGGTGCAGACTCAGGGCCCGGCGCACAGACTTCCTGGTCGAGCGGTCTTTCGGCGCGGTCCGGATCCTGCTCAGGGTTTCGATCAGGTAGATGAGTTGCATGATCGCATTGCCAGCCATGCCGCCGATGTGCTGGATTGCGTCGTCCGCGACGGCCACCGCGCCCGCGTAGTCGCCGCACCAGAAGTGCAGGCCGAGCTTTATGGTCGCGGCTACGCTCAGCGCCACCTCGTCGCCCTCGATGACGGGCCGCCGGCAGCACCTCCCGCTCGTCGTAACCGCTCTCGCCGGCGAGAAGAAAGGGATCCTCGCTGCGGCCCATCAGATTGAGGCAATGCTGCTGATTGGCCTGGCATAACGCGGTAGGCACAGGTTGAGAACGGATCTCGGGGATCAACGATCGGGCGAGGAGGTCGATCTCGGCCAACGGGCGACCGGCCCAGAACGATCTGCAGGAGCAGAACGGCGGCCAGAAATCCGGCGTATTCCTGGTCACCTTGGTCGAGTGCCTCCGTGACCGCTTCGCGGAGCTGGCCCAGGCCATCGCGGACAGGGTGGCGCCAGTGGTGGATGAAGTTCAGGTGCAGGAATACCGTCTGCGGTCGAGCTTCCCTGAATTCCGGGCGTTCTGCGAGCTGCATACCGACCTCGCCGAAGCGCTGCGCGCCGTCGCGGTCACCGGTGATTACGAGTAGCAGCCCGTAACTGGCGAGCACCACCGGTGAACTCGGTGTGTGGCCGTGGGCCAATGTGAGGTCGAGCTGCTTGCGCACGAGTAGCGGGAAGAGGTTGGGCCTGCCGATGTAGGACAGGCTGTGCAGCTCGGCGAGCATCCGCATGGATCTCGATGACGCGGGCGGTCCTCGCAGTGCGGTAGTTGCCAGCAGCCGATCGTTGCTCCAGCGACCCATCTTTAGCTTCATCCGCACCAGCGCGATGCCCAGCCGCGGTTTGCCCGGATCGTGTGGCAGCGGCTCGCCGAGTTCGTCGAGCGCGCGCAGCCCCGTCTCGATCGCGTCCTGGAGGCGGTTCTGCGCCACCTGCCCCTTCAGTCTGAGGTAGGCGAGTCGGGCGCGGTCGGCCGGCTCGGGCAGATACTTTTCGGCCTCGTCGAGCAGTGCATGCAGCGTCGCGACGTCGCCGACCAGTAGAGCGGCATCCGCGGCGTCGAGCTGCAGCTCCCGCGTCAGCGGGAAGTGAGCGGCCCAGCGCTGCTCACCGAGGAGGCTCAGACCATCTCGGCAGTGCTCGAGGGCCAGCGGGAACGATGCCTGAGCCCGCGCCTTCCGCACCGCACGGCGCAGCACCTCGACGAACCGGATGCGCTCTGCGTCGTCGGCCAGGCCCTGGCCGCCGATGCCGACATGACGGGCGGCCTCGAACAACCGGTCGTCCCCGAGCTCGATCAGCCGCCGACCGATCCGGAGGTGAATCTCGCGTTGGTCGTCTTCGGACAGGCCGACCCGCGCCGCCTCGGCCACCCGGTCGTGGCTGAAGCGGTACCGGGCGTCGCGGCTGATCGTCTTGGTGATCCGCTGGCCACTGCTGTCGACGGCCTCGAGCAGGCGAAGCTCAAGGCCCGACCAGAGCGCCTGGGCGACCACGTCCGGCGGCTCTGCGGCCGCGGTCGTAGCGTCGTCGAGGTCGAACTCGCCGCCGATGCAGGTCAGCGAACTCAACACCGCCCGGTCGATCGGGCGTAGCTGGCCGAGGTAGCTGCCAAGGAACTCGGCGGCCGTGGCGGTGACTTCGATCGACGTGAGGACGCGCAGGTCCCAACTCGGGCGCTCGCCCGCGCCCGAGGTGAGCGCGCCTTCCCGTTGCGCGCGGTACAGCAGCTGACGGACCTGCAGCGGGTTGCCCCCGGTCCGATGGTGGAATTCGGCGGCCACGTCGCCCAGGTCCACACCCCGTCCGGACACCGCAGCGAGCAGATCCTCGACATCCCCGCGGGACAGCGGGCTGAGCTCGATACTGCGGAAACTCTCAGCCGTGAAACCCGCTGCGCCCGGGTCGAACTCACCCGCGCGATGCGCACCGAGAACCAACACGTTGCGGAGCGACACCGTCAGCAGTTCGGACAGCAGCAGCAGCGTGTCTCGATCAGCCCACTGCAGGTCGTCGATCGCCAGGACCACCGGCCGATAGGACGCCGTATCGGATACCAGCCGGATGGCTGCACGATGCAGCCGGCGGCGAGCATCCGCTGCCTCGAGGTCTGCCACATGCGAGGCCTCGCCCAGCACCTGCGCCAGTTCGGGCACGAGCTCCGCTGAGGACGCCGGCAAGCGCTGACGTCCCGCTGACGAGATCTGCGCGCCAACGGTCGCGCTCGGCCGGGCCGGTGGCCTCCATGGTGCGGACAATCGAGCTGAGCGCGTCTCCCAACGCCGAGTACGGTGCCGGCGCGCCGTCCCTGCACCTCCCGTAGGCGAACACGCAGTTGCGCCCGGAGACTTCGGCGCCGAAGGCCTGTGTGAGCGTCGACTTGCCCACTCCCGGAGCCCCACTGAGCAGGACGCATCCTCCGCCGGCGCGTCCTGCCGATTCCACGGCGTCTCGGAGTTCGGTCAGCTCCTGCCGTCGGTCGACCACACGGCCGTCGAGGTCGAGCAGCGGAGCCGTCATGGCGTGGCGCACACCGCGGCGCGCACGGTCCGCCGGACAGCGCGGCACGGCGATCGCAAGGTGAAGCGCATCCCGCGTCCCCCTCCAACCGGAACTGTCCACTCATCGTAGTGATTCGGTCCCCCACCGCGGGCGGGATGACGCAGATCCGGTCGGCGGGTTGTGCAGGGTCAGCTCAGCCCAAACACGCCACGCAGTCCGGGGCGGTCACGTCGGCGATGGAATCCTTCGGCAGCCGGACCCCCGGAGGCCGCACCATTCCGAATAGGGCGATATCGAATACGGCGCGTTATCACTCTCTGGTGTGCGAGTAGGTCTGCGGCGAAACGTCACTGGTGCGGCGGGCCCAGGTACGGGAACACGGTGAGAGTGTCGGTGTGCGGGCTCAGGCCTGAGGGCGGGCACTCGCCCTTGGTCAGGAATGCCAGCCGGTAGTCGATGACGTCGTCGGTGAAGACGCGGCCGTTCGGGTACTTCGCCGGCTTCGACGGGTTGAACGTCAGCATGTCCGGCAGGGTGCCCTCGTCGTCGATCGCTTCGATGGCTTCTTCGCGCGTGTAGCCGCCGGTATGCCCCATGAGGTGGATGAACATGTCTATCCACCGCTCCCGGTCGTGCACCGGCTCGCTGGCGTTGTACTCCTCCTTGGTGTCATCGGTGTTGAAGAAGCTGCTGACCGACGGGTGACCGGCGCGGTCGACGTGGAGCAGCTCGTTGTCACGGCGCAAGCTGCACCGGCCCCAGATCCTGATGTCGGGGTCGGCGCCCAGGGAGCCGGTCGGCATCTCGATGGCGGTGGAGAAGACGTTGGCTTGGGTGTTGGAATCCACACCCGTCCAGGGTGATTCGCCGGGGAGAGTGAGGGCGGTGAAGTTGCGGCCACCCGAGGTGTCGAAGAGATTCTTGACGCCGTCGAAGTCGAAGAAGAACGCGTCGCTGCGGGCGCCGGCGAAGAAAGTGAAGTCGCCGGAGGTTGCGATGTGCGGCTCGTCGCCGACGAATGAAACGGGGACGGCCGAGAAGATCTTCTCGCCGACCGCTTCGGCCGACTCGGCGTCCTCGTTCGCCGCCAGATACACGTCGACGGTCTGCTTGCCGTCCTTCGGTTCGGAGAAGACGTAGCTGAACGCGATGTCGTTCTGCAGGTCGCCGTCGTTGTCGATCGCCAGACGGTAGATCGCATCGGGGTTGAGGG
Organism: uncultured Actinomycetota bacterium; assembly: GCA_963770305.1. GTDB lineage: Bacteria > Actinomycetota > Actinomycetes > Mycobacteriales > Mycobacteriaceae > Mycobacterium. Next base: position 22,154 of record CAVYPB010000020.1, read on the forward strand.
CATCGGCCAGCGGGTTCGCATTGAGGATGATGACGGTCCGCGTCGGGTCGGCCGGCGAGACGAACGCGTAGAGGTCGCACAGATCCAAACGCTGGTCACCGAGCGGTGGTCCGAGGCTCAGACCGGTGAAATGGTTGGACATGCCTGCTTGCCCCTTTCAGGGATGGTGACGGGACAGCCAAAACGTACCTCGGTCTCAACGCGGCGAGCCGCGATTGGGAAACTATGACCGGAATCGTCAGCGTGGCGGTGGGCTCCGAAATTGGTGCCCCGAGGCCCGCTCGGCGGCCGTTAATGTGATTGCCGGGGGAGGGTATGGCTCGGCAATCGACAACGAGGCTGCACGTCAGCGGATATCGATTCCTGCTGCGCCGGATGGAACACGCGTTGGTGCGCGGCGACGTCCGGATGCTCGACGATCCGCTTCGCGCGCAATCACTTTCGTTCATCGCCGGTGTCATTCTTGCGGTGATCATTGTTGCGGCGTGCGCCATACTAGCGTTCCTCCGGGCCCCTGGCGCGCTGGGCAGCGCGCCGATCGTCATGGTGCGTGACTCCGGAGCCCTCTACGTGCGGATCGGCGACATCGTGCATCCCGTCCTCAACCTCGCATCCGCGCGGCTCATTGCCGGCACACCCGCAGACGCCGAAGTGGTTAGCGCCTCGGCAATTCACAACGCCAAACGCGGTCCATTGGTGGGTATTCCGGGTGCGCCAGCCACGATCGCCGCACCAGTTGGTGAGGACGAATCGGGATGGGCGGTCTGCGATGACGCGACGAGCACCACCGTCGTCGCCGCCGATGTCCTCCGCGACGGGCTCGCCTCGGGACGCCGACTTCTCGTAACGGCACGCTCGGAAAGTGCGGCAACGACATATCTGCTCTACGACGGGTGGCGCGCGCAGGTAGATCTGCGCAACCGCCCCGTTGTAAGGGCCCTGAAGCTGGACGGTGTTACCCCGCGGCCTGTTTCGCGCGCCCTGCTGGACGCGACGCCAGAGGCACCTCCTATCGTCGCCCCGCACATCTCTGATGTGGGTTCACCAAGCCCATTGCGTGGGTTCTCAATAGGAACTGTGATTCGGATCACCCGCGCGGCAGCCGAGGAGTATTATGTTGTACTCGCGCAGGGAGTCCAGCGGATCGGGCAGGTTGCCGCGGACCTCATCCGCTTCACCGACTCACAGGACGCCCGCGACATCGTTACGGTCGCTCCCGATGTCATCGGAGCTGTGCCGACCCTCGACACGTTGCATGTCTCAGCCTTTCCGGAACATGGGGGCGTGTCCAACGACGCCATTGTGTGCCTACAGTGGCGGCTGGGTCCGGCGGGCGCCAATACCGCTGTAATGGTGGGCAATTCGCTACCAGTTGATGGCGTCAGCCCGCTGACGCTGGCGCAGGCCGACGGCGGCGGCCCCAACGTCGACAGCGTCTCCATTCCACAGGGTCGCAGCGCCTACGTTCGGTCGACAGGGATCACCGGAGACCGCGGGAGCGCCGGTGCGCTCTACTTCATCGACGATTCGGGCGTCGTGTTCGGTCTACGCGACGAAGACACCGCCAGGCACCTCGGTCTCACCGGCACGCCCGTGCCTGCGCCCTGGCCGGTGCTCGCGCGGCTGCCGCGCGGCCCGGAGCTGAGCAAGGAAGCCGCGTCAGTCGCGCGTGACAGCATCGCGGGACCGTCGTAGACGGGCCGCCGACGCCGTCATGGCGACTGACGACACGGAGATCGCGAGACACACTGCGGCTCCGCCAACGGCGAACTGGTGGGCCCGATCGTCGGTGGGTGTCGCGGCTGGAACCGACACGGGTCGCGACTGCGTTCCCTCGTGGGCCGATGCCGACGTCGCATCACCGCTGACCGCGGCCAGTGCGTCGACAACACCATGCCCCACAACCGGATCCCACCCGGCGGCCGGACGGTGCGCCGTCTCCTCGATGCGTCGCATGACCTGCCGCGCAGTCAATTGAGGCGAGCGTGACCGCACCAACGCGACGATGCCGCTCACCACGGGCGCCGCATAGCTCGTACCAGAGATCGGCATCGGGTCGCCGGACGTGGGCAGGCTACTCACCAGGCCCTCACCATCGGGATCCAACGACACGACGCCTTCGCCCGGCGCCGCGACATCCACCCACGGCCCGGCCAGACTGAACGCGGACGGCGCTCCGTGCGCATCGACCGACCCCACGGTCAACACGTAGTCGTCGTACCAGGCCGGACTGACCACGACGCTCACGCGGTCCCAATCCGGTTGCCCGGGCCGGGTTGGATCGGATGAGGGATTCTGCTCGGGGCACTGACCGGGACCGCCGACGTTTCCTGCGGCCGCCACCACAACGACGTTCTTGACGTCAACAGCGTAGGCCAATGCGGCGCCCAGCGGACGGTCATCCAAGCCACCGTCGGTGGGCAGGCAGGCGACCGAGGACACATTGATCACGGTCGCGCCCATGTCCGCGGCGGCGCGCACGGCCTTCGCAAGGGTGTCCACGTCGCCGAACCCGGATCCGGATGGATCGTCGGCCGCCCGGAATTTGTTGCTGGATTGACGAATGCTGGCGATGGTGGCATCGGGTGCGACGCCGCTGAAGGTGGATCCTTCGGAATCCGGCTGTGCACCAACAATTCCCGCCACCACTGTGCCGTGACCGTCGCAATCTTCGGTGCCGTCGCCGGTGAACACGTAGTCGCCTCCGGGAACGAGATGGGGAAGGAGGCGATGGCGCGCCACGCCGGTGTCGATGACGGCGACCGTCTGACCTATCCCGCGCGTGAACTTCCAGACTTGCTGCAGATCGAGGCTTGCAAGTTGTTCTGCATCAGCCACCTCGGCCTCGGCAGGGGGCGCGGCGGCACAACGGTCTTGTTGCTCCGTAGGTTGTGGTGGCGCTGGTGGACCCGGCTTGGGCAACATCGAATCGTCGACCGGTGGTGGCGTAACCGCGGACACAGGCGGCGCGCTGAAGAGAGGGAAAGCGGCGAGACCGCCAGCGACGCAAAGCCGTACCATCTGCGTGACGAGGGTCGTCATGGCAGGCTCACACCACGGATCAGCCCGTAAAGTCCGCCGACCCAGCACGCGAGTGGCACAACCGCCGCGAGCGCGAGATACTCCAACACTTCGACAGTTCGGCGCGCGAGCGGATTGACCGTCGCGCCGAATACTCCGCCCAGCATGCTAAGGCCGACCACGGTAACGAGGAGGCAGACCCAATTAGCCTGTCCTGGTGCCGAAACCACGACGAGTGCAACACCGGCCGCAATGGCTGCCATGCCACCGACGACCAGAGCGGCGCGGCGCGACATGTCGATGTGCGTGCGGGCGCGCAACACCATCACCGACCCGACTACGGCGGCGAAGACCGCGCCCTTCGGCCAGATACGACCGTCGTGGACACAAGCTGATGCGACGAGCGCGGCACCGACCGCCGCGGCACCCGCTGAACCGATCACCAGCGCGCTCAGAGTGTGGTGCGCAGTGACCGCGCGGGGCATCTCTGAGGTGGGGCCATCGTCTGCACGATGATCCGAACTCGGCATGGAGGGCGTCAAACCAGCCGCCGCGATAGACAACCTCGCCGCCACACCGAGAGTGCCCAGAGACAGCACCGAGAGCACCGCACCCGTCGTCGCGACCGGCAACGTCCAGGCGACACCGCAGGCAGCCGCCGAACCTGTCAAGGCAGTGAACGTAGCCAGAGCCGTCAAACAGATTGCGCCGCAGTGGGTGACGCGAAGCAGCAGGATCGAGGTCGAGCACGCTACCGCGGCCGCGAGCAATGAGTTGGCCGTCGACGGGCCGCCAGGCACAGCGAGAAAGCCCGCTGCGGCGGCGAACACGACGGCGATGACGCTCAGCGTGACGCAGAGGATCGGGTCTGGGTGGGCGCGTCGCACCGCGACCGCTCCGATCGCAGCCGCGGCCGCGATGGCGCCGCCCGTGACGACATGACCGGTCGCATGGGTGACGACGCCGGACCAGACCAACGCTGTCGCGCCGAACACGGCCGTGCACAGGCATGCCACGGTCGCCGTGACCTGCGTTGGCACACAGCGAGAGTCGACGGTGTCGACCACCATGCGCCATGGATCGTCTTGCACCAATTCGGGCGTTGGCGTGGCCGATGTCGTGAGCAACAAGAGTTCGCCGTCGCGAATAGCGTTGTCGCGCAGGCTTGCCGACGTATCGAGTCGCGCTTGGCCCACCCGCGATAGATGCCAGTGTCGTCCCTCGTCGACGGCTACTCTACCCCGGTGGACGAGGTCGACGATTGATGGCAATAGCAGGCCGACCGGTGTTTCATTTGGTAACGCGAGATCGACGGTGTGTGGCCCATGCTGAACCGATAGCCGGCACAGTGGATCAGGCATCGCATCACCCCCAGTATGACGCCCGCGCATTTACCGTAGCTCGGTGTTCGCACATGGTTGCGCAGCAATTTCGCTGCCTGTGGATGGAACGAAACAGGGACGCGAAACGTCCTTCAGACGATGGACTTCTCCCGTGAACCGCGACTTCCCGCTCCGGCGGTGGCTGAGGGTGACATCACGCTGGAGGCACCGCCCGAGGTTCCGAAGGCCCTGCCCGCAAATCCGATTGCTCGCCTGTTACCGGTGGCAATGCTCGTCGCCACCGGCGGCATGATGACGCTGTACTTCACTTCTGGCACGGCGACAACCCGTGGTCCGATGTTCATGTTCTTTCCAGTCATGATGCTGGCGTCGGTCCTCGGCTCGCTCGCGTACGGAACCCGTGGCACCAACCACACCGCCCAGCTGAACGAGGATCGGCGCGACTACCTCGACTACCTCGACGCGTTGGATCAGACCGCTGCGGAAACGGCGACCGCCCAGCATCGCTCGCAGCACTGGGTGCATCCCGAACCGGAGGCGTTGTGGACCCTGACCGGTGGCCGACGAATGTGGGAGCGCGGAAGTGACGATCCCGACTTCTGTCACATCCGTGTCGGCCGCGGCGACCAGCTGCTCTTCACCACATTGGTAGCGCCTCAGCTCGGCCCGATCGACGCGCTGGATCCGGTGACTTCGTCGGCGTTGCAGCGCCTGATCCGCCGCAGATCGGTGGTCGCCGACGTGCCGGTAGCGGTACCACTGCGGTCATATTCGGCGGTTGCCGTCGACGGAGATCCGCCCGCCGCACGGGCACTGCTTCGCGCGATGATTTGCCAACTGGCGGTCCTACACAGCCCCGAGGATGTCCGGATCGCGGCCGTGGTTGGTCCTACATCGGCCTCCGAATGGGAATGGCTGAAATGGCTTCCCCACCATCAGCATCCGTTTCTGGTTGACACACTCGGACCCGCCAGGATGACGTACCGCACCCTCGGTGAGGCGATGATCGGTTGCAGGCCGATGGACGACGGTGAATTGCCGCATGTGGTGATCATCGCCGACGGATACACGACAACCGAGCCTGTCACGGCCGGGCCGGGGACCACCGTCGTCGAGGTCGGCGCGCAGCCGCGTGAGGCGTCCACCGGGCGGAGCCTGCACCTGCGCATCGACGGCGAGGGCGTGTCGGTGCCCAGCGTCATCGGGGACGAAGTGCTCGCGCGTGCGGATAGGCTGACATCGACTCAGGCCTCGGTGTGCGCCCGGCGGATGACTGCCTACCGACCCGTCTCGGTCGACGCAACCAGACGCACCTCGCCGACGAGGGACTGGCCTGATCTGATGGGCCTCGACGATCCCGGCAGCATCGACCCTGCGCAGCGCTGGGGTGCTCGGCGGGGCAGGCAGCGCCTTCGAGTGCCGATCGGTGTGTCCGAACACGGCGACCCTGTGGAACTCGACATCAAGGAAGCCGCGCGAAACGGCATGGGACCGCATGGCTTGTGCGTTGGTGCCACCGGCTCCGGAAAATCAGAGTTCTTGCGCACGTTGATCCTCGGCATGATTGCGGCCCATCCTCCGGAGGTTCTCAATCTCGTGCTTGTCGACTTCAAGGGCGGTGCGACGTTTCTGGGCCTGGACCGGGTACGTCATGTGTCGGCGATCATCACCAACTTGGCCGACGAGGCGCACCTCGTCGCGCGGATGCATGATGCGCTTACCGGTGAGATGAATCGCAGACAGGAACTGCTCAGGGCCGCAGGCCACTTCGCGAACGTCTCCGACTACGAACTCGCCCGATCCCAAGGCCTCACCGCGCCACCCCTGCCCGCATTGTTCATCGTGGTCGACGAGTTCTCCGAATTGCTCAGTCAGCACCCCGATTTCGCTGAGGTGTTCGTGGCGATCGGACGGCTGGGACGCTCGCTGGGCATGCATCTGTTACTGGCCAGCCAGCGGCTCGACGAGGGCCGGCTGCGCGGGCTGGAGACGCATCTGTCCTACCGGATATGCCTGAAGACCTTCTCCGCCAGCGAATCGCGGGCAGTGCTCGGAGTACCCGACGCGTACCACCTTCCCAGTTCGCCGGGCGCGGCGTATCTGAAGACCGCGTCCGGAGAGTTGGTGCGATTCCAAACCGCCTACGTGTCGGCGCCGCACGAGAGGCCCAGCATGGCGCAGCGTCCTGACGCAGCGGGCACGCCCCGGGTGTTCACTGCGACGGCCGCGGGCAGGGTTACTGAGCGTGCAGAACATGGAGACCAAGAGGTCGGCGCGCGGACGCGGACCCTGATGGACACCGTGCTGAATCGATTGGCGGACCACGGGATGCGTGCGCATCCGGTTTGGCTGCCCCCGTTGGGCGAGTCGCCGGCACTCGACGTTCTGATTCCCCGCACTCGAGCGGATCGTCCGCTCTCGGTACCGATCGGCTTGGTCGACTGCCCATACGATCAGCGCCGCGATGTGTTGACGGTCGACTTGGCCGGAGCAGCAGGCCATGTCGCGATCGTGGGCGCGCCGCAATCGGGCAAGTCGACGGCGGTGCGCACGTTGGTGATGGCAGTCGCGGCCACCCACGACCCGTCTGCCGCCCAGTTCTATTGCCTGGACTTCGGCGGTGGAGCGTTGTCGTCGCTGCGGTGTGTGCCGCACGTGGGATCAGTGGCGGGACGGTCCGATGTCGACCTGTGCCGGCGCACAGTCGCGGAAATGGAATCGGTCATGCGGGCGAGGGAAGCCCGCTTCCGCCACCTTGGCATCGATTCGATGACCGACTACCGCCAATTGCGTTCCGCCGGTGATTCAGCTGCCACGGACGATCCGCACGGCGATGTGTTCCTGGTCATCGATGGTTGGGCCACCCTGCGTCAAGACTTCGACAACCTCGAGCCGGCGGTCATCGGCATCGCCGCTCAAGGGCTTTCCTTCGGCGTGCACGTCGTCGTGATCGCGTCCCGCTGGGCGGAGATTCGGCCCGCACTGAAAGATCAGATCGGCACCCGCATCGAACTACGGCTCGGCGATCCCGCCGACTCCGAGATGGACCGAAGGCGCGCCCGGCAGCTGTCCCACGTCTCGCCGGGGCGGGGTATCACGGGCGACGGGAAAGAGATGGTGATCGCGCTTCCGCGACTGGACGGGCAGCCGACGACGGTCGGGCTCGGTGAGGCGATCGTCGAGGGCGCGGGACTCTTGCGTGACCGATGGAATGGGCGGTGTGCGCCCGCGATCGAACTCCTGCCGCTGCAGGTTGCCCACGGCACCGTCGCCGCGGTAGGCCGTGCCCGCACCGCAATGCAGGTCGCCGTGGGTCTCGGTGAACGCGAATTGCGGCCGGTTATCTTGGATTTCGCCGATCAGCCGCATCTTGTCGTGCTGGGTGATGCCGAATGCGGCAAGACGTCGGTACTGCGGCTGCTGTGCCGAGAGATCGTGCGGACGAACACTCCCGACTCGGTTGAGATCGAGATTGTCGACTTTCGCCGGACGCTCCTCGGTGTCGTCGAGTCTGCCCACCTTGCAGGCTATGTGATATCGGCCGCCGGGCTGACGGCCCGCGTACCCCTTCTTCTTGAACGGTTGCAAGCGCGGATGCCTGGCGAGGATGTGACACAGCAACAGCTGCGCACTCGCTCGTGGTGGTCCGGCCCCGAGATATACCTCGTCATCGACGACTATGACCTGGTCGCCAGCGCGACGGGCAACCCGTTGTCACCGCTGGTCGACTACCTGCCGCACGCCAAAGACCTTGGCCTGCATGTCATCGTGGCGCGCCGCTCGGGCGGGGCCGCACGGGCGATGTTCGATCCGGTTCTGGCGCGGCTGCGGGACTTGGGCTGCATGGGCTTGATGATGAGCGCCAGCCCAGACGAAGGAATTCTGCTGGGTTCGGTCCGGCCGTCGGCACAGCCGCCGGGGCGCGGAACCCTGATCATGCGTGGACATCCCGATCAGCTGATCCAGGTGGCCTGGACCGACCCGCCATGACACGCATTGTCGTCGAGGTAGGCCCGGCGACAGTTCGAGGCCCCAGCCATGCGGACGCGGAATGGGTTTCGGCCGGCATCGACGGCATTGACGATGAGCTGACGTTGATCGACGAGTGTCCTGTCGCCGTCGCGGACGTGTGGCAAGCGCTCATACGACAGGTCGTCGGGGATTCTGCAGATGCGATCGTGCTCGTCTGTCCGACGTGGTGGGCGTCGTCGCGCGTTTCTCGTGTGCGCGACGCTGCGTGCACGGTGGCGAAGGACTGCGTGGTGCTGCAACGGGCACAGGTGCTCCGCGGCGGACTACCTGATCGATTGGCGACGGTGGCGGAGATCGCGCCGGAATTCGTGGTCGTATTGCCGCCCGGAGACGACATGCAGGTGGTGGCGCGTGGAGACATCGAAGCGATTCTGGCGACGATTCCGATGTCGATGGCGGTTCTGCTGGATGCCCCCGACGGTGTGGAGGGAGCCTACCCGCTCGTCGCGGCGATCGCTGATCGCCTGCGGGCCAACAGCGTCGCCGTCACCGTCGCCGATAGCGACTGGGTGCGACGTGGTGTCGACGCACTGCCGTCACAGGCAGCGGCCTGCGGCGTTGAGGCTCGTCCGTCGAGGTATCGCGGCAGACACGCGACCGCGCTCTTGGCTGGCATGCTGCTATCGGCTGCCGCCCTGTGCGGCGGATTCGTGGCGCAGCAGGACGTTCCGCGATCTGAGGTGAAGATGCCGATGGCGCTGTTGGTGGAGGGACGTGTCGGTGTCATGGTGCCTGCCCGATGGGCCGTGGAGCGCGTCACATCGGGACCTGGATCGGCACGGGTGCAGGTTGTTTCGCCGACTGATGCCGACGTCGCGGTACATGTCACGCAGTCGTCGCTGGCACCGCATCAGTCGCATGATGCGGTGGCCGAGTCATTGCGCAGCGCGCTGAGCCAGGAGCCCGACGGTTTATTCGTCGAGTTCAATCCGTCCGACCGACGAGCCGGCCAGCCCGTCGTGACGTATCGCGAGATACGCGCGGACCATCACATCGCGTGGGCGGTGCTCGTCGACGATTCGATCCGGATTGCCATCGGGTGCCAGAGCGCGCCCGGGCATGAAGAGGCGGTGCGCGAGGTCTGTGATCAAGCGATTCGGTCCGCGCATGCGGTGTTCTGAAAACTGCTCAGCCAATGGAACCGAACCCGAGGCGATCGCGTCCAACTTTCATATCGCGCAGGACAACACGGAAGGATCGTGATGACGACACCCGGGGGCGGACCGCTCACTACCGACTTCGACCTTATGACGGCCGTCGCAGGCAAGACGGATGCCCGCAATGAGGAGATCCGCGCGATGCTGCAGTCCTTTATCGGTCGGATGGGCAGCGTGCCGCCGTCGGTGTGGGGAGGTGTCGCTGCTGCGCGTTTCCGAGACGTCGTCGAGCGGTGGAACGCGGAGTCGATGAAACTTCATGCCGCTCTGCAGCGGATTGCGGAGACCATTCGCTTCAACGAGGGAACCCTGCGTGAGGCCGGCGAAAGCCATTCGCATCAAATCGGTTCCGTCGCCACCAACCTATAAGGAGTATGGTCATGGATCACGTGCTGTCGTACAACTTCGACGAAATTGAATACACGGTGCGGCAGGACATTCACACGACCTCCGCGCGGTTGAACACTGCCCTTGACGATCTACGGGCGCAGATCGCGCCGCTTCAACAGGTCTGGACGCGGGAGGCAGCGGAGGCCTATCGCGTAGAGCAGACACGCTGGGAGCAGGCGACGACCGCACTCAACGAGATCTTGTTCAATCTGGGCAATGCCGTTCGTGATGGCGCCGACGATGTCGCGGCGACCGACCGCACGGCGGCCAACGCGTGGGGCTATTGACGCCTCACGGTCAGGACCCTGTGCAGTCCCGCTTGGAGGGGAGCCAAGCAATCCGCCGGGGACAGTTCTGCACCACCGTGGTTCGTGGGAGAGGCGGCCACGGTGGTGCAGACCCGTCGCTATGCCGTGCGGAGGGCAGCCAACGGGACCGCACAGTCCTGCCAGCACTCGCAGCCGATGCCGTCGCCATCTCGATTGAGTTTCGCGAGGTAATGGGGGCGAATCCTGGTGATGTTGCACAGTTTTCCCGATGTTTGCGCCGCAGCACTCGCCGAGATTTGCCCCAGGGTCGTCATCGGCAACGGATCACAGCCCTGCCGCAGAACTCGGCACCACGAGCGGCGTAGGCGCGCCAGGTGACGTGCCCTTGCCGCTCCATCTCAGGAGCGGATCACGTGCGCCGTGCAAGTGAGACGAGTGGCGCGTCAGACGGGCGCGTTCGTTGCAGTAGTGGGCAGTGAGCCATGCGATCTTGTGGAACTCGCCCGCCCTCTCGGCTCGCGCGACGCGGTGGCGCTCGCGGTCGTCGAGAAAGGCCAGCCGCCATTTGAAGAACGGTCCGAGCAGGTGCCCTAGCAACCAGCCGTATGCCCCCACGACATGGGCCCGATAGCCGGTCGTGCGCACACGATGCGCTAGGTGGCGCAACTCTCGTCGCCAGGCACCGTGCGTATGGGCTTGAGCCAGAACCGAATTGACGGCCTCCAGGGTCGACATCGATCCGTCGTGGTGGGAGTCGCGGACATCCGCCGCGCGCCCGAACACTGCCTCGACCGTCAGCGCCGGCGCCTTCAGGACCAGTTCGGTGTGCGGGCGGACCAGATTCTCCGGAGCGCCGAAGTGTGCGAACAGTTCGTAGGCAAGGGCGTCGTTTCGCGCAAAGCTGACGACGGCCCGCTCCAGCCACAGCGCCGCGATCACCGCCAACGCCAGGAAGGCAAGGAGATAGAGGAGGGGCGCGTCGGACCACAGCTGCTCGTAATAGACCGCGAGGGCGGCGACGAGCCCGATACCGATCAACGCGATGTCCCGGATCTCGCGCGCCCGATGCGGGTATTGCGTGACATAGGCGATGTGCAGCGTCTGCCGGTCGATGTCGCGGGCGATCTGCGCCGACCCCACGATTCCCGCCGGCAGCTTCTCGGCCAGCGACAGTGAACCCAACAGGCGCTTTTGCAACCGGCCTATCAGCGTGTAACTGACGTGACTGGTGAGCAATGTGATGACAGCAGGGACCAGCACCACGAGGGGTGCGCACGCCAGAACGATGTCGACCAGCATCGAGCAAAATTCTATGGGCCGGGGGGCGGTCTGTGGCTCATCCGCGAAGGCGTTTTGACCTGCGCGGACACCCGCCGGTAAGCTGCCTCGTTGGCGTGCGGTAAGCACGGGTCCTCGGGTCAATGTCGGTCGCCGAGGGGTCCTCACCGCCGACGCCTGACCGGCACCCGGGTCACCGGGACTCAACCCGAGAGAAGAGAAGGTAAGCGCTGTGCCTACATACACGCCGAAGGCGGGTGACACCACACGTTCGTGGTACGTCATCGACGCCACCGACGTGGTGCTCGGCCGGCTCGCCGTGGAAGCAGCCAAGCTGCTCCGCGGCAAGCACAAGCCGACATTCACGCCCAACGTCGACGGTGGCGACTTCGTCATCGTCATCAATGCAGAGAAGGTCGCCATCAGCGGCGACAAGCTGCAGAACAAGCTCGCCTACCGCCACTCGGGTTTCCCCGGCGGCCTGCGGGCGCGCTCACTCGGCGACGAACTGCAGAAGCACGCCGACCGGGTCGTCGAGAAGGCGATCATCGGCATGCTTCCGCACAACAAGCTGAGCCGGCAGGTCCAGAAGAAGCTGCGGGTCTACGTCGGGCCGGAGCATCCGCACACCGCCCAGCAGCCGATTCCGTTCGAGATCAAGCAGGTGACCCAGTGACCGAGACCCCCGAGAACACCGAGAACACCGAGGTGACCACCGAAGCCGTCGTCGACGCCGTCGCCGAGGTCGTCGCCGAGACCGAGGCCCCGACCGAATCGGCTCCGACCGAGACCGCGGCCACGACCGAAGCGGCCCCGCGCGAGCCGGTCATCATGGACCGTCCCATCCAGACCGTCGGCCGCCGCAAGGAGGCCGTGGTGCGGGTGCGCCTGGTGCCCGGCACCGGCCAGTTCCACCTGGACGGCCGCACCCTCGAGGCCTACTTCCCGAACAAGGTGCACCAGCAGCTGATCAAGGCCCCGCTGGTGACCGTCGACCGGGTGGACAGCTTCGACATCCACGCCCACCTCGATGGCGGTGGCCCGTCCGGCCAGGCCGGCGCGCTGCGCCTGGCCATCGCGCGGGCCCTGATCCTGGTGCAGCCCGAGGACCGGCCCGCGCTGAAGAAGGCCGGCTTCCTCACCCGTGACCCGCGCGCCATCGAGCGCAAGAAGTACGGGCTCAAGAAGGCCCGAAAGGCGCCTCAGTACAGCAAGCGCTGATCGATCGTGGAAACCGCCGGGTGTGTTGCGACACGCCCGGCGGTTTCGTTTTCCTGCCTGGGTTTTCTCCGATCGGGTTTGAACCGGGGGCAGTCGTGGAAGCCACAACGGCGGAAGCGCGGGCGTCGCGCGCGTCGGCAGGCCGCTCCTGCCGCCGGTACGAGTCAATCAGTGATTTGGGGACCGGACCGCTGCTTCCCGACTGAGGAGGAGCTATCGATGAGGAACATCGTCAGGAACACCGCAGCCGGGGGCGCCGTACTCGGCGGCTCGCTGCTTTTCACCGCGGGTCTTGGCCTTGCGGGCGCCGCGCCGCCGGCTTTGAACGCGGTTGACCTGGCTGTCGGCAATATCAAGATCCTGCAGAATGCCAGCCTCGACACTGCCGCATCGGTGGCGGGCGCTGTCTGCAACATCAACACGGCGCAGGCGAACTCGCTGGCCCAGAAGGCGACCGCTGAGGGCAGCGAGCAGACGGTCTGCAACCTGCCCGGCGGGGTGGTCACGTTCTCGCAGGCAGGCTCCGTCAACAGCGGCGCCGGGCTCGCGCCTGCCCCGGCCGCTGGGACGCCGAACAACCCGATGAACCCCGTGAATCCGATGTATCCGTCCGAGCAGCAGCCGCAGATGCAGCCGCGCTGACGTTAGTGACCTCACCGCCCGCGTTCTTCGGGGTGCGGGCGGTGAGCCGTCTTCAGGTCGCGTTTTCGTACCGATTCCGCGACGGCACGGGTGCTGACGTCGGCAGTTAGCCCTTTTGCCGTCATCTGTGAGAAGTTTGTCGCCATGGCTCGACTGTTCGGCACCGACGGGGTGCGCGGAGTCGCCAATCAGGACCTGACCGCCGAGCTGGCGCTGGCATTGGGCTCGGCGGCAGCGCGCCGGCTGGGCAGCGTCGGGGGTCATGCGCGCCGCATCGCCGTGGTGGGCCGCGACCCGCGGGCCAGCGGCGAGATGCTCGAGGCGGCGGTGATCGCCGGAGTGACCAGCGAAGGGGTCGACGCGCTGCGCCTTGGCGTCCTGCCCACGCCCGCGGTGGCGTACCTGACCAGCGCATACGACGCCGACTTCGGCGTGATGATCTCGGCCTCGCACAACCCGATGCCCGACAACGGCATCAAGATCTTCGGGCCGGGCGGACACAAGCTCGACGACGCCACCGAGGACCGCATCGAAGAACTCGTCCAGCAGGGTCCGGGAAGCCGACCGACCGGTGTGGGCATTGGCCGCGTCGTCGACGCCGAGGACGCGCTTGACCGCTACCTGCGGCACGCCGGCAAGGCGCTCACCACGCGGCTCGACGACCTCACCGTCATTGTCGACTGCGCGCACGGCGCCGCGTCCATGGCCGCGCCACGGGCATACCGGGCGGCAGGCGCGAACGTCATCCCGATCAACGCCGAGCCCGACGGGCTGAACATCAACGACGGCTGCGGGTCGACGCACATAGAGGTGTTGCAGTCGGCGGTGGTATCCCACGGCGCCAACCTGGGGCTGGCGCACGACGGCGACGCCGACCGCTGCCTGGCGGTCGATGCCACAGGCCGGGTCATCGACGGCGACGCGATCATGTTGATCCTGGCGCTGGCGATGCGCGACGCCGGCGAGCTGGCGTCCAACACGTTGGTGGCCACCGTGATGAGCAACCTTGGGTTGCATCTGGCCATGCGCGCGGCGGGCATCGAGGTCCGCACCACCGGCGTCGGCGACCGCTACGTGCTCGAAGAGCTGAGGGCGGGCGAATATTCGCTCGGAGGTGAGCAGTCGGGCCATATCGTCATGCCGGCGCTTGGCACGACCGGAGACGGCATCGTCGTCGGGTTGCGGCTGATGTCGAGGATGGCGCAGACCCGCTCGTCGTTGGCGGCGCTGGCCGAGCCGATGCATACATTGCCCCAGGTGCTGATCAACGTCCAGGTCGCGGACAAGGCCACGGTGGCCGACGCGCCGTCGGTGCGCTCGGCGGTGGCCGAGGCCGAGGCCGAGCTGGGCGACAGCGGCCGAATTCTGTTGCGGCCATCCGGAACTGAGCAAGTCGTTCGCGTGATGGTCGAGGCCGCCGACGAGGACACCGCACGGCAGGTCGCCGTCCGGGTCGCCGAATCGGTCAGCAACCAGCGCTGAAATTCACGGCGGCCGGTCCGCCCAAATTCGTTGGAACCGGCCGGGGTTCGTCGGCGTCCTAGCGTGTATGGGACAACCTGACGTCGCCCGCGTCGACGTGTCGGCGCTGCACGCCGTCGCGCGCCAGTACGAGGTAGCCGCCGACATCGTGGAGGGCGCGGTGCGGACGCATCTGACCGGGTTGGTGTTCGACGGCGCCGCAGCGGGTCGCATGCACGTCGCCCGCGGTGACGCGCTCCATGCAGCCCGCGATCACGTCGTGGACCAACTCCGCCAGTGGTCGAGGGCCGCCGCCGAGATCGCCGCCGCGCTGCGTGCTTCCGCCGATCGGTACGCCGAAGCCGATGCCCGCGCCGCCCGGCGAGTGGGGTAGCGATGGCCGAGAAGTTGGACGTCGCATCACGTTTGGCGGAGGGTCGCCCCGCCGTCGACAACATCCAGACCTACGTGTGGGCCTGTCATGTACTCGGCTACGCGAACGCGGACCTGACGCAGCACGCTTCGCAGGTGAGCGATTGGTACGGCAGCGAGGATGGCCTTGACCTGCGGGCCCTCGACGCCGATTGCGCCGCGCTCGAGGCGGCGGTGGCCGCGACGGAGGACGCGCTGACGCGACAGGACGACCAACTCGGTGCGCTGTCCACCGCCTGGCAGGGCCGCAGCGCGGACCTGTCACGTGAGTTCCTGCACCGGCACGGCGAGGCATCGGCCGCGGCGGCGGCCGCCGTGCGCACCACTGCGGACGCGCTGGCCACGCTCCGGGACAACCTATGGCACACCGTCGACGGAAAGGTCGCCGCGGCGATCACCACCGAGGGCCGCGCTCCGGACGAGTGGCTGGCCGCCGCGCAGACCGTGACGACGGGTGCGGGTGATCGCGCGGCCGCCAGCGAACGGATCGACCAAGAGGTGAAGCCGTTCGTCGACAACGACATTCGCGCCGACTGGCTGGCGGCGATGCGCTCGGCGACGGCCGCGGTAGCGGACCTGTACGACGCCGCGACGGCTGAGCTCACGGCCGAGCCGGATGCGGTGTTCGACGTGCCCGGTGAAATCGGTCCATCGTGGACGCCACCACCGCGTGACGACGAGGTCGCCACGGTTCCCGCAGCTGCGACTTCGGTATCGCCGCCTGTCGTTGCGCCGTCGTGGAGTGCACCTCCCGCGCCGTCACCTATGCCGGGGCCGCCAGTACCCCCACCGATGCCACCACCGCCTGTGCCGCCGGTCGACGCGGGTTCGACCGCGCCCGCAATGGCGGCACCGCCTTCGGCACCGTCACTCGGCGGGCTGCCGGACGTCGGCGGCGGCCTGTCGGGACTCGGACAGCAGCTTGCCGACGCGTTCGGCGGCCTGCTTGGATCGGCCGACGGGGCGTTGGCGGATTCAGCCGGCATCGATGAGCCCGTCGGTGACGTCGACGACGTTGACGACAAGTTGGATGACGACCCAGAAGGTCACGAGGAATCCGTCGAGCCCGCGACCGATCCGGAAGAGGAGCCTGCCGCCAAGGAACCCGTCGAAGAACCGCCCATCGAGGAACCGATCGTCGAGTCCGCCGACGGCTGCGAACAGGCTGGCCCGCCCGCCCCGGTCGACCCGCCGCTCTCGGAGCCGGCGCCGACACCCGTCCCGGTGTCACCACCACCGGAGCTCGCCCCGCCGCCCGGCGCCGAGGCCGTCGCCGAAACCCCGTGTGAGATTGCGGCCGACGAACTGCCGCAGGTGGGCGGGTAACCGGGAGTAGCGCGTCAGGGGCCTGGCTGGTGTCGCGGCCGTCGTCGGGATCTACGTCATCACCGCCCTTGCGCACACCGCACCCGCCGTTTCGGTAACGGTGCTGATCTATGCGCTCGCGGCGATCACCTGGTGCGTCCTCGGCGACGGTCCCGGCGCCGTCTGCGGTGTGCTCGCGGCGATCGGCGGGCCGATCGTCGAAGCCGTGCTCGCCGAGGTCGGAGTGTTCCGCTACGCCGACGGCTCGGACGCGTTGTTCGGGGTGGCGCCGTCGCTGCCCGCGCTGTACTTCGCGTTCGGCGTTGTGGTGGCGGTGCTCGCTGAAATCGCCGCCAAGGTCCGGCAGCCGAGCGTCAGATCGACTGTTTCCGGCACGCCAGCGCCGCGCTGACGAACGCGTCACGAGCTGGGTTGTCGGTCGCCGCATCCCAGATCAGCGTCACCTGGCTCGGACCGATGTCACGAATCGGCAGCACCCGAACATCCGGCCTGCGGTAGAACGCCGTCGTCGAGCGCGGCAGGATCACGAAACCTGCTTGCGCGGCAACGAGTTCCAGCTTCTCCTCCACGGTGTGCGCCATCTGGCCCGGCCTGCGGTGCTCGGGGGTGGCGATCGCATACCACTCCGGCAAGGTAGCCGGATCCTGCAGCAGCCGCCTGGATGCCAGGTCGGCCAGCCGCACCGAGCGCTTCTTCGCCAGTGGATCGTCGGCAGGCAAGACGACGTCCCGCGGTTCCTCCAGCAGCGGTGCGGTGCCCAGCCCGTGGCGGTCGATGGGCTCGCGCGCGTACACCACGTCGACATCACCGCTGCGGACCACGTCGACCTGCTCGGCCCAGCCGACTTGCACCACGACGGCACGCCGCGACGGGTCATCGTCTTCGAACGCCGCCGCGGCGGCCGTCGCCAACAGGCCGGGCATCACGCCGACTGTTACCGTCGCGGTCGGCTCGGCAACTCGAAACAGGCGCTGCCGCAATGCTTTCGACTCGGCGAGTAAGAAGCGGGCATCTTTGAGCAACTGCTTGCCAGCGGCCGTCAACCGAGTTCCGCGCGAGTCGCGGGCGAGCAGCTGCACACCGAGGTCACTTTCGAACGAGCGGATCTGGCGCGAGAGCACCGGCTGTGCGATGTGCAGCCGCTCTGCGGCGCGGCCGTAGTTCAGTTCCTCGGCGACTGCCACGAAGTAGCGGAGTTTGCGCATGTCGAGGTCGGGCGTGGCCATACCCCAAGGGTATCGCTACCGCGACGAAAAGAGTCTTGGACGGTTCACCCAATCCTGGCGGAGAGTGGATGCATGAGCCTGAAGAGCGCGCGAGTCCTCGTCATCGGCGGCACCTCCGGCATCGGCCTTGGAGTTGCGTCGGCAGCGGCCGAACGCGGCGCCACCCCGATCGTGGTGTCACGCCAGCAGTCCAGCGTCGACCGCGCCCTCGCCCAACTACCCGAGCATGCCCGCGGTGCCACCGTCGACCTCACCGACCTGTCGGCACTGGAGCGGCTGGCCGTCGACATCGGCGACATCGAGCACCTCGTGTTCACGGCAGGCGAGTCACTCGAACTGGCGCCGCTGGCCGACCTCACCCCGGAGGTCATCACACGCTTCCTTCAGACCCGGTTCGTCGGGGCGCTGACCGCCGTGCGCGTGTTCGGACCGCGCATCACGTCCGGTGGGTCGATCACACTGACCAGCGGCACCGCCGCCGAGCAGCCCGGCTTCGGGGCGTTGCCGGTGAGCATCTGCGGTGCGATGAACGCGCTGACCAAGGCGCTCGCTTTCGAACTGGCGCCGATCCGGGTCAACGCCGTCGCACCCGGCGTCGTCCGCACACCGTTGTGGGACGCGATGGGCGAAGCGGACCGGCAAGCCATGTACGACCAAGCTGGACAACAACTTCCGTTGGGCCGGGTCGGCGAGGTCGGCGACACGGCGCGCGCCTATCTGTACTGCATGGAACAGGAGTTCGGCACCGGCGTAGTGCTGACGGTCGACGGCGGAACCACCCTGGTCTAGGTCTACGGCAGAGCCGGCGTTAGCGTGCGGCGCCCGCGGGGCGACGGCCACGAGACGAGCGACGTGGACGCGCCTGCTGAGGTCGCTGGGGCTGGGTCGGCTCCGGTCGGGAAGCAACCACGGGTCGACCGAAGGTGCGTTCGCCTGGTGCGATCTCGTGCAGGACCGGATGCGACGCACCGCTGAACCGGGTGATCGTCGGCTTCACGCCCGCCTTGCGGGTGAGGCTGCGCACGTCGGACACCTGCTCGTCGAGCATCAGCGTCACCACCGTGCCGTCCGCACCGGCACGGGCCGTCCGCCCCGAGCGGTGCAGATAGGCCTTGTGCTCCACGGGAGGATCGGCGTGGACGACGAGAGTCACGTCGTCGACGTGGATGCCGCGCGCGGCGATGTCCGTGGCGACCAGCACGCAGGCCGAACCATCAGAGAAGGCCGCGAGGTTGCGGGTACGGGCGTTCTGGGACAGGTTGCCGTGCAACTCAACCGCAGGCACACCCCGCGAATTCAGTTGACGGGCAAGATTCTTGGCGCCGTGCTTCGTGCGCGCAAAGACGATCTTCCGCCCCGGCGACGCAGCAAGGTCGGCCAACACGCTGACCCGTGCCGCCTTATCGACGTGCAGCACATGATGGTCCATCGCGGCGACCGGTGACTGTGCCGAATCGACGCTGTGCTCGATCGGGTCGTGCAGGTACCGCTTGACGATGACGTCGACGCCGCCGTCGAGCGTCGCGGAGAACAGCATCCGCTGGCCGTTGCGCGGGGTCTTGTCCAGCAGTCGTTTGACCGGCGGCAGAAAGCCGAGGTCGGCCATGTGGTCGGCCTCGTCGAGGACGGTGATCTCAACGGCGGACAGGTCGGCGTGGCGGGACTTCACGTGGTCTTCCAGTCGGCCGGGGCAGGCGATCACGATGTCGACACCCTGGCGCAGCTTCTGAATCTGTGGCTGGGGCGAGACGCCGCCGAACACCGTGACCGAGCGCAGGTTCGTCGCGGCAGCCAACGGCGCGAGCGCTGCGTCGATCTGCGCGACGAGCTCGCGAGTGGGCGCAAGGATGAGCGCGCGCGGACGGCCGGGGGTGCGCTTGGTCTGGCTGGTTGTGAGTCGCGTCACCATTGGCAGAAGAAACGCGTATGTCTTGCCGGATCCCGTTCGGCCACGGCCGAGTACGTCGCGGCCGCTCAGTGAATCGGGCAGCGTCGCAGCCTGGATGGGAAACGGGGTCTCGATGCCGTTGGCAGCGAGTACATCGACAACGGCCTGAGGCAGGCCGAGGTCGCCGAAGGTGGGCACGGTTGTGCCACCGGGGATTTGAACAGACAAGGTTAAAGCTCCGAAAGTGTGAGTGTGGTCGTCCTGCCCGGCGCGGGTGATCCCGCGGCGCTCGGTATGACGATCGAGAAGCGGCAAAAGGCAGAACAGACGATGCCGCTGCACACCACTCTACAGGTACACCGGCGATTCGCCGTAATCACCTACGGCAGCAGCCCGCGCAATTCCTCGACATACCGTACGGATTCGCGGCGGTCACCGGACAGCGGCTGCAACAGCAGCGTGGTCACCCCGGCCTCGGCGTATGCGGCGAGCCGTTCCTTGACGAAGCCGCGCGGTCCCACCAGCGACACATTGCGCACCAGCTCATCGGGCACCGCCTCGATGGCCTCGGCCTTGTTGCCGTCGAGGTACAGGTCTTGGATGTGGTTGGCGACATCTCCGTACCCGTAGCTGGTGGCCAGGTTGTGGTAGAAGTTCTTGCCGCGGGCGCCCATGCCGCCGATGTAGAGCGCTAATTGTGGCTTCGCCCAAGCCAATCGGTCGTCGACGTCATCGCCGATCGCCAGCGGGGCGCTCACCATGATGTCCAGTGGGCCGAGCTCCGGGTCACGCCTGGCGAAGCCGGCACGCAGCGAATCTCCCCATACATTGTCGGCCTTCTCCGGTTGGAAGAACACCGGCTGCCAGCCCTCGGCGATCTCGGCGGTGAGTTCGACGTTCTTCGGCCCGAGTGCCGCTATCGTGATCGGAATACGTTCGCGAACAGGGTGATTGATCAGCTGCAGAGACTTGCCAAGGCCCGTGCCCTGATCGGCCGGCAGGGGAATGCGGTAGTACTTGCCGTCGTAGGACACCCGCTCGCGGCGCCACACCTGCCGGCAGATCTCGACGACCTCGCGGGTGCGGCCCACTGGCGCGTCGAACGGCACACCATGGAAGCCCTCCATCACCTGCGGGCCCGACGTGCCGATGCCCAGCCGGAACCGGCCGTTGGACACGTAGTCCAGGCCAGCCGCCGTCATCGCCAGCAATGTGGGGGTACGGACGTAGATCGGCACCACGCCGGAGCCGAGCTCGATGCGCGAGGTCCTCGCCGCAAGGAAACCCAGCTGACTGATCGCGTCGAACGAGTAGGCCTCCGCCACCAGGGCGATGTCGACGCCGATCTTTTCGAGCTCGACGACCTCGCCCACGGCCTCCAGGAAGCCGCCCGCGTAATTCAGAAAGATGCCTGTCCGCATGGTCGATTTATACTCCCAACCGGTTGGTTGGCCTCACTCAGGGCTTGAGTAGGGCAACGACTTTGTCCTCGAGAACCACCGGGTCGTCGGCGAAGGGATCCACCGCGGGCGCCTTGGGCAGGTCGATCTCGGGGTCGGCGAAGTCGCTGTAGGTCTTGTCCCCGGTCAGGGTGTACAGCAGATAGCCGGTCAGAAGCGCGCGCACCACCTTTTGGGTGCTGCGGTCGGCGCCGGGCAGTCCGACCACGCGGGCCAGTCGCCTGCCTTCGATGAGGCCACCTGCCTTTGCCTTGTTCAGGGTGCGAAGGGTCGCGCCCTTCCACACCCGGGCCAGTTCAACCGCATTGGACCGCAGCGTCATCGGGTCGCCGGGCGCGGTGAGAATGAGGCCCGGCACCTGCAGTGTCGCCGCGGGCTCCTCCGTGGGCGGCTTGGTGACCGTCGGAAACATTGCGACAACGGCTGTCGGCTTGGCCGGCATCCCGGCCGCTGCGAACACCGCCGCCGATCCGCCGAAACCGTGTCCGACCACACCCAGCTTGGTCGGATGCACGCTGATCTTGCCCGGTCCCAATCGCACACCCGCGACGATGTCGAGCGTCGTGCCGAGGTCGAACGCCATATTGAGCACCGACGGCGCCAGGCCAGTCTCGGTGTCGGGGGCCGCGGCGACGATGCCCCAGGACGCCAGGTGCTCCAGCGTGCCGAGGTAGCGGTCGGCTCCCGCGACCCAATCGTGACCGAACGCCACGCCCGCCAGATTCATCCCCGATTCCGGGGTGAAGACGACGCCAGGCAATCCGGCAAACGCAAGGTCACCGCGCAGAACTCGGTGGGGGCCGCGGCGGGTCAACGCCTTGAACAGCTTCTTGGTGCCGGCCACGACATGACCGTATCCCACCGCGGCACGGTCGGTGTCCGGCGCAGAACACATAACTTCCGCATAGCGTCTACACACGTCCCCGGGCGTAGCGTCGAAGACGGATACAGAAGAGCAACATCCCGTGTCCGACAGCAACTTTGACTAGTACAAATTGATTTACGCAGGAGTTCACATGAGAAACGGGAGAACTATCGCAGCGGGAATTGGCATCGCCGGCGCGCTTGGCATCGCCGCTCTCGGAATCGGGGCGGGTACGGCAGGCGCTGAGCCGCCCTCACCCGTCACGCAGGCACACTTTGCGCAGATCCCCGAATGGGGTGGTCCAGGTCCTTGGGGACCGGGCCCAGGCCCGTGGGGTCCGCCGCCACCACCGCCGCCCGCGTGGGGCTACGGCGGTTACGGGGGCGGCTATGCGGGCTACGGCGGTTACGCGCCCGGCCCGCCGTGCGTCAGCGGGCCGCTGGGGTTCTTGCAGTTCTGCCCATAGCCAGCGCTGGATGATCCGCCGTTTCCGCTAATCAGGGGTCGCCTTCGGCCCCGATCGACAAGCGGGCCATCGTCGGTCCACTACCCTGGACGCCTATGTGCGGAATCGTCGGCTACGTCGGGCAGCGTCCCGCCCGCGGCATCGTCGTCGACGCGCTGCGCCGCATGGAGTACCGCGGATACGACTCGTCCGGTGTCGCGCTGATCGACGACAACGGCGGGCTGACCGTGCACCGCCGGGCCGGCCGGCTGGCCAACCTCGAAGCCGATCTCGCCGAAACCGACGACGCCAGCCTGGTGGGCAGCACCGGCCTCGGTCACACCCGTTGGGCCACGCACGGCCGGCCCACCGACCGTAACGCCCACCCGCACCGCGACGCCGCAGGCAAGATCGCGGTCGTCCACAACGGGATCATCGAGAACTTCGCGGCGCTGCGCGCTGAGCTGGAGGCCATCGGCGTCGAGTTCGCCAGCGATACCGACACCGAGGTCGCGGTGCACCTTGTGGCATGGCAGTACAACCATGGCGAGCACGGCGGCGACTTCGCGGCCTCCGTGCTCGCGGTGCTGCCCCGGCTTGAGGGTCACTTCACGCTGGTGTTCGCCAACGCCGACGAGCCGGGCACGATCGTCGCCGCCCGGCGGTCCACGCCGCTGGTCGTCGGAGTCGGTGACGGCGAAATGTTCGTCGGCTCGGACGTGGCCGCATTCATCGAACACACCCGCGACGCAATCGAACTCGGTCAAGACCAGGCGGTGGTCGTCACCGCCGACGGCTACCGCATCACGGATTTTCATGGAAACGACGCCGATCCCTCCACGGACTACCGGAAGTTCCACATCGACTGGGACGTGTCGGCCGCCGAAAAGGGTGGCTACGAGTACTTCATGCTCAAGGAGATCGCCGAGCAGCCCGAGGCGGTGGCCAACACACTGCTCGGCCACTTCGCCGACGGCCGAATCGTGCTCGACGAGCAGCGGCTGAGTGACCAGGAGTTGCGCGAGATCGACAAGGTGTTCGTGGTGGCCTGCGGCACCGCCTACCACTCCGGGCTGCTGGCCAAGTACGCCATCGAGCACTGGACGAGATTGCCCGTCGAGGTCGAGCTGGCCAGCGAATTCCGCTACCGCGATGCGGTTTTGGATCGCCATACGCTTGTCGTCGCCATCTCGCAGTCCGGCGAGACCGCCGACACGCTCGAGGCGGTACGGCACGCCAAGGCGCAGAAGGCCAAGGTGCTGGCCATCTGCAACACCAACGGCAGCCAGATCCCGCGGGAATGCGACGCGGTGCTCTACACCCGCGCTGGACCGGAGATCGGCGTTGCGTCGACGAAGACGTTCCTGGCGCAGATCGCTGCCAATTACCTTGTCGGGCTTGCCCTTGCGCAGGCCCGCGGCACCAAATATCCCGATGAGGTGGAGCGGGAGTACCGCGATCTGGAGGCGATGCCGGAACTGGTCGCTCGGGTGCTGGAGACCGTCGGACCGGTCTTCGCGCTGGCCCACCGGTTCGCCGAATCGCAGACCGTGCTGTTCATCGGCCGTCACGTCGGATACCCGGTCGCCCTCGAGGGTGCGCTCAAGCTCAAGGAGCTTGCGTACATGCATGCGGAGGGATTTGCGGCGGGCGAGCTCAAGCACGGCCCGATCGCGCTCATCGACGACGGCCTGCCGGTCATCGTCGTGATGCCCTCGCCCAAGAACTCCCCGACGCTGCACGCCAAACTGCTGTCGAACATCCGGGAGATCCAGGCCCGCGGCGCGGTCACCATCGTCATCGCCGAAGAGGGCGACGACACCGTCCGGCCTTACGCCGATCACCTGATCGAAATACCTGCGGTGTCAACGCTTTTCCAGCCGTTGCTGTCGACGATTCCGCTTCAGGTGTTCGCCGCCGGCGTCGCGCAGGCCCGGGGCTACGACGTGGACAAGCCGCGCAACCTGGCGAAGTCCGTCACCGTCGAATAGTGCGGCGTCACAACGTCGGACACTTCACGAGTGAGCGGGCCCGCGAACATTTCCTGAGCGCTTACCAGAGCGCCATGGCGCAGCTTCCGCCGGTGAGCGAGTCGACGGATGGTGTCGATCGGCGGCTGGACGGCGGTCAACTACGCGGTCCGCTGCCCCGGCCGCGCAGTCTCGCTGGCGCTGCTGGATCCGGTGATGACGTTCGCCCCCCTCCCGATCAAGGCGCTTCTGGTGTCCGCGGGAATGTTCCTCCCCGTGCCGGAGCCGTTGCAGCGGAGGGTGTTCAGCTGGATCGCCGGGGGAGCCGACGTCGACGAATCGCTGCCGGAGGCCGCGCTCATCTCCGCCGGATCCACCGACTTCGCTTTGCACAAGGCTATGCCGAGATCGTTCACCGACGACGAATTGCGGTCGCTCGACATTCCAGTGCTGGCGCTCATCGCCGGGCGAAGTGTGATGCTCGACGCCGTCCGTGCGGTGTCCAGCGCGCGAAGCCTATTGCCGCGCGGGCAGGTTGAGCTGTGGGCCGACGCATCGCACGCCATCAATGGCGAGTACCTCGCCGAGATAGCCCAGCGGGCGGTCGCGTTCTGGGAGGACGTCGACGTGACCGGCACCGGCGTGTCGTCGCAATAGCTGCGGTGCCGGTGACACGATGACGCCGTGTCTCTCGTCGAGATCATCGAGCGAATCGGCACAACGATCGATGCGATCGGTGTCGCCGTAATCGCAGGCGGTGCGGGACTCGCCGTCTTCATGACCCTTGGAACGGGTCGTCGCAACGACGGCGGCGCCTACGAATTCTTTCGGCGGCGGCTGGGCCGCGCGATTCTTCTCGGCCTCGAATTCTTGGTCGCCGCAGACATCATCAGAACCGTCGCCGTCACACCGACCGCTCAGAGTGTGGCAGTGCTGGCCGGCATCGTGCTGATCCGCACCTTCCTCAGCTTCTCGCTCCAACTGGAGATGACCGGCGCATGGCCATGGCAACAGCGCTCCACCGTCGCCAGCGACAAATCCCACGGGCGCTCAGCCGGGTAAGCCACACACCTGGCCGCCGAGGTGTCAGACCGCGGCAATCGGCGCAGGCGCAGACTGCTTGAGGCCGGACGACAGCACGAGCACCGACAGGACGGCGGCCACCAACAGCAGCGCCGGGACATCGCCCAACAGGTGTCCCATCTGGTGTCCGCCGCCGAAGGACTGCACCGCCATGATCGCGGCGTGTACGACGCTGGACCACACGGTGAACCAGATCAGGCTGAGATTGGCCTGCGGGTTTCGCGCCGCGTTGAGCAGGAAGACGCCCAGCGTCGCATACAAGCCGACAATCATCATGAAGTAATCGGACGTCTGCGGCGCGCCGGAATGCCATGCCCACCCCGACGGCCAGACCAGGGCCAGGGGATAGAGCAGCAGACACAACGCGCCAAAGACCGCGAGTGCGATCTGAAGAAGCCTGTAAGTGGATGGCATTTTGCCCTCCAAAGTGAGTTCCGTTACGACAGTCTAAAATACGTCCGCAATGGTTCAAATGGTTCAGATGCCGCCAGCAGAACCCTCACTCGTCGCTAGGGTGTCACACGCGCCGTTCCAGTCAGCCTGCCAACGCGGACTCGGCAACCCGAGCCAGATGCTCCTCCAGGAAGGGCCGGATCAGTGCGACGACCTCGGTCAGCCGGCTCTCCAACAGGAAGTGGCCGCCGTCGAGGAGATTGATCTCAGCGTTGGGCAGATCGCGAGCGAACGCCAACGCGCCGTCCGGCCCGAAGATCTGGTCGTTGCGGCCCCACACCGCGAGCAGCGGCACCTGCGAGGTACGGAAGTATTCGTGCACACGTGGATACAGGTCGACGTTGCTGCTGTAGTCGGCGAACAGCTCGAGCTGGGCGTCGACTCGCGCACGGCTGCTGGCCACCGCTGAGTGTGCGTTGATCCAGGTGTCGGGGTCGACAACCGACGGGTCTGAAACACCATGGGTGAATTGCCATTTCAATCCGTCCATGCTGATGATCTCGCGCAGCGCGTCGGCATTGGCCTCGGACCGCTCGCGGCCGTAGGCGAATAGCGGCTCCATCGCGTCGCCGACGAATCCCTCCACGTAGGCATTGCCGTTCTGGCTGATGATTGCGGCAATGCGCTCGGGGTGGCGCAAGGCCAGCCGCCAGCCGACCGGGGCGCCGTAGTCCTGGACGAAGATCGCGTATCGCTGCAGGCCGAGATGGTCCAGCAGCGCGTCGACGTGGTCGGCGAGGTTGTCGAAGGTGTAGCTGAACTCGTCGACACTCGGCACGTCGGAGTGGCCGAAGCCCGGGTAGTCGGGGGCGATGACGTGGTACCGGTCGGCCAGCGCAGGGATCAGGTTGCGGTACTGGTGCGAGCTCGCCGGTGTGCCGTGCAGCAAGACCACGGCGGGAGCGGCCGCGGAGCCGGCCTCGCGGTAGAAGATCCGGCGACCGCCGATCTCGGCGAAGCGATGATGCGTGACCATTTCTAACCCCTCTTGGTAGTAGTGGTGGTTAGATGGAGTCAACCCTCTTGGATCTAACCTGTCAAGTGTTCTATGATGGTTAGCATGTCCTCCACAGTCGATTGGCAGGCAGTTCTGCTGGATCTCCTCAACACCACCCCGGTGATCGACGGGCAGATGGTTGATCGCCTCGCCGACCCGGCGGCCGCGCGGAAGTGGCTGCGCGCTCACGGGGACCCCCAGTGCGAGAACGTCGACAACGTGCGGACGGCACGCGACGACCTGCAACGCGTGGTCCGGATGCAGGTCGACGCTTCGGTGCTGCGTCGCTACCTCACGGATGCCCGGCAAGTGCCGGATATCGGAGCCGGCGGACTGACCTGGTCGCTGGAGGCAGATTGGCCGGCCCGCCTCGTGCTGGCCTGGGGCGAGTTGGAAAGAGACATGCCCGGACGGCTGCGGCCGTGCGCCAACGAGGAGTGCCGGTTGTTCCTCATTGACCGCTCGCGCGCAGGCACGGCCCGCTGGTGCTCGATGAGCGGATGTGGCAACCGGATGAAGGCGCGCCGCCATTACAGCAGGACCCGTAGAGACTGAAACCTCGCTGTCAATGACGCGGGCATGGAATCCTGGCTGGGATGCGGCACTACTACACGGCGGATGAGATCCGCGAGGCCGAAGCGCCGCTGTTGGCGTCGCTGCCCGAAGGCGGGCTGATGCGACGTGCCGCGTTCGGGTTGGCCACCGCGATCGGCCGCGAACTGGTTCTGCTGACCGGCGGCATCACCGGGCGCCGAATCTGCGCCGTCGTCGGCTCCGGCGACAATGGCGGCGACGCGCTGTGGGCATCGACGTTCGTGTGTCGCCGAGGCGCCGCCGCAGCAGCGGTGCTCCTCAACCCGGAGCGCACCCACATGGCGGCGCTGGCCGCGTTCACGCGCGCCGGCGGCAGCGTAGTGGAAAGCGTCCCGGTGGCAACCGATCTGGTGATCGATGGCGTGGTCGGAATCTCCGGCTCCGGCCCGTTGCGACCCAACGCGGCCGAGGTTTTCGCGGTCGTCGACCGGGTGGGCATCCCCGTCGTGGCTGTCGACATTCCGAGCGGAGTCGACGTGCAGACCGGCGCCGCCGACGGCCCGCACGTGCACGCCAGTTTGACGGTGACGTTCGGCGGCCTGAAACCCGTTCACGCGCTTGGCGATTGCGGTCGTGTCGAGTTGGTCGACATCGGCCTCGACCTGCCACCCACCGACATGCTGGGATTCGACGCCACCGACGTCGCCGCCCGCTGGCCGATGCCCGGCCCCAAGGACGACAAGTACACCCAGGGCGTCACGGGCATCCTCGCGGGCTCGGCGACCTATCCCGGTGCGGCCGTGTTGTGCACCGGAGCCGCCGTCGCCGCCACCTCTGGCATGGTCCGCTACGCGGGAAGCGCGGGCCCACAGGTGCTTTCGTACTGGCCTGAAGTCATTGCCGCGCCCACCGCCAGCGCGTCGGGTCGCGTGCAGGCGTGGGCGGTCGGCCCCGGTCTCGGGACCGACGACACCGCGGCCGCCGCGCTGTGGTTCGCGCTCGAGAGCGATCTGCCCGTGATCGTCGACGCCGACGCGCTGACCATCCTCGCCGCACACCCCGATCTGGTCACCGGCCGCACTGCGCCGACCGTATTGACGCCGCACGCAGGCGAATTCGCCCGCCTAGCCGGATCCCCGCCCGGCGGTGATCGCGTCGCCGCCACCCGAAAGCTGGCCGACCAGCTCGGCGCCACTGTGCTGCTGAAGGGCAACGTCACGGTCATCGCCGAACCCGGTGGACCGGTCTACCTCAACCCCGCGGGCCAATCATGGGCCGCCACCGCGGGATCGGGTGACGTGCTTTCGGGCATCATCGGCGCGCTGCTTGCCGCCGGGCTACCCACCGGTGAAGCGGCTGCCGCGGCCGCCTTCGTGCATGCCCGCGCCGCCAATCTGTCGGCCGCTGACCCGGGGCCTCACCCGGCGCCGACGTCCGCGTCGCGCATCCTCGCCCACGTTCGTGCCGCCATCGCCTCCCTGTAACGAAAGGACTTGCCATGCCGCACAAGGCCCCTCACGTCCCACAGATCGCCCCGGCCTACACCGGGCGGCTGGCGATGGCACCGGTGCCCTCGCTGCGGATGCCCGATGAATGTATGGATCCCGACAACGCCTACCGCTTCATCCACGATGAGTTGATGCTCGACGGCAGCAGCCGGTTGAACCTCGCGACATTCGTCACCACCTGGATGGATCCGCAGGCCGAGAAACTGATGGCCGAGACGTTCGACAAGAACATGATCGACAAGGACGAATACCCAGCCACCGCCGCGATCGAGCAGCGCTGTGTCTGCATGGTGGCCGACCTGTTCCACGCCGAGGACCTGCGCGACGACGACCCGTCGACCGCCATTGGGGTGTCGACGGTCGGATCCAGCGAGGCGGTGATGCTGGCCGGCCTGGCGTTGAAGTGGCGGTGGCGCGAGAAAGTCGGCAAGAAATGGAAGGGCCGCACGCCGAATCTGGTGATGGGCTCCAACGTACAGGTGGTGTGGGAGAAGTTCTGCCGCTACTTCGACGTCGAGCCGCGCTATCTGCCGATGGCGGACGGCCGCTACGTCATCACGCCCGAGCAGGTGCTGGACAACATCGACGAAGACACCATCGGCGTGGTGGGGATCCTCGGCACCACGTTCACAGGCGAGTTGGAACCGATCGCCGAGATCTGCGCCGCGCTGGACAAGCTGGCCGCAGGCGGAGGACTGGACATCCCCGTGCACGTCGACGCGGCCAGCGGTGGCTTCGTCGTGCCGTTCCTGCACGCCGACCTCGAATGGGACTTCCGGCTGCCACGAGTGGTGTCGATCAACGTCAGCGGGCACAAGTACGGCCTGACCTATCCCGGCATCGGTTTCGTGGTGTGGCGCAGCAGCGAGTATCTGCCCGACGATCTGGTCTTCCGGGTCAACTACCTCGGCGGGGACATGCCGACGTTCACGCTCAACTTCTCCAGGCCCGGCAATCAGGTGGTCGGCCAGTATTACAACTTTCTGCGGCTCGGCCGGGCCGGCTATGGCCTGGTGATGCACTGCCTGTCGCAGACGGCCCGATGGCTAGGCGACGCGCTGCGCGAGAGCAAGCATTTCGAGGTGGTGGCAGACGGCTCGGCGATCCCTGTTGTCAGCTTCCGGCTGGCCGGTGATTTCGGCTACACCGAGTTCGACGTGTCACACGCGCTGCGCGGCTACGGGTGGCAGGTGCCTGCCTACACGATGCCGGAGGGTGCGACCGACATCACGATGCTGCGCATTGTGGTGCGGGAGGGGTTCTCCGCGGACCTGGCCAGGGTCCTTCGCGACGACATCAACACGGTGATGGCCCACCTCGACGAGCTGAAGCCCGGCGGCTACTTCGACCAGGTGCAGCCGTTCGCCCACTAGTCCAGGCGCCGAACCTGAGCTTGTGTGTCAAGAATCGGCGCAATGTCGAGCACGAGCTCAGATTGGGCGCGCAAACCGGCCTCTGGGACAATCGGCCGTGGTGACATGAACATGCAACCGACCGAGCTTTCGCTGACCCCCACCGCCGCCGCCGAGGCCGTGGTGGACCTCGACGCTATCGCCCACAACGTGCGGCTGTTGCGTGAACACGCCGGGTCGGCCCAGGTGATGGCCGTCGTCAAGGCCGACGGGTACGGCCACGGCGCCACCCAGGTGGGGCGTGCGGCACTCGCGGCCGGCGCGGCCGAACTCGGTGTTGCCACCATCGACGAAGCGCTGGCGCTGCGCCGCGACGGCATCTCCGCGCCGGTGCTGGCGTGGCTGCACCCGCCGGGCACCGACTTCGCCCCCGCGTTGCAGGCCGACGTCCAGATCGGGCTGTCCTCGGTGCGCCAGCTCTGCGAACTGCTGGACGCGGTCGAGCGCACCGGTCGCACCGCAACCGTTACCGTGAAGGTGGACACTGGGCTGAACCGCAACGGCGTGAGCTTCGCCGAATACCCGGAGATGCTGACCGCGCTGCGACGCGCGCAGGCCGACGACGCGATCCGGCTGCGCGGGATCATGTCGCACCTGGTGCACGGCGACGACCCCGATAGCCCCGTCAACAACCTTCAGGCACAGCGGTTGAACGACATACTGGCGCAGGCCCGCGACCAGGGCTTGCGCTATGAGATCGCGCACCTGTGCAATTCTCCGGCCGCCATGACCCGTCCCGATCTGGCCTTCGACATGGTTCGAACCGGTATCGCGGTTTACGGGCAGACTCCCATACCGGAGCGCGGCGACATGGGTCTGCGGCCCGCCATGACACTGAAATGCCCTGTCGCGCTTGTCCGGTCGGTGCGGGCCGGCGACGGTGTGTCCTACGGTCACACCTGGATCGCCGAACGCGACACGACGCTGGCGTTGCTTCCGATCGGTTACGCCGACGGCGTGTTCCGGACACTGAGCGGTCGCATCGACGTGCTGATAAACGGCCGGCTGCGCCGCAGCGTCGGCCGCATCTGCATGGACCAATTCGTGGTGGACCTCGGGCCGGGCGGGATCGACGCGGCTGAGGGTGACGACGCCATTCTGTTCGGTCCCGGCACGCAAGGCGAACACACGGCGCAGGATTGGGCCGATCTGCTCGGCACCATCAACTACGAGGTGGTCACCAGCCCCCGCGGCAGGGTCACCCGAACGTATCGTGGAGCGACGGGCCAAAGTCGTTGAGCGATAAGCAGACTGTGCGGCCGCGCGGCCGAAGGTCGAGCGCGCCGTGGCTGGCAGGGGCGGCCGGGCTGACGGCGGTCGGCACCGCCGCGGGTGTATCCGTCGCCAGGTCTCTGCGCCGGCACGTCACCACCGACGATCCCTACGAGGACGAGGACTTCGAATTACTCGACGCCGACCGCAGCGGCGTGGTGACGACGCCCGACGGGGTTGACCTTGCTGTTCGGGAGGTCGGCCCTGAGGACGCGCGGCTGACGGTGGTGTTCGCGCACGGTTTCTGTCTTCGCTTGGGCGCTTTCCACTTTCAGCGGGCGCGACTGGCGGAGCAATGGGGCCCGCAGGTGCGGATGGTCTTCTACGACCACCGGGGCCATGGCCAATCCGGTGAAGCGCC
Source organism: uncultured Actinomycetota bacterium (assembly GCA_963770305.1). Classification (GTDB taxonomy): domain Bacteria; phylum Actinomycetota; class Actinomycetes; order Mycobacteriales; family Mycobacteriaceae; genus Mycobacterium. The sequence goes on from CAVYPB010000020.1 coordinate 54,200, forward strand.
ACCGGAGACGTACACGGTCGCGCAGCTGGGCCAAGACCTGGAAACCGTGCTCGCAGTGATGGCGCCGCGGGGCCCGGTGGTGCTGGTCGGCCACTCGATGGGCGGCATGACGGTGCTGTCGCACGCCCGGCAGTTCCCGCAGCGTTACCCGACCCGCATCGTCGGCGTGGCGATCATCGCGTCTGCCGCCGAAGGCGTTTCGCGGTCACCGCTGGGCGAGATCCTGAAGAACCCGGCGCTCGAGGCGGCTCGCTTCGCGGTCCGGCACGCCCCGAAGACCGTGCACCGCACCCGCGGTGCCGCCAAGTCGGTGATCGCGCCGATCCTGCGGGCGGCGTCCTATGGTGACGAGAAGATCAGCCCGAGCGTCGTGGCGTTCTCCGAGAAAATGATGCACGACACGCCCATCGCCACATTGGTGGAGTTCCTGCATGCGCTCGAAGTTCACGACGAGTCCGACGGGCTGTCCGCACTGGCGAAAGTGCCCACCCTGATCGCCTGCGGCGACCGCGACCTCCTCACGCCGATGGAGTACTCGCAGAGCATGGCCGCCGCGCTGCCGAAGTCCGAGCTCGTGATCGTCGGTGGTGCCGGGCATTTGGTCCAGCTCGAGCAACCCGAGGCCATCGACGACGGCCTGGTCCGTCTTGTCGAGCGGGCCACCCCCTCCAAGCTGGTCGCGCTCACGCGGCGGGTGCGGAACCGGGTGCGCAAACATGGCTGAGCGGGGCTCGGGGACCGCCGAGCTGGCCACCGCCGAGGACACCATCGCGCTGGGCACCCAGCTCGGCGGTCAGTTGCGCGCCGGTGACGTGGTTGTGCTGTCGGGTCCGCTTGGTGCGGGAAAAACTGTGCTGGCCAAGGGGATTGCGCGGGCGATGGATGTGGAAGGGCCGGTCATCTCGCCGACGTTCGTGTTGGCCCGTGTGCATCGCGCGCGCCTCGCGGGTGCCCCGGCGATGATCCACGTCGACATGTACCGGCTGCTCGACCACGCCTCTGTCGACCTGCTCGCCGAGCTCGACTCGCTGGACCTCGACACCGATCTCGACGACGCCGTCGTCGTCGTGGAGTGGGGAGAGGGGCTCGCCGAACGGCTCTCGGACAGCCACCTCGAGATCCGGCTCGAACGCGGCCTCGACACCGAAATCCGCACCGCCATCTGGCAATGGAGCCGATGATGATGCCGCGCATGCAAGGAGCACAACAGGCAGACGTGATCCTGGCCATCGACACCGCGACGCCCGCGGTCACCGCCGGCATCGTGAAGCTCGACGGCATCGAGGTGCTCGCCGAGCGGGTCACCGTCGACGCACGCGCACACGCCGAGCAGCTCACCCCGAACGTGCTGGCCGCGCTCGCCGACGCAGGCCTGACCGTCGACGATCTGGATGCCGTTGTGGTCGGTTGCGGCCCAGGCCCTTTCACGGGCCTGCGGGTCGGCATGGCCACCGCGGCGGCATACGGTCACGCGCTCGGCATTCCGGTGCACGGGGTCTGCAGCCTCGACGCGATCGGCATCGAAAGCGCAGCCACTACGGCCGAAGTTCTCGTAGTCACCGACGCCCGCCGGCGCGAGGTGTACTGGGCGCGGTATCGCGACGGCGTGCGTGTCGACGGACCGGCGGTCGACGCGCCTGCCGATGTGCCCGCTGACGCCGAAGCCGTCGCAGGCTCACCAGAGCACGCCGCGCTGTTCGACCTTCCGCGCCTCGCGGCCGTCTACCCGACGGCGGCGGGCCTCGTGCGTGCCGTGGCCGACTGGACGGCCGAACCGGCACCGTTGATTCCGCTGTATCTGCGCCGCCCCGACGCCAAGCCGAGGTCCGAACAGCCGGCGGCGACCCGATGACGGTGGTGCTCGGTCCGCTGGACCGCGCCGACGCTGCGCGATGCGCGGAGCTTGAGAAGCAGCTGTTCGACGGCGACGACCCATGGCCCGCCCCCGTATTCGTGGCCGAGCTCGAGGCCAAGCACAATCACTACGTCGCGGCGCGCGCCGACGACAAACTGGTTGGCTACGGCGGCATCGCGCGGCTCGGGCGAAAGCAGCCCTACGAGTACGAGATCCACACCGTCGGCGTCGATACCGACTACCAAGGTCAGGGCATCGGCCGTCAGTTGCTGACCGCGCTGCTCGAATATGCCGATGGCGGAACGGTTTTCCTCGAGGTCAGAACCGACAACGAGCCGGCGATAGCCCTGTACGAGAGCGTGGGGTTTGTCAGAGTCGGCCTGCGCAGACGGTACTACCGAGCCAGCGGCGCCGACGCCTACACCATGAGACGGGATCCGCCGTGACCATCATCCTGGCCATCGAAAGCTCCTGCGACGAAACCGGTGTCGGCATCGCTCGGCTCGATGACGACGGCGCCGTTACGCTGCTCGCCGACGAGGTAGCCTCCAGCGTCGACGAGCACGCTCGGTTCGGCGGCGTGGTTCCCGAGATCGCGTCGCGCGCGCATCTGGAGGCGTTGGGCCCCACGATGCGCCGCGCCTTAGAGGCGGCCGGTGTGCACAGACCCGACGTCGTCGCCGCCACCATCGGCCCCGGGCTGGCCGGTGCGTTGTTGGTGGGAGTGGCTGCGGCCAAGGCATATTCGGCCGCCTGGCAGGTGCCTTTCTACGCCGTCAACCATCTCGGGGGTCACCTGGCCGCCGACGTCTACGATCACGGTCCGCTGCCCGAAAGTGTGGGCCTACTGGTGTCCGGCGGCCACACCAACCTGCTGCACGTGCGGTCGCTGGGCGAGCCGATCGTCGAACTCGGCAGCACGGTCGACGACGCCGCCGGTGAGGCCTACGACAAGGTCGCGCGGCTGCTCGGCCTCGGCTATCCCGGCGGCAAGGTGCTCGACGACCTGGCCCGCGAGGGCGACCGTGCCGCAATCGTCTTCCCGCGCGGCATGACCGGGCCCCGCGACGACCCGCACGCGTTTAGCTTCTCCGGGCTCAAGACCGCGGTCGCCCGGTACGTCGAGAGTCACTCCGACGCATCGCAGGCCGATGTCGCGGCGGGCTTTCAGGAGGCGGTGGCCGACGTGCTGACGCGCAAGGCCGTCCGCGCCGCGACCGAGCTTGGGGTGTCGACGCTGTTGATCGCCGGAGGGGTAGCGGCGAACTCGCGGCTGCGGGAACTCGCCGCCGAGCGGTGCCGCGCGGCCGGGTTGACGCTTCGGATCCCGCGGCCGCGGCTGTGCACCGACAACGGCGCCATGATCGCGTCGTTCGCGGCACACCTGATCGCCGCAGGGGCACCGCCGTCCCCACTGGAGGCCGCCACCGATCCCGGGTTGCCGGTTGTGCAAGGACAGGTCGTGCCCCCATCCTGCTCAGGGATCGGCACCAGTCGAAACCGCGACATATCCGCACCGTAGCCACGGACACCGACATCTCTGGCCGTAGCACGCCCGCACCCCCTCGAGGTCAGTCTTCTCCCCAGACTGAAATCCAGAGTTCCCAACTGAAGGAGACTCCGATGACTGGAATGAGTGGATCCGAAGACCGGTTCGCGATCACCGAGCTGCTGTACCGCTACGCCGAGCTGATCGATTCCGGCGACTTCGACGGGGTCGGGCAGCTGCTGGCCCGCGCCACGTTCGGCGGAACAGGCCCGCAGAGGGTGTCGGGCGCCGGGGCGATCGCGAAGCTGTTCGCGACGACCACCCGGCGCTATCCCGAGCACGACAACACGCCGCGCACCCGTCATCTGGTGCTCAACCCCATCGTCGAGTTCAGCCCCGAAATCAGCGGGGAGCGAACAGCGACGGCCCGATCGACGTTCTGCGTCGTGCAGAACACCGAGACTGTGCCTCTGCAGCCGATCGTGGTCGGGCGCTACTTCGACACCTTCAGCTGCGACGATGCCGGCTGGTACTTCACCGAGCGCAAGGTCGAGGTCCAATTGGTCGGCGACGTTTCGGCCCACCTGATGGTCGACCCAAGAGCCTTCGACGGATAGGCAGAGGGGCGACCTTGAGTGCTAGCACTCTCATGTATAGAGTGCTAGGTGGCAGGCGGCCAAGCTCTGCTCCGGCACCCGCGACGACGGCGCGAGGGCACGGACGCATGCCGAACACCTGGTAATTCCGGCATCCGGGAACTCCCGGATCTACACCCATTAGTGGAGGGCTCCATCGTGGCGAAGGTGAACATCAAGCCACTCGAGGACAAGATCCTCGTACAGGCCAACGAGGCCGAGACCACGACCGCGTCCGGTCTGGTCATTCCTGACACCGCCAAGGAGAAGCCGCAAGAAGGCACCGTCGTCGCAGTCGGCCCCGGCCGCTGGGACGAGGACGGCGACAAGCGGATTCCGCTGGACGTGTCGAAGGGCGACGTCGTCATCTACAGCAAGTACGGCGGCACCGAGATCAAGTACAACGGCGAGGAGTACCTGATCCTGTCCGCACGCGACGTGCTGGCAGTCGTCGACAAGTAATCACGTCATGTCCGCCCCGGCGATCCCCGTAACTACGGGTGATTTCCGGGGCGGCATGCATTCGACTTCAGAAAGAGCACATGAGCAAACTCATTAGTTTTGACGAAACTGCGCGCCGCGCAATGGAAGCCGGCGTCGACAAGCTCGCCGACGCGGTGCGCGTGACGCTGGGCCCGCGCGGCCGCCACGTCGTGCTGGCCAAGGCGTTCGGCGGCCCGACCGTCACCAACGACGGCGTCACCGTCGCCCGCGAGATCGACCTCGAGGACCCGTTCGAGAACCTCGGCGCGCAGCTGGTGAAGTCGGTGGCCACCAAGACCAACGACGTCGCCGGTGACGGCACCACCACCGCGACCGTAGTGGCGCAGGCGATAGTGAAGGCCGGGCTGCGGCAAGTCGCCGCCGGTGCCAACCCGATCGAGCTCGGCTCGGGTATCTCCAAGGCCGCCGACGCGCTGTCCGAAGCCCTGCTGGCCTCGGCCACGCCGGTGACCGACAAGAAGGGCATCGCGCAGGTCGCCACCGTCTCCTCGCGCGACGAGCAGATCGGTGAACTGGTCGGCGAGGCGATGACCAAGGTGGGCCACGACGGCGTCGTGTCCGTCGAGGAGTCCTCGACGCTGAACACCGAACTCGAAGTCACCGACGGCGTCGGCTTCGACAAGGGCTTCATCTCGGCGTACTTCATCACCGACTTCGACGCCCAGGAAGCGGTGCTCGAAGACGCGCTGGTGCTGCTGCACCGCGAGAAGATCAGCTCGCTGCCGGACCTGCTGCCACTGCTGGAGAAGGTCGCCGAGAGCGGCAAGCCGCTGCTGATCGTCGCCGAAGACGTTGAGGGCGAGGCGCTTTCGACGTTGGTGGTCAACGCGATCCGCAAGACGCTGAAGGCCGTCGCCGTCAAGGCGCCGTTCTTCGGCGACCGTCGCAAGGCGTTCCTCGACGACCTCGCCGTGGTGACCGGCGGTCAGGTCGTCAACCCCGACGTCGGGTTGGTGCTGCGTGAGGTGGGCCTCGACGTGCTTGGCTCCGCTCGGCGCGTCGTGGTGACCAAGGACGCCACCACGATCGTCGACGGCGGCGGTACCAAGGAGGCCATCGAGGCCCGCACGGCGCAGCTGAAGGGCGAGATCGAGAACACCGATTCCGACTGGGACCGGGAGAAGCTCGAGGAGCGGCTGGCCAAGCTGTCCGGCGGCGTCGCCGTCATCAAGGTCGGTGCGGCTACCGAGACCGACCTCAAGAAGCGCAAAGAGGCCGTGGAGGACGCCGTCGCCGCCGCCAAGGCCGCGGTCGAAGAGGGCATCATCACCGGCGGTGGCGCGGCACTGGTTCGCGCCCGCAAGGCGCTGGACAAGCTGCGCAGCGAGCTGACCGGTGACGAGGCGCTCGGTGTCGACGTGTTCAGCTCTGCGCTGTCGGCTCCGCTGTACTGGATCGCCGCCAATGCCGGGCTGGACGGCTCGGTGGTGGTGAACAAGGTGGCTGAGATGCCCGACGGGCAGGGCTTCAACGCCGCCACACTGTCCTACGGCGACCTGGCCGCCGACGGCGTCGTCGACCCGGTCAAGGTGACCCGCTCGGCGGTGCTGAACGCCGCGTCGGTGGCGCGGATGGTGCTCACCACGGAGACGGCGGTGGTCGACAAGCCGGCCGAGGACGAAGACCACGGCCACGGTCACGGCCACGCTCACTAGTACGAGAAATGCGAAGCACCCCCGGTCCCAATGGACCGGGGGTGCTTCGCATTACTGGCTACGCCAATGTGCCGATAGGGCATGTCGGTAGGTTGCCGGTAGGCTCCCCGGGCCGTGTCGGAAGGCCGGCGAACGACGCAGCTACGGGAGTTCGCGGATGAAATACACTTTCCCGCTCACGTGCTGATTGTTTTGGCCTTGGTTGGTCACGACCACGAACATCCCGGTCCCGAACACGGGCATCGAAATCGCCTGTGTGTTCACCGAACCGAAGGTGCCTTGTCGACAAAGCGCGAATCCGTTGTTGGTTGTAGGGCCAAAGTGGATCGCCCATCGGACCGCAGCGTCCGTGTTGATGATGCTCACCATCATGTTCACTTCCCGCGCGCCGGACACGTCGATGACGGAACTTTGCACCAGTCCGCCGGGCGGCAGCGGTGTTGCGTTGGCGATCAGTGTCTCGAAGGCGATCTCTGGCCACGGTCATCACCACCATCACTAAACGGTGAGAACAGCAAGGCCCCGTATCTCGCCCGGCGAGGAACGGGGCCTTCGCTTTGTCGGTGACGATGGGGTGCGTTTCTATCTCCCCTCCTGGGTCGTTCATCGGTCCGTATGGGTTTCACCCAGCCATTAGGACCTCGTCCGACAACTCGCGGGAATAGTACTAACCAATACTGTATTATATGATACAGTATCGAAAGAAACGGATGTAGGTAGGCGATCATGGACGTATATGAGGCAGTCACAAGCCGACGCGCGGTGCGCGGATTCACCGACCAGCCTGTGCCGCGAGAGGTGCTGGAGCGTGTGCTGTCCGCCGCAAGGCGGTCGCCGTCAGGATCGAACATCCAGCCATGGAACATCTACGTGCTGACCGGCGCGCCGTTGGCCGAGCTCAAGAAGCGCGCGGTCGAGCGTGTGGCCACCGGTGCCCCATGGGACGAGCGGGAGTACGAGATGTACCCGCATGCGCTGAAGTCCCCATATCAAGAGCGGCGGTCGGCCTTCGGCAAGGAGCGCTACAGCGCACTCGGCATTGAGCGCGAGGACTGGGAGGCGCGCCAGCGGGCAGCTATTGCCAACTGGGACTGTTTCGGTGCGCCCGCAGCATTGTTCTGTTACATCGACCGCGACATGGGCCCGGGCCAATGGGCCGACCTCGGGATGTATCTGCAGAGCGTCATGCTGCTACTCCGCGCCGAAGGGCTGCATAGCTGCCCACAGATGGCGTGGTCGCAGGTTCGCGAGACGGTCGCAGAGATACTGTCCCCCCCGCACCGGCTGCTCCTTTTTTGTGGCATGTCGATCGGCTACGAGGACCCCGCGGTCAGTTACATCCGTACGGGCAGGGCGCCGCTCGACGAAACGGTCACGTTCGTCGACGATGAGTTGCCCGGTTTCGGGAAGGTGGACCATTCCGCCGGACGGAGTCCGGTGTTCGATCCGGACGAAACGATCCGAGCCTCATGACCGGCGACGCTTCTAGGCATGCGACCGCCGAGCGTGCAACCGACCGCCCCGGAGATCCCTCGCCTTTCGCTCTCGGGTTGCTGCTGCGCCGGGCGCACTGGCGCGCGGCCGCGGTGATGTCGGAGGCGCTTCGGCCGCTGGGCATCGAATTGCGACATTTTGCCGTGCTGCTTGTCCTGGTAAACCGCGGGCCCACGGAGCAGCGGGACTTGGTCGAGGCGACGGGCTCGGACAAGGCGGGGATCATGCGGATTGTGGACGACCTGGAGCGCGACGGCCTGGCTGTGCGCAAGTCCGTTCCGGGGGATCGGCGGGTGCGGGCGGTGGAGATCACGCCTACGGGGCTCGAGCTCTTCGACGCCGCTCACGTGGCCGCGGAGCCATTGGCTGAGCGCCTGGTATCCGTTCTGGAGCCGGGCGAGGCAGAACAACTTAAGGATCTGCTCACCCGTTTCACCTCTTCTGCCGAGGAGTAGGCGCCCCCGCATGGCGAAGTGACTAGAACTCAGTGCGGATGGCTGTAATCCGACACCTCCGAGAGACGGCGGTCGTCGAGAAGCCCGCCGAGGAGGCAGATGACCACGGGGGTGTTTCGTTTGGTGTCACGGCGATTTGTGCGCAGCATGGATGCGCTTTATTGCTGGGCAAACTGTGCTGATTCTCACTGGCAAGACCGCAGATATGCCAAATCTCTAAGAGTAGGGTTAGAGCCGCTGCTCCACACCTCATCATCGACCGACAGCGGCACGGATTGCCCCGGCGACCGCTGCACGCAGGAGTCCGTTCCGCAGGCCGCGACCGTCGACTCTGCCCGGTTCTGAGGAAGCGAGCGAAAACACAAAAGGCTTTAGGCGATAGACGGAACCAGTGTCGGCGTCTGCCCGTTGCGAATGTCTGAATTCGTCATTGAACAGGAGGGGAGTGTTGTGGAGTTGACCCGTGATCGCGCGGGCCGGCCATGGCGCGCACGTCATCGCGAGATCTTGAGCCGAATCGTTCGGGAAACCGAGCCACCAACGGACAGCCTGCCGCGGATAACGAGTCCGGGGCGCACAGAGCACGACGACGCGTACTACGCGCGGGTGGGCGAGGTGCTCGATTTGGCCGGGAGTATCGGTGCCATCTTGATGGCGTCCGGGATGCCGGCGACCGCCACGATGGACCAGGTGTCAGCCATCGCCGCCGCGTACGGTATCGAGCGTTGCGAGGTCGACGTCATCAACACGACGATCCACGTCGCTGCGTACCGTGGGCCGACGTCACCGGCGGCCACCACGTTGCACATCGTGCAATCCCGGTCGATGGACTTCAGCCGACTGGCAGCCGTCGACCGTCTGATCGGTCGTATCCGCGCGGGGCAGGTGACTTCGTCGAAGGCTCGCGACGAGCTTGACGCCATCATCACCGCGCCGCACCCGTACAAGCGCTGGGTCGCCACCCTGGCCTGGGGCGCGCTGGCGTTCGCGACGGCGGGAACCCTGGGCGCCAATCTGGCTGGCCTGCTTGGTCAGCGCTCTGAGCGCCATGACGATCGACCGCGTCAATCGGCGACTCAACAAGCATGGACTGCCGTTCTTCTTCCAGTACGCGGTCGGCGGTGCGATCGCGACCGCGCCCCCGCTGGTGCTCTACTGGCTCAGCCCCAAGCTGGGGCTGCAATTCGAACCGACGGTGGCCATCGCTGCCGGCCTCGTTGTGCTGCTTGCCGGCCTTTCACTGGTGGGCTCGGTTGGCGACGTCATCACCGGTGCCCCGGTGACCGCTGCGGGCCGCTTCTTCGAGTTGGTCATGATGACGGGCGCGACGATCGCCGGTGTCGCGTTGGTATTGCACCTCGCCAGCCGTTTCGGTGCGCCGTTCGTCGCCATCAGCGCTTACGCACCCCCGGCCCTGGCGGAGCTGCCTGCACGTGTCGCATTCGGCGCGGCGAGCGCAGCGGCGTACGCCCTGGCCTGCTATGCCGAACGGTCCGCAGCGGTGGCTGCGGCATTCGGCGGCGCCGCGGGCACCATCGCGTTCCTCCTCGCGCAGGGCGCGGGCTTGGGTGTCGTGGTGGCGTCGTTCGTCGCAGCGGTGCCGATCGGATTGGTCGGCCGACTGATGGAACGCCGCAATCTCGCGCCGCCAATGGTTGTGTCGATCGCGGGCATCGTGCCACTGCTACCGGGCCTCTCGCTCCTGCACGGCATCTACGCGATTCTCAACGACCAGCAGGCCGTCGGGTTCGCTGCGGTGTTGGGCGCGTTCGCGATCGGTACCGCGCTCGCGGCCGGCGTCACATTGGGCGAATGGAGCTCGTGGAAAGTTCGGAGGCGCCGCCTTGCGGCTCGCCGCCGCAGCCGCGGCACTCGGCTCGCCGAGCCCACGCGCACTGACTCTGATGAGGCGCGGCGGGTGCCACGCTCGAGTAGCAACTCCCGCTCCGACTCCGATAGGCCACCCCAGATGCCGTAGGGCTCGGTCACGACCACGGCCACGGCCATCACGGCCACGCCCACTAGAACTGGCGCCACGGAGCACCCCCGGTCTTGATGGCCGGGGGTGTTTTGTGTGTGAGGCCGCCTTCTAGGCCCGCATCGCGCCATCTGGTAGGAGGACGACGTCAGCTCGGAGGTCGACGTGTTCTAGGTTGAACTATGGCTGTCATCTTGTATGGCCGAGCAGCTGTCCGATCACTCCGCCGGGCACGGCCACGAACACTGACGTGCACGTAACGACTGGACCACAGCGCTCCGTCGCCGGATTGGATCTACACCTGGATCGCCCCGGCGGCAGGGTGCGTGACAGCGTGATGGACGCCATCCGCGACGCGATCCGTTCGGGACGGTTGGTGCCGGGGACTCGGTTGCCCTCAAGCCGCGCGCTGGCCGCCGACCTCGGCGTCGCGAGGAATACCCTGGCGCGTGCGTATGCCGAACTCATCGCCGAGGGCTGGCTGACATCACTACATGGCTCAAGCACATTCGTTTCTGAACGTGCGGCCGAGGTTCTCCGGTCCGCCGCGGCACCGCCTAAGCGACGGGCGCCACGCCGATTGGACCACGACTTGCGGCCTGGTCATCCGGACCTGGCGTCGTTTCCACGGGCAGAGTGGAGTCGCGCGGTCAAGCGCGCGTTGGACTCGGCGCCATATGAGGCATTCGGCTACGCCGACCCGCATGGCCGGCCGGAGCTTCGCCACGCCCTTGCCGAGTATCTCGCTCGCGCACGGGGGGTTCGAGCCCGACCGTGCAGCATCGTCGTGTGCAGCGGGGCCGCTGAGGGAGTGAGCCTCGTCGCCGGCGCACTCGCAGATGCCGGCGTTGCCGCCGTCGCCGTCGAGGAGTTCGGCCTGTCCTCACAGTGGGCGTCGCTGATCAGAGCGGGGTTATATTGCCCGCCACTGACAGTGGACTCCTATGGTGCTGACGTCAAGGCGCTCGAGGACATGGCGGAGGTGGGTGGTGTGCTGCTGACCCCGTCGCACCAGTTCCCGCTTGGCGTGTCTTTGCACTCCGACCGCCGCGCAGCGGTCATTGATTGGGCGCGACGAACCGGTGGAGTGATCATCGAAGACGATTACGACGGAGAATTCCGTTACGACCGCAGCCCCGTCGGCGCGCTGCACGGCGGCGATCCCGAACATGTCATCTATATGGGGACGGCGAGCAAGTCGCTGGCGCCGGGGCTTCGGCTCGGCTGGCTGGTGTTGCCGGAACGACTCGTCGACGCGGTGGCCCGGCAGAAAGGTGAAACCGAGGAGACCTCGGGCTTCGTCGACCAGTTGGCGATGGCCGAGTTCATTGTGTCGGGTTCCTATGACAGACACATCCGCACAATGCGCGCCCAGTACCGGAGCCGCCGCGAGCAACTCGTCGCCGCTCTCGCCCAGTCATCACCAAAAAGCACCGTGGCAGGGATGCCTGCGGGTCTGCACGTGATGCTCGAGCTTGCCGATGGCGACGAGGGCGCGCTATCTCGTCAACGTGCGTGGCGACGGCTTGGGGTGGAGGGGCTTGATCTGTATCGCCATCCCGAATCCCCCAGCGAGCGCGACGGCTTAGTGATTGGGTACGCGGCTTCGGCGCCTAGCGCATGGTCAGCAGCTTTGGATGCCTTGACCGGGCTGCTGCCCTGACACACTGGGATCAACTGGACCCTCCTCGCCGCACCCAAGTGGCCCATGATGAGCGCGATACCGCAATTAGCGTTGAAGCATGTTGGTCGCAGGAAACACCAAGATCACCGATCTACTAAGCGTCACCCCGCCCCCAATCCCTGAAGGCGCACACGCGATGACACAGCTCGTCGAGCTTCCGCCCGCGGACGCCGGAGTAGGGCCGCATCGACATTCGGGGCCGGTATTCGGTTACGTTTTGCAGGGCAGAATGCTTTTCGAGCTCGAGGGTGAAGCGCCCACTGAAATTGCTGCGGGCGAGGCTTTTTGGGAGCCGGGTGGCGAGGTGGTGCACTATCAGATGAGGAATTTGGATGCCACTGGCTGGACCCGATTTCTCGCGGTTTGCATCTGCGCGCCAGGAGTCGACATGATCACGATGCTCGAACCGCAGGAGATCGCGTCCCGCGATTCATTGCGCCATCCCAGTGCTCGCCGGCACGCGCAATGAAGACAATGCAAGCGATCGTCGCGCGTGAGCGCGCTGCCGGTATCGATGGGCTTGCCCTGGCGGAAATGCCGTACCCGCACGCTGCCGAGAACGACGTCATCGTCCGGGTGCACGCCGCAGGGTTCACCCCGGGTGAACTCGACTGGCCGGGCACCTGGACGGACCGTGCCGGGCGTGACCGGACGCCGACTATTCCCGGCCACGAGGTCTCCGGGGTAGTTGTCGAGTTGGGTTATGGGACCACCGGTCTGGCTGTCGGCCAAAGAGTGTTCGGGATCACCGACTGGTGCCGCAACGGCACGCTGGCCGAATTCGTGGCAGTGGAGGCCCGCAACCTTGCGCCGCTGTCGGCCGGAGTCGAACCCATTATCGCTGCGGCGCTGCCGGTTTCAGGTCTTACGGCATGGCAGGGACTGTTCACCCACGGACGTCTCGAGGCTGGTCAGGCCGTTCTGATACATGGCGCTGCGGGCGGTGTTGGTTCGGTCGCGGTGCAACTGGCGTCGGAGGCGGGGGCTCGGGTGATCGGGACCGGCCGCGCCGCCCACCGGGAGACCGTGCTCGGTCTGGGCGCGGAAGCCTTCGTGGACCTGGACTGCGACCGGCTGGAAACCATCGGCGAAGTGGATATTGTGTTCGACGTGATGGGCGGTCAAATCCTGGATCGCTCAGCGACGTTGGTCCGTTCGGGCGGGGTACTCGTCAGCATCGCTGAGCCACCGCGAATCCAGCCCGACGACCGACGGGCCATCTTTTTCGTCGTCGAACCCGATCGTGCGGGGCTGGCCGAACTGGAGCGCCGACTTCGAGAGGGGCGGCTGCGGCCACTTGTCGGAACGATATACGCCCTCGAAGACGCTCGTGCAGCTTTCGACCCGACCCACCGAAGTCACGGCAAGCCGATTGTCCGCGTCATCGATGGAGATGGCGAGTGACGGAAACCATTGCCGGAGTGACTCTTCCCTCAGTGCTCCTCGTCCCAGGTGCGTGGCACACGACAGACCACTTCTGTCCGCTCGTAGACAAACTCTCGGGCGAGATGTTTGCTCGCCGCAACTTGTAAACGACTGTGTCCAGAGGAATTGAGTGAAAGGAAGATCGCATGGCTAAGATGCCGCAGACGCCGGCGGCGACAGCTGCGCTGTCAGTGGCTGCCCGCTTCTACTCGCCCGCGTTGCTAAACCACTGCGTCCGTTCGTACTTGTGGGGAGCCACCTACGCCGCAGCGCACGGCATCGCCTTCGACGACGAACTCCTTTACGTCTCGGCGTTGCTTCACGACATCGGTCTCACCGAACCATTCGACAGTCACCGAATGCCCTTTGAGGACGCGGGTGGAGACCTAGCATGGGTGTTCGGGGTGGCGGCAGGTTGGCCGGCTGATCGGGCGGCCAGGGCAACGGAGATCATCGTCCTGCACATGCGCGACGACGTCTCTTCGACCGCCGACCCCGAGTCCCACATCTTGCAGGTCGCTACCGGCTGGGACGTAGTCGGACGGCGACCGGAGGAGTTCCCAGCAGAGGCAAGGGCGGAGATCCTCGCGCGCTATCCCAGGCAAGGATTCGGTAGCGAATTCCTGGCATGTTTTGAAGACCAGGCGAGCCGCAAGCCGGGCAGCGCCGCCGCCGCATCGGTTGCCAACAATGCGGCCGGACGCATGATGGCCAATCCTCTCGACGGCTAGACGGAGAAGCCCCCGACCAGTTCGGGCTTTTGCGTCTGTTCGCGCTATCAGGGAAACAGTGTGATGGCCGCGCCCCACAACGCGCCGGGGTTGAGCCGGTCGGGGTGTAGACGCAGCATTGCCTCGTAGAACACCCCGGCGGATTCCGACGACTCAAGCAGTCCGCGCGCGTCGGTGAGGTACCGCCGCGTTGCCTGAATCTGCGAGGGATTGTCGAAGGCGCGTGGATCTTTGTGACCCGCAATCACTGTCGCGGGGTTCAGGGCCTCGGCGGTGTCGAGAGCTGCGAGCCACTCGTCGATCCCGGTCACGCCACCGGACTCCGTCAGGTATAGGTGCACCCCGTTGTAGACGACGTCGCCTGCGACGAGCAGACCCATTTCGGGCACATGCAGCATCGTGGTCGCGTCGGTGTCGGTGTGGCCGACCTCGACCGGAACGAGCGCGACACCGTCGAACTCGAAACCGCGCTCGTCGACGACGGTCACCTCCAGCTCGCCTGCGGGTATCTGTCCGGGGAACACCCGATCCCAGAAGTCGGCACGGAACTGTGGATCGTTCTGTGCCTGCATCAGTTCGGCAGTTCCTTTCGTCGCTGCCACGGTGACGCCGGGAAACCTCTGCACCAACGGAATTGCGCCGAACCAGTGGTCGCCGTGACCGTGGGTGATGTATATCTGCCGCAGTTCGCGTCCCGACGCCACGATCCAATCACCGACCTCGGCCGCTTGCGTTGTTGTGAGCGGAGGATCGATCAATACGGCGTCGTGTCGTCCCGTGATCAGTGTGGACGTTATCGGTGACCACATCCGTGTGCTGCCATCAGGCAACGGGCCGCGTCCCGATTGCGGGATCTGCGGTGTGACGAAGAGCTTGTGTTCCAGCGGCAGGCTCACGACGTCACCCCGGCGATCGCATCGGTGAAGTCGAGGATCATGGTCGCAACGGAGCCGGGGTACTCGACGTGTACCCAATGCCCGCCCCTATCGATGACCCTTACTTCGGGTTCGACGAAACGCGGGCTGATGGCATCGACGAGTTGCTGGGTCACGAAACCGTCGGCGCCGCCGCGGATGATGAGTACTGGGCCGCCGAATGCGCTCGTTGCAGGGACGTTGCGCACCCCGTTGTTCCACACGTCGACGTAGTGGGCCGTGACGTCGGCCGCCACAGGCGCGCCGATGTCGGCGAGCCGGTCAATCTGCTCCTCGCTGAGGTGGGGCGATAGTTCGGCGCGCAGGCGACGCTGCGCGACGCGGTCACCGCCGAGAGCGGCGAACGGCGCGACCACCTCGTCGGGCAGCTGTGTACCGCCCAGCGGCACGGGCGTAAGCAGCACCAGTCCGCGGACACGGTCTGAATGCTGCGCGGCGACCAGCTCGGCGACCTGCGTGCCGAGGCTCTGACCGACCACGATCACCGGCCCGTCGATTCCCTTCAGGATTTCGCCGACTTCGGCGGCGAGGGACTCCAGCGTCGTGCCGCACGCCTCGGCAACTGATCCGCTGCGCGTGCCGAACCCCGGTAGGTCGTAGCGTACGGCGCTAATCTCACCTGCCAGTGAATCGACCACGTCATCCCATACCGATGCATCGTCGAGGAAGCCGTGGATCAATAGGACTGTGGGCGCATCGGCCGTATCCGCAGGGGTGCGGATGATGCGGAACCCGTTGAGTGACTTGGTCATTTCGCTGCCGCCTTCGTGGCGCCCGACGGTGACCATTCGGCCGTGTCAACCGGTGAGTAGTCTGTCGCGTGGCCGTCGAGCCGGACGGCACGCTGGGAGGCGAACTCCTCGGCGAGCTCGTCGCCGATCGGCGTGGTGAAGATGTTGTTGACCAAGGTGTACTCGGCGGCGAGGCGACCGAACGCACCGAGCGCGCCGACGTCGATTCGGCCGCGGGACAGGTACAGATCATCGCGCACGTGGATGCGCTTCACCCGTCCCCACACGACGTGGTCGGGCAGCGGCGGCATCGGGATGATGCGGTCGACGACGCACTCGAAGGAGATCGGGGCGTCGGCAATTCGCGGAGCGGAAATGACCTCGGAGGCAGCTTTTTCCAACCCGAGCGCCTCGAATTCGTCGACGTCGGTGTCGAATTCGTAGGCAGAGCGGTTCACGGCATCCGCCTGCGCGATCGTCGCGATGTTCACGACGAATTCGTTTGTGTCGCGGATGTTGACGAACGTGTCCTTGAGCGTCACCCCATCCGAGCGCGGCTGCAGGGTGATCGACAGAACCGGCGGGAATCTCCCGACCACAGTGAAGAACGATACCGGTGCGATGTTGCCGACTCCGGAGGTGGAGCTGGTACTGACCCAGGCGATTGCGCGGGGCAGTACGCTGCCGATGAGCAGCTTGTAGCTCGAGGTGGGGTCAAGGTCGGCGGTGTCGATGATCATGATTGTCTCCTTCTGGATGCTGTGCTGTTCAATCCGCTTGCGGCCATACGCTGTTCAGCGACTCGCTTGCCGTGGGCGCCGCCTGAATGCTGATGATGCGCCACCCGGCCGACCCGCGTGCCACCTCGAAGTGGGCGGCCAATCGCTCGATCTCGGTGCCGTCGCCGCGACGACGTGACCAGATCACCTCGATCGCCGCGCCGTTGTCGTGATAGACCGACACCCTTTGGTCGGGCACCGAGGTGTACGCGTAGCCGTCGCCGTGCAGTCGGCTTTGCAAATCACGTAACAGTTCCACCACGGCGGGCGCGTCCAGGAACCACTGTGTCCCTGAGCCGTCGGACCAGTGCAGCGGCGTGTCCCAGTAGTCAAGAATGAAGTCGGGCCCGCGCTCGATCGTGCCGGCTCCGACGCTGATCCAGATCGACAGATAATCGTCGAAGAACCAGCGGGAGACTTCGTCATGAACCGACGATGCGCTGGCCTGCCCTGACAGCAGCGAGACGGCGGTGTACCAGACGGGACCCACATTGAGTCGATCGGGGTACAGCGCGATCATCTCGTCGAAATATTCTTGGGGGCTGAGCTTTTCGGCGAGTAGGCGGAGTGCGTTCAGCAGGTATTCGCGAGTCTGGTCGAGAATGGCCGGATCGTCGGGCAGGTCCTTGTTCTTGTGGCCTGCCACGACGGCTCGGGGTTGCAACGCCGCGACCTTGTCGAGTGCGGCCAGCCACGTCTCGACCCCACCGTGAGCGCTTTCCAGCAGATACTGATGCACACCGTTGTATGCGACGTCGCCGGCGACGACCAGGCCGATGGAAGGGACGTGCAGCACCGTGGTGTCGTCGGTATCGGTATGACCGACCTCGACGGCCAACAGTCGGTGGCCTTCCAGTTCGATCCCGTCGACCGGAAGGGTTCGATAGTTCACGGGACTGGGGGGAATCTGGCCGGGGAAGTCGACGTCCCACAGCTCAGCCCGGCCGACCGTGCCTTGCTGATGCATCATCGCGATCGTGCCGTCGGTCGCATACGGGACCGCATCGGGAAACCGTTGCAGCAGAAGGTCGGTGCCGAACCAGTGATCGCCGTGTCCATGGGTGGCGTACACGGCGATCAGGTGCTTGCCGGAGCGTTCGATCCAGTCGCCAACACGTTGCACCTGCTCGTAAGTCATCGGCGGGTCAACGAGGACGGCGTCGCGCTCGCCGTAGATCAATGTGGAGGCAATCGGCGAGGAGATGATCGGGCTGCCGTCCGGCAGAGTTTGCTCGCGGTGACGCCGCAGACCGTCGTTGACCAGTACCTCGTAATTCAGCTCAGACATGTCGTATTCCTTTCGGGTTCAGTTGGTTTACGGGTGTGTTGAGATGTTCGGTGAACCATGCGACCGCGGCGCCACTTGCCTCGGCGAAGCGCGTTGTGTACGGGTCGAAGTGACCGCCGTCGATGGTGACGAGCTTCTTGGGCTGCAGTGCCGCTTCGTAGCCGCCCAGCGCCAGGTCGGTAAGGGTGATGGTGTCGTGCAGGCCCACGACCATGAGCAGGGGTGTCGGGGACACCCTTGCGATCCAGGTTCCCGGCTCGTACATGCGCGCCGCACGTGTCGAGCGCAGCGTGACGACGTTGTCCCAAACGCCTTCGGAGACCGGCTGGGTGTAGAACGCGACCGCGTCGGGCGCACGATAGGCGGCGGGCACCGAGGGGTCGTCGCTCACAACGGCTTGGGTGGCCGGTGGCGCGCCGTGAAAGTGCTGGCGTTCGTCGTCGGCGAAGGCCGCCTCCAACGCGGGCACCTGGTCGGGGGCGACGCGTCGCAGGCTCTGCTGATACCCGCTGATGGTGGGCACCTGGGCGACCACCGCGCGCAGCCGCCGGTCGGTGGCCCCGAGCACGATCGCGTGGCCGCCGGCATAGCTGCTGCCCCACAGTCCGATCCGGTCGGGGTCTACGAAGGGTTGGCTCTCCAGGAAGGAGATCGCCCGGCGCCAGTCGGCGATCTGCACCCACGGGTCGATGTCGTAGCGCGGCGATCCGCCGCTGGCGCCGAAGCCGCGGTGGTCGTGCACCAGCACCACAAATCCAGCGGCGGCGAACACCTGGGCGAATCGCTCCAGACCGTGCTCCTTCACACCGGCGAACCCGTGGGCCATCGTGATGGCCGGATGGGGACCGGGGCCGTCGGGGACAAACAACCAGCCCCGCAGAATCACATCGTTCTCGGCGGCGAACTCGACGTTCTGTTGCTGAACCATCTCGCTCCTTCCAGGTGTCTACAAACGGCACAACATCAACGATGTGCGCACTGCGTTCCGAAGAGGGGACACCGCATTGACCCTGGTGTTGGGAGGGACAGTCTTAGGCTCATGGGGTGGCGGCAAACGGCAACGCCCTCGGTGACTACCTTCGGGCGCGGCGCGGACAGGTCCGACCCGAAGACGTCGGACTGGTGCCGGGTGCGCGGCGACGTGTTCAGGGCCTGCGGCGCGAGGAGTTGGCGACGCTGGCGGGCATCAGCTCCGACTATTACCTGCGGCTAGAGCAGGGCCGCGACAAGAATCCGTCCGCTCAGATCCTCGACGCGCTGGCGCGGGCGCTGCGGCTGGACGCCAAGGCGACCGAGTATCTGCATCAGCTGGCCAGTCCGACGAGCGGCCGCCGGGATCACGCGACTGTCGAGGTCGCCGCCGACGGCAGCGCGGAGCTGATCGAACAGTTTGCGATGCCGGCGATCGTGGCCAGCAGATGTCTCGATGTGCTGGCCGCGAATTCGATCGCTCGTGCACTGTCGCCGGGTTTTGCTCCCCGGCGCAGAACTTTCTGCGCTGGCGGCTGTTGGAACCTGCCGCCCGCGACCTCTACGTGGATTGGGATGAAGCGACCGATGTCGCCGTAAGCGGGTTGCGCGAAGCGGCGGCCAGCGATCCGGATGATCCGCGTCTACGGTTGCTGATTGACGAATTGTCTTCCGTCAGTGAGCGATTCCGCGAACTATGGGCACGCGCAGACGTGGGTTACCGGGTGGGCGTCATCCATATGCGCCACCCAAAGGTTGGTGATTTGTATTTGCACCGCAATAGGTTCAACATCCCGCACTCTGGTGGGCAGCACCTGCTGATCTATCGCGCCGAGCCGGGCAGCGAATCGGCTGCGGCGCTCGACGCCCTGCGTGGAGTATCAGGCGCGGCTCCGGAAACCGGCACCAACTAGCACTAGTCTCATTCGTTCCGCATCGCGACCCGACGTAGGTAGGATTCGACGCGCGATCGCCGTGCCGCGGTCCCCGACCCAATCGACAAGTTGGTGTTAGGACGAAGCACCGCCGGTTCCTGTGAGGCTGCTGAGACGCAGCTGTACCTTTCCCCCAATACGGTGAAAACCCATATCCGCAGTGCGTTCACCAAGCTGGGCATCAACTCCCGCGCTCAATTGACGCGGCTCATGCCCGGGTCCGATTGACCAACTCGTCGGTACCGGGATCCTTTAGTTCCACCCATGCCCGGCCTTAAACATCACCCCTGGGGCGATGGTGCTGGGCTGCCCGCGCGGCGACCGTAGTAGTCGTCAACTAATTGCGTTCTCACTCGATTGACGGCCGAGGCTAGGCCAGACGATGGCAAGTTGTACGCCCAGTATCGCCGGCTCGCCGCCGAACAAGCCGCCCTGCGACGGGCGGCCGCGCTGGTGGCCCGTGGGGTCGTACCGTCGGAGGTATTCGATGCGGTGACCAACGAAATGCGCAGTTGCCTGGATGCTGCTACCGCCATGTTGTGGCGATACGAAGCGACCGGCGAAATGACGCTGCTCAGCGTCGCGGCTTGCCTTCCTGACGCGGCGATGAAGTGGCCGGTCGGCACTCGAACACCGATCGAGGGCAACACCCTCGCGGCGGTGGTGCAACGCTCCGGCCGCCCTGCCCGGATGGACACCCTCGACAACGTCACCGGAGCACTCGCCGAGCTCGTCCGCGCGATCGGCCTACGCGCTGCGGTGGGAGTCCCCGTCATCATCGACGGACGTGTGTGGGGCCTGGCCGCCGTCGGCTCGGACCGGCCCGGCCCCATGCCGGCCGACACCGAGGTCCACTTGAGCCACTGCGCCGAGCTGATCGCGACCGCCCTGGTAGCCGGTTATCGCGAGGAGCAGAAGCGGCAGCTCCTGGCTGCGGGTTCACAACGTTTGAGTCTGGTTGACGCGCTGCTGGAGGGACGAGCCTTCGACGATTGGCGCCTGCGGGATCTCGCCGGTGATCTTCGGCTGCCGATCAATGGTCCTTTTGTGCTCATCGCCGCCGACATTCCCACCGCGGGTGATGAGCCGCTTCCCGAGATCGAATCGAAGCTGCGCAGCCTTGACATCTTTTCGGCGTGGCGGCTGCTGCCCGATGTGCAGGTCGGGGTCGTGCACGTCGAGTCCGACCGAAAACTCGACATGGTCGTTGCCCTGCTGTCGCGGATGACCACGGCGCGGGTGGGGGTCAGTGCGACCTTTGAGGATCTGCGCGAGACGCGACGAGCCCTGGATGTGGCAAGAGTGATGTTGGGGGGCCCGACCGACTCCACCTCCTCAGTCGCTGTGTTCGATGGCTCCATCCTGGCCACCGCTGCGGTCAGCGCGCCCGAGGCGATGATCAAAACGGTCAGCGCGGCGTTGGTCGGTTTTGGCGATCTTTCCGACGAGGACCGCAAGATGCTTTTCGAAACGTTTCGGGTGTGGCGGGACAATGATGCCTCGGCGTGCCGTGCGGCTGAGGTTTGCCACCCGAACACGGTCCGCCACCGGTTGCGCCGAATCGAGAAACATACCGGCCGATCCCTGTCGCGTCCACGGGATATCGCCGAACTGTGTTTGGTTTTCGAGGTACATCGCCGTCTGATGTAGCCGAAACCCACTGACGCTGTGGATGATCGGACGGGCACGACCAGTGCGATGCCGCCCGTCAGTGCCCGCGCGCGTAGCGCATATGACTTAGCGCCTGTCGCGACGCGCGACGCTGGTGTTCCCCGCTACACCCAACTGGATTCAACGCTGTCATCGGCGCCAATGACGTGGGTTCCCTATTGGGCAATAGTCACGGCATGTAAGCCGGTGCGGCTTCCAGAGTTGAAAGGAATCAACATGAGCAGCGATAGCTTGGTTGAACCAACAGTGTCTACAGGCTTCGACATCAACGCGCATTTCCGGCGCGTCATGAGCGACCTCGGACTGTCGCCCGAAGATACTGGCGGCACAATAACTTTCGTTGGCGAGGATCCGATTTTCCCGAGCGTACATCGGCTTGGGGCGTGCATCGGCATCCCGATCATGGCAGGGGCCGCGGGCATCGCCGATATCTGGCGCCAACGCAGCGGCCACGGCCAAGACCTGAGCCTGGACCTGCGCAAGGCCATCCACGGCATCAACCCGATGTACAAATTCATGCCCACAATCAACGGCCACCCCTACCAGCTGCCGTTTTTCCTCGGGAACCCGATGGGGTTCGACCTGTACCAGACCAAGGACGGCCGGTTCTTCCTTCCGACGGGCGCCTACCCGCGCCTACTGGACAGCATGTGCACGTTCCTGGGGTGCGCGCCGGACAAGAACAGCATCGCCAAGGCCGTGTCCAAGTGGGACGCCATGGAACTCGACGAGGCGGCCGCCGACAAGGAGCTCGTCTTCGCCGTCGTGCGCACGCCCGAAGAGTGGGCGGTCCACCCTCAAGGCAGGCAGCTCGCCGAAAAGCCGTTGGTCGAAATCGTCAAGATCGGCGACAGCGATCCCGAGCCGTTCACACCGGCGGCACGCCCGCTGTCGGGGTTGCGGGTGCTGTCGGCGACCCACGTCATCGCCGGCAACGTCATGTCGCGCACGTTGGCCGAACACGGCGCCGAGGTGCTGCAGATCGCCCACCCCGAAGAGTTTGAGCACGAGGCCCTGATGCAGGACCCGTGTGCCGGGTTCACCTCCTCGGCGTGGCTGGACCTCAACCAAACCGAAGACCGCCAAAAGGCCTACGAACTCGCCGCCGGCGCCGACGTGTTCGTCGAAAGCTACCGCACCCGCAAGATCTCCAACCTGGGTCTGTCGCCCGAGGAACTGGCCGCCCGCCGCCCCGGCATCGTCTACGCCTCCGCCCGCTGCTACGCCTACGACGGGCCGTGGCAGAATCGGGCCGGGTTTGACATGGAAGCCCTGTGCGTCACTGGTTTCACCACCGAAGAGGGCAGCCCCGAGCGGCCCGCGTTCCCTCCGACTCACGTCATGAACGACTACATCGCCGGCTACCTCGGCGCGGCCGGTATCCAAGCCGCCCTCATCCGCCGGGCGAGGGAAGGCGGCAGCTACCACGTGCGCGTCAACCTGGCCCGCTGCGCAATGTGGTTCATGTCTTTGGGCAAGTTCGACAAGAACGCCCCCATTCCCACCGGCGAGCAGCATGAGGTCCTCGTGCCCGACACCATCACAACCCAAACCCCCTACGGGGAACTGGTCCGACTCGCCCCACACGTGAAGTTCTCCGAAACCGAGCCCTACTGGAAGGACCCGGTCCTCGTGGTGCGCGGATCCAGCAAGCCGCAATGGAAAGACAGCTGACTCTTTGGGTTACGGCCAGAGGCGGCCGGGATCGACTCGCGCCGCCCGCTTGTTGAACCAACGCGTGACTATTCGACTCGGATTACAGATTCCCAGCTTCTCCTACGGAACACCTGTCGCCGATCTCTTCCCGGCCGTGACGGCGCAGGCCCAGGAGGCTGAGGCCGCCGGCTTCGACACGGTCCTGGTGATGGACCACTTCTACCAACTGCCAACGCTGGGTGAACCCGACGAGCCGATGCTCGAGGCGTACACCGCGCTCGGCGCGTTGGCGAGCGCGACCGCGAACATCCAGCTGTCCACGTTGGTGACCGGCAATACCTACCGCAACCCGACGCTGCTCGCCAAGGCCGTCACGACGCTGGACGTGGTCAGCGGCGGCCGGGCGATCCTCGGCATCGGCGCCGGCTGGTTCGAGCTCGAACACCGGCAACTGGGCTTCGAATTCGGCACGTTCACCGAGCGATTCGAGAAGCTCGAGGAAGCGCTCCAAATTATTCTCCCGATGACCCACGGCGAGCGGCCCACGTTCTCGGGCAAGTACTACCGCACCGAGAGCGCCATCAACGAGCCGCGCTACCGCGACCACATCCCGGTCATGCTCGGCGGCAGCGGCGAGAAGAAGACATTCAGACTGGCCGCGCGCTACGCCGATGATGTGCTCAAGCAGCGCTGCGCCGAAGCCGAGCGCGATCCCTCGACGCTGGAAACCTCGACGCTGCTGACCGTGGTGCTCGACGGCCACGACACCCGACGCGATGTCGCCGAGGCGACTGGGGGTCGCGCCGTGCGCGGCACCGCCGAGCAGGTGGCAGAGCAGATCAAGACCAACGTGCTCGACGTCGGCGTCGACGGCGTGATTGTCAATCTGCCCACCCACGGCTACACGCCAGGAGTCATCACCAAGGTCGGAAAGGCGCTAAAGCCGCTGGTCTCGGCCTGATTGGCGTGTCTAGCCACCACCACGGTGCCCTGAACTAGTTCTGCCTAGTTCTTCCGAGCAGACGCAAAAGCCCCCGACACGCTGAGTGCCGGGGGCCTTTTGCGTCTGTTCGCGCTGGGAGGCATCCTTTGCGCGGACACCTCGGTTTATCGTGTGTCCGCTGAGCAGCATCGATATGTATCCCGCGATGTATCCCGCGTGGATGGGCGGATGCCTACAATGACGTGCACTGCAGTGGCAGTCCAGCAAACGGTAGACAGGACACCCCGTGCGGCCTTCAACCGGCCGATTCGACGTCAGCCCGCAGCGGCTCGTGACTCCGCCGATTCGGGGTCGCACGGGCGAGCTGAAAGTGATTGCCGCGTCGGTGACGGCGCTGGTGCAGGGGCGCGGGGGCGTGCTGGTTATCGAGGGCCCGCCGGGCATCGGGAAGAGCCGGTTGCTGACCGAGGTGATGGCGCTGGCCGACACGGTCGGGGTGCGCACCTTATTCGGTGAGGCGTTCGAGTATCAGCAGACGGTGCCGTTTTTCTCGCTGTTCATGGCGACGCTGCGCGCCGATCCCCCGGTTGGCGACGCGGAGGCGTTGCGCCGGCTGGGCGGCTCGGCGGATCTGCGCTACTGGGTGGTGGGCGATCTGGCCGACGCGATTCGTGCCGCGGCGGCGGAAACCCCGCTGGCGATTGTGTTGGAGGACATCCACTGGGCCGATAACAGCACGCTGGTGGCGCTGCGATCGCTGGCCACCGCGCGGCCGGATGTGGCGGTGCTGTGGGTGCTGACCGCGCGCACCGGGGCTGGCGGGCCGGGGGTGCAGGAGACGTTGTCGGTACTGCAACGCGCGGATGCCGCAGTTGTGCGGGTGGCGGCCATGTCGCCGGACGCGGTCGCCGACATGGTTCAGGACACCGTGCGGGCGAACGCCGATGAGTCGCTGCTGAATCTGGCCGCCAAGGCGCACGGAAATCCGTTCCTGGTCAGGGAGCTGGTCGGGGGTCTGGGCGAGGAGGGCCGGCTCAGTGTCAGCGGCGGGCGTGCGGTGGCCAGCGGACACGGACTGCCGCGACGGCTGGGCGCAGGTATGCGGCAGCGACTCGACCAGCTGTCCACCGGTGCTTCAGAGGTGGTGCGGGTGGCCGCGGTGCTGCCGGACCGGTTCTCGGCTGGTCTGCTGGCCGCGATGCTGGGACCGCCAGCCTTCGTCGTTGATGTCGGCGGTCGAGGAGGCGGTGCGCGCGGACCTGCTGGTCGAAGACGATGAGCAGCTGAGGTTTCGGCACGACTTGTTGCGCGAGGCCACCCGGCAGTCGTTGCCGCAGTCGCTGCGGCGCGCGATGGAGCGCCAATCGGCGTCGATCATGCTGAGGATGGGCGCAGCGCCGGCCGAGGTGGCCACCCAGCTGGCGCGCAGCGCCGAGCGCGGAGACCGGGAGGCGATCAGCGCGCTGCGGCAGGCCGCGCACTCAGTTGGGCACAGTGACGCGAGTGCGGCCGCGGACTTGAGCAGGCGCGCGTTGGAGCTGTTGGCCGCCGACGATGCTGACCACGGGCTGCTGGTCGCCGAGACGGTGGGGTTGTTCAACCGGGCCAGCCGCTATGCGGAGGCCGAAGAGTTGGCGGTTGCGGCGCTCTCGGGGGTGGCCTCGCCCGAGCAGGAGGCCGAGATTCGCCTGCGCCTCCCAACACTCAATAAGCACAGCACACAGCGGCGCGTTGAGGAGAATCGTCGAGCGCTGCAGTTGGGCGACATCAGCGAGGTCACCCGGGCCCGGCATCTGGGGTGGCTGGCCTACAACCTGACGATTCACGACCAACGTGGGGAACGGCGCGCGGCGGCCGACGAGGCGGCCGCGGCCGCGGCATCGACCGGTGATCTCGAGGCCAGGATCCTGGCCGATGTCACCCTCGCGGTGCTCGACGCTGGGGAGGGCTACGCGGGACGCTCGGTACGGCGCCTCGAGCAGCTTTGCGCACTCGCCCGCGCGAATGATGCGACCGCAGCTCATGACTTGGCCGCAAACCACTGCGCGATCCTGCTGGCGGTGGTCGGCCGGTTGGACGACGCTGCGGCCCAGGTCGCCGACGGAACAGAGCAAGCCCGCCGGGAACGCAACGCGATGGCCCTTGATATGTGGTCCACGATTGACGGGGTTGTCCACCTGACTGCGGGCCGGTTGTCTGCTGCACGCGCCGCGACTGAATCCCTGCCGCGCCCAGAACGGACAGGCGCGACCGAGCCGGACATGATCCGCATCGTGATTCTGGCCGAAGTTGCCGCGCGCACCGATGACCGAAACTTGTTGCAGCAGATGGTCAATGACGCGCGCGACGCCTACCCTACTGGCTCATCTGTGGTACGTCGGGGAACGGCGCACGTGCTGGCGCTGGCCGCGTGGCAGCGCGACGACGTCCGGGACGCGATGCGCTGGCTCAGCGGTACCACCCTATTCGGCTCACCACTGTGGCCCCAGGTCCTAGATCAGGTGATCTTGAGTGCGCGGGTTGCGTCGGCCGCCGGTGATGCCGGCTTGCGCGCGCGTGTCCTGCAGGCCATGGACCTGCTCGAGCGTGAGCGGCCGGCGATCCCGTTGCTCACGGGGGTCGCCGGGTATGCCCGCGGGATCCTCGAACGTGACGCCCCAGCATTGGTGGCTGCCGCCGACGTGCTTCACTCGTCGCCGCGGCCACTTCTTTACGCCGCGGCTGCCGAGGACGCCGGCGCTGAACTCGCCCGGGCCGACCGGGGTGATGAGGCGCTCGATCAGCTCAATGCCGCATTCGACACCTACATGGGCCACGAAGCCGTCGCTGATGCGCGCCGGGTCGGTCGCGCGTTGCGCGGGTTAGGTGTGGAACGGCGCATCGTCAGCCAGCCGCGGGCTAAAACGGGCTGGGACAGCCTCACCGACTCCGAGCTCAAGGTGGTCAACCTGATCGCACAGGGCGCGACCAACCAGTCCGTCGCCACACAGCTGCACCTTTCCTTACATACGGTGAAATCCCACGTCCACAATGCGTTCGCCAAGCTGGGCATCAACTCCCGCGCCCAATTGACGCAGCTCATGCCCGGGCCTGATTGACCAGTCGCGCGGACAATGGCATGGCCGACGCTTGGGCTTGATCTGGCGGCCAGCGCACCGATGAATTGGTGGTAATGCTTGCCGGCGCGATCACCGGGCATTCGTGGTCGTCGCCGCTGATGTCGGCTGTCGGTGCCGAGGCGCCGCCCCGGATCGTGTGCACGCTGAGCAGCATCGATATGTATTCCGCGTGGATGGGCGGCTGCCTACAATGACTGCACTGCAGTGGCAGTCCAGCAAATGGTAGACAGGATACCCGTGGGGCCTTCAACCGGCCTTTTTGATGTCGGCGGCCAGCTCGTGACTCCGCCGATTCGGGGTCGCACGGGCGAGTTGAAGGTGATCGGCGCGCTGCTGACTGCGCTGGTGCAGGGGCGCGGGGCCGTGCTGGTCATCGAGGGCCCGCCGGGCATCGGGAAGAGTCGGTTGCTGACCGAGGTGATGGCGCTGGCCGACAAGGCCGGGGTGCGCACCTTGTTCGGTGAGGCGTTCGAGTATCAGCAGACGGTGCCGTTTTTCTCGCTGTTCATGGCGACGCTGGGCGCCGATCCGCCGGTGGGAGACGCTGAGGCGTTGCGCCGGCTGGGCGGCTCGGCGGATCTGCGCTATTGGGTGGTGCACGATCTGGCCGACGCGATTGGTGCGGCGGCGGAAACCCCGCTGGCGATTGTGTTGGAGGACATCCACTGGGCCGATAACGGCACGTTGTTGGCGCTGCGGTCGCTGGCCACCGCGCGGCCGGATGTGCCGGTGCTGTGGGTGCTGACTGCGCGCACCGGGGCTGGCGGGCCGGGGGTGCAGGAGACCTTGTCGGTGCTGCAACGCGCGGATGCCGCAGTTGTGCGGGTGGCGGCGATGTCGCCGGAGGCGGTCGCCGACATGGTCCAGGATGCGGTGCGGGCGAACGCCGATGAGTCGCTGCTGAATCTGGCCGCCAAGGCGCACGGAAATCCCTTCCTGGTCAGGGAGCTGGTCGGGGGTCTGGGCGAGGAGGGCCGGCTCAATGTCAGCGGCGGCCGTGTGGTGGCCAGCGGAGACGGGCTGCCGCGACGTCTGGGCGCAGGTATGCAGCAGCGACTCGACCTGCTCTCCGACGATGCCGGCGAGGTGGTGCGGGTGGCTGCGGTGCTGCCGGACCGGTTCTCGGCCGGCCTGTTGGCCGCGATGCTGGACCGCCAGCCGGCGTCGTTGATGGCGGCGGTCGAGGAGGCGGTGTGCGCGGATCTGCTCGTCGACGACGGTGAGCAGCTGAGGTTTCGGCACGACTTGCTGCGCGAGGCCACCCGGCAGTCGTTGCCGCAGTCGCTGCGGCGCGCGATGGAGCGCCAATCGGCGTCGATCATGCTGAGCATGGGTGCGGCCCCGGCCGAGGTGGCCACGCAGCTGGCCCGCAGCGCCGAGCCCGGAGACCGGGAGGCGATCGACGCGCTGCGGGCGGCCGCGCAATCAGTTGGGCACAGTGATGCGAGTGCGGCCGCGGACCTGAGCAGGCGCGCGTTGGAGCTGTTGGCCGCCGACGACGCTGAACACGGGCTGCTGGTCGCCGAGACGGTGGGGTTGCTCAACCGGGCCAGCCGCTACGCCGAGGCGGAAGAGTTGGCCGTCGCCGCGCTCTCGGGGGTGGCCTCGCCCCAGGAGGAGGCCGAGATTCGGCTGCGCCTCCCGACGCTCACCAAGCACAGCACCCAGCGGCGCGTCGAGGAGAATCGTCGAGCGCTGCAGTTGGGCGACATCAGCGAGGTCACCCGGGCCCGGCATCTGGCGTACCTGGCCTACAACCTGACGTTCCACGACCACCGCGGGCAACGGCGCGCGGCGGCCGCCGAGGCCGCCGCGGCTGCGGCATCGACCGGTGATCTCGAGTCGAAGATCGTGGCTGATGTCACCCTCGCTTTGCTCGACTGTGGGGAGGGGTACGCGGGCCGCTCGGTACGCCGCCTCGAGGAGCTGTGCGTGCTCGCCCGCACCAGTGATGCGACCGAAGCTCATGACTTTGCCGCAATACACCACGCGCTCCTGCTGGTGGTGGTCGGCTGGTTGGATGACGCTGCGGCCCAGGTCGCCGATGGAACAGAGCAAGCCCGCCGGGCAGGCAACGCGATGGTCCTTGATATCTGGGTCGCGCTTGACGGGATGGTCCATCTAGCTGCGGGCCGGTTGTCTGCTGCGCGCGACGCGGCTGAATCCCTGCCGCCCCCACAGCGCCCAGACATGACCGAGCGGGACATGATGCGTATCGTGATTCTGGCCGAGGTGGCGGTGCGCACCGATGACCGAAACCTGTTGCAGCAGACGGTCAATGACGCGCGCGACGCCTACTCCACTGGCTCATCTGTGGTCCGCTGGGTAGCGGCTCATGTGCTCGCGCTGGCGGCGTGGCAGCGCGACGACGTCCATGACGCGATGCGCTGGCTCGGCGACATCACGCTTTTCGAAGGATCATTCTGGCCCCAGGTCTTAGATCAGGTGATCTTGGGTGCGCGGGTGGCGTCGGCGGCCGGTGATGCCGGCTTGCGCGCGCGTGTCCTGCAGGCCACTGACGTGCTCGAGCGTGAGCGGCCGGCGATCCCGTTGCTCACGGGGGTCGCGGGGTATGCGCGCGGGATACTCGAACGTGATGCCCCAGCATTGGTGGCTGCCGCAGACGTGCTTCACTCGTCGCTGCGGCCGCTTCTTTACGCCGCGGCTGCCGAGGACGCCGGCGCTGAACTCGCGCGCACCGACCACCCTGACAAGGCGGTCGATCAGCTGAATGCCGCATTCGACACCTACATGGAGCACGAAGCCGTCGCCGACGCGCGCCGGGTCGGTCGCGCGTTGCGCGGGTTAGGTGTGGAACGGCGAATCGTCGCCCACCCGCGGGCAAAAGCAGGCTGGGGCAGCCTCACCGACTCCGAGCTCAAGGTGGTCAACCTGATCGCACAGGGCGCGACCAACCAGTCCGTCGCCACACAGCTGCACCTTTCCTTACATACGGTGAAAACCCACGTCCACAATGCGTTCGCCAAGCTGGGCATCAACTCCCGCGCCCAATTGACGCAGCTCACGCCCGGGTCCGATTGACCAGCCCGTCACGTACCGGCTAGTACTAGATCCCTGGCGGAGGCTTGGGCTTGATCTTTCGGCGGTGCAAGGCGACGAGGTGCAGAAACAGGTCGCTGAAGTGGCGAAAGCGCTCTACCAGCGCGCCGATGAATTGGCGGTTCTGGTTGCCCGCGCGATTACCCGCCGTTCGTGGTCGTCGCCGCTGATGTTCGGCTGTCGGTGCCGAGGCGCTGCCCAGATCGTGTGTCCGCTGAGCAGCATCGATATGTATCCCGCGTGGATGGGCGGTGCCTACAATGACTGCACTGCAGCGGCAGTCCAGCAAACGGTAGACAGGACAACCCGTGGGGCCTTCAACCGGCCTTTTCGACGTCGGCGGCCAGCTCGTGACGCCGCCGATTCGGGGCCGGGCGGGCGAGTTGAAGGTGATCGGCGCGTTGGTGACGGCGCTGGCGCAGGGCCATGGGGGCGTGCTGGTCATCGAGGGCCCGCCGGGCATCGGAAAGAGTCGGTTGCTGACCGAGGTGATGGCGCTGGCCGACAAGGGCGGGGTGCGCACCTTGTTCGGTGAGGCCTTCGAGTATCAGCAGACGGTGCCGTTTTTCGCGCTGTTCATGGCCACACTGGGCGCCGATCCGCCGGTTGGAGACGCCGACGCGTTGCGCCGGCTGGGCGGCTCGGCGGATCTGCGCTACTGGGTGGTGTCCGATCTGGCCGACGCGATTCATGCGGCGGCGGCACAGACTCCGCTGGCGATTGTGTTGGAGGACATCCACTGGGCCGATAACGGCACGTTGTTGGCGCTGCGGTCGCTGGCCACCGCGCGCCTGGATGTGGCGGTGCTGTGGGTGCTGACCGCGCGCACGGGGGCCGGCGGTCCGCTGCTCCAGGAGACCTTGTCGGTGCTGCAACCCGCGGATGCCGCAGTTCTGCGGGTGGCCGCGATGTCGCCGGACGCGGTCGCCGACATGGTCTGCGACGCCGTGCGCGCGAACGCCGATGAGTCGCTGCTGAATCTGGCGGCCAAGGCGCACGGAAATCCCTTCCTGGTCAGGGAGCTGGTCGGGGGTCTGGACGAGGAGGGCCGGCTCAATGTCAGCGGCGGCCGTGCGGTGGCCACCGGACACGGGCTGCCGCGCCGTCTGGGCGCCGGTATGCGGCAGCGACTCGACCTGCTCTCCGACGGTGCTGGCGAGGTGGTGCGGGTGGCTGCGGTGCTGCCGGACCGGTTCTCGGCTGGTCTGCTGGCCGCGATGCTGGGACGCCAGCCGGCGTCGTTGATGGCGGCTGTCGAGGAGGCGGTGTGCGCGGATCTGCTCGTCGAAGACGGTGAGCAGTTGAGGTTTCGGCACGACTTGCTGCGCGAGGCCACCCGACAGTCGTTGCCGGATTCGTTGCGGCGGGCGATGGAGCGCCAATCGGCGTCGATCATGCTGAGTATGGGCGCGGCCCCGGCCGAGGTGGCCACGCAGCTGGCACGCAGCGCCGAGCCCGGAGACCGGGAGGCGACCTACGCGCTGCGGGCGGCCGCGCAATCAGTTGGCCACACTGATGCGGGTGCGGCCGCGGACCTGAGCAAGCGCGCGTTGGAGCTGTTGGCGGCCAATGACGCTGAACACGGACCACTGGTCGCCGAGACGGTGGAGTTGCTCAACCGGGCCAGCCGCTATCGGGAGGCCGAAGAGTTGGCCGTTGCGGCGCTCTCGGAGGTGGCGTCGCCCCAAGAGGAGGCCGAGATTCGGCTGCGCTTCCCGACGCTCCATAAGCACAGCACAGAGCGGCGCGTCGAGGAGAATCGTCGAGCGCTGCGGTTGCTCGACATCAGCGAGGTCACCCGGGCACGGCATCTGGCCTGGCTGGCCTACAACCTGATGTTTCAGAAGCAAGGTGGGCAACAGCTTGCGGCGGCCCATGAGGCTGCCGCGGCCGCGGCATCGACCGGTGATCTCGAGTCGAAGATCGTGGCCAACCTCACCCTTGCTTTGCTCGACGGTGGCGACGGGTATGCGGGCCGCGCCCTAGGCCGCCTCGAGGAGCTTTGCGCGCTCGCCCGCACAAGTGATGCGACCGCAGCTCATGACTTGGCCGCAATCCACTACGCCACCCTGCTGGCGGCGGTCGGCCGGTTGGACGACGCTGCGGCCCGGGTCGCTGATGGATTAGAGCAAGCCCGCCGGGAAGGCAACGCGATGGGCCTTGATATCTGGGCCACGTTTGACGGGGTTGTCCACCTCGCTGCGGGCCGGTTGTCTGCTGCGCGCGCCGCGACCGAATCCCTGCCGCCCCCACAGCGGACAGGCGTGACCGAGCTGGACATGATCCGCATGGTGATTCTGGCCGAGGTGGCGACGCGTACGGAGGACCGAACGTTGTTGCAGCAGATGGTCAATGACGCGCGCGACGCCTACTCCACTGGCTCATCTGTGGTACGTCGGGGAGCGGCGCACGTTCTGGCGCTGGCGGCGTGGCAGCGCGACGACGTCCAGGACGCGATGCGCTGGCTCGGCGGCGACATCACGCTGTTCGAATCACCAATCTGGCCCCAGGTCTTAGATCGGGTGATCTTCAGTGCGCGGGTTGCGGCGGCCGCCGGCGATGCCGGCTTGCGCGCGCGTGTCCTGCAGGCCATGGACCTGCTCGAGCGTGAGCGGCCGGCGATCCCGTTGTTCACGGGGGTGGCCGGGTACGCCCGCGGGATACTCGAGGGTGATGCCCAGGCTCTGGTGGCTGCCGCCGACGTCCTTCAGTCGTTGTCGCGGCCGCTTCTTTACGCCGCGGCTGCCGAGGACGCCGGCGCTGAACTCGCGCGCACCGATCGTGGTGGCGAGGCGCTCGATCAACTCAATGCCGCATTCGACACCTACATGGGCCACGAGGCGCTCGCCGATGCGCGCCGGGTGGGCCGCGAGTTGCGCCGGTTAGGGGTGGAACGTCGCGTTGTCAGCCAGCCGCGGGCAAAAACGGGCTGGGACAGCCTCACCGACTCCGAGCTCACGGTTGTCAACCTGATCGCACAGGGCGCGACCAACCAATCCGTCGCCGAGCAGCTGCACCTTTCCCTGCATACGGTGAAAACCCACGTCCACAATGCGTTCGCCAAGCTGGACATCAACTCCCGCGCCCAATTGACGCAGCTCATGCGCGAGCCTGATTGATCGGCCGCGCGGCAGCATCTTTCGCTCTTTCCTTATGCGCTCACCGGCGCGGTGTCTGGCCTAGCCCCGGCCGTCGTTCGAGTGGGAACGTGATGAGTTGACCGTTTAGTACGGTCGCCGCGCCGGCAGTCCCCGACCAGATCACCGCAGGCCCGCGCCAGGCTATTCACGCCACCACCCTGATACCGGGCCGAAGTGCGATCACCCTTGGGCCCACCGCGCGGTGCACTCGCTAGGCACCACGCCCCAGCTTCGATGAGGCGATCGCCAGTTTCGAGGAACGACCGTCGGGTTGTCACCAATTAACCGAGCAACACATCCG
This sequence comes from uncultured Actinomycetota bacterium, assembly GCA_963770305.1. GTDB lineage: Bacteria > Actinomycetota > Actinomycetes > Mycobacteriales > Mycobacteriaceae > Mycobacterium. Next base: position 87,632 of record CAVYPB010000020.1, read on the forward strand.
AATCGCGGGCTATCGCTTAGCTCGGCGGCCGGATTCGAACGTGTGCTGCGCCCAGTCGATGAAGGACGTCCAGGCGATGTCGGGGTTGGCGGCGCGCAGGGCGTCGATGTCGACCCGGTAGCCGGGCCCGTTGAGGAACCGCCACATCGCATGCATATCGGGATTGCGGATCGACTCGAGCGGTGTTTGTTGGTGCCGCACAGGTAGGCCCACTGCCACGCTGAGCGCCTCGGCCATCTGCGCCGGCGTGACGGCGTCGCTGGCCAGCTCGATGCGCCGCCCGAGGTAGGGTTTCGGGTCGAGCAGCACCTTGGCGGCGAACGCGCCTAGATCCGGGCGGGCCAACTGCTGCAACGGCCGGTCAGGCGGCAGCGGCAGGTCGAGTATCCCCTCCGTGACGCGGTCGGCCCCCTCCCCGCCCAGCGCGTTGTCGAAGAAGTACGTCGGCGCGGTGATCGTGTAGGGCAAACCGCTTGCGGCCAAATCCTTTTCGATGATGGCCTTGCTGTCGAAGTGCGGCACCCCGGTGTGCTGGTCCGCCCCGGCGACCGAGCTGAACACCAGGTGGGGAACCCGCGCGTCGCCGGCCGCGGCCACGATGGCACGGCCCTGGGCCACCTCGGCGTCCACCCCGGCCTCGAACGGGGTGGTGAGCGCAAACACCGCAGCGGCGCCCTCCATCGCCGCACCGAGCGCGGCGCGGTCGTCCAGAGAGCCGACCATGACCTCGACGCCGCGTTCCGTCAGGCGCTGCACCGACGGCTCGCCGGGCCGGCGCACCATCGCGCGCACCCGGGCCTGGCGTGCCAGCAGCGCGGCGGTGACCGCCCCGCCCTGCCCACCGGTGGCGCCCAACACCAGGATCGGTGATTCAGCGGTCGTTGTCATGAAGACGCTCGTCGTTGCCGCGGCTGTGCAGAGCCGAACGACGTCCTTGGGGTCGGCTTCGAGTGCCGCGCGATCCCAGCCGCCGCCCCACCTCCACCGCCGGTCCACCGGACATTCCTTGACAGCCGCACCATGCCGCCAACTAGGCGGCTCGCTTTCCATGTCCACAGTTGTTGCCTAACAACGTTATTCATGACACTCCTGACGCGAACTTAGGTACGGGTTTGAAGCCAAACTCGAGCGTTACAGATGTGAGCTTTCGGACTGCCCTCTCGATCGTAAAAGTGCTGGACGCCGGCGTCGATGTTGCTAGCGACAACTCAGCGCAATCGTCGGTGTGTTCGACAACATCGACAGGCTCCGCGACTCATCAGACGATCGAGTTGAACGTCGCATTGTCAGCCACCCGCGGGGAAAAACGGGCTGGGACAGCCTCACCGACTCCGAGATCAAGGTAGTCAGCCTCATCGCAGCGGGCGTGACCAACCAATCCGTCGCCACGCTGCTGCACCTTTCCCTCCATACGGGTGAAAACCCACGTCCACAATGCGTTCGCCAAGCTGGGCATCAATTCCCGCGCCCGGCTAGCGCAGCTCATGCGCGGGTCTGATTGATCAACCCGCCAAACACCCGGTCCGCCTAGCACTACATCCTTGCGACCCTAAACATCAATCCTCGGGCGATGGCGCTGGGCAGCCCGCGCGGCGACCGTAGTAGTCGTCAAGTCATCACGTTCTCATTCGAACGACTGCCGAGGCTAGGCCAGACACAGCGCTCGTGAGCACACGAGGAAAAGAGCGAACAATGCTGAGTGCAACGCTTGGAATGCTGGCGATGGTGCCGGTGGTGTTCGGCGTCGCCGGTTACACGATGGTGTCCCGATGACCGCAAACTCGCCCAGTGCGGGCGCCGAATCAGCAAGTAGCACTATCGATCCCGATGTGCAGGCAAGACGCGCGAACGATGGCGAACGCAGCGCAGGGTTTCAATCTGACCTGACGATCGACGATGATGTGGTGGACGGACTCGTCACCGCCGAGGAACTTGCTGCCGAATTCGACGAGAGCCTCGACGATGCCAAGTGGTACGCCGAGTATCGTCGGCTCGCCGCCGAACAGGCCGCCTTGCGCCGCCTCGCCATGCTGGTCGCGCGCGGCGTTGAACCGTCGGAGGTATTTGACGCGGTGGCCGAGGAAATGCGCCGATGCGTACCCGCGGACACCGCCGGATTGTGGCGCTTCGAATCGGATCGCGAGATTACCATCGTGGCCGCCGCTGCCGAGCCTGAGGCGCTGGCACGATGGCCGGTGGGCACCCGAACTCCGGTGGACGGCAACACCCTCGCAACGCTGGTCCAGCGCAGCGGCCGGCCCGCACGGATCGACAGCTTCGACAATGTCGCCGGGCCGATCGCTGCTCGGGTGCGCGAGGTGGGCGTGCGCGCGGCGGTGGGGGTGCCAATCATCGTCGATGGACGCGTGTGGGGTCTGGCGGCGGTCGGTTCCCTGCACCACGGCCCGATGCCGGCCGACACCGAGGTCCACGTCAGCCGCTTCGCCGAACTGATCGCTGCTGCTGTGGTGGCCGGTTATCGCGACGAGCAGAAGCGGCAGCTCCTGGCCGAGGGGTCACAACGTTCGAGCCTGATCGACGCGCTGCTTGAGGGACGAGCTTTCGACGAGTGGAGCCTGCGGGAAGTCGCCTGCCAGCTTCGGCTGCCGATCAATGGTCCTTTTGCGGTCGTCGCCGCCCAAATTCCAACCGTGGGCGATGAGCCGCTGCCCGAGATCGAATCGAAGCTGCGCAGCCTCGACATCTATTCGGCGTGGCGGCTGCTTCCTGACTTGCAGGTCGGAATCGTGCACGTCAAGTCGGACCAAAAACTCGACGTGGTTATTGGCCTGGTGTCTCGGATGACCACTGCGCGGGTGGGCATCAGTGCGGCCTTCACGGATCTGCGCGATACGCCACGAGCCCTGCATGTGGCAAGGGTGATGTTGCGGGGCCCGACCGACTCCACCTCCTCGGTCGCGGTGTTCGACGGCTCCATCCTGGCCACCGCTGCCGTCAGCGCGCCGGAGGCGATGATCAAAACGGTCGGCGCTGCGTTGGACGGTTTCGGCGATCTTCCCGACCAGGAGCGGGAGACGCTTTTCGAAACGTTTCGGGTGTGGCAGGACAACGATGCGTCGGTGTGCGGTGCGGCTGAAGTACTTATTTGCCACCCCAACACCGTCCGCCACCGGTTGCGCCGAATCGAGAAACACACCGGCCGATCTCTTTCGCGGCCAAGGGATGTCGCCGAACTGTGTTTGGCTTTCGAAGTACACCGCCATCTGATGTAGCCGAAACGCATTGAGGCTGTGGATGAGCGGAAGCCCGCCGGCATTCATCTCCTCGGTAAGCTGGTAGAGGTCTCCAAGGTCCAGTTGGTGGAAAGTGAGGTCGGGTGCCAGCACTTCAGTGATGACAAGGATCGCAGTGCTCGGTGCCGGGGTGAGCGGCCTTACCAGTGCCGTTGCCTTGCTCGAGGCCGGGCATCGGGTGCAATTGGTCGCCGCCGAGCCCAGTCTGGCCACCACGTCCGCGCTGGCGGCGGCGGTGTGGTTCCCGACGCATGTCGGGCCCCGGGAACGGGTCTTACGTTGGGGCCGGAAAACGTTCCGGGTGCTCGCCGAGCAGGCCGAGGCGGGGGTGCCGGGAGTGGTGATGCGGGAGTCGTTGGCCCTCTACCGGCAGGCTCCGGGCGATCCGGAGTGGGCATCCGCCGTCGGAGGAGTCAGTCAGGCGCAAGCGGACGAACTTCCGCCCGGCTACCGGCATGGGCTGCGCTTCGCCGTGCCGCTGGCCGAGATGCCGCGCTACCTCCCGTGGCTCGTGGCACGGGTCCGCAGCCTCGGCGGCGAACTCATCCGGCGGCGGGTGTCATCAATGGACGAGCTGAGTGAAGGCGTCGACGTCGTAGTCAATTGCGCCGGGCTGGGGGCGCTCGAACTGGCTTCTGATCCCACCGTGTACCCGGTCCGTGGGCGCATCATGCGGGTGATTAATCCCGGCCTGACCATGTCGGTACGCGACGAAGAGCATCCCGGCGGTCGCGCCTACGTGCACCCTCGCGCGCAGGACTGCATCCTTGGCGGCACCCTCGAGAAAGGCGAGTGGGACACCGCGGTCGACCCGGTTGCCGGCGCGGCGATCGTCGAGCGCTGCTGCGACCTCGCGCCCGCGCTGCGTGGTGGGCAAGTGTTGGAGCAGGTGGTCGGTCTGCGCCCCGGCCGTCCGACCGTCCGCCTCGAGGAGGGCGAGGCTATCGGTGCCGGGGTACGGCTCGTGCACAACTACGGTCACGGCGGTGCCGGGATCACCCTGAGCTGGGGCTGCGCCGGCGAGGTCGCCACGCTCGTCGGTGCCCACAAGTAATCGGCCCGCTGGTCCAAACGCGCTGGCGTGCCACATGTTCCGCGGCAACACGAGGCGTCAACCCGGCCGAGTCGGATAACGACCAATGCGTGCATAGGGCGGTAATCTTCCGCCGCCGAGACGGCGGTGGTGGACAAACCGGCCGAGGAAGAAGAGCACGGCCTGTTCGGCAAGAGCCATCCGCGGGCTACCAAAGCACGAAAAATCGAGTCTGCCAAAATTGGACATCACGCGAGGCCGTAATCCCGCATCCTGCGATAGATCGTGGCTCGCGACATTCCAAGGGCGAGCGCAGCCTCACGTTTGTTGCCGCCGTTCTCGTCTAGGCTGCGCACGATCGCATCGCGCTCAAGTGCTTCCATCTGAGTGAGCTTTCGTCTGGTGACCGATCGGCATTCGGGTGGCAGCTTATCGGCAGTAATAATGCCGGAACGTTGTCGCGCAACGGTTTCGATCAGAACCCGCCGTAGCTGGGCGACGTTGCCCGGCCATGGCAGCTTGGCCAGCTGCCGCATCGCATCGGGAGCGAGCCGAACATCGGAACCGCTGGCCACATCGCGCAGCAGGCACGGTACCAGTTCGTCGATGTCTTCGATCCTGTGTCGCAGCGGTGGCACGGTGACGGTGTGGGTGAAGAACGGCAGCAGCAGCGTCTCGATCGCCTGGGACTGTGTCACTGAACTCTTGGTTGCGGCGATCCATCCGCGACCCGCGCGCGATTGCAGCACCGACGCGACGGGTTCCAGGACCTCATCGGCGATGTCGTCGATGTCAGCGAGGACCAATGCGAAGTCGTCGTCGCCGGATCCGGTTACCAGCTCGGCGACGAAACGCGCTGCCGTCGGGAATGTTTCACTCCGCAGAACGCGGACATTTTTGCCCGGCTTGACGTACTGTCCGACGGCCTGCGCGAGCTTCGCTCGTCCGGATCCTTTCTCTCCCTCGAGCACTACCCAGTCTCGGTCGCGGCAGCATCGCTCCACCTCCTGGCAGCTGCGCCGCCAGAAGCTGCTGCGACCGGCAAGGCCGGGAATGTGGGTTAAGGCTGGTTGATGGATGCCGAGACGGTGCACGGTTGCCTGCAGGGATAGCTGGACGTGGAAGACGATGTTGGTCCTGCCGCGGATCTGCGCACGGTTGGCGACGGAGATCTCGGCGAAAGATCCACTGGGCAGGACAACCAGTGGGGAAGCGTGCGCACTGGCCGCAAGCAGATCCGTTGCGTGTTCGAGCAATGCGATCTGGTCATTGGCGTCGAGTGTCTGGCGCAAATAGCGGTTCATGAGCACGGCTTCGCCGCCGATCGCGAGCACACCCCGCGGAAACCGCCGCGCGTGCTCGTGATAGGCATCCAGAAGCGCGATGTCGCGCTCGCGGGCGGATGCCCTCATTCGGTCTTCGATCTGGTTGCCGGCGATCTTGGCGAGCGCTAACAACAGAGAGTCGGCGTGCCTGTTCCAGCAGGTGACATCCACGACACCGAGCACCCTGTGCGTTATCGGATCGCGTATAGGCGCCGCTGCACACGCGAGCTTGCCCAGTTGCCCCACGAAATGCTCGCCGCCGCGGATGAACGTGGGCCGCCCAGTTTCGAGAGCTGTCCCTATGCCGTTAGTGCCGGCGAATTCCTCGGCGTAGCTGTACCCGGGCGCGAGGGCAACCGAGTCCAACGCCTTCGTGAATGTCCCTTCCGAGACAGACCGTTCCACAACCACGCCATCGGCCGAGGTAAGGATGACTGTCACGGGCTGTGCCGACAGGTCGTCGGTGATCCCCTGCAGCACGGGCGCGGCAGCCTGCGCCAATCGTGAATCGGCATACGGTTCCCCAACAAACGGCAGGTCGAGCCGGTCCGGGTGAACCCGCAGGGCTTGGGATCGACGCCAGGACTCGAGCACGCTGGCGCGCAAGGTCTCCTCATCGAGCGACCCTTCGGCCAAGAACTGATCCCTCATCCGCCCGACATCGGCGGGGACGTCAACCTGGAAACTCACCGACATACACCTCGCCCCGACGCGCCGGTGGTAGCAACCGCAACCCCGCGCTGACCGCAGCCAGCACTCACCGTCGCCGCGTACCGACGTCTCACCTTGAGACGCGCACTCTGCTCACATTGAGACGGTCAGCTTACTCCCGTGGCTGTGTCATAGCTCACACAAGCTAACGGATCCCCAACGAACCGGGAGGACGACCGTGAGCAGACAGACACGCAAGGTGAACGCACTCATTGATGGGCTCATGACCACAGCCGAGGTGAAGACTCGCGAGTTGTCGCGCGAACCGAGCGCCGCGGTGGACGCGACACGCTTTGGCCCGCACGCCACCGGAGCCAATCCGCCGCGCAACAACGCATTACCACCATCGTATGAAGACGCCCCTGCTGCAAACGATTCGTCCCCGGGCGCCGATATCGACCGGGCCGCGCGGAATGGGAAGTGCGGGCTAGCCGCCGACGACCGCGGCGGCCAGCTCGACGAATCCCTCGACAGTGTCCGGCTATACGCCGAGTACCGCCGGCTCGCCGCCGAACAGGCGGCCCTGCGGCGAGTGGCCGCGCTGGTCGCCCGGGGGGTCGCACCGCCGGTGATATTCGGCGCCGTTGCCGACGAAATGCGCCGATGCGTGGGTGCGAAAACCGCCGGAATTTGGCGCTTTGAGCCAACGGGCGAGGTTACGCTCGTGGCCGCTGCCGCCGAGCCCGCAGCGCTTGCCAAGTGGCCCGTGGGCACTCGCACCTCGATCGAGGGCAACACTTTGGCAACGGTGGTGCAAGACACCGGCCGGCCCGCGCGGATCGATGACTACCAGAACCTCCCCGGGCCGCTCGCCGCACGCGTGCGTCAGTCGGGCGTGCGCGCGGCGGTGGGAGTGCCAGTCATCGTCGATGGACGTGTGTGGGGTCTGGCGGCGGTTGGGTCATTTCGACCTGGGCCCATGGCGGCCGACACGGAGGTCCGCATCATCCGCTTTGCGGAACTGATCGCCGCCGCCGTGGTGGCTGGATACCGCGATGAGCAGAACAGGCAGCTCCTTGGCGAGACATCGCAGCGTCCGTTCCTGATCGACTCGTTGCTCGAGGGGCGAGTCATCGATCGCTGGAGCTTGTGCGAAGTCGCCAGTTGTCTGCGGCTGCCGGCTAATGGTCCGTTCGTGGTCATCGCCGCGGAGGTTCCCGCGATGGGGAGCGAGGCGTTGCCGGAGATCGAATCAATGCTGCGCAGCGTGGACGTGTATTCGGCATGGCGGCTCCAACCTGATTTGCAGGTCGGCATTGTGCATGTCAATTCTGAGCGCCATCTTGACACGATCCTCGCTTTGGTGAGTCGGCTGGCGACGGATCGCGTCGGCGTCAGTGCGCGGTTCGACGATCTGAGTGACGCGCCGCATGCTCTGCATTTCGCCAAAGTGATGCTGCGGGGCCGACCACACCAAGCCTCGCCGGTGACGGTCTTCGACGGCTCGATTCTGGCCACCGCGGCAGTCAGTGCCCCCGATGTGATGGTGAAATCGATTGGAAATGCGTTGGGCGGCTTTGACGATCTCCCCGACGCCGAGCGCGAGATGCTGTTCGAAACGTTTCGGGTGTGGCAGGACAACGACGCATCGGTGCGCAGCGCCGCCGAGGTGCTCATTTGCCATCCCAACACCGTGCGCCATCGCTTGCGCCGGATCGAGAAACGAACCGGCCGATCCCTCTCGCGCCCAAAGGATGTCGCCGAACTATGTTTGGCTTTCGAAGTGCACCGCCGGCTCATGTAATACCTGGTTCCACACAGCGGTGCTGACCACCGAGACGGCGGTGGTGTGAGAAGCCGGCCGCTGAAGAAGAGCAGGGCCACCATCACGGCCACGCCCACCAAGTAGTCACGCCCACCAAGAGTAGGGACGGGGGTCGGACTGGTCTATTTCCGGTCTAGGCCCCCGTTTCCGTACGTTGCCAGTCGGCCATTGCCGCACAGGCTAATTCGGGTCCGTTGTCACACCGGAGCACGGAGGGATAGCCGCCGCCGTGCCCTGTCACGGGAGGTGTTCGCGCCGGCGTGCGCGCCCGCAGGGTTCAGCCCTATTCATCAGCCTTGTTTCCGTTCGCTCTTGTGTTCCACCGTGAGGAAGGCCAGTTCGCTTGGGCCGTCGTTGTACAGGTCGTGGAGGATGTATTCGTCACCGGGGAAGGAGAAGTGCCGAGTATCTCCAGCTCGGTAGACGACGCGGCGGGTGGTGCCGTCGTCGTTGTGCTGCAAGCTGATTCCGTCGGTGAGGGCGGTCCAGAAGTAGTTCAGCACGTGCCGGTGGGCGGGGACCCGTTCGCCGGGTGCGAGCCGGATGCTCCAGACCTTGACCTGGTCGGTCTCCGATAGCAGCACCGATCCGACCTGGTGGTTGTGGGCGTTGTCGGCGAACTCCTGCCGGATATCGGCGCTCCAACCGGCGAAGTTCTCGGCGATGACCTGTCCGGCAAGGGGTGATGTGCGCGGCGCGTTTGTGTCCGTGGCGGGTTTGTTCATTGGTTTGTCCTTGTTGGTGGTGGGGTCAGATGTGGCGCTGGGCGCCGCCGTCGACGCTCCATTCGGCGGCGGTGACTTGGCGCGATAGTGGTGAGACGAGGTATGCGACGACCTGTGCGATGTCGTCGGGCTTGCCCATCCGGCCAGTCAGCAGTGGCCGGATTTCGGTCACCATGCGGGTGATCGCGGTTTCCTTGTCTATGCCCCACACCTCCGCGGCCTGGTCGCCGAAGCCGCCCGGCCGGTCGTAGAGCGGGGTGCGGGTGGGTCCGGGGACCACGACGTTCGACCGGATGCCTTGGGGGCTGAACTCGGTGGCCAGTGAGGTGGACAACGCCAGTAGCGCAAGTTTGGCCGCGGCGTAGTCGAGATTACCGATTTCCGGCAGCCGCGCGGAGTCGCTGCCGAGGTGGACGAGGCTGCCGCCACCGGTCGCGAGCATGGCGGGCACGGCCGCGCGACTCATGCGGCGGGCGGCGTGGAAGTTGAGGCTGAAGGTGGCCAGCCATTGCTCGTCGGTGATCTCGAGAAAGCTGGTGCGGGCCTCTAGCCCGCCCGCGTTGTTGACAAGGGCGTCGATCCGGCCCTGCTGTTCGAGCACGGTGGCGATCACGCGGTCTGGTGTGGCGGGGTCGGTGAGGTCGGCTTGGACCGCGGTGCCGTGGGCGCCGGGTTCGGTGTCGATCGGATCGCGGTCGACACCGACGACGATGGCTCCTTCTTCGGTGAGCAGGCGGGCGCTGGCTTGCCCGATGCCTGAGGCGGCGCCGGTGACGACCACGACCTTGCCGGTGAGTTGTAGGTCCATGGTTCTCCTTCGGGGATGGGTTCGGGTCTACGGGTAGGTCGCCGCAGCGCCGGGTGGGGGGAATCTGAGGTCAGCGGGGCGCCAGCTGGGGAAGTAGGAGGTCCCGGGTGGTGGTGAGCAGCGCGATTACGAGGGCGATCGCGGGGCCGCGTCGGGGCCGCACGGCCCTGCCACGGCCCATGCGGGCGATCTGCTGCTGGTGCCAAGCGCTGTTGAGGAGGTCGTCGATGTTCTTGTGGCCGAGGGTCTTTGGTGTCACCAGGCTCTTTTCGGCGGTTCCATCCAGGAGGCGTTGAGGCAGATCCGGCTGGTAGGTAATCGGGCGTGCGAGGCCGACGACGTCGACGGCACCGCTGCCCAATGCGTCGTTCATGCCCTGCCGGGTGCGGAATCCGCCGGTCAGCATGATCGGAACCGACACTTCCTTGGAGAACTCTTCGGCGAATTCGAGGAAGTACGCCTCCCGCGCCCGCGTCGATTCTCGCTGTGGCATGCCCGTGACCATGGCGGTGCTCTCGTAGGTGCCGCCGGAGATCTCTAAGAGGTCGATGCCTTCCTTCTCCAGGGCGTGCGCGACGGTCAAGGAGTCGTCCGCGTCGAAGCCGCCGCGCTGGAAATCGGCGGAATTCAGTTTGACGGCGATGAGGAACCGAGCAGAAGTCGTCGCCCGGATCTCTCGCACGGTCTCGATGAGCAGTCGCATCCGGTTCTCCAGCGAACCACCCCAACGGTCGGTGCGTTGGTTGACCAGCGGCGAGAGGAACTGGTTGAACAGGTAGCCGTGCGCGGCGTGGATCTGCACGCCGTGAAAGCCTGCGTCGTCGGCGATTTGGGCGGCGCGGGCAAAGCGGGCGATGATCGCTTTGATCTCCGCATCGGAGAGGGCGCGCGGCGCGCGGAACAGCCCACCGCCGCCGACGGCCAGGGGCACCTCGGACGGGCCGACGACGTCCTGTCGACGCCCGCGCAGCCGGTTGCCGCGCATGGTCTGCCGCCCTGGGTGAGACAGCTGCAGGATGAACTTCGCATCGGTGCCCTCGGTCACCGCCGCCCACCGGCGCAATTGCTCGCGGTGTCGGCCGTCCTCGATCACCACGTTGCGCGGCGCTTCCAGCGCCGCACCGTCGACCATGACGTTGCCGCTGATCAACAACCCGGCGCCGGAGAGCGCCAGCGCCCGGTAGGCGGTGATGAGCTGGTTTGTCGGTGCCCCGCGACGGTCGGCCAGATGCTCGCTGGTAGCGGCCTTCGCAAGCCGGTTCGACAGGATGATGCCGCTGCGCAGGGCAAGCGGCTCGGATAGCGCGTTGCGCCGGAGTGTTGTTCGGTTCTCATTCATCTGGGCGTCCCGCCATTCGCTTGGAGTTGGTGTATGTCGTACCTGTACTTCGTATAGGAAATCATATACAACGTACAGTTGTCAACGTTGGGATGTGAAGCGCCCGTCTTAGGAGGTCAGGCCGGGTTCGCCGCGGGCGGACCGTTGTCCGCGGTGGCGGTGACACCGGCGATCAGCATGTCGAGTCCCAGGCTGAAGTACGCGTCCGGACTTGGGCACGCGGCCAGCACGCCGGCCGAGGACACGACCGTGGGATAACGGCGTAGGGGCAGTCCGCTCAACGACGCGGTCTTGCGGCGGATGGCGTCGTCACGGGCCTCCGCGTCGGAACCGTGCTCTCGTCCCGGCTCGGTGGTCACAAGCATGGCGACGGCGTTGAGCAGGTATCCGCCGACCTGGGCGGCCCGTTCGGTGGAAAGTCCCGCGTGCCGCAGCAGCGCCAGCGTGCGTTCGGCCACCGTCAGCCCGGCCTCCGAGGACAGCACGCGCTCGTAGACGAGGCCCGCCACCTCGGCATGGGGGCGCAACGCGTCCAACAGCGCTTCGAGGATGGACCGCAATTGCTCGGGCCAGGGCTTAGGGGACGGCGCCGGGAGCCGGACGTCGGCGAAGAGTCGTTCGGCAATGCCGTCCAGCAGTTCGCCCTTGTCCTTGAAGTGCCAGTACAACGCCATCGGGGTGACATCGTGATCCTGGGCGAGCCGCCGGATGGTCACCGTGTCGAGGCCCTCCGCGTCGGCCAGCGCGATGGCCCCGTTCACGATGGTGTCGCGACTCAGCCGCTCGCGGGCCACGGATCCGCTTCTCCTGTTCGCCATGTCGCCACTGTACTCCGTACAGGCTCACATGTACGGCGTCTATGCTTCGAGCAGGACCGCGAGGCACGCCTCCTGATGATTACTCTGCTGCCTGACAACGATGAGGGCGCGCGTGTCTGTAATTCAAAACCACCGAGACGGCAGTGGTGGACAAGCCGGCTGAGGAAGAAGACCACGCCGGGCATCACCACGGCCAAGGTAGGGGGACGGGGGTCGGGCTGGACGTCGAGTGCGCGCAGACTCGCGCTTCCGCCTCAGTGGTCAATCGAACTCAGCGTGTCAGCTCATTGAACGCCCCCACCCTTGGCGGCGACACGGTCCACCAACGTCTCGGCATGACATTCGGTACGCCGGCCGGGATCGAATCGCGCCGCCCGGTTGTTGAACCAACGCGTGACTATTCGACTCGGATTACAGATTCCCAACTTCTCCTACGGCGCCCCTGTCGCCGATCTCTTTCCGGCCGTGAGGGCGCAGGCCCAGGAGGCTGAGGCCGCCGGCTTCGACACGGTCCTGGTGATGGATCACTTCTACCAACTGCCAACGCTGGGTGAACCCGACGAGCCGATGCTCGAGGCGTACACCGCGCTCGGCGCGTTGGCGAGCGCGACCGAGAACATCCAGCTGTCCACGTTGGTGACCGGCAATACCTACCGCAACCCGACGCTGCTCGCCAAGGCCGTCACGACGCTGGACGTGGTCAGCGGCGGCCGGGCGATCCTCGGCATCGGCGCCGGCTGGTTCGAGCTCGAACACCGGCAACTGGGCTTCGAATTCGGCACGTTCACCGAGCGATTCGAGAAGCTCGAGGAGGCGCTGCAGATCATCGTCCCGATGATCCATGGCGAGCGGCCCACGTTCTCGGGCACGTGGTATCACACCGAGAGCGCGATCAACGAGCCGCGCTACCGCGACCACATCCCGGTCATGCTCGGCGGCAGCGGCGAAAAGAAGACATTCAGACTGGCCGCGCGCTACGCCGATCACCTCAACCTGATCACGCCGATGTCAGAGCTGCGCCACAAGCTCGATGTGCTCAAGCAGCGCTGCGCCGAAGCCGAGCGCGATCCCTCGACGCTGGAAACCTCGACGCTGCTGACCGTGGTGCTCGACGGCCACGACACCCGACGCGATGTCGCCGAGGCGACTGGGGGTCGCGCCGTGCGCGGCACCGCCGAGCAGGTGGCAGAGCAGATCAAGACCAACGTGCTCGACGTCGGCGTCGACGGCGTGATCGTCAATCTGCCCACCCACGGCTACACGCCAGGGGTCATCACCAAGGTCGGAGAGGCGCTTAGGCCGCTGGTCTCGGCCTGAACGCAGTCACCGCTGCGGCCGCGCTTACTAGAGTTCTGCCGACGGAAAAGCCCCCGACACGCCGTGGGGGCGAGTGGCGGGGGCTTTTACGTCTTCTCGCGCTTAAGAGGCGCGGCGGATGCCTCGCTTGAGGAGCAGTTCGCGCTCCGACTCAGACAGGCCGCCCCAGATGCCATAGGGCTCGCCAACCGCCAGCGCGTGGCTGCGGCACTGTGCGATCACCGGGCACTGCCGGCACATCTCCTTGGCGCGCATCTCGCGTTGCGCGCGGGCGCGGCCGCGCTCGCCGTCAGGATGGAAAAACATAGCGGAATCGACGCCTCGGCAAAGCCCGGCGATCTGCCAATCCCAGATGTCGGCGTTGGGTCCGGGTAGCTGCTGCGGCTGTGGCATTGAAAACCCCTCTCTACACACCCTTTTCGCGAACGAACGGATGCGTGAGTTGTGGAACCGAACCGAGCACAAGTCGCCGATGACTACTCGTGCACACAAAGTAGGGGTACTCACGAAACTCCGTCAATAGCCCGCACATGTGCTCATGGACATAACCGCAGGCGGAGAATTTACATCACGTTCATCGTTGCGATCCTCCGGCAACGACATTGGTGGTAACGAAACGGGGGAGGGGCGATCACGACTCGTGTTTTCGCTGATCGGGTCCCGAGGTGTCGCACAGGCTATTTTCGGCCCCCAGAAGGCGGTTGACATCGATTTAACATGACGACCACAAACTGTTAACCAATGCCGATGCGGCGATTTGCCGGATGCGTGCCCGCCGGTACCGGGTTTTGCCCAACACATTGATAGCGTCGCGCTCCGATGGACAGCGTGCTGGCGAACGCCGCCTTCGGCGACGACCCGCGACGCTGGCCGCTGCCGCCCGCGTCGACGTCGCACGAATTGTGGCTACGCGCCGTCGCCGCCGGCGGCCAGGGTCACTACGGCGTTGCGACGGCCGACCTGGCCGAAGTGTGCGTATTGCAGCGCGGCGGTCCCCTCGTGTCGCTGGCGCACAGCACCCGGGCGTCGTTCTTGCGTCAGCTCGGCTGGCACGACCGGGCCCGCCGGTGGGACGGCCGGGCGATCGCCATGGCAGGTTCGGACCCGGAGGCCGGTGCCGACGCCCTCATCGGGCTGGCCGCCGACGCGCTCGGCATGGGGCGGCTCGCGGCCTCGGCGGCGGCGCTACGGCGTGCCGGTGAGTTGCTCACCAGATCGGTGCCCCCGCGGCTGCCGGTACGGCTGGCGTGGGTGTCCGCGGAACTGGCGATGGCGAGTGGTGATGGCCCGACGGCGGTGGGCCACGCCGAACGGGCCATCGAACTGGCAGCCACGTTGGGCTCGGCGCGGCACACCGTCAAATCGGACATGGTGCTTGCCGCGGCGTTGTGTAGCGCGGGCGATATCGACCGATCGCGCATGGTTGCCGACGCCGCACTCGATGCGGCCGGTGGTCTGGGAATGATCCCGCTGCGCTGGGCGTTGGCGTGCCTGCTGACCGACGTCGGCAGTGCCCGTCACTCGGCGTCGCACATGCTGAGGATTCGTAACGAATGCGCAGCTACGGTGCGTCGCCGCGGGGGCGACATGGCCGAGCGCTGACAATGGTCGCGCCAGTCGGATCAATATTGTTTAGCTGACGTCCACACTTCGGGGACGTGTCCCTCAAGTAACGCTGGAGATACCGCTCACGATGACATTTTCGGGAGAACGTCTCGATGCTGTCGTTGCTGAGGCTGTGGCGGGCAACCGGGACGCGCTGCGGGAGGTGCTGGAGATCATCCGCCCGATCGTCGTCCGGTACTGCCGGGCAAGGGTTGGGGCGACCGAGCGGAGCGGTCTTTCAGCAGACGACGTTGCACAGGAGGTGTGCTTGGCCGCCATCACGGCCCTGCCGCGCTACAAGGATCAGGGACGACCGTTCCTGGCCTTTGTATATGGCATCGCCGCCCACAAGGTTGCCGACGCGCATCGCGCGGCAGCCAGGAACCGCTCTGACCCGACCGATGTCGTACCCGAGCGATTCTCGATGGACGCCGGTCCCGAGCAGATGGCGCTCGACGCCGAATCGTCGGCGCGGATGAACAGACTCCTGGCGGTGCTACCCGAAAAGCAGCGAGAGATCTTGATTTTGCGTGTGGTCGTCGGCATGAGCGCCGAAGAGACGGCCGAGGCGGTCGGTAGCACCGCCGGCGCTGTCCGGGTGGCGCAGCATCGCGCGCTGGCGCGGCTGAAGGCCGAAATCAGCGCGACGGAGCACGGCCATGCCTGACTTCGGACGCTGGAGCGCCAACGGGGGCGACCCGTCGCTCAACGAGATCAACCGCTCGGACCGCTTCCTCGACGCGCTGGCATCCCAGCAGCCGGTGTACTCGACCGATCCCAGCGAGGCCGAGCTCGCGCAGCTGCTCGCCGGTTGGCGCGACGAGGTGCGCACGCCGCCGCTGATGGCACCCGTCACACCGCGCGACGCCGCGGTTGCGCTGACGCGTGCCCTCGAATCGCGCAAGCGCACCCGAACGTCGATGGCCCTGGTGGGTTCGGTTGCCGCGGCAGTGTTGTGCCTCGGCGGTTTCGGCGCGGTGGTGGCCGGTGCCGGGCCGGGCGACCCGCTGTATGGCTTGCACACGATGTTGTTCGGCGAGGAGCAGCAGACGCGCACCGATCAGGTGGCACTCGCCTCACAGCAGTTGGCCGAGGTACAGCAGCTGATTGACAAGGGCCAGTGGGATGCCGCGCAGGACAAGCTGCAGACGCTGACGACCACCGTCGCGACGGTCAATGACGTTGAGCAGAAACAAGATTTGGTCACTCAGTGGCAACAGCTGACGGTGAAGGTCGACGCCAAGGACGCCAACGCGACCCTGCCGCCCGGCGCACCGCCTCCGCCGATGCCCGAGCCGGTCGTCGTTGCGCCGGGGTCGGACACCTCGACGACGACCTCGACAACGACATCGTCGGCGACGAGCAGCTCCACCTCGTCTTCGTCGGAGACCGCCACCTCGTCGTCCGAGACGACGTCGTCGACCGAAACGAGCACGCCGACATCGAGCTCGCCGGTGCCGGAGCCGCCACCGCCGAGCGCCACCCCGACCACTACGACGCCACCGACGTCCCCGCCGACGACGACCACCACGACAACGTCGACGCAGGCGGTCACGACGACCACCACCACGTCGCAGGCGGTCACGACGACCACCACCACGTCGCAGGCCGGCGTCCCGGCCGCGGGTGGTGGTGCCCCGCCCGCCGGTGGCGGTGCCCAAGTGGTCGCGCCGCCGACAGTGGCCGCGCCCCCTGCAGTTGTCGCGCCGCCGACAGTGGCCGTGCCGCCTGCAGTTGTCGCGCCGCCGACAGTGGTCGCGCCGCCGGCAGTCGTCGCGCCGCAAGCCCCAGTCATCTCAGAGGCGCCGGCGCCGGCACTCACCTCAGAGGCGCCGCGGCAGCGCGCTCCTGAGACTCAGGTAACGGAAAGTCAGGCACCGGCGAGCAACCCGGTCATAACGACCACGCTGGTTATGCCACCGCCCAAGACGCGCGGCGACGGCTAATAGAGCGTTCAGCCCTCAGCGATATCCGTCGGAATCCGACGTGGCTTCGTTCAGTGACGCGTCGGCGTAACCACGGCAGTAATCCCAGGTCACGTAGGCTTCGGGCTCCGGGTCGTAGGCAGGCTCGTGCGGACGCACAGTACCGTCGACCAGCAGCTGCAGCAGGTTGGCGCGCAGCATGTCCCAATCGTGGTAATGGTCCTGCTGGCATTCGTCGCAGCACACCACCAGGCCGCGGATTCCCTTGTGCGCCAACAGCGCCTCGTATACCGCAAGGTCTGCGAGATCGGCCTCGACCGCGGTCCGCTCCTGCGGGTCCAGCGGCTGGCCCGGCTCGAGTGCATCGAGAGCCGCCGAGGGGTCGCACGGGTCATCGGCGAACGGATCGGGCGGCAAACCCGGTGGCAGGTGATCACGCACGGTTCCACACTACGCAGCCCCACTGGCATCGCGCCAGCCGTTACCAGGCTCGCCACCTGCGTGTCCGCAAGGCAGCGTGGGACCAAAGCGACGACGTCATTGCCGATAGGATAGGTATCTAGCTCTGCGACTGTGCTAGTCACGAGAGGCCTCACCCATGTCGATCGCTGAAAGCAGCATCCCTATCGCCGTTCCGGTACCGACCGGCGGCGATGATCCGACCAAGGTCGCGATGCTCGGGCTCACGTTCGACGACGTTCTGCTCCTCCCCGCCGCCTCCGATGTGGTGCCCGCCACAGCCGACACCTCCAGCCAACTCACAAAGAAGATCCGGCTGAGGGTGCCGCTCGTCAGCTCGGCGATGGACACCGTGACGGAGTCGCGGATGGCGATCGCGATGGCCCGAGCAGGCGGAATGGGCGTGCTTCACCGCAACCTTCCGGTGGCCGAGCAGGCCGGCCAGGTCGAGACGGTCAAGCGCTCGGAAGCCGGCATGGTCACCGACCCCGTCACCTGCTCACCGGACAACACGCTGGCCGAGGTCGACGCGATGTGCGCGCGGTTCCGGATCTCCGGGCTGCCTGTCGTCGACGACACCGGCGAGCTGGTCGGCATCATCACCAACCGCGACATGCGGTTCGAGGTCGACCAGTCCAAGCCCGTCTCCGAAGTGATGACCAAGGCGCCGTTGATCACCGCGCGGGAGGGCGTTTCGGCCGAGGCGGCGCTGGGTCTGTTGCGGCGCAACAAGATTGAGAAACTGCCGATCGTCGACGGGCACGGCAAGCTGACCGGGCTGATCACCGTCAAGGACTTCGTCAAGACCGAGCAGTTCCCGTTGTCCACCAAGGACAGCGACGGCCGGCTGCTCGTCGGCGCGGCCGTCGGTGTCGGTGATGATTCGTGGACGCGGGCGATGACGCTCGTCGACGCAGGCGTCGACGTGCTGATCGTGGACACCGCGCATGCGCACAACCGGCTGGTGCTCGATATGGTGCGCCGGCTCAAGACCGTGGTGGGCGACCGGGTTGAGGTGATCGGCGGCAACGTCGCGACCCGGGCCGCGGCGGGCGCCCTGGTGGAGGCGGGCGCCGACGCGGTGAAGGTCGGTGTCGGTCCGGGCTCGATCTGCACCACGCGGGTCGTCGCCGGTGTCGGAGCACCGCAGATCACCGCGATCCTGGAGGCCGTCGCCGCGTGCGCGCCGGCGGGGGTGCCGGTCATCGCCGACGGCGGACTGCAGTACTCCGGTGACATCGCCAAGGCGCTGGCCGCGGGTGCGTCGACCACGATGCTGGGTTCGCTGCTGGCCGGCACCGCCGAGTCGCCGGGCGAGCTGATCTTCGTCAACGGCAAACAATTCAAGAGCTACCGCGGCATGGGCTCGCTGGGGGCGATGCAGGGCAGGGGTAGCGCGAAGTCCTACTCGAAGGACCGGTACTTCCAGGACGACGCGCTTTCCGAGGACAAGCTCGTGCCGGAGGGCATCGAGGGCCGGGTACCGTTCCGCGGCCCTCTGTCGACTGTGATCCACCAGCTCACCGGCGGCCTGCGCGCAGCGATGGGCTACACCGGTTCGGCGACCATCGAGCAGTTGCAGCAGGCGCAGTTCGTACAGATCACGGCGGCGGGCCTCAAGGAGAGCCACCCGCACGACGTCGCGATGACCGTCGAAGCGCCGAACTACTACGCCCGCTGACGAGCGCTCGCGCGAGGATTCGAGCACGAAGAGGGGATGACCCATGCGTGACATGGTCGAGATCGGCATGGGCCGCACCGCCCGCCGCACCTATGAACTCGACGACATCAATATCGTGCCGTCGCGACGCACCCGGTCGTCGCAGGACGTCTCGACGGCGTGGCAGTTGGACGCCTACCGGTTCGAGATTCCGGTGATGTCGCATCCGACCGACGCCCTGGTGTCGCCGGAGTTCGCCATCGAGCTGGGCCGCCTCGGCGGCCTTGGCGTGCTCAACGGCGAAGGTCTGATCGGTCGGCACGCCGACGTCGAGGAGAAGATCGCTCAGGTCGTCGAGGCTGCCGAAAAGGAGCCGGAACCGTCGGCGTCCATTCGGCTGCTGCAGCAATTGCATTCGGCGCCACTGGATCCCGATCTGCTGAGCGCCGCGGTCGCGCGGATCCGCGACGCCGGGGTGACGACGGCCGTGCGGGTCAGCCCGCAGAACGCGCAGGCGCTGACGCCGGCGTTGGTCGCCGCGGGCATCGATCTGCTGGTCATCCAGGGCACCATCATTTCGGCCGAACGCGTCGCGCAGGACGGCGAGCCGCTGAACCTGAAGACCTTCATTTCCGAGCTCGATGTGCCGGTCGTCGCTGGTGGTGTGCTCGACCACCGCACGGCCTTGCACCTGATGCGCACCGGCGCGGCGGGCGTCATTGTCGGCTACGGCTCGACGAGCGGTGTGACGACCAGTGACGAGGTGCTGGGCATCAGCGTGCCGATGGCCACCGCGATTGCCGACGCGGCCGCCGCCCGTCGCGAATATCTCGACGAGACCGGCGGCCGTTATGTGCACGTGCTGGCCGACGGTGACATCCACACTTCCGGCGACCTGGCCAGGGCCATCGCGTGCGGGGCCGACGCGGTGGTGCTCGGCACCCCGCTGGCGTCGGCGGCCGAGGCGCTCGGCGGCGGCTGGTTCTGGCCGGCGGCGGCGGCCCACCCGTCGCTGCCGCGCGGCGCATTGCTGCAGGTGGCGCTAGGTGAGCGGCCGCCGCTGGGGCAGGTGCTGACCGGCCCGTCGGACGACCCGTTCGGCTCGCTGAACCTGGTCGGCGGGCTGCGCCGGTCGATGGCCAAGGCCGGTTATTGCGATCTCAAGGAATTCCAGAAGGTAGGCCTGACGGTCGGCTCCTGATCTGTTTAGATCTGCTTTACAAGTTAGGCCCTCCTGTCTAGAAGGCGGCCGATCGGTGAGTCCATACTGGTCGGATGACACCTGACTATGACGTTCTGATCATTGGTTCGGGGTTTGGGGGGAGTGTCACCGCGCTGCGTCTCACTGAGAAGGGCTACCGGGTGGGGGTGCTCGAGGCCGGCCGGCGGTTCAACGACGAAGACTTCGCCAAGACCTCGTGGAACCTGCGCAAGTTCTTGTGGGCGCCAAAGCTCGGCATGTACGGCATCCAGCGCATCCATCTACTGCGAAACGTCATGATCCTGGCAGGCGCCGGGGTCGGCGGCGGTTCCCTGAACTACGCCAACACTTTGTATGTGCCGCCGGAGCCGTTCTTCGCCGACGGCCAGTGGTCGCACATCACCGATTGGCGCGCCGAGCTCATGCCGCACTACGACCAGGCCCAGCGGATGCTCGGCGTGGTCAAGAACCCGACGTTCACCGACGCCGACCGCATCGTCAAAGAGGTCGCCGACGAGATGGGCGTTGGCGACACGTTCGTGCCGACGCCGGTAGGGGTGTTCTTCGGACCGGATGGTGAGAAGACGCCGGGAAAGACCGTGCCCGACCCGTACTTCGGCGGTGCCGGGCCCGCGCGCACGGGCTGCATCGAATGCGGCTCCTGCATGACCGGCTGTCGCTACGGTGCCAAGAACACATTGCTCAAGAACTATCTCGGGCTGGCGGAAAAGGCTGGGGCAGAAGTAATTCCGATGACGACCGTCACCGGCTTCGAGGCGCGGCCCGACGGGCTGTGGAAGGTCCACACCGCCCGGACCGGCTTGCTGCCTCGCAAGCGGCGCACCTACACCGCCTCGCACGTGGTGCTGGCCGCGGGCACGTGGGGGACCCAGAAGCTGCTGTTCAAGATGCGCGACAAGGGCAAGCTGCCGAAGCTTTCGGACAAGCTGGGCGTGCTGACCCGAACCAACTCGGAGTCCATCGTCGGTGCCGCGACCTTCACAGTCTCAAAGGACCTCGACCTCACACACGGGGTGGCGATCACCTCGTCGATCCATCCGACTTCCGATACACATGTCGAACCGGTGCGATACGGCAAGGGCTCGAATGCTATGGGGCTATTGCAGACTTTGATGACCGACGGCGCAGGCCCGCAAGGGACGGACGTTCCGCGGTGGCGGCAGTTCTTCCGCAACACGCGCCAGGATCCGCGCGGCACGCTTCGCATGCTCAACGTCAGCCACTGGAGTGAGCGGACCGTGATCGCGTTGGTGATGCAGCATCTGGACAACTCGATCACGACGTTCACCGAACGCACGAAGCTGGGATTCCGCCGGATGACCAGCAAGCAGGGCCATGGCGAACCCAACCCGACCTGGATTCCGGCTGGCAACGAGGTCACCCGCAGGATCGCCAAGAAGATCGACGGCGTGGCCGGTGGCACCTGGGGCGAGCTGTTCAACATCCCGCTCACCGCGCACTTCCTCGGCGGCGCGGCGATCGGCGACACCCCCGAGCACGGCGTGATCGACCCCTACCAGCGGGTGTATCAATATCCGAATCTGTCGGTGATGGACGGCGCGGCGATCTCGGCGAATCTTGGTGTGAATCCGTCGCTTTCGATCACCGCGCAGGCCGAGCGGGCCGCATCACTGTGGCCCAACAAGGGTCAGGTGGACCAGCGGCCGGCGCAGGGCGAGCCGTACAAGCGGCTGGCGCCGATTCCGCCGGAGCATCCGGTGGTCCCCGCCGATGCGCCAGCGGCCCTACGGCACCTTCCCATCGAGCCGGTCAGTTCGGCGGGTTAGCACGAAGCTGTAAGCAAAAGACCCACGCACGGTTCTGTTATCCGTCGCCTGCGCGCAGGTAGCAATGAATCTCACTGTCACGTCGTAACTTTGCGATGAAAGCGAGACTCCGTTGGCGTCTTCTCTTGCGTGTATCAGCCGGCGCGCGCCGTTGACAATCGGCGTCGTCGCCATTGCGGCGGGAATGCTGTCGGTCGCATGTAGCTCGAACGGCACAAGGGCGCCCACCACGACCACCACCACAACGACCAGGTCGGCCGACAGCGCAGGCGGTAGCGGCGGCGGTGGTCACCACGAGCAACACGGGACCGCTGTGCCGCCCCCGTTGAGACTGTTGCTCCCGGCACCGTGACCAACACCGAGACGGCCATTCAGACCGCGGTGCAGACGTCGATCGCGACGGCTACCCGGACCGTCACGGCCACTCCGACATATCAACCGCGTGATCAATACCCGGGTAACGGCGACCGGCCTCAGTTCGGGTCCCAGCAAGGTCACTGATACGCGCCGGCGATCGAACATGTCAGCTCGGCCGGTTAAGCTGTATCGCGTGGGGGTATCTAAGAGTTCCGGTACCCAAAGCGGAGGTCAACCAAATGCGGACTCTCTTCTACGAGCGGCTGTCCGCACTCTCCACGCAGGTCGGCGAGATGTGCGGTCTGGCCGCGGACGCGATGGAGCATGCGACCCAAGCCCTGCTGGGCGCGGACCTTTCCGTGGCCGAACAAGTCATCACCGACCATCAGCACATCACGGCGATGAACAGGGAGGCGGAGGACAGGGCGCTCAAACTGCTTGCCCTCCAACAACCGGTCGCCAGCGACTTGAGAACGATCGTGCGCTCACTCCACGTCGGCGCCGATATCGAGCGGATGGGCGCGCTGGCCGTGCACGTCGCCACCATTTCGCGGCGGCGACATCCCGAATGCGCCGTGCCCGAAGAGGTTCGCGGCCGCTTCGCTGAAATGAGTTCCAGGGCAGTCCAACTGGCCCGAACAGCCCAGACGGTCCTGGTGTCGCGCGATCCCGTCAAGGCCGCTCGGCTACGCGATGAGGACGATGCCGTCGACGCCGACCATCGCCACCTCTTCACGCTGTTGATCGACTGCAAATGGCAGGACGGGATCAGTTCAGCGGTCGACGTCGCGCTGCTGGGCCGCTTCTACGAACGCTTCGCCGACCACGCCGTCGAGATCGGCAGGCGGGTGGTGTTCGAGGCAACCGGCGGGCTGCCCGACCACAAACAGATGGCGTAGCTCGGCATCCTCAATCGCGCCCTGCCGTACGATCCCTCCTGGGAAGAGTTCCCTGCACCGCGCCACCTTCGCGGGTGATGGGTGTGGCCGCAGCCCAAGGAAACATGTTGGATCAGAACACTTATGACAAGGGACGTGAGATCCGGGCGGCCGTGCTCGGCGAGGCGTACGTCAACGCTGCGACGGCGGATGCGGACGACTTCAACAAGCCGTTTCAGGATCTGGTAACCGAGTACTGCTGGGGTGCGGTGTGGGGACGTGACGAGCTGCCGCTCAAGACTCGCAGCATGCTCAACCTGGCCATCATCTCGGTGCTCAACCGGCCGCAGGAGCTACGCACACATATCAGGGGTGCGCTGACCAACGGCGTGACGCGCGATGAGATCCGTGAGGTCTTCATGCAGGTGGCCGTCTACGCCGGCGTCCCCGCCGCGGTCGACAGCTTCCGCATCGCCCGCGAGACATTCGCCGAACTGGATCAGGCTTAGCCGTCGTGGACATCGGGTTTATCGGCTTGGGCAACATGGGTTTTCCCGTCGCGCGCCGCCTGGTTGAGGCTGGCCACGATGTCGTGGCCTTCGACACTCGTGCCGATGTCGTCGCCAAGCTTGTCGCACTGGGGGCGGGGGCCGCGTCGTCTGCTCGGGATGTCGCCGACAACGCCGAAACTGTGATGGCCAGCCTGCCGTCGCCTCAGGCTTCGCGTGACGTCGCAACCAGTGTGATCGAGGGCGCCCGGATTCGGCGGTTCGTCGACTTCTCGACGATCGGGCGGCAGACGGCGATCGAGGTCCACGACTTGCTCGCCACGCGCGGGATCGTCGCGATCGACAGCCCTGTCAGTGGCGGGGTCAGCGGCGCCGAGAATGGGACGCTCGCGGTGATGGTCTCCGCACCCCGCGCTGACTTCGAACTGTTGACGCCGGTGTACGAAGCCATTGGCCGACCGTTCTATCTGGGGGACAAGCCGGGATCGGCCCAGACGATGAAACTCGTCAACAACCTGCTAGCGGCGACGGGCCTCGTAGCGACCTGCGAGGCGGTTGCCATGGGCGTCAAGGCGGGCCTGGACGCGGCGGTGATGATCGACGTCCTCAACGCAGGCTCGGGCGCGACCAACGCCAGTCGGGACAAGTTCCCGCGGTCCATCCTTCCGCGTACCTTTGACTACGGTTTCGCGACGGGGTTGATGGTGAAGGACGTGCGGCTCTACCTCGACGAGGCGAAAGCGCTTGACGTGTCAACCGAAGTCGCCGAGGCGGTGGCGCGGCTATGGGAAGTGGTGATCGACGAAGTCGGCCCAGAGTCGGACTTCACCGCGGCGATCAAGCCGATCGAACAGGCAGCCGGCGTGGTGGTCGGCGAGCCGCCGCGCGACTAGCGGCTCCGGACGAACTCACAGGAGCGTGTCGGCGGCGACCATGGACGCCGAGATCGCGGCGGGGAATCCGCCGTAGAACGCGCAGTGGGTGATCAGGGCGGAAATCTCGTCGTTGGTCAGACCGTTGTCGCGTGCGCGTCGAAGATGGGCGGGCAGCTCCTCGGGTCGGTAGAGGACCGTCAGCGCAGCCAGTGTCGCGATGCTGCGATCACGAGGGCTGAGCCGCGCGTCGGTCCAGACATCGGAGTACAGCGGGTTGTTGATCAGATCCGTCAGTTCGGGTGTGAAGGCTCGGGCAGCTTCGCGGGGCGACTCCGGGTAGTTCGTCATACGTCATCCCTACCAGGGCAGACATCTCCATTCTCGGAAACCGCTCCGACAAAACATTGAGTGCTTTATGGTTTGCGGCGTGCAGACCTACAGAGTGGCGGTGTGGGCCACCGGCGGAGTCGGAAGATTCGCAATCCGGACGGTCGTTGACCGGCCGAACCTCGAGCTGGTGGGCGCCTGGGTGCATTCGGCGCGCAAGGACGGTGAGGACGTCGGCACGTTGGCCGGGATCGCGCCCGTTGGTGTGCGCGCCAGCCGTGACGAGACGGCCGTGCTGGACGGCGACGCGGACTGCGTCGTCTACGCGGCGCCGGCCGGCTCTCGACCGAAGGAGGCGCTGGCCGACCTCTGCCGCATCCTGGCCGCGGGCAAGAACGTCGTCACCACGTCGCTTCCCGGCCTCGTCTACGAACGCGGGTCGCTCTCGGAACGGTATCTCGACGCGATTCGCCAAGCGGCGCATACGGGTTCGAGTTCGATCTTCTCCTCGGGCATTGAACCGGGATTCGGCTGCGACCTCTTCCCGATCGCGCTGATGACGATGTCGCACAAGGTGTACTCCGTACGCGGCATCGAGATCACCGACTACTCGCGATACTCGGTCGAGTTCGACATGCGCGAATTGTTCGGGTTCGGCCAGCCGCTGGACTACCGCGGCGGCCTGAAAAGCCCGGGCGTGTTGACCTGGGGCTGGGGCGCAGCGGTGACCATGGTCGCCGATGCATTGGGGGTCCAGCTCGACGAGATCCGGGAGGAATGCGAGTTCCTGCCCACGCCGCGCCGGCTCGAGACCGCCTGTGGCGTCATCGAAGCCGGCACCGTCGGCGCCACGTACGCGAAATGCATCGGTGTGGTCGACGGCCGGGAGGTGATCGCCATCGAGCACGTCGACCGGATGGCCGACGACCTCGCCCCCGACTGGCCGAAGAGCCGCACCGGTGGCATCGACGGCATCTGGCGCGTGATCATCGACGGTGAGCCCAGTTTCGACGCCGAATTCGAAGTCGGCTTCCGCCCGGACGAGGACTCGAGCGATCAGGGCCTGCTCGCCACGGGTATGCGCGCCGTCAACGCCATCCCGTGGGTGTGCGACGCCGAGCCGGGCATCGTCGACGCGTTGCATCTGCCCTTGACCTCACCGCTGGGCGCACTGCACCAGCATCGCGACGGTGTGCCGGCGTTCTGACGTGGGCGCACTAGACGGCAAGATCGCGATCGTCACCGGCACCAGCAGGGGAGTGGGTGTCGGCATCGCGCACGAACTGCTGCGCGCAGGCGCCACGGTCATCGGCTGCTCGCGCTCCCAACTCGATGCGCTTCCCGGGACCGACGACCAGCCGGACTGGGCGCGCCGGTCGGCGCAGATGACGTGCGATCAAGGCGATTACCACTCCATCGACGCCTTGGTATCGGAGGTGGCCGCGACCTACGGCCGCATCGACATCCTCATCAACAACGCGGGCGGCACGGTGCCCACCCCGAACGTCGAGGACGTGCCCGCGCTCGTCCAGCAGATTCAGGGCGCACCGCGCAGCGACGACGACTACGAGCGCACGGTGCTGTTTCACTCGTTCGCGATCCAGATGAACCTGATCAGCCCGTTGTGGTTTGCCGTTCGGGCGTATCGGCAGATGCACGACCAAGACGGAACAGGGTCGATCGTCAACATCTCCAGCGGCGCAGGTCACCCCGCCGGTTCCCCGACGCTGGTGTCCTACGGCGCAGCCAAGGCCGGTCTGAACCACCTGACCCGATCACTGGCCGAGGAATGGGGTCCACGCGTTCGTGTCAACTGCCTGGCCCTCGGCCCGACCATGACCGAGAACTTCCGCAGCTTCGTGCTACCCAAGGACGACCCCGACGGTGCCGAGTACTTCCGCAACGTTCCACTCAAACGCGCGGGCGAGCCCGCCGAAGTCGGCCGGGCATGCGTGTTCTTGTGCAGTGGCGCAGCTGATTTCATCAACGGCACCACGATCGAGATCGACGGCGGCATGCTGCCCGGTGTGCTCTACGAAGCCGGCCTGAAAACCATTACCGACCTGCTCTAGGGGACACGCGTGCGACGAGTCATCCAGTTCTCCACCGGCAATGTGGGCCGCCATGCGCTGCGCACGATCATCGGGCGGCCCGATCTCGAACTTGTCGGCGTGCACGCCAACGGCGCGCAGAAGGTGGGCTGCGACGCCGCCGATCTCTGTGGTCTCGATGAACCCAGCGGCGTGGTCGCCACTGACGACATCGACGCGCTGGTCGCCCTGCACGCCGACTGTGTTGTGTACACGTCGCAGGCCGAAACCCGTCCCGGTGACGCGATCAACGAGATATCCCGGTTCCTGGCTGCTGGCACCAATGTCGTTGGCACCTCGATGGTCTGGCTGGTCGCACCTGAGCATGCCGACGACTGGCTGCGCGATCCGCTGTTACGGGCATGCAAGGCGGGCGACGCCTCGCTGTACATCAACGGCATCGACCCCGGCTTCTCCGGCGACACCCTGGTGTACACCGCGCTGAGCCTGTCGGCACGTGCGACCGCGATCACCGTGCAGGAGATCTTCGACTACGGCAGCTACGACGACGCCGAATTCACGGGTGTCAGCATGGGATTCGGCACCACGCCCGATCACACGCCGATCATGTTCCAGCCCGGTGTGTTGAAATCCCTGTGGGGAGGACAGGTCAGAAGCCTCGCCGGCGGCCTCGGCGTCGAACTCGACAATGTTCGTGAACGGCACGAAACCTGGGTGACACCCGAGTCGATCGAGTGCGTGATGATGACGGTGCCCCCGGGAAGGGTGGCCGCCGTCCGGTTCGCGGTCGAGGGTGTGCGTGCCGGCCTGCCGGTCATCACGATGGAACACGTCAACCGGCTCACCGACGCCGCGGCTCCGCACTGGCCGTATCCACCGGACGGGCGCCCCGGCGTGCACCGCGCGACCGTCGCGGGCGATCCGGGCGTTGAGATCAACGCCCACGTCGGAGTGTCCGGCATCGATCACAACCAGGGCGGCGTGATCGCCACCGCAGCCCGCGCGGTCAACATGATCGAACCGGTGTGCACCGCTCCCAGCGGCCTGCTCGCCGCCCAGGACCTGCCTGCCGCGCACATCCGCGGTGTGATGTGGTGATCTGGACGCCATGGCACCCGTAGTCGCGCCCCGACGACCCGCCAACGGCAGCCAACTGCGCGCCGACCGCACCCGCGCTCTGGTGATCGACGAAACGGTCCGCTGCATTCTCGAGGAGGGGTTCGCCGCCGCCAGCGCCAAGCACATCACCGAACGTGCCGGCGTGACCTGGGGTGTGGTGCAGTACCACTTCGGGGACCGCGACGGGTTGCTGATGGCCGTCGTCGACAAGGGCTTCGCCGAGTTGACCGAGGCGCTGCGCGAATTGCCGGCTGGCGCCGAGAACGCCCGCGACCGAACGGAATTCATCGTCAACGCGGCATGGGAAGCGTTCTCCAGTCCCACGTCGATGGCAGCCCTGGAAATTCTCATCGCGACAAGGTCTATGCGCGACACCGTGGCCACCCAACACCTCACCGAGCTCGCGAATGCGTTCGTCAAGCTCGGCAGGCACATCGGCGAGGGACTCGCCGTCCGGCACGCGACCGCCATCGGCAATCTCATCTGGGCCACCCTGCGCGGCCTGGTCGTCTCACAGCTGGTTGTCGCGGAACCGCTGGACAGCAAGCATGAACGCCACGCCCTCGTCGACATGATCAGCGCCTACGTCGAGGGCGCGACGACTGCTGGAGCGGGCGCGCGCCTTGGCACCATCTGAAGCAGGTATTCAACTACCCGGCCGTGACGCATGCCGCAAGGCTAGCGTGATATTCGCAAGTGTCCCTCGGTCGTCGAGGCACGGTGAGCATGCCACATCGGAGGATTCCCCAGTGACCATGAATGATCCGCGGCGGACCGCGGTTGCAGACGGTGTTGTGGGCGATGACCCGTACTTGTGGCTCGAGGCCGTCGACGGCGAGGAGGCGCTGGACTGGGTGGAGCGGCACAACGGGCCCACCCTGGTCCGGCTCTCGGGTGAACGGTTCGAGCAGATGCGTGCGGAGGCGCTCGACGTGTTCGACGCCGACACCCGCATCCCCGGGGTAACGCGCTGCGGGGAGTATCTCTACAACTTCTGGCGCGATGCCGGCCATCCGCGGGGGGTCTGGCGGCGCACCACCCTTCAGGAATACCGCAAGGACTCGCCGGAGTGGGACGTCGTCATCGACGTCGACGCGCTGGCCGCCGCCGAGGACGAGAACTGGGTGTGGGAAGGCGCCGACATCATTCAGCCCGAGCGCACGCGTGCGTTCGTCGGCCTGACGCGAGGCGGCGGGGACGCCGACGTTGTGCGCGAATTCGACATGACCACAAGGCAATTCGTCGCCGACGGGTTCACCCTGCCGGAGGCAAAGAACGACATCAACTGGGAAGACGAGCACACCGTACTGGTGGGTACCGATTTCGGCGAAGGCTCGCTGACCGATTCCGGGTATCCACGGCTGATCAAGCGGTGGCGGCGTGGGACACCTTTGGAGGATGCCGAAACGCTGTTTTCCGGTTCCGTGAGCGACGTCTCGGTGAGTGCGATGTGCTATCGCTATCCAGGAGAGGAGCGCACCTTCTTTTACCGGAGTGTCGACTTCTACAACAAGGAGACGTTTGAACTGCGCGACGGCGAACTGATCCGCCTCGACATTCCGACCGACTGCAGCATGGCGGTGCACCGCGAGTGGGCGATGATATTTCTGCTGTCGGATTGGGCCAGGGGCGACACCACATACAAGGCCGGCTCGGTGCTCGTCGCCGATTATGAGCAGATTGTCGCCGGGACGGCCGGCCTGAGCGTCGTTTTCGAGCCCGGTGGCGACGACTTCTTCGCCGGGGGAGCGTTTTCCGGCGACCGCTTCCTCAGCATCAAGCTGCGCGACGTCGCGACAGTGGTGGAGGTCCTCAACCCGGGCATCTGGCAGCCCGAGCCGCTACCTGGTGTGCCTGAGAACACCACCACCAACCTCGCCGGCCTCGATGCATTCGGCGACGAAATCTTTCTTCTCACTAGCGGTTTCGACAAACCCTCGCGGCTGCTGCACGGCCCGTCCGCCGGACCAGTAGGTGAAATCAAGTCCGCGCCGACGCTCTTCGACGCCGACGACCTCGTCGTCACTCAGTGTTTCACCGTGTCAGCCGACGGGACCCGAGTGCCGTACTTTCTGGTCGCGCATCGGGATTCGACCGGTCCCACCCCCACCCTGCTGAGTGGCTACGGCGCTTTTCGTGCGCCGCAGCTGCCGGGCTACCTCGGTTTGTTCGGCCGACTGTGGATGGCGCGTGGCGGCAGCTACGCGCTGGCGAACATCCGGGGCGGCGGGGAGTACGGGCCGGGGTGGCACGAGCAGGCGTTGCGCGAGAACAGGCACAAGGTCGCCGAGGACTTTGCCGCCGTCGCACTGGATTTGGTGGCCGAGGGCGTCACGACGGCTCCCCAGCTCGGCGCCGTGGGCGCCAGCGCGGGCGGCCTGCTCATGGGCGTCATGCTGACGCAGTATCCCGAGTTGTTCGGTGCGTTGGTCTGCCAGAGCCCGCTGCTGGACATGCGCCGCTTCCATCTGCTGCTGGCCGGTGCCTCCTGGATGGCCGAGTTCGGTAACCCCGACGAGCCGGACGACTGGGAATTCATCAAGGAGTACTCGCCGTACCACAAAATCTCCGCTGAGCGCGACTATCCGCCGGTGCTGATCACCACGTCTATCAAAGATGATCGGGTGCATCCGGGTCATGCGCGAAAGATGGCGGCCGCGCTGGAAGCCGCAGGCCATGAGGTCCTCTACTACGAGGACACAGAGGGCGGCCACGCCGGGGCCTCGAACAACGCCCAAGCCGCCTTCCAGAGCGCGGTGATATACGAGTTCCTGCTCCAAACGCTCTTTCAGTAGCACGGCGGGATGTGCGACGTGACCGGCCCGCCTCCTTGTCTTCGCCAGAGCGTTGTCACAGGGCGTCGCCGATACCGCCGATGAACGCCGCGATCAGTTCCAGCACAAGAGCTTCTGGGAATGCGATCGAAGCATATTGCGAGCCGGCGTCGCTGTGGTTATCCGGCGCAACAACCGGACAGCAACCTGGTGTGGGGAATCCTGTGCACGGTGCTGTGCTGTCTGCCGCTGGACATCGTGCCGATGGTCTACGCGAGCAGGGTTTCCGGGCTGTGGGCCCAAGGACGTTACGCCGAGGCGCAGGAGGCGGCGTGGACCTACGGCAGGCTCGTCGGCCAACAGGTGGCCAGTTGGCAGCATCTGCGATGGTGGCGCGGTGGCCCTGGCGTTGGCGTTGGTCTGGTTTATGGTGCGCAACTTAGGTTTTGGGCTGTTTCCAGCGCTAGATGTCTAGAAGTCGCGTTCGTCGGGTCGCTCGACTGAGCGTGGCTGCAGGTCGAGACTGCGGACGTGTGCCGCTATCTCGCTCATACCGGCAACCCAGACATCGTCGTGCGAGCACACGTACTCGATGAATCCGTCCAGCGCCTGGGCTCTGGACGGGCGCCCCGATAGGAACGGGTGATTGGTGAGCACAAAGCAACCGTCCGCGGCGCGCTGCGCGTCGAACTCCAGCCGCCACATCTCGATTGCTTTGACCGGGCTCTCGATCAGCCCGGTGCCGGAGAAGTCCGGCACATAGCAATACTGCTCCCAGTCGTCGAGTGCCCACTGAATCGGAATCTCCACCAGCGGACCGCCCTCGTCAACGGTGAGCTCGTAGGGGTGGTCGGTGTCCATCAGGCTACTGTCGTACAGAAACCCGCTGTCACGCAACAGTTTCGGTGAGTGCCAGTTCAGCTCCCACATCGGCGCGCGATAGCCGCTGGGCCGCACGCCAGCGACGGCATCAAGGGCCTCCAGGCCGCGGTCGAGGATGGCCGCCTCCTGCACCACTGTGAGCCCGAACATGGGTTCGTGCAGGTAGCCATGATGCGCGATCTCGTGTCCGGCGTCGATGATCGCCTTGATGACGTCCGGATAGCGCACGGCGGTGTAGCCCGGCACGAAGAAGGTGGACGTGACACCGTGTCTGGCAAGGATCTTCAGCAGCCGCGGCACGCCGGTCAGGGGCCCGTAGGCCTGGTGACTGATCGCCGACATGCGGCTGGCGTGCTTGGTGGAGACGCCGAGCATGGCCGACTCTGCATCGACGTCGAAGCTGAACGACGCCGCACAGCGGGCGCCGTTCGGCCACGGGATCGGTGCTGCGGGCACGCTCATCGGCTGGCCTTCTGTGCCAGCAGGGAGACGAACTCGTACGCCAGATACGCCGCGGCGATGCCGGTGATCTCTGCATGGTCGTAGGCAGGCGCCACTTCGACGATGTCAGCCCCGACCAGGTTGAGCCCCTCGAAACCGCGTACCAGCCCGAGGAGTTCGCGGCTCGAAAGGCCGCCGATCTCCGGCGTGCCTGTCGCAGGGGCATGGGCTGGGTCGAGGACGTCGATGTCGATCGAGACGTAGAGCGGATGGTCGCCGATGGTCGCCCGCAGCTGCTCGACCACATCGGCGACCGTGCGCGACTCGAACGCCGAACAGTGCACGATGGTGAACCCCAGTTCGGCGTCGTCGTCCAGATCGTCGGCTGTGTAGAGCGCTCCACGAATGCCGACATGCGCGCTGTGGCCTGCGACGAACAGGCCTTCCTCGGCGGCACGCCGAAACGGCGTGCCGTGAGTCAGCGGGGCGTCGAAATACGTGTCCCAGGTGTCGAGGTGAGCGTCGAAGTGCACCAAAGCCACCGGACCGTAACGGCGGTGATGCGCGCGCAGTAGGGGGTAGGCGATGGTGTGGTCGCCGCCCAGGCTGACCAGCTTGGCGCCGCTCTCGATCAGCGCCGACGCCTGCTCTTCGATCTGGCGCACCGCGGCGGCGATGTCGTAAGGGGTGCAGGCGATGTCACCGGCGTCGACCACTTGCTGGCTGGCGAACGGCGACACGTCGAGCGCGGGGTTGTACGGCCGCAGCACCCGTGAGCACTGCCGGATATGTGCGGGACCGAATCGCGCTCCGGGCCGATAGCTAACACCGGTGTCGAAGGGAATCCCGACGACCGCCACGTCGCAGCCATCGACATCTTCGATCCGGGGCAGCCGCCCGAATGTCGTCAGCCCGGCATAGCGGGGCACGACCCGACCGTCGACCGGCCCGACCGGCTGCGCGCTCATGCCCTGCACCTCGTCGAACCACCGTTGATCTGAATGGTCTGCCCGACGAAAGCGCCGAGCTCCTTGCGGGCCAAAAGTGCTACGGCGGAGGCTATTTCGTCGGCCCTGCCGATGCGGCCGATCGGTATGCCGCGGCTGTATTCCTCATGCATCTCGGCCAGACTCACTTTCGCATTCTCGGCGTCCACCTGTAGTTGCGGGGTGTCGATCACCCCAGGCGCGACGGCGTTGACGGTGATGTTCTCGGGCGCCAGCTCGCGTCCCAGCGTCTTCGTGAGTGCGATGAGTCCCGCTTTCGAAGCCGAATACGCTGTTGCCTCCGGCCAGCCGATCACACCCCATTCGGAGGCGACGATGACGATATTGCCACCGCCGGTCCGTCGCATGCCGGGCAGCGCTGCCTGGATCAGATAGAACGTGCCTGCGAGGTTCGTGTCGATGATCTTCCACCAGTCCTCCTCGTCGTGGTCTCCGAACGGCGCCATCGTCATGCAGGCGGCGTTGCACACCAGAATGTCGATCGGCCCGCGTGTTGTCTCGATCTCATCGACCACCTTCGCGACCGCGCCGGGATCGGAAACATCCGCGGCTGCAGGGAATCCCGCGGTGTCCGCGACGACTTCACTCATCCGCTCATCGTGAATGAGACCGTTGACCGCGACGGTGGCTCCTTCTTTTGCAAGTCGTCGCGCGATCGCCGCGCCAATTCCTTGTGCGGCGCCCGTGACCAGCGCTATGCGTCCTTGCTGTGGATTGTGCATCGGTCAGATCACCGCGCCACCATTGGGGGAGAGGACCTCGCCGACACAGAAGTCGGTGTCGTCCTCGAGCAGGAACCTGACAACCTCGGCGATCTCATCGGGCCTGGTAAGGCGACGACTGGGAATCGTCGCCAGGTATTCCGGTGCGCGCCAAGGCGAGTCGGCGGAGAGCAAGGGTGTGTCGGTCGGTCCCGGCGCTATTGCGTTGACGCGGACACCGCGGCCGGCGACCTCGACCGCCAGACTGCGGACCAGCCCGATGATCGCGCCTTTCGCTGCTGCGTAATGGGAGTCGGCATCGCCGCCACCGATCGCCAGCTCCGAGGTGATCGCGATGATCGAGCCGGTGCCCCGTTCGAGCATCGACGGCAGCACGCTTTGGGTGATGTTGCGCAGACCGCCGAGGTGCACCCTCAGCATGCGGTGCAACTGCTGTTCGGTGATGTTCGATATCGGCACCATCTCGTAGTGGCCTGCCGCGGAGACCACAGCTTCGACGGGCCCGATGTCGGCGGTGACCCGCGCGACGGTGTCTGCGACCGCGGCGGCGTCGGACACGTCGACGACATACGGTGCGGCGGAATCGATGTCGAGTCCGGCGACGGCGTATCCGTCTCGTTCGAGTGAGGCGGTGACGGCGACACCGATTCCGGATGCGGCGCCGGTGACGACGGCGACTCGGGTCACGACGCGTCGCGGCCCAGGCGGTGCGCGATGG
Organism: uncultured Actinomycetota bacterium; assembly: GCA_963770305.1. Taxonomy (GTDB): domain Bacteria; phylum Actinomycetota; class Actinomycetes; order Mycobacteriales; family Mycobacteriaceae; genus Mycobacterium. The sequence continues at coordinate 122,045 of CAVYPB010000020.1, forward strand.
GCTCTTCGATGCGATGGCGCACCGTGAGGTAGATCGCCAGGCCGAGGATCGTCAGCGCCACCGTCGTGAGGACGCTCGCCCAATTGATGTACCAGGGCTCTCCGGGCAGTGTTCGTGGCCAGGCGACGTTGATCGTCTCGAAGATGATCCACACCGAGGCCAGATACGTCACAGGCGCACCCCACCGGCCAAGGGTGAACGCCCCCGGCTGCCACTTACCGGTCAGCCGCGCAATCGCGGCCCCGATCACGGGCACGCCGAACGCGATGTAGAACCCGATGATGTTGAAATTGACCAGGACGCTGTAGAACTCCGAGCCGGCCATCAGGACGAACGCGATCGCGACGACTGCGGTCAGCGCGATGGCGTAGACAGGTAGCCGCTCGGGACCCGCCAGGCCGTCGAGAATCTTCGAGCCCGGCAGGCTGCGGTCGCGAGCCGCCCCCCAGATACAGCGCGACACCGCGGCCTGCACGGCGAGAAAGCTCGAGACGAAACCGATCACGAACATCGCAAGCAGCGGCTTGGTGACTCCCGCCCCGAGATGCGCGGTAAGGGTGTCCGACACGACGTCGCCCGATTGGGCCGCCACGACTGACGGCAGGTCGGGTATCGACAGAATGAGCGCCGCGCTGGAGAACATCACGACCAGACCCACGAGAAGCAGCGCCAGGATGATCGCCTTTGGCACGTTTCGTTTCGGGTTCGTCGACCTCCTCGGCGATGGACCCGGCGGCCTCGAACCCGAGGAACGACCATCCCACGAAGGCAATCGCGAGCAACATCGGTCCCGACACCCACGCGTCGGCATCGGGGATCCCCGCGCTGGAGAACAGCACCGAGAACGGGTTTTCCCGATAGAACAGCAACAGCACCGCTCCTAAGCCGAGGGAGCCGACTACCTCGCATGTGATGCTAATAGCCACAACGATTTTCAAGATCCTGCGGCCGGTCATGTTGATCAGCGTGCCCACGGCGATGATGCAGATGGCGACGGCGGCGATCTGCCAGCGATTGGGTTCACTGACGCCGAAAATCTGCAGCAGGAAGCCGCTCGCGGCATATGACAGCGTGCCGAGGGCCAAGGTGAGACCCCACATGTACGCCCATGCGGCCGCCCAACCCCAGGTGGTGCCCCGGACGTGGCGCGACCACTGGTAGACGCTGCCCGCATACGGCCATCGGGACGCCAACTCGCCGAAGACGGCCGCGACGAGAAGCTGCCCGATGAGCACGATGGGGAAGGCCCAGAAGAATTTCGGCCCCGCGGCAAACAACCCCAGGGTGAAGATCGCATACACCGCCGCGATCGGCGACACGTCGGCGAACGCCAGCGACAGCGCCGACCGGAAGCCGAACCCACGCAACAGCTGGGGCGGGTGATCCTCGGAGGTTGGTTGCGTTTCCAGCGGCTGGGTCATCGTCGCCTCCCACGGTTTTGTTGGCCACTGAGGCGTCACTGTGAGCCTGTTTGCCCTGTATTTGAAGTGGTGGTTTGTACAGATTGAGTATGAGAATCTAGATGATCGTCTAAGGTCGCAGCCGAAACCGCTCGCAGAAGTTGCCGAGCGACTCCGAACATATGGCGTGAGCAGGCGGTTTTCGGGGCAAGAACGGCCACGGCGACCACGTAACCGCAGATTGCGGCCACGTGAAACTTCTCGAGAGGTGGCGACAGCGATGGTGTACCGCGTTGCCGACCTGGTCGGCACGCCCCATCTGCGCGTCGAGGTACGCGCGGGTGGCGCCGGCTTGGACCGGCCGGTCGCCTGGGCCCAGACATCGGATCTCGAGGAGCCGTGGTCGTACCTGGCCGGCAGCGAGCTTCTGATGAAGAACGGCCAGACGCTACCTGAATCCGCCCGCGGTCAGACCGCGTTGATCACGGGTCTGGCCGAGAAGGGAATGTGCGGCATGGTGATCGGACTCGATGCAGCCACTCCCGAACTCACGACTGCCGCAATAACTTTGGCCGATGAGCTGCGCTTCCCGGTGATGATCGTGCCCTATTCGATCGGTTTTGCGGCGATCGGGCGCGCTGTGGCTGATGCCGGTGTCGATGGCGGCATGGTCGTCGCGACCGAGCGCGTCTACAACGTCATCCGGCAGTCGGTCATTCACTCCGCCCAGTCCGATGTGCTGAGCCAATTGGGGCGCGACTTGTCCTGTCGCCTTGCGGTGCTCGATGCGACGACGGGGGAGGTGGCCCTGGATGGCTCGGAACCGGTTCCAGCCGAGTTGCGCCTGGCCGTTGTGGAGGAAATCGCGGCCCGGCGTGGCGCGGTTCCCGGCGTATTGCACGTGAATACCGAGGGCGGACGGGCACTGGTGGTCGAGGTTGCCGATGAGGAGCCGACCGTGCTCGTCACTTACGACTTCCGTGGCCCCGCAGTCGATCTGGTGCATCTACAGCATCTCGCGTCGGCGGTGGCAGTCCTGCTCGCGCAACAGAACGTGCGACTTGAGCATGAACGACGCATTGGTGCCGAGGTGATGGCGCAACTATGCGACGGCAGGCTCACGGCGCGCGAAGCGGACCGGGAACTCGCGGAGCGCGGGCTAAGGCCGCACGACTGCTCGATAGTAGCGGCGGGAGGTGTATTGCCCGCCGGAGAGCGGCAATTGCACCTCAACCTCGGCCGGCGCAGCGTGCCGCACCTGCTGCTTCGCCGTGGCGACCTGCTGTACGCGCTGATGCCCATCACCGATACGTCGTTGGCGGCCCTGCGTCAGCGGCTCGGCGGCCAGGCAACGGTGGGTGTCAGCGATCCGTTGGTCCGTCCCGGCCGCGCCACGACGGCGGTGCGGGAGGCGACGTGGGCGGTGCGGGTCGCACGGACAGCACCTGACCGCATCGCCCGCTTCGCCGACGCAACGATGTTCTCGGTACTGCGGGACACCGACGAGGCCCAGGTGGTCGTCGACCGCGTGCTGGGCCCCCTGATCGTCTATGACGCTCGTCATTCCGCCGAGATGATCAAGACGCTGGACACCTATTTGCAATGCGATCGGTCGTGGGTGCAGACGGCGGCGGCGCTCAACGTGCATCGCCAGACCGTGGTCTACCGGATCCAGCGCATCGAACAGATCACGGGCCGCGCGGTGGCCGAAACCGCCACGCTCGCGGAGTTCTGGTTGGCGTTGCGCGCAAGAGACCTGCTGGCACTGCCACACCCGTAGGCCGAGGTCCCCGCCACTAGACTGGGCCGGTGGAATCCGCATCGCCCCGCCCCGTCTTGGTGGTCGACTTCGGCGCGCAATACGCGCAGCTGATCGCGCGCCGCGTCCGCGAGGCCAGGGTGTATTCGGAGGTCATCCCGCACACCGCGAGCGTCGAGGAGATCAAGGCCAAGGATCCGCAGGCCATCGTGTTGTCGGGCGGCCCGGCCAGCGTCTACGCCGACGGCGCCCCGCAGCTGGACCCCGCGCTGTTCGACCTCGGCTTGCCCGTGTTCGGCATCTGTTACGGCTTTCAGGCGATGGCGCAGGCGCTCGGCGGCACGGTCGCCCGCACCGGAACCAGCGAGTACGGCCGCACCGAGCTGAATGTGACTGGGGGACAGCTTCATTCCGATCTTCCGGCCACCCAGCCGGTGTGGATGAGCCACGGCGACGCGGTGACCGCCGCACCACACGGGTTCCACGTGGTGGCTACCAGCGCCGGTGCTCCGGTGGCGGCGTTCGAGGATCGGGCCCGACGACTGGCCGGTGTGCAGTATCACCCCGAGGTGCTGCACACCCCGCACGGGCAGCAGGTGCTGAGCCGGTTCCTGCACGAGTTCGCCGGGATCGGCGCCACGTGGACGCCCGCGAACATCGCTGACGCGCTGGTCGAACAGGTCCGCAGCCAGATCGGTGACGGCAGAGCGATCTGCGGGTTGTCCGGTGGCGTGGACTCCGCGGTGGCCGCGGCGCTGGTGCAGCGCGCCATCGGCGACCGCTTGACCTGCGTGTTCGTCGACCATGGCCTGCTGCGCGCCGGAGAGCGGGCGCAGGTGCAGCGCGATTTCGTCGCGGCCACCGGCGCCAACCTGGTCACCGTCGACGTCGCCGACCGGTTCCTGGAGGCGCTGTCCGGAGTGACCGACCCGGAAGGCAAGCGCAAGATCATCGGCCGCGAGTTCATCCGCGCGTTCGAGGGTGCGGTGCGAGACACGTTGGGCGCCAGCGACTCTGAGGTCGAGTTCCTGGTGCAGGGCACACTGTATCCCGACGTGGTTGAGTCGGGCGGCGGCACGGGCACGGCCAACATCAAGAGCCACCACAACGTCGGCGGGCTGCCCGGCGACCTGAAGTTCAAACTCGTCGAGCCGCTGCGGCTGCTGTTCAAGGACGAGGTGCGCGCGGTGGGCCGCGAATTGGGCTTGCCCGAGGAAATCGTTGCGCGCCAACCGTTCCCGGGTCCCGGCCTTGGTATCCGGATCGTGGGCGAGGTCACTGCCGCGCGCCTGGACACGCTGCGGCGCGCCGATGCGATCGCCCGCGAGGAACTGACCTCGGCGGGCCTGGACAACCAGATCTGGCAGTGCCCGGTGGTTCTGCTGGCCGAAATCCGGTCGGTGGGCGTGCAGGGCGACGGGCGCACCTACGGCCATCCGATCGTGCTGCGTCCGGTCTCCAGTGAGGACGCGATGACCGCCGACTGGGCGCGGGTGCCCTACGAGGTCCTCGAACGCATCTCCACCCGCATCACCAACGAGGTCGCCGAGGTCAACCGGGTCGTGCTGGATGTCACCAGCAAGCCGCCCGGCACCATCGAATGGGAGTAATCACCTCTTCCGGCGAGCAGCTGTAGGGGAGCTGTAGCTCCGCCGTGGTGATGAAAATCCGGCCGCTCGTGCCGGTTGGGCGGTGTCGCGGCAAAGTCGGCAAAGTCACCGTCCAAGGCGGCGTCGACGCAACTGAGCGCAACGCTGGTCGGGGGGTCGGCTTCGATCGTTGAGCGCCGCGACTGCCCGGCTTGAGTTCCACCCGCTCGGACCGCGGTGGCGCACTCGTTGAATCGCGGGGTACGCCTCGGTGCCGTGACTCGGCTCACAGTCAGTCGTAGACAGCGGCCCTTGACACACGAGAACGCACAGTTTCTAATTGGCTAGTCCACTAGCTCACTGAGTCACCAGGCCGAAGGCGGTCCGATGTCATCAACAGTTCCCTCGACGAGGTCTCACGGGGCCGAATCCGCCGGACCCCTCCACGGTCTGATGGTCGTGGACCTGACCCGTGCCCTGGCCGGACCACACGCCGCGATGATGCTGGGCGACCTCGGCGCCGACGTGGTGAAGGTGGAGAACCCCGACGGCGGCGACGACACCCGTGGATGGGGACCGCCTTTCGTCAAGCCGGTGGACGGCGCCCGTGAGTCGACCTACTTCCTGTGCACGAATCGGAACAAGAAGTCCGTGACCCTCGACCTCAAGGACGACGCTGGCAAGGTCGCTCTGGGGGCTCTGATCGCCCGAGCCGACGTGCTGATGGAGAATTTCCGCCCCGGCGTTCTTGACCGGCTTGGGTTTTCCCAACAGCGCTTGGCCGAGATCAATCCGCGATTGGTCGTCCTGTCCATCAGCGGTTTTGGCCACGACGGCCCCGAAGCCGGACGGGCCGGCTACGACCAGATCGCGCAGGGCGAAGCGGGGCTGATGTCGGTCACCGGTTCCGGACCAACCGACCTTCAGCGTGTCGGGGTGCCGATCGCGGACCTGCTGGCGGGCATGTACGGCGCGTTCGGAGTCCTTGCGGCCCTGCAGGAGAGGGAGCGAACCGGACGCGGCCAGGTGGTGCGGGCGTCGCTGCTCGCCGCGGTCGTTGGGGTGCACGCCTTTCAGGGCACGAAGTGGACGGTCGCGGGCCAGGTCGGCGAGGCCACCGGCAACCACCATCCCTCGATCTCCCCGTACGGCTTGTTCGATACCGGCGACGGCGCCGTGCAGATCGCGGTCGGCAGCGAGGGGCTCTGGAAGCGGTTCTGCGACGGCTTTGAACTCGATCCCGAGACTCCCGGAATGGCTACGAACCCGCAACGCGTGGCGAACAGCAAGCGGGTCAAAGATATGGTCCAGGATGCGTTCGCGCTGTACGGCACCGACGAGTTGCTGGCGAAGCTCGACCGAATCGGCGTGCCAGCCGGACGAATTCGCACGATTCGTGAGGTGTACGAATGGGAGCAGACGCAGTCTCAAGGTCTGCTCATCGACGTGGACCACGCCACATTGGGGACCATCACGTTGCCTGGTCCGCCGCTGCGGTTCTTCGACGCGAACGGTGCCGAACTCACCCGTCGCCGGCACACCGCCCCGCCGGTGCTCGGCGCCGACAATGACCTCATCGCGGCGACGGTGCAGGCGGAACGGCGGTGACCCGGCTCGGCGCCCACGACGTCATCGCGCTGCTGGCCGACCCCGCGTCGTGGCAATCCTGGGACCGGCCACCGGCTGAGGTAACGGCCGACTCGCAGTATGCGGAGGAACTGGCGTGCGCACGGGCCAAGACCGGGCTCGACGAAGCGGTGATCGCCGGAGTCGCGACCATCCGCGGCCACCGGGTCGCAATGCTGGTGTGCGACTTCGGTTTTCTCGGGGGCTCGATCGGCGTCGCGGCAAGCGACCGTCTGGCCGCGGCGATCCGGCGGGCCACCGCTGAGAAACTGCCGTTGCTCGCGCTACCGACCTCCGGGGGAACCCGCATGCAGGAAGGGGCCACCGCATTCCTGCAAATGGTCAAGATCACGTCCGCAGTGGTCGCCCACAAGTCCGCGCACCTGCCGTATCTGGTTTATCTGCGCGACCCCACTACCGGTGGAGTGTTCGCCTCCTGGGGCTCACTGGGACATGTCACCTTCGCCGAACCCGGCGCCTTGATCGGTTTTCTCGGGCCTCGAGTGTACGAAGCGCTCTACGGCAACCCGTTTCCCACCGGTGTTCAGACCTCGGAAAACCTCTACGCCCGCGGACTCATCGACGCGGTCACTCCTCTACACGAACTCGGCGCCATGGTGGACCGCGCGCTGACCATCATCACACGCTCCCCGCACACAACCAACTTGCCTAGGCCGGTGCACACCCCATCACCCGACATCCCAGCGTGGCAGTCGGTGACCGCCTCGCGCCGCCCGGAGCGACCGGGCGTTCGCGAGCTGCTCCACCACGCCGCCACCGACGTGTTGACGCTCAACGGAACGGGCCAAGGCGAGAATGACCCCGGACTTCTCTTGGCGCTCACACGGTTCGGTGACGTGCCCTGCGTGCTGCTCGGACAGGACCGGCACGGCCAAACTCCCGAGGCACCGCTGGGCCCCGGTGCGCTCCGACAGGCCCGCCGCGGCATGCGGCTGGCCGCCGACCTGGGCCTGGCCTTGGTCACCGTGATCGACACCGCCGGCGCCGCGCTGTCCCGGGAAGCCGAGGAACGCGGACTGGCCGGTGAGATCGCGAGGTGCATCGCAGACATGGTCGCGCTCGAAGTACCCACTGTGTCAGTGCTTCTCGGGCAGGGCACCGGTGGAGGAGCACTGGCGCTGGTGCCTGCCGACCGGATCCTCGCCGCACAACACGGATGGCTTTCCCCGCTTCCCCCCGAAGGGGCCAGCGCGATTCTTCACCACGACACAAGCCACGCTCCGGCGATGGCGGCCAAACAAGGAGTGCGGTCCGCGGACCTGCTCGCAGACGGCATCGTCGACCGTGTCATCCCCGAATACCCTGACGCCGCCGCGGAACCCGAGCCATTCTGCCTCCGCGTTGGCGCCTATATCCGCGAAGAGCTGGTGGCACTGGGCAACGCGGACACCCCGCGAAGACTCACCGAACGTGCGCAACGGCTCGACCGGATCGGCCAACCCGACCCCGTCCTGGCGGCAGCTGGGTAGTGATAACGCCCAACGCCCCACAGCCACTGACAGGGGAGCCCGCGGGTGCGGAATGAGCGCATGGTGACCAGGGCCAAACGACGGCTCGTCGACTACTACCGCACCAGGGCGGCCAGGACACTACCCGACCCCTCGACCTCTGCATGGGACTGGCAGCTTCGCGGGGCGTGCCGCGGAATGGACCCGTCGATCTTCTTTCCCGCCGTGGGTCGACGCGCCAGACACGAAACACGCGCAAAAGCGGTCTGCGAGGCTTGCCCGGTGCTCACGCAATGCCGCCGGTACGCCATCGATGCCGCTGAGCCATACGGGATTTGGGGTGGCATGAGCCCTCTCGAGAGAGCCCTGCTGACCCCCCACACTCAACTGACCGGGCAGACCCGGCCCGGCAAGACCACCACCGATTCACGGCGAAACCCAACCACCGCCGTTGTGCCCGGCTCTTCCGGCGCATGTCCACCGAAGACAGGAGAACCACCGTGACCATCGCCACCCATTCCACACCGAGGACCCCGGACGACGCGCCCATCGCGCGCGAAACCGGAAAAGTCCACGCCCCCAACGGCATTCCCCACGACTTCGTCCCCGGCCTCGCCGGTGTGCCGGCGTTCACGACCGAGATCGCCGAGCCCGACCGCGACGGTGGCGCGCTGCGCTATCGCGGGGTCAACGTCGACGATCTGGTGGCGGAGAGGGTGGAGTTCGGCGACGTGTGGGCGTTGCTGGTGGACGGCAAGTTTGGCGCGGGCCTGCCGCCGGCGGAGCCCGTTGAGCTGCCGGTGCACAGCCGCGACATCCGCGTCGACGTGCAGGCCGGCCTTGCCATGCTGGCGCCGATGTGGCGCTTTGAGCCGCTGCTCGACATCGACGACCAAACCGCCCGAGAGCAACTGGCCCGCGCGTCCGCGATGGCGCTGTCCTACATCGCACAGTCCGCAAGGGGCGTCTACCAGCCCGCGGTACCGCGATCGACGATCGACAAGTGCGGCACCGTCGCCGCCCAGTTCATGACACGGTGGAAGGGCGAACCGGACCCGCGCCACATCGAGGCCATCGACTCCTACTGGGTCTCCGCCGCCGAGCACGGCATGAACGCCTCCACCTTCACGGCCCGCGTGATCGCGTCCACCGGCGCCGACGTCACCGCGGCGCTGTCCGGGGCGATCGGTGCGATGTCCGGGCCGCTGCACGGCGGTGCCCCGGCGCGGGTGCTGCCGATGATCGAGAAGGTGGAGCGCACGGGTGACGCGGAGCGCCTAGTCAAGAGCATCCTCGACAGCAATCAGCGGCTGATGGGCTTCGGTCATCGGGTGTACCGGGCCGAGGATCCGCGGGCGCGGGTGCTGCGCGCTACGGCGAAAAAGCTTCAGGCACCCCGGTATGAGGCCGCCATCGCGCTGGAGCAGGCGGCGCTCAGCGAGCTGCGTGAACGTCGCCCAGACCATGCAATAGAGACCAACGTCGAGTTCTGGGCCGCGGTCGTCCTCGACTTCGCCGGGGTCTCCCCGCACATGATGCCGACCATGTTTATCTCCGCGCGCACGGCAGGCTGGTCCGCGCACATCCTCGAGCAGAAGCGGCTGGGCAAATTAGTGCGCCCCGCTGCGCTCTACACCGGGCCAGGACCGCGCACCCCAGACACGGTAGAAGGCTGGACCAAACGCCGCGCGCCCGGCGCCGTATAGCAGCTAGCGCATCTGCCGATATCAGCTGGCGGACAGTGCCAATGGGCGCCATCGGTGGCGACAAAGGCGCGGTGAAACGCTGGGCGATAACGGTGAGACGGCCTTCTGACGGCTGTGACAAGAACAGGCTTCGAATGGTTGAGTACACCAAACTCCGGCAGCCGTCCTGAGCCCAGCCGCATGACGACCAGCGTCGCCCCGCCGCGGGCATGGGATCAGCGCCGAAAAGCCAAGGCGGACAGGCTCGCTGCCGTGTCGACCTGCCGCCAGGGCAAGGTAATCGACGGCGCGCGGCTTAGAGACGTTGAGGTGCTGGTCGGCCCGGGTGACCGCGTGGCGCTGAAAGGCGACAACCAGCAACAGACAGACTTCTTGTCCCGCACCCTCGCCGAGTGCGACCGCAACAGGTCCCTCACATCAAGCCGGCGCCCGTTGATGGGCGCCCCTCGACGTGACCATTGCTCCCACTGCCCGCTGCAGAAACCGGCTGCCGAGCGCATGGCCGCGTAGCTTGCCCGCGTCCCGCGCCGAGCCCAGCGGGTGGCTTACCTGACCAACACCGAGGGCCGCCGTGTCCGCGCTGAGTCTGCCGCGGTCCTCGATGATCTGGCCCAGGCGGTCGACCGGCCGGTGCAGTGGTATGACGCGATGCGCCTCATGTCCGAGCTGGGCGCGAAGCGCGCAGTCCAGATGCCACCCGGGCATGCCTTGGCGGCACTGCCGGCTCCGCACCCTCCATGCTGCCCTTGCGGCTTGAGGACGACGGGATCGAGCGCGCTGCCGCTGCGGGCGCGACGATCTAGCTGCACCAGCGGCCGCCCATCATGGACGGCCGCGGGTGAGGGTGTCGGCTCAGAGCCAGCCGGGGACCACGAGCACGGCCCAGGCCACAATCGGCCCGATCACCACCACAAGGGCGCTGTACTTCAGGATCTGTTTGTAGAAGCGATCTCGGTCGACGCCCTGTGCGTTGGCGAGGACCAGCGCACCGTTCGTTGAGAACGGGCTGACGTCCACGATCGTCGACGAAATCGCCAGCGCAACGATCACTCCGACCGCACCGACGTCACCGGCGAGCAGGAAGGGCACGGCGAGCGGAATCGTCGCACCGAGAATCGCGGTGGAGGATGCGAAGGCCGAGACGATCGCTCCGATGTAGCAGAGCAGCAGTGCGACGAGCAGTGGCATCCCCAGTCCCGCGACGGCGTTACCGACGTAGTCGACGGTCCCGGCCTTTTGTAGGACCCCGATGAAGGTCAGCACACCGCCGATGAGCAACACGGTCGACCAACTGATCTGCGAGATCGCCCCCTTCTGCGCTTTCGGGGACAGCAGGGCAAGTATCACCGCGACCGTCATCGAGACAAAGCCGACGTCGAGATCGAGAACGAGCGAGAACAGCGCCAGTGCGGCGAGTCCCACCAAGGTCGCGATCTGCTCGAATGTCACGGCCGGCTTGTCGGGTTTCGTCTCCACCGCTGCGGTCGGCACTCGCGTCCTGGTCGCGGTCGCGCCCCCACCCGCTGGCATCAACTGCGCGCCGCCGCCAGACGCCCCGTTCGTCCCTGAACCAGACGAACCGGACCCATCGGCGTCCGACACCTCTGGGTGGTGGTCGTCGACGTGTCGCCCGATCAGCGACCTGCCGCCAAGAAATACGAAGAGCAGAACCCCGATCGCGGCGTTGAACAGCAGACTGCCGAGGAACAGGGCGAGCGGGCTGTCAACGAGGCCCGCCTTCGCGGTAATGGTGTTGACAGTGACTCCGTAGACGCTGATAGGGGAGAAGCCACCGGCCTGCGCGCCGTGGATGACCATCATGCCCATCAGCAGCGCGTTGATCTTGTACCGCGCGGCGAACCCGAGCGCGATGGGCGCGATGATCGCTACGGCCGCCGGTCCGAGCGCACCGACCGCGGTGAGCAGTCCGGTGATGCCGAACATCACCCACGGTATGAGTGCGACCCGGCCCCGGACGAGCCGGACGGCGCCTCGGACCATCAGATCGACAGTCCCGTTGTTCTGCGCTATGGCGAACAGGTAGGTGACTCCCACCAGCGTCAGGAACAATTCACTGGGAAAACCGCCGATGATGTCGTCGGTACTCATTCCCACGAATACGGTGCCGACGATGAAGGCGGCGACGAAGCCGAGGGCACCCATGTTCACGGGCAGCACGGTCGCGGCGATAAACATGACCGCAAGCGCGAGTATTGGTATCAGTTCGGTCGACATTGAGGAATCTCCGTGGATCGTGCTGGTAGGGACGTGTGCGGGTCAAGCGATGCTGGACAGCGGACTCAGATGAGAGTCAAACTGACCTAGTGGAGCATTGGACTAGCCAATCTTGACCGTGATGCCGCTCACTGTCAAGTCCCGCTGTGATTGCCGTTACGGGAGTTGGCCGCGATACGCTAGGAAGAGGTTGATTGGAATGGAGAGTAGGTGGCCCAGTGGTTGACCAACTGCGACCCGTGATGCGGCCTCGTCTGTACGAGGTCATCGTTGAACAGCTGTGCTCGCACATCGCCGACAACGAGATGGTCGTCGGCGACCGGCTGCCGCCCGAGCGCGAACTGGCAGCCAAACTCGGCGTGAGCAGGGCCTCTCTCAGCCAGGCGCTGGTCGCCCTCGAGGTCCAGGGCGTTGTGTCGGTCCGGCACGGCGACGGTGCAGTCCTCATGCGCCGGCCTGTCGAGGAAGGAGCGGTCAAGGCGTTGCAGGAACACGCGGACCGCCTCCCCGACATCATCGAGGCCCGCGAGGCGCTCGAGGTGAAGATCGCCGGGCTGGCCGCCGAGCGCCGTACCGACGCCGAGATGGCGGCAATCGACGCTGCGATCTCCGCGATGGAGGCGGAGATCCACTCTGGCGAGCGCGGTGTCCTCGGTGACGAACAGTTCCACGAGGCGCTCACCACTGCTGCTCATTCGGCACTTCTTGCGAAGCTGATGTTCGAAATCTCCGGGCTCATCCGCGAGACGCGCATCGAATCCCTTTCGCAACCCGAACGGCCGCGGGCGTCGCTTGAGGGTCACCGCCAAATTGCGGAGGCTGTGCGGCGGCAGGATCCTGCCGAGGCTGCACGTGCGATGGCAGCACACATCCGAATGGTCTCCGACGTGGCGCTGCTGCGCGAGAACGGTTGATGGTTTGGCCGACGTGTCGGCTGCTGCTCTGGTGTGCGAGGCCTTCGAAACCGAGCTCGTCGGTGGCGAACTGACCGGGATGTGCCCGCATCGGAGAACCGCCGCGCACAAGGCGTGAGCCTCGCGGAAGCGGCGGCCCCATCAACCAGCAACGGCTTGACATAGGAGCTACTGCTCGCAATCAAAGCCCGCTTGACGGTGTCGGTGGCTGGGTGTTTACTCGCAATATCGAACATACATTCGAATATAGAGTGGATCGCATGATGCAGGAGGTGCTGCTGTGACGGCAGCTATGAGCCTGGAGCAGCGCCGGTTTGACCACGCTGAGCAGGTAGAACACCTGCGTCGCAAGATCGCGGCGGTATCCGGCAAGGTCGGCGGCGGGCGTCGGGGGCCAGCGCCGTCGACCGACCCGCTGCCGGACTCGGAATCTTTGCTACCACTGCCCGAATCGCTGGCCGAACTGTTGCCGACGTCGTTGCCGCGCGGGACGGTGGCGGTGCTGTCGGGCGCCCGGTCGCTGCCACTGAGCATGGTGGCGGCGGTGACGGCGGAGGGTGGGCACGCCGCGATCGTCGGCCAGCCCGACGTCGGCCTGCTGGCGGCCGTCGAAATGGGAGCGGATCTGAGCAGGATCGCGGTCATCCCCGAACCCGGCGCCGATCCGGTCGAGGTGGCCGCCGTGCTGATGGATGGCATGGATCTGGTGGTGCTCGGCCTGGGTGGGCGGTCGGTGCCTGCAGGCCGGGCGCGGGCGGTGGTGGCCAGGGCGCGACAGAAGGGCTGCACGCTGCTGGTCACCGGTGGCGACTGGCAAGGGGCGTCCACCCGGCTGGAGGCCAGGGTCTGCGGCTATGAGGTGACCGGTGCTGCCTGGGGGCACCACCCGCTTGCGGGAGACGGCACGCCCACTCCCGGGTGTGGGCGGATCAGCCGGGTGCGGCTGGCCATGCGTGCCAGGGGCCGGTCCTTCGGCACCGTCCGTGCGGTAGGCGGATGAGTGTCTCCCGGATCCACCTCGCGAGTGCTGGCCGTCTGGTGCATGGACTGGCCTGCAGTCGCCGCTTCGGCCGCGGCGGGCCTTCCACCGACGACCCCGGTCGCGGTCACGCTGGCCAACCGGGTGATCGCCTGTTCGGCGTCGGCCCGTGCGGCAGGGGTGCTGCGCGGCCTGCGCCGCAGGGAATCTCAGGCACGGTGTCCGGAACTGCATGTCGTCACCGCCGATCCCGCGCGCGATGCCCGCCATTTCGAAGACGTGACGGCCGCGGTCGACGACCTGGTGCCGCGGGCCGAGGTGCTGCGCCCCGGTCTGCTGGTGCTGTCGGTGCGCGGCGCGGCCCGCTACTTCGGGTCCGAACAGGCCGCCGCTGAGCGACTGGTCGACGCGGTGGCCGCGGCCGGGGCCGAATGCCAGGTCGGCATCGCCGACCAGTTGTCCACCGCCGTCTTCGCCGCACGGGCGGGACGGATCGTCGAGCCCGGCAAGGACGCACTGTTCCTGTCCGCGCTGTCGATCCGGCAACTGGCCACCGAGCCAAGCCTGGCCGCACCCGGACGCGAGGATCTGGCAGACCTGTTGTGGCGCATGGGGATCCGCAACATCGGGCAGTTCGCCGCATTGTCCCGCAGCGATGTGGCCTCGCGATTCGGCGCCGACGCCGTCGCCGCGCACCGGTTCGCCCGCGGCGAGCCCACCCGCGACCCGTCGGGGGGTGAGCCACCGCAGGAACTCGACGCGGTGATGAACTGCGATCCGCCGATCGACCGTGTCGATGCCGCCGCGTTCGCCGGTCGGTCACTGGCCGGCAACCTGCACCGCAGCCTCGAGGCCTCGGGGGTCGGATGCACCCGGCTGGCCATCCATGCCGTCACCGCCAACGGTCAAGAGCTGGAACGGGTTTGGCGTTGCGCCGAACCGCTGACCGAGGACGCCACCGCCGACCGGGTGCGCTGGCAGCTGGACGGCTGGCTGAACAAGCGCAATCCGAACGACCGGCCGACTGCTCCTGTGACGCTGATACGGCTGCGGCCAGTGGAGGTGGTTTCGGCCGAGGCGCTGCAGCTGCCGTTGTGGGGTGGCATCGGTGAGGAGGATCGGCTGCGGGCCCGCCGCGCGCTGGTGCGGGTTCAGGGCCTGCTCGGGCCCGAGGCGGTGCAGGTGCCGGTGCTCAGCGGGGGCCGCGGGCCTGCCGAACGCATCACCTTCACACCGCTGGGCGACGAGCCGGTGCCGCGGGCCGATCCGGGCCAGCCCTGGCCCGGTCAGCTTCCCGAGCCGTCGCCGACGGTACTGCTCGACGATCCGGTCGAGTTGCTCGACGCCGACGGTAATCCGGTACGGGTCACCGGCCGCGGGCTGTTCTCCGCCGACCCGTCGCGGCTGGCTGCACCGGGACGGAACGGTCGGCTGTCCTGGTGGGCCGGGCCATGGCCGGTTGACGAGCGGTGGTGGGACCCCGACCAAGCCAAGGCCGGACGTACCGCAAGGGCGCAGGTGCTGCTCCACGGCGATGAGCGCTCGCGCGAAGTGGGGGCACCTCCCGCCCGAAGGGTAGGGGGACAGAACGCCCGGCCGGCGCAAGCCTTGCTGCTGTGCTACCGGCAGCGGCGGTGGTACGTCGAGGGGGTCTACGAGTAGATCAGTTCAATTGTGCACAATTAAATTGTGCGCTATAGTTCGGTCATGGTCACGATGAGTCTTGATCGTCATCTCTGCTTCGCCTTGTATTCGGCGTCTCGGGCGATGACGGCCGCGTACCGGCCGATCCTGACCGAGCTGAACCTCACCTACCCGCAGTACCTCGTGTTGCTGGTGCTGTGGGAAGAGGAACGTGTCACCGTCGGTAGGCTCGGCGAGCGGTTGCGGCTCGACTCTGGAACGCTTTCGCCGCTGCTGAAGCGCTTGGAGGCCAACGGGTTTGTCCGCCGCGAGCGATCGTCAGACGACGAACGCCTGGTCGACGTGACGCTCACACCCGCAGGCCGCCGACTCGAGCGCAAGGCCCAGTGCATCCCGGAAGAGCTGTTCGGCTCGACCGGAATGACCAAACAAGAAGCCGCGGACCTGCGCGATGCGGTCCGTCACCTCACCGATGTGCTCAACGCATCACTACGAAAGGAATCCGCATGAAGACGCTCTACACCGCCGAGGCGTTGGCCACCGGAGAGGGCCGCGACGGTCACGGCCGCACTTCCGACGGCACGCTCGATCTCGACCTGGCCATTCCGAAGGAGATGGGTGGCAGCGGCAACGGAACCAACCCTGAGCAGCTGTTCGCCATCGGCTACGCCGCCTGCTTCCACTCGGCGCTGCGGCTGGTCGGCCGCCAGGAGAAGGCCGACGTCGAGGATTCGGCTGTGGGAGCGCGGGTTTCGCTCGGCCAGATCGAGGACGGCGCGTTCGGCCTTGGGGTGGAACTCGAGGTCACCCTGCCCAACATGGACCACGACGCCGCCCAGCAGCTGGCCGAGAAGGCGCACCAGGTGTGCCCCTACTCGAACGCCACCCGCGGCAACGTCGACGTCAAGCTCGTCGTCACCGACGACTGATTCCCTTCGAAACTGCGGGGAGATCGCGATTTCAGCCGAATCTGCGATCTCCCCGCAGTTTCGGCGCGAGCATCAGTCCAGTCGCTGCGCGAACGGCGCGACCCGGGCGATGAACCGGTCGAAGAACACGCCAGGGTCGACCTCAACACCCACGAGCGCGTTGGGTTCTCGGCCCCAGTGACCACTCCAGTCGGCGACCGTCATACCGCGAGTCAGCGAGCCGGTCAGCTCGACGTCGATCGCGGCTGGCCGGTACTGCACCAGATCGGGGTCCAGCGCCACGGCGGCGGCCAGCGGGTCGTGCAGATGCGCGAGGTAGCCCTCGCCCTGGTCGAAGTGGAACTCGAAGTAGAACCGCATCGCGTCCTCGAGCACGCGGATCAGCGGGTTGGACGCCACCGACCGGGTACCGCGGGCGTCGAGCACGCTCATCGGGACCGACGACGATTCCGCGGCCGTCGCGAGCCGGCTCAAAATGGTGGGCGTCATCGCAACGTTTTCGGTCAGGTTGAGCCCCAATACGATTGGGATGTGCTTCGGCGATTCGAGCCGCCACGCCGCGCCCCACACGGCGAACACTTCGGCCGCCGCCTCCGGGTCGACGCTGATGTTCCACTCCGCCACCGGCGTGGTGTTGCCGCGGTAGTCGAACGCGCCGCCCATGATCACCAGCCGCCGTAACAACGTGGGCAGTGCGGGCTCTATGCGCAGGGCCAGCGCCAGGTTGGTCAGCGGCCCGGTGGCGATGGCAACCAGCTCGCCGGGGTAGGCGTGTGCGGCGCGCACCCACGCCTCGGCGGCGTCATGGGCGGTGAGCTGCCGATCGGTCGACGGCAACTGGGCATAACCCAAGCCCTCGGGTCCGTGGGTGTCCTCGGCGGTGCGCAGCGGCGTGCTGATCGGCTCCTCGGAGCCCTTCGACACCGGCACGCCGGTGATCTGACACAACTCCAGCAGACCCAGATTGTTGCGGCAAACTTGTTGAACAGGAACGTTTCCCGCAGTCGACGCGATGCCCACCACATCGACATCGTCACTGGCGAACAAGTACACCAGCGCCATCGCGTCGTCGACGCCGGTGTCGACGTCGACGAACACGGGCAGCGGGGCGGCCGTCCCCTCACCCCTCAAGGTCACCTCGACAACGATAGGGCTGTCTACCTACCAGTGCACGCCGGGCACCAGCCGCACGGCGCGCTTGATCGGTCTTGTGACGGGCCGGAGCATGCGCAACGACTTAACACTGCGCGCCGGTCGTTTGGGGCGCCGCGACGGTGCGCGATCGGTCGACGGCTCGGCAGGCGCCACGCCTCGGGCGGCCGCCGAGTCGGGATAGCCCAGGTAAAGCTGGTGCAGTACGCGGCGCGACAGCTTCGGGGTCATGTAGTTGCCGAAATCGGCCAGCGTGCCGACCGGGGTGTCGATGCGCGCGGGCTTTTCCACAAGGCCGCGCACCACCATGGCCGCGGCATGTTCCGCGCTGATCGGCGGAATCGGGTTCAGCCGCCGCGACGGCGCTATCATCGGCGTCTTCACCAGCGGCATGTGGATGTTGGTGAAGGTGATGTGGTCTGACAGCGTCTCCGTCGACACCACGTCTGCGAACGCATCCAGCGCCGCCTTGCTCGGCAGGTACGCGCTGTACTTCGGGCCGTTTGCCTGCACACCCGCGCTCGACACATTGACCACGTGGCCAAACCGGCGCTCGCGCCAGTGCGGCAGCAGGGCGAGCACCATCCGCACCGCGCCGAAGTAGTTGACCGCCATCACTCGCTCGTAGTCGTGCAGCCGGTCGGTGGAAGCGATCACCGAGCGGCGGATCGACCGCCCGGCGTTGTTCACCAGATAGTCGACGTGCCCGAACCGGCCGAGAATGTCCTTGATGGTGTGCTCGACCGACGTCGAATCCGTGACGTCACACGTGAATGCATATGCCTGGCCGCCGGCCGCCCGGATCTCGGCGATGAGGTCATCGAGTGCTTCGGCGTTGCGCGCCAGTGCGAATACCGTCGCACCGCGTTCGGCAACCGCGATCGCCGACGCACGGCCGATACCGCTGGATGCGCCCGTGATGATCACGTGCTTGCCGACCAGCGGGCCGGCAGGATCGTCGCGACGGGCCCGATCTGGATCCAGATTCTCGGCCCAGTAACGCCACAACTTCGGCGCATACGCACCGAACTCCGGCACCGTTATGCCGGTGCCGCGCAGGGCTTCTGCGGTGCTTGCCGATGTGAAGGTGGGCGCAAGGTCGACGACGTCGAGGATCTCGCCAGGTATGCCGAGCTGGGTGGCGGCCATGTTGCGCAACACCTTCGCGCGCCCGCTGACACGAAGGAACGGCGTCGCGGTCGCACCGGGCAGTGAGCCGCGAAGCGACGGCAGTCCTGCCGCGTCGGCGACGCCGCGGTAGATGCCTCGCAGCCCAATGGTTTTCGGAGCGGTGAGGTGGAAGGTCTGCCCGTCGCGTCCGTCGGCGTGCATGAGTGCGACGACGGCTTCCACCACAAAGTCGACCGGAACGATGTTGGTGCGGCCGGTGTCGGGAAGCACCATCGGGGTGAACCTTGGCAACACAGCCAGCTTCCTCAGCAGGCCGAAGAAGTAGTACGGGCCGTCGATCTTGTCCATCGCGCCGGTGTGGGAATCGCCGACCACGACCGCGGGCCGATACACCCGGTAGCGCAGTCCCGCTGCCGAGCGGACCAACAGCTCGGCCTCGAACTTTGTCTGGTGATACGGCGTCGGCAGATCCTGCGCCACGTCGAAGTCGTCCTCGGTGAATTCGCCGTGATAGGTGCCTGCGACCGCGATCGACGACACGTGATGCATCGTGGCGTCCAGCCGACGGGCCAGCTCGATGACTGCGCGGGTGCCCTCCACGTTGGCCGCCCGTTGGGCGTCCTCGTCGGCGGTGATGTCGTAGATCGCCGCGCAATGAACGATGTGGTCGACGGCGCCCAGCTTGGCGACGGCCTCGTCGGTGAGTCCGAGGTTCGCGGCGGTGAGATCGCCGACCAGCGGCTTCGCCCGCTCAACCCAGGCCTGGTCACCCTGTGTGGCGAGCCGCTCGAACCGGGAGAGCGACTGCCGCCGCACCAGCACCCACACCTCGGCGTCCTCGCCGCGGGCCAGGATCTGGGACACCACCCTGCGGCCAATAAACCCGGTACCGCCGGTAACGACATAGCGCATGCGAGCCATGGTCGCCCTCTGCCAGGCAAAGGTCAACATGGTGTGACGCGGTCGTGGTGCGGCCTATATCGTCCGACTATGCCGATTGACCCCGATGCCATAGGCGCCACGACAAAGCCGAACCTCTTCGAATGGACCGACCGCGACACCCTGCTCTACGCACTGGGCGTCGGCGCCGGCCTCGACGATTTGGCCTTCACTACCGAGAACAGCCACGACACCCCCCAGCAGGTGCTGCCCACCTACGCCGTCATCGCCTGCCTCCCGTTCGCCGCGGCCGCCAAGATCGGCACATTCAACTTCGCCATGCTGCTACACGGATCTCAGGGGATCCGGCTGTTCAAGCCCCTGCCGCCAGCCGGCAAGCTCAGCGTCGTCGCCGAGGTCGCCGACATCCAGGACAAGGGTGAGGGCAAGAACGCGATCGTCATGCTGAAGGCGACCGGCACGGACCCCGACACCTCGGAGGTCGTCGCCGAAACGTTCACCACCGCGGTCATCCGCGGCGAAGGCGGCTTCGGCGGACAGCCAGGGCAGCGGCCCGTGGCGCCGGAGATTCCCGAGCGGGAGCCCGACGCGAAAATCGCACTGCCGACCCGCGAGGACCAGGCGCTCATCTACCGGCTCTCGGGCGACCGCAACCCGCTGCACAGCGACCCGTGGTTCGCGCAGAACCTGGCCGGCTTCCCGAAGCCAATCCTGCATGGGCTGTGCACATATGGGGTCGCCGGCCGCGCGCTGGTGAGCGAGCTCGGCGGCGGCGACGCCACCAAGGTCAGCGCTGTCGACGCTCGGTTCACCTCACCGGTGTTCCCGGGCGAGACGCTGACTACCTCGATCTGGCGCACCGAGCCTGGGCACGCGGTGTTCCGCACCGAGGCGTCCAGCGCGGACGGTTCGAATGCGCGCCTGGTCCTCGACGACGGTGCCGCCGAATACACCGATTGAGCGATATTCACCACGGCTGATTGACAGGATGTCGACGGGAGTCGGCACAACGGGGTGCGGGATGGGCGGTGGTCGGATATGAGGTTGGTCGTCGGTTACCTGGCCACGCCCGGCGGTGCGGATGCGATGGCCCTTGCCGCTCGGTTGGCCCGGACGCTGGGCGCCGAGCTGGAGCTCTGCCTCATCCTGCCGCCCGACCCCGCGGGTGTCGCACGCTTGTCGGTCGGGGGCTACGACGAGCTTCTGCACGAGCGGGGGGAGAAGTGGCTGAGCGAGGCGCGTGCGGCGGTACCTGATGACGTCGTCGCGCGCAGCAACGTCTCGTTCGACGAATACTTCGCCGACGGGCTGATCAAGCAGGTCGCACGGCTCGAGGCCGACGCCATCGTGGTGGGCGGATCGGGCGGTGGGTTCGCGGGGCCCTTCTCACTGGGCTCGGTGGTCAACGAGCTGTTGCACTCATCGCCCGTTCCGGTGGCGGTTGCGCCCCGGGGGACCCGCCATTCGGACGTCGAACGGGTCCGCGAGGTGACCTGCGCGATCGGCGAGCGGCAGGGCGCGGATCTGTTGTTGCGCACAGCCGTTCGGTTCAGCAAGGCGGCAGGAACACCGCTGCGCCTGGCATCGCTGGTTGCTCTCGACCCGACGTTCGGCTCGCTTCGCGGCGATGCGGACGCCGTTCGCGAGCGTGCGCTCGCTCATGCTCAGCACACCCTGGAGACCGCGAAAGAGGCGCTGCCCGAGGCTATTCCGGTGACATCGACCATCGTCGACGGCCCGACCGTCGAAGATGCGGTCAGCAAGCTCGACTGGCGCGACGGTGACCTGATCATGGTCGGGTCGAGCAGGCTCGGTGCGCCACGACGCCTGTTCCTCGGCTCGACCGCCGCCAAGATGCTGCGCGTACTCGACGTTCCGATGATGGTCGTGCCACGAGACGAACTCGGCACGCAGGACCTGCCGTAGGCGACCGTCAGGTCTGCCGCTCGGCGCGACCGTAGGCGCGTGCGATGTCGGGAGAGTCGAGCCAGTTCGAATACGTCGGCGACTTCGGCCATCCTTCGGGGGAGTCCTGCCATTCCTCCTGCCTGCCCCATGGAAGGAGGTCGATCAGCGCGAAGCTGTGGCTGAGTTGTTCGGTGCCGCGACCGTCGGTGTGCCAGGTGCGGTAGACCGTGTCGCTGTTACGCAGGAAGACGTTGACGGCGAAGCCCGCCCCGGGAGGCGCACCGACTTGGGCGCCGAACGAACTCTCCGACGACGAATACCAGTCCATCTTGTTGCCGACCTTTTCCTTGTACGCCAACGCTTCCTCGATGGGACCGTTCGTGACGATGACGAACCTAGCGTCGTAGCTTTCCAAGAACTCCAGCCGGGTGAACTGCGACGTGAATCCGGTGCAGCCACCGCACTGCCATTCGGCGCCGTCCTCCCACATGTGGTTGTAGACGATGAGCTGCGAGCGTCCCTCGAACACGTCGGCCAGCCGGACGGGCCCGTCCTTGCCGATCAGCATGTAGTCCGGCATCTCGACCATGGGTAGGCGGCGGCGCTGGGCGGCAATGGCATCCAGTTCGCGGGTGGCGGCTTTCTCCCGCCGGCGCAGGTCGTCGAGCGCGACACGCCAGGTGTCATAGTCGACCACCGAGGGTAAGGCGGTTGCGGTGTGCTCGGTCACGGTTCCTCCAGAGGCCTTGAGGTGGGTCTGCTTCGTAGTGTTGACCGGAGTCTGGCGCGGAAATCATCGCGCCGTAGCCGCTCGTTGGTAGCGATCTACCAAGTCTGTTCGGCCGAGCGCACGAGGATTTCGTTGACCGCTACCCGGCGGTCGCGGGTGACCATGTAGACCACGGCGTCGGCGATGTCGGCGGGTTCCAGCTTCACCATCCCCTCGGACCGTTTCTCCAGGGTGGCCTGAACATCGGGCGGCAGCGCGGTGGTGATCTCCGTCTGGACTGTTCCGGGCTCCACAAGGCCCACCCGCACCCGCTGACCGAGCACCTCCTGGCGCACCGCCTCGGAGAACGCGCCGACGCCGAACTTGGTCAGCGCGTAGACGGCGGTGCCTGGACGGGCCACCCGGCCCGCCGTCGAGCTGATACTGACGACGTCGGCCACCCGGCGCGGCGCCTCGGCGGCCGCCCGGATCAGGTGCGGCAAGGACGCCCTCGTGACATAGAGGAGACCCTGCACGTTGACCGACAGCATCTCGTCCCAGTCCGCCGGGTCGGACTCGGCGGCCGTTCCGATCCGCATCAGGCCGGCGTTGTTGACGACGATGTCGAGTCGACCGAGCTCGGTGACGACCTGCTGCACGGCTGATTCGGCCTGCTCGCGGTCGGCGATGTCCGCAACAACAGCTGCGGCGGTTCCGCCCGATGCGGCGATGCGGGCCTTGAGCTGGTCGAGACGGTCACCGCGGCGCGCGATCAACGCCACCGCTGCCCCCGAGTCGGCAAGGGCCAGGGCAGTGGCTTCGCCGATGCCGCTGCTCGCACCCGTGACAAGGGCGACGGTGCCGTCGAGATGTTGGTTCATGATCACATCTTCCGACCGAATGTTGTTAGAACATGTGTTCGATATGCTGTGAAGATGAGCTGGTTCACCGGGCCGCCGAGCTGGACGGAAATGGAGCGGGTGCTCACAGGCAAGCCGCGACGGGCCGGTGCGCCCCTGACTTGGCCGAACGGTGACGGCGGTGACAGCCCGGCCTGGTCGCGCAAGCGCGGGAGCTATCAACCGGTCGATGTCGAGCGCCCTGTCTCGTCGGTCCCGTACGCCGAGTTGCACGCGCATTCGGCGTACAGCTTCCTCGACGGCGCCAGCACACCGGAGGAACTCGTCGAGGAGGCCGCCCGGCTCGATCTGCGGGCCATCGCGCTCACCGACCACGACGGGCTCTACGGGGTGGTGCGGTTCGCGGAGGCCGCCAAGGAACTCGAGATGCAGACGGTGTTCGGTGCGGAGCTGTCGCTCGGCGGTGGCGACCGCACCGAGGATCCCGATCCGCCAGGTCCGCACCTGCTGCTGCTGGCTCGCGGGCCGGAGGGCTATCGACGGCTGTCGCGACAGCTGGCGACCGCTCATCTTGCCGGCGGTGAGAAAGGCAAGCTGCGCTATGACTATGACGCGCTGACCGAAGCGGCCGGCGGGCACTGGCACATCCTGACCGGCTGTCGCAAAGGCCATGTGCGCCAAGCACTTTCCACCGCCGGTCCGGAAGCCGCTGGCAGGGCGCTGGCCGACCTGGTGGACCGGTTCGGCGCCGACCGGGTCAGCATCGAGCTGACCCATCACGGCCACCCGCTCGACGACGAGCGAAACGCCGCGCTGGCCGCGCTTGCGCCGCGGTTCGGTGTCGGCGTGGTCGCCACCACCGCCGCGCACTTCGCCGAACCGTCGCGGGGTCGGCTGGCCATGGCGATGGGCGCGATCCGGGCCAGACACTCGATGGACGAGGCGGCCGGTTTCCTTGCGCCACTGGGCGGCTCGCACCTGCGGTCGGGGGAGGAGATGGCGCGGCTGTTCGCACATTGCCCGGAGGTGGTGACGGCTGCGGCCGATCTCGGCGAGCAGTGCGCGTTCGGGCTGGCGCTGATCGCCCCACAGCTGCCGCCGTTCGACGTGCCGGACGGACACACCGAGGACAGCTGGCTGCGGCATCTGGTCATGGAGGGCGCCCGCAACCGCTACGGCCCGCCGGAGCGGGCGCCACGGGCGTACGCGCAGATCGAGCACGAGCTGAAAATCATTGAGCAGCTGACCTTTCCGGGCTACTTCCTGGTGGTGCACGACATCACCCGGTTCTGCCGGGACAACGGCATCCTGGCACAGGGCCGCGGCTCGGCGGCCAACTCGGCGGTCTGCTACGCGCTCGGCGTCACCAACGTCGACCCGATCGCCAACGAGTTGCTGTTCGAGCGGTTCCTGTCCCCTGCGCGCGACGGGCCGCCGGACATAGACATCGACATCGAATCCGACCTGCGCGAGAACGCGATCCAGTACGTCTACGACCGCTACGGCCGTGACTACGCCGCACAGGTCGCCAATGTGATCACCTACCGCGGCCGCAGCGCAGTGCGCGACATGGCCCGCGCACTGGGATTCTCCCAGGGTCAGCAGGATGCGTGGAGCAAGCAGATCAGCCGGTGGAACGGGTTGGAGGATTCGCCTGACATCGAGGACATTCCGGAACCGGTGATCGACCTGGCCATGCAGATCCACAATCTGCCACGGCACATGGGTATCCATTCCGGCGGCATGGTGATCTGCGATCGTCCGATCGCCGACGTGTGCCCGGTGGAGTGGGCGAGGATGGAGAACCGCAGCGTCCTGCAGTGGGACAAAGACGATTGCGCGGCAATCGGTTTGGTGAAGTTTGACCTGCTGGGACTTGGCATGCTCTCGGCGCTGCACTATGTCATCGACCTGGTCGCCGAGCACAAGGGCATCGAGGTGGACCTGGCCCGGTTGGACCTCTCCGAGCCTGCGGTGTACGAGATGCTGCAAAAGGCCGACTCCGTCGGGGTGTTCCAGGTGGAGTCGCGCGCACAGATGGCCACCCTGCCGCGGCTGAAGCCCCGGGTGTTCTACGACCTGGTGGTCGAGGTCGCGCTGATCCGGCCCGGGCCGATCCAGGGCGGGTCGGTGCACCCCTACATCAAGCGGCGCAACGGCGTCGAACCCGTCACCTACGACCACCCGTCGATGGAGGCCGCACTGCGGAAGACGTTGGGAGTGCCGCTGTTTCAGGAGCAGCTCATGCAGCTCGCGGTCGACTGCGCAGGCTTCTCCGCCGCAGAGGCCGACCAGCTGCGCCGGGCGATGGGGTCCAAACGCTCCACCGAGCGGATGCGGCGGCTGCGTGGCCGGTTCTACGACGGCATGCGCGAGCGGCACGGCATCACCGGCGAGGTGGCCGACCGGATCTACGAGAAGCTGGAAGCATTCGCCAATTTCGGCTTCCCGGAAAGCCATTCGCTGTCGTTCGCCTCGCTGGTGTTCTACTCGTCGTGGTTCAAGCTGCACCATCCGGCGGCGTTCTGCGCGGCGCTGCTGCGGGCGCAGCCGATGGGCTTCTACTCGCCGCAGTCGCTGGTGGCCGACGCCCGACGGCACGGGGTGACCGTGCACGGTCCCGACGTCAACGCCAGCCTGGCCCACGCCACGCTGGAGAACGCGGGTTTGGAGGTGCGGCTGGGGCTCGGCAGTGTCCGCCACATCGGGGACGAGTTGGCCGAGCAGATGGTCGACGAACGAAAGGCCAACGGGCCGTTCGGTTCCCTGCTCGATCTGACCGGGCGGCTGCAGCTGTCCGTGCCGCAGACCGAGGCGCTGGCCACCGCGGGAGCGCTGGGCTGCTTCGGGATCACCCGCCGCGAAGGGTTGTGGGCGGCCGGTGCGGCCGCCACCCAGCGACCGGACAGGCTGCCGGGAGTCGGGTCGTCGTCGCACATCCCGTCGTTGCCCGGCATGACCGAACTGGAACTGGCCGCCGCGGACGTGTGGGCCACCGGCATTTCACCCGACAGCTATCCCACCCAGTTCCTGCGGGAGGACCTCGACACCATCGGCGTGGTGCCCGCCGACCAGCTGCTGGCGGTGCCCGACGGAACCCGCGTGCTGGTGGCCGGGGCGGTGACGCATCGGCAGCGGCCCGCGACGGCGCAGGGCGTCACGTTCATCAACCTCGAGGACGAAACCGGGATGGTCAACGTGCTGTGCTCGCCGGGTGTGTGGGCGCGCCACCGCAGGCTGGCGCAGTCGGCGTCGGCGCTGCTGATCCGCGGTCAGGTGCAGAACGCCAGCGGTGCGGTCACCGTCGTCGCCGACCGGATGGGCAAGCTCACCATGACGGTTGGTTCCCGCAGCCGCGACTTCCGCTGAGCGCGGAGAGAGCGGAGAGAGGCGTCAGCCTTCGGACGGCGTCGTCCAGACCTTGTCGATGCTGATCTTCAGCCGGGTGCTGAAGGCGGTGAGGAACTCCTTGCTGAATCCAAGGCTGGCGGCGTACTCGCGGTACTTGGACTGATACGGTGCGTCCTCTAACGAACTGGCACCCTCTGCGTCGATCCGCGCATTGCCGCCGACGATGATGACCCCGGAGCCGTTGCCGTCGGAGTCCAGGTTCAGACTGACTCGCGGATGAGCCTTGATGTGTCTGAGCTTCGCGGCGTTGGGTTGCGAGTAGACCGTGACTTCCGTGCCGTCGAAGTAAAACCACACTAGCCGCGGAACGGGCTGGCCAGACTTAGCCACGGTGGTCAGCCAGCCGTACTTATCGGATGAGAGCCTGCCGGAAACCGCTTGAGTGAATTCGACTGTCATAGAAGCGAATGTAGTCTCGCGAAATGACCTTGAACTTGTCCGTCGACGACGTCCTGACCACCACACGCTCGGTGCGCAAGCGGCTGGATTTTGAGAAGCCGGTGCCGCGCGAGGTGCTGCTGGAATGTCTCGAGTTGGCGCTCCAGGCCCCGACGGGCTCCAACGCCCAAGGCTGGCAGTGGGTGTTCGTCGACGACCCTGAGCAGAAGAAGGCGCTGGCCGACATCTACCGCACCAACGCGACGCCGTATCTCGATCGGCCCAAGCCCGAGTACGGCGACGAGCGCGATCAGCAACGGCCCCGCGTCTACGACTCCGCGAAGTACCTCAACGAGCACCTTCACGAGGTGCCGGTGATGTTGATCCCATGCCTGGAGGGCCGTCCTGAAGGCACGGGCGCGGGGTTCTGGGGATCACTGTTGCCTGCGATATGGAGCTTTATGCTGGCGCTGCGATCCCGCGGGCTCGGGTCGGCGTGGACGACGCTGCATCTGGTTGGCGACGGCGAGAAGCTGGCCGCCGAGCTGCTCGGAATCCCGTTTGACAAGTACAGCCAGGGCGGCCTGTTCCCGATCGCCTACACCAAGGGCACCGACTTCCGGCCGGCCAAGCGGCTGCCCGCCGAGCAGGTCGCCCACTGGAACACCTGGTAGTCACATCGCGCTTGCGCCGACAGAGAACTACACGGCGCCGGTGAACCCGTGCTGGCGCCACGCCTCATAGACGGCGACGGCCGCGGCGTTGGACAGGTTCAGTGACCGCCGGCCCGCCAGCATCGGAATGCGCACCTGCGCGCTGATGTGCGGGTCGGCGAGCGTCGCTGCATCGAGCCCGGTGGGCTCCGGGCCGAACATCAATACGTCGCCCGGCCGGTAGCTGATGTCGGCAAACGACTTCTTGGCATGCGCGGTGAACGCGTAGACACGCGTTGGCGCGAGGGCGTCCCAGGCGGTGGGTAGGTCGCGGTGCACGCTGACCGACGCCAGGTCGTGGTAGTCCAGGCCGGCGCGGCGCAGCTTGGGTTCGGACAGGTCGAATCCCAGCGGCTCGACCAGATGCAATTCGCATCCCGTCGCGGCGACCATCCGGATGGCATTGCCTGTGTTGGGCGCGATGCGGGGGGAGTAGAACATCAGCTTGAACACAACACGGAATCCTGCACGTACCGACCTTCCGGGGTGACGCATCGGTCGGTATGGCGATCGGCAGACCGGTCGGGCATGCGTGCCCGCCGGTGTCGAGCTGCTGACGGCTACTCGTCGGGGGCGCTGACCTCGGCCAGCTGTTGTTCTTCGGCGGCGGCTGCCTCTTCGGCATCGGCATAAGTCTGGCCGTCGTAATCGGCGGCGGCGGCGACACCGGTGCCGAGTAGCGCCGTTGACAGCGCCATGGCTCCGACCGCGCCGGTCCCAAGAACGATGAGATGCTTCATGTGCGTGCTCCCGGCATCTGGAATGGAACGCGAAGGTAATACACGGTCTATTGCCAGCTATTGCGAGAAACCAGTGAGCGGCCACTCAAGGCGAGCGGCCCATGATGGTCCGCAGACTGAGCCGAGGTGTTATCAAGGCTTGGGGAGCAGTCGGTCCGAATGCGCCTGGGCGGCACAGACATTTGCTCGCGCAGCACCAAACGGCTCGTCAGCGTGATTATGAACTCTGTCTGTTCAGTAAGAATTGTGGAAACGACCGCACATGGCTGGCATACTCGAGCAATTGCCCGGCGTAGAACGCGCGCCGATCCGAGGGCGAAATCAGCAGGAAGCCTTATGAACGAAGCTCCATTAGTGAATTGCGGACCGGCAGCCGATAGCAGCGGCGGGTGCCGATGACCGCGTTCTCGCAGCTGAAGCAGGCTGACGGCACGCTCGTCGATTTCGAACCAAAGGCGCAGCCACCCGCCAAGCGACCGTCCCGATGGTCGATCGCGAATTGGCCGGTCCGCTGGAAAGTGTTCGCGATCGTTTTGGTGCCGCTGGTTCTGGCGGGCACGTTCGGCGGATTGCGCATCTACTCGAGCGCGACGGCGGCGGCCGATTTGCGGCGCGCCGCCGATCGCGCCGAAATGGTGCCCGCGATCGAGAACTACATGGCCTCGCTCGACGGCGCAATGCTGGCGAGTTCGACCGGCGGTGACACTCAGGCGGCGCTGACCAAGTTCGACGCCAGCCGGCAGGAATTGCAGCGACGGTCGGCCGACACGGACATCGCGCCGGATGTCAGCAAGGGCGTTACCACGATGATGGGCGCCGGCCAGGCGCTGATGGACAAGGTCACGGCGAACAGCATCGGGCTGCGCGACCGAGTGCAGGCGTACACGCCGATTTTGCTGACCGCCGAGGACGCGATCAACGGCTCGGTCCGGGTCGACGACGAACGCATCCGCGCCGAGGCGCTCGGTTTGAGCCGGGCTGTCGGCGCCCGGGGTCAGATGATGATTCAGCAGCTGCTGGTGAACCTCGGCGGTGAGCTGCCCGACCCCGAGCTGCGCATGTCGATGAATACGGTGGCCGGTACCGAGCCGTCGACGCTGTTCGGCATGAGCCAGGTGCTTGGGGTCGGTTCGCCCGAGGCCCAGACGCTGCAGCAAGAGTTCGTCAAGCGGATGGCGATCATGTCCGATCCCGCCGCCGTGCTGGTCAACAACCCCAACCTGAGCGCATCGATTCAGGTGACCAACCAGATCGCGAACAAGATCATCGCCGACACGTCGACCGCGGTGACGGGCGCGGTGGAGCGCCAGGCCGAGGCACAGCGCACCGCCGCGATCCAAGACACCGCGATCGTCATCGGCGCGATCCTGCTGGCGCTGCTGCTGGTCATCCTGATGGCGCGTTCGCTGGTGCGTCCGCTGCGCCGGCTGCGCGACAGCGCCCTGCAGGTGGCGCACAACGATTTGGCCCGCGAGATCGAGCGGGTCCGCGCGGGTGGGGAGCCTGCGCCCGTCCAGCCGATCCCCGTGCACACCGCTGAGGAGGTCGGGCAGGTCGCGCACGCCGTCGACGAGCTGCACGAGCAGGCCGTCCTGCTGGCCGGTGAGCAGTCGCAGCTGCAGCTGCAGGTGAGCGACATGTTCGAGACGCTGTCGCGGCGCAGCCGGTCGCTGGTGGACCAGCAGCTCTCCCTGATCGACCGCCTCGAGC
Organism: uncultured Actinomycetota bacterium; assembly: GCA_963770305.1. Lineage (GTDB taxonomy): Bacteria > Actinomycetota > Actinomycetes > Mycobacteriales > Mycobacteriaceae > Mycobacterium. Next base: position 151,907 of record CAVYPB010000020.1, read on the forward strand.
GCGACGAGGAGGACCCCGAGCGGCTGGAGAGCCTGTTCCGCCTGGATCACCTCGCGGCACGCATGCGCCGCAACGGCGCCAACCTGCTGGTGCTCGCGGGCGCAAGGGTGCCCCGAGAGCAGGCCGAGCCGGTGCCGGTGTCGGCGATCATCAACGCCGCAGCATCCGAGGTGGAGGACTACACCCGGGTGGTCACCGCGACGGTGCCCGACAGCGAGATCCACGGCGCCATCGCGGGCGATCTGGTGCACTTGCTGGCCGAGCTGCTCGACAATGCGCTGCGCTACTCGCCGCCGATCTCCCAAGTCCGGGTGTCGGCGGTGCACACGGGCAACGGCGGGCTGGTCATCGAGGTCAGCGACATCGGCATCGGCATGACCGAATCGGATCTACGGGTGGCAAACACCCGTCTGCACTCGGGTGGCGAGGTCAACCCCTACACCGCGCGGCACATGGGTCTGTTCGTGGTCGGGCGGCTCGCCGCGGAGCACGGGCTGGTCGTGAGGTTGCGCAGCACCATTGCGGGCGAACCGAATTCGGGCACCACCGCCGGTGTGTTTGTGCCGTCCGAGGTGCTCGTCAAGGCCGGGGCACCCGATCAGTTCGGTGGCCCCGAGTACGGCACACCCGCCGATGCCCACTCGGGCATCCACACCGCCCTGGCGCTGGATGAGGATCACGACTACACCGACCACATCGATCAGCCCGGCCAGGAGTACCTCAACGGCCACTTCGAGGTGCCCGTCGCCTTGTTGCCGCAGCGCAATCCCGGCGCCAGCGGAATCTCCGACATCCCGACCTCGCTGGCCCAGCCCACGCCCGAACCGCCGGAGGAGGAGTGGCCGGCCGAGGAACTGTGGCCCGCGGACTCGATGCCGGCGCAGACGGCCGAGCCCTCGCCCTGGCAAACCGCCCCAAAGCCGCCCACCGACCACGCTCCCGAGGCCGACCGTGCCCCCACGAATACGTCGGCGTTCTTCGCGTCCCGTGCGCAGGCCGCCAGCAACGGTGTGGCAGCGCCACCACCGGTGGCCGAGTCGCAGCCGCAGGCAGCCCCGCAGTCCGAGCAGCCGGTCGCGGGCGAGCAGGCGCATCCCGAGGGCGCGCGGCACCATGTGCACGAACCCTCCCAGACGGCCGGTACCGACGACGCGATCTACCAGAGAATGGTGTCCGAGTGGCTCGTCGATCCCACCGAACTGGCCAGGAGCGACGACTTGAATTGGGAATCGGTATGGGATCACGGCTGGTCAGCCGCGGCCGCAGCGGAGGACGCGCCGGTCACCGAGCACACCGAGGAGGGTCTGCCGGTGCGTGAGCCCGGCGCGCGTCTGGTGCCGGGCGCGGTCGATTCCGCTGGGTCCGACGGTCCGGTTCACGGCGGCCACCATTTCAACGGCGGTGCTCACAGGAGCGACGACCGTGACGACGAGGTAGCATCGGCGGCTGAGTTCGACTCGGGCGGGCGCCCGATTCCGCCGCGCGATCCGGACGCGGTCCGCGCAAGCATCAGCAACCATTTCGGTGGCGTGCATGCCGGCCGATCACATGCCCGAGAGCCCAGAGGAACCGATAAAGAATGACACCGGCGGGCAGGAGCGCTGGGGGTACTCCCCACGCAAGCGGGGGGCCCACCCACCGGGAGGGTAGGGGGACGACCCGGGATTCAATGCAGCCGCCACGTTCGACGCAGCGCGATTCGCTCGACTGGCTGGTCTCCAAGTTCGCTCGCGAAGTATCCGGCGTGTCGCACGCCGTGTTGGTGTCCGCCGACGGCCTCTTGATGGCCGCGAGTGAGCACTTGCCGATCGAACGAGCCGACCAACTCGCCGCGGTGGCCTCGGGCCTCGCGAGCCTGTCGACGGGCGCCTCGCAGTTGTTCGACGGCGGCTACGTGCTGCAGTCTGTTGTCGAGATGGAGAACGGGTATCTGCTGCTGATGCGGGTCGGCGACGGCTCCAACCTCGCGACGCTGGCGACCCGAAACTGCGACATCGGCCAGATCGGTTACGAGATGGCCATTTTGGTGGAACGAGTGGGCGCCATGGTCCAGTCGTCGCGACGCGCCTCGCGGCACTCGTGAGTCGCCTATGGAGCATCCGGAGGGCATGGGGACGACCGGGGGATCGGTCTGGGAACGTGACGATACGGACGAACCGCACCTGGTCCGGCCCTACACCCTGACGGCCGGCCGTACCGATTCCCGCATCAATCTGCCGCTGGAGGCCCCGATCGAGACGCTGGCCTCGACCAGGCCGCCGCGCTGGCCGGGAAACGACGTGCGCGGCCAGATGCTGACCATGTGCGCCGACAGCCCGTCGGTCGCCGAGATCGCCGCTGTCTTATCCTTGCCGCTCGGCGTGGCGCGCGTGCTGATCGGCGACCTCGTGACGCAAGGTTATCTGCGGGTGCACACCACCCTGGGTGATTCCACCACCGACGCCGAACGACGCGAATTGATAGGAAGGACGCTGCGTGGCCTACGAGCGCTCTGAGAGGCGGGACACCGCCTCGACGAAGATCGTCATCTCCGGTGGCTTCGGCGCCGGCAAGACGACGTTCGTGGGGGCGGTGTCGGAAATCATGCCGCTGCGTACCGAGGCGTTGGTGACCAATGCGTCGGAGGGGGTCGACGGTCTCGACGCCACCCCGATGAAGAACACCACCACGGTGGCGATGGACTTCGGCCGCATCACCCTCGATGAGGACCTGGTGCTCTACCTGTTCGGCACGCCCGGACAGCGCCGGTTCTGGTTCATGTGGGACGACCTGGTGCGCGGCGCCATCGGCGCGATCGTCCTCGTCGACGTGCGACGCCTGGCGGACAGCTTCGCCGCGGTTGACTTCTTCGAGGCGCGCAAACTGCCCTTCCTGATCGCAATCAACGAATTCGACGGGGCGCCAAAGCATCCCGCATATGCGGTGCGCAAGGCACTCGCGCTGCGCGACAGCATCCCGGTGATCACCGTCGACGCCCGCGACCGCCACTCGACGAAGGCCGCGCTGATCGCCGTCACCGAGTACGCGCTGAACAGCCTCACGTCGCTGCGCGGCTGACCGCGTGGGCGAAGGCGAAACGTCCTGGGCCGAAAGGGAATTCGACGGTCACGACTTCCGCGACGACGATCTCAGCCGACTACGCACCGAGCGCGTCGTGTTCACCGAATGCGACTTCGGCGGTGTCGACATGTCCGAATCCGAGCATGTCGGCTCGGCGTTCCGTAACTGCAAGTTTCGGCGTGCATCGTTGTGGCACAGCACCTTCAGCCACTGCAGCTTTCTAGGCTCGGTGTTCACCGAGTGCCGCATGCGGCCGATGAAGCTGGTCGAGGTGGATTTCACGCTCGCGGTGCTCGGCGGCGCCGACCTGCGCGGCGTCGACCTGTCCGACTGCCGGATGCGGGAAGCCAGCCTAGTGGAAGCCGACCTGCGCAAAGCGGTGCTCAGGCGCGCCGACCTCACCGGCGCCCGGCTGCAGAACGCCAAGCTGGACGAGGCCGATCTGCGCGGCGCCCGAGTGGACCCGACGCTCTGGACCTCCGCGGGGCTGCGCGGCGCGAAAGTCGATATCGAGCAGGCCATCGCCTACGCGGCCGCTCACGGCCTCGACATCCACGGCGAGTGAACGCTCACATGTGGGTGCCGCCGTCGATGCGCACCTCGGTGCCGGTGACGAAATAGGCGTCGGTCGAGCCGAGCATTGCGACAACGGCGGCCACCGCGTCCGGTTTGGCGAACATCGCTCCGCCCTCGACCGGCAGCACCGGGGTCACCTTGGTGAACAATGAGAAGTCTGTGTCGGCCGGCAGCCCGGGCCCGATGCTCTGCTTGGATTCGCCTGTGCCGTCGGTCATTCCGGACGAGATCGATCCGGGCTGCACCGCGTTGAACCGGATGCCTTCCTTGGCGAACTCGAGGGCGAGCGCGTGGGTCATCGCTTGAACTCCGGCCTTGGAGGCGGCGTACGCCGACATGTAGGGGTGTGCGAAGGCGGCCGAGGTGGAGCTGAAGTTGACCACCGCGGGGGCGTTGCCCTGTCGCAGTGCGGGAATGGCCTCGCGGGTCACCAGGAAGGTGCCGACGAGGTTGATCCGCAACACCTGCTCGAAGTCGGCGAGCGTGGTGTCGACGAAATGGGCGGACCGCAAGATCCCTGCCACGTTGACGAGGGTGTCCAGGCCGCCGAGCCGCTCGACCGCGTGGGCCACACCGTCCATCACGGATTGCTCGTTGCCGACGTCCATCACTACCGTGGTGAGCCGGTCGGCGTGCGGCCCTGCTTCGGAGGTGGTGTCCTTCAACCCGGCCTCGCTGACGTCGGCGGCGACCACCCGACCGCCTTCGTCCAAGATGCGCAGCACCGTTGCCTGCCCGATGCCGGAACCCCCACCGGTGATCAATACGCGTCGGTCGGTGTATCGCTGAAGAGACGCCATGGGCAGATACTCCCGTGTGGGGCACGACATGTCAGCGCTTTGTCCCACTATGAGGACCGGCCGCGACCTCGCCGTCCCGGCGGCTAGTGGGTCAGATGCCGGCTGACTACCGGTGCGACCCGTTTGACGAGTTCCTCCACTGGCCTCGACGCGATGGGTTCCACCCGCAGGATGTGTCGCAGATAGGCGATGCCCAGCAGCTGTGCCATCGCGAGATCGATCCGAAGCTCGGCGTCGGGCTCCGCAAGGCCCGACGCGATCTCCGAGTACACCTGCCCCTGAATGAACTGTCGCACGAGGTTCGCCGACTCGTCGTGGGTGGCCGCCCCGCGCAGGATCGCGAGCAGCGGGGCGCGCGATTCCGGGTGCTCCCACGCCTCGAAGAACACGCGGGTGAGCCGTTCGCCGATCTCGCCGCGATCGCCACCGCTGATTCGGGTAGCGATTTCCGCGGGTTCGAACGGCCATCCCATCGTCGCGCGAAACAGTTCGGCCTTGCTGCCGAAGTAGTGCCGGATCATAGCGGGATCAACTCCGGCTGTTGCGGCAACGTCGCGCACCGAGGTCTTGTCGTATCCGGCGTCGGCGAACATGCGTCGCGCCGCCGCCAGGATCACGTTGCGGGTATCGGTCTTACCGCGCGGTCGTCCGATGCGGGCCATGGTGGACGAAATTCTACAGTCGTTGACTTTCTAGCGCCGCGGCGATAGCGTGACAAACAGAAATTCCACAGGTGAGGAGTTTTCGAGATGCCAGCACCACGATGGGTCGCCCGCGCCAACAAGATGGGGCTCAACCGCCTCACCAAGTTCATCGCGCCATGGGCGCCGGGATGGGCGGTCGTCATACACCGGGGTCGCAAATCGGGTCGAACGTTCCGGACCCCGTTATGGGCCTTTCGGCGCCGGGGTGGATACGTGATCGCGCTGACCTATGGTTCCAACGCGGACTGGGTGCGCAATGTTCTGGCCGCCGGTGGCTGCGAACTGGAGAGCAGGCGGCGGCACTACCAGCTTGGTGCCCCACGGCTGTATCGCGACGAGAACGCCTCAGACATGCCTGCGTTCATTCGGTTCATGCTCCGCCGGGTCATCAAGGCACCGGAATTCCTCAGCCTCGACGTGGTCGGTGAAGTGCCGACAACAACCTCGTCGCACAGCGGGTCGGCCGCCGGCTAGCCAGAGAAACTCAGCCGCCCCTGAGGCGGATCTTCCAGCGCACGAAGCTCAGGTAGCCGACACAGATCGCTCCGAGCATGGCCATGTTGAAAAGCCACGCGCCCGCGGTGTGCTTCCAATGCGAGTCCTGAGGAGTCAGCGGACCGGGAACGAGTCTGATCAGGTCGATGGTCGACGCGGTGCAGGCGAATCCCCACCGCGCAGGCGTGAACCATGACAACTGGTCGAGCACGACGCGGCCGGTCACGGGGATCATGCCGCCCTGGAACACCAGCTGCGACATGATCGCGATGACCAGCAGGGGCATGATCTGCTCGTTCGACTTGGCCAGCGCCGACAGGGCCAGGCCGACCATCGCTGCGGCCACACAGCAGGCCGCGACATCGACGTACAGTTCGAGGGTCCGGTTGCCGATCACCGCGCCGCTGGTCACCGCTCCCGGGCCCCACTTCTTCCCCAATATGTTGATGGCGACGACGATGGCCGACTGCACCAACGCGAACCCGGCGAAGACGAAGACCTTGGCGAACATGTATGCGGTCGTGGACAATCCGACGGCTTGCTCGCGCTCGAAGATCGCCCGCTCGCCGATGAGCGCCCGGATTGTCAGTGCGGTGCCCATGAAGATGGCGCCGACATTGAGCAGCACTAGGATTTGCCCCGGCTCGTTGGGCGCCTCGCCACCCTGGATCGCAGGAACGGGTACGCCGAAGCCGACGTTTCCGGGCACCGACAGCGACAGCACACCCATGATGAACGGCAGCACCGCCAGGAAGATGAAATAACCGCGATCGGACACGATCAGCCGCATTTGCCGGCGAGAGATCGTCGAAAACTGTTTCCGCACACTGGTTCGCGTCGGACTGCCGAGATCGGCAGGTTTCTGCGCCGGCGGTTGCGGAGGCGGCGGGCCGTGCTGGGCGAGGAATCTCCTGTGGGCCGCGTCCGGGTCGCCCGCGACGGAGCTGAAGATGTCGGCCCAATTGGTGGTGCCCATCGACGCACCGATCTGGTTGGGCGGCCCGTAGAACGCGGTCTTGCCGCCCGGCGCGAGCAGCAGCACCTGATCGCACACGTCGAGATAGGTGAGCGAGTGCGTGACCACCAGCACCACGCGACCTGCGTCGGCCAACTGGCGCAGCATCGTCATCACCTGCCGGTCCAGGGCGGGGTCCAGGCCGGAGGTCGGCTCGTCGAGGATCAGCAGCGACGGACCTGTCAGCAGTTCCAATGCCACCGACGCGCGCTTGCGCTGACCGCCGGAAAGCTTGTCGACGCGGGTGTCGAGGTGGTTGGTCATCTCGAGTTCCTCGAGCACCTCGTTCACGACCTGTTCGCGGTCGGCCTTAGTGGTGTCGGGCGGCAGGCGGAGCTCGGCGGCGTACATCAACGCCTGCCTGACGGTCAGCTGACCGTGCACGACGTCGTCCTGCGGCACCATCCCGATCCGGGACCGCAGCGAGGCGTAATCGGCGTGGACGTCGTGGCCCTCGAAGCTCACCGTGCCGGTTGTCGGATGCGTGTAGCCGGCCACCAGCCGCGCCAACGTCGACTTGCCCGCGCCCGACGGGCCGATGATGGCGGTCAGCGTGCCGGGCCGCGCCGACATCGAAATGTTGTCCAGCAGCGTCTTGTTGTCCTCGATCGTCCACGTCACGCCGTGCACTTCAAGTCCGCCGGTGCGGGTCGCGGCCTCGGTCTCGGTGCGTCGCGCCAGGGTGCCGCCGCGGAACACCATGTCGACATTGCCGATCGTGACGGTGTCGCCGTCGTGCAGCACCGCCGAATCGACGCGGGCACCGTTGACGAATGTGCCGTTGATGCTGCGGTTGTCGCGGATCTCCGTGCCGCTCGGGCTCGGCACCAGGGTCGCGTGGTGACGCGACGCCAGCACGTCGGGGATGACGATGTCGTTGTCGGTGGCGCGTCCGATCTTGATCGAGCCCGTAGGCACGTCGGAGGGTCGCCCCGGCCGCAGGATCTTCAGCATGCTCGTCGCGAGATTGCCCTCGCTCGTGCGCGGCGCGGCCGTCGGACCCAGTACGGTGACCGATTCCAGACCGGGGGAGGACATCGACTGCGGCGCCGGGGCCGGCCGGACCGGCTGGGATGTGCTCGGGGCATGGGCCGCGGGAGCGCTCGGATAGGCCTGCGGCCCCGACGGGTATCGCGGCTGCTGGCCGGACGGATACATCGGCTGCGGGCGAGACGTGCTCGGCGGCTGGGCCGGCGGCGGTGGCTGGGTCGGCCGGGCTGTGCTCGGCCGCGCCGGGAGCGCCACCGACGTGGTCTGCGGCGGCGTGCCCGCAGATCCCTGATGGCGGCCCACCTCGAACGTCAGGCCCGGGCCGTCGGGATTGCCGATGTTGATCTGCTGGCCGTCACGAATGTCGACCGTGGGCACCCGGCGCCCGTTGACGTACATGCCGTTGAGGCTGCCGTTGTCGATCGCGACCCAGCGACCCTGGTCGAAGCGCAGCACCAGATGGGCGCGCGAGATCAGCGGGTGGGCTATGCGGACGTCAGCGCGGAGGTCGCGGCCGATCACGACGTCGTTGCCTGCCGCGAAGGTGCGCGCGGAGCCGTCGTACCGAACGGTCAGCGCGGGCGGGGCTGGGCGGCTCATCGGCGCTAACTCTATCCGTACCGTCGCCGGATACGACGCTGGTCCGTGCGCGCGTCAAGACGCAGGAAGGATGCCCCATCTGGCGGTGTCGGTGATCTGTTGCAACGCCGCGATCCGGTCACCGCGCGTGGTGATGATGTGGGCGAACGCGGCGTCGACGGCCGAACCGCCGTCGCGGGCCGGGCCCCAGTAGCGGCCGAGCACCACCACACGCGCGTCGTCGACTTGCAGGTAGTCGAGCGGATCGACGTGGATGTCATAGACCGATTCACCGTCGACGAGTTGCTCGATACCGCTGCGGCGTTACTGGCCGCCGACGGTCCATCCGCGGTGACGATGTCGGCGGTGGCCCGTGCCGCCCACGCGCCGAGCGGCTCGATGTATCACCGCTTCCCGACCCGCGCAGCCCTGTGTGGCGAACTGTGGTTGCGCACCGAGGAGCGGTTCCACGCCGGTGTGAGCGCCGCGCTGGCGACATCGGAGGAACCGCGAACCCGGTGCGTGGCCGCCGCTCGGTTCACCGTGCAGTGGTGCCGCGATCACCCTGCCGAGGCTCAGGTGTTGCTGACCGGTGCCGACGCGCTGGACGCCGCCGACTGGCCCGACGAACTGACGAGCCGTCGCAAACGTTTGCACCGCGCGTTGCGGTGGATGCTGGCCGGAATGCACGCCGACCTCGATCGCGTCAACGCCGCGGTGATCGACATCCCGTATGCCGTTGTTCGCCGCCACCTGATCGCGCGGCAAGTGATCCCCGCGAGCGCGGACGCAATCGTCGAGCAATGCGCGCGCACACTTATGTCACCTAGTTAACTTTTCGCCTTGACCTCGGCGAGTCGCGTTCTCTCTCGGTCAACTTCGTGATCTGGTAAGGCATGCGGTCGGTGAAGGCCACGGCATGGCGGCACGGCAAACTGGGTCAAGCGATGCTCCCGGTGTTCCTTCTGTGCGCGGCGATCATCATGGCCCTGGTCGCGGGAGATCTGCTGTCGAAGGCACGTGCAGAGCCCCAGGCCTTCGCCACCGACGATCGGGGCTTCATCGACACCAAGGTGCGCTGCGAAGCGCCACAGTCGGCGGTCGAGTTCGGTCGCACGGAACAATCGCTCGTCGCGATCTGCGTGGATCGCGACGGCCACTACGAATACCGCGGCGCCCGATTGGGCGACGATGCGGTGCTCACCGTCGTTGCCGAACCCACCGTGCCCGGCGAGTTCTTCGCACAGAAAGACGGTGTCACTTACACAGTCACCGCAAAGGAACTCGTCATCAAGTCGGACGAGTACGTGCGCACCGAGCCGGTGCTTCAATTCGGGACGCCGCCGCTGCTGGCGGTGGAGGTGCCTGCGTCGAAGCCCCGCTAGCCGGTCAGCCCGGCGACCCCGTCAGCACGCAGTGGGTGTGGCTGTAGATGGTGACCATGCATTCATTGGAGTGGTTACAGACCGACGCCACGGTGTGCGCGTCGCCGTCGGCCTTGATGCGGTTCAACAGATCGGGTTCGGCGAGCAGGGCCCGTCCCATCGCAACGAAGTCGAATCCCTCGGCCATCGCCAGATCCATGGTCTCCCGCTTGGTGATGCCGCCGAGAAGGATCAGCGGAATCGTCAGCTCTGCACGGAACAGGCGGGCATCGCTGAGAAGATACGCGTCGTAGTAAGGGTATTCGCGGACGACCTTGGCGAGGGCGGGAATATCCTTGCCCGGCGCGCCGCCTCGGAACGTGTACATCGGGTTGACCAACGAACTTCCCGCGGTGAGTTCGATCGCATCCAGGCAGCCGTCGTCCTGCAGCCATTTCGCCGCCTGAAGTGACTCCTCGACAGTGATCCCGCCGTCCAGTCCGTCGGCCATGTTGAGCTTGGCGGTCACCGCGATCCTGCCCGCTCCGGCGTCGTCGACGGCGCGGCGGACCGCTTCGACCACGCTGCGTGCCACTTTTGCTCGGTTCTGCAACGAGCCACCGAATTCGTCGTCGCGCTTGTTGATGAGTGGGCTCAGGAAGGAGCTGACGAAGTAGCCGTGTCCGAGGTGGATCTCGACGGCGTCGAACCCCGCGTCGATGGCGAAGCGGGCCGCGGTCGCATGCGCTGCGACGACGTCGGCGATGTCGTCGCGAGTGGCCCCCCTCGCGTGCTTGCTCGTCATCGGCGCCAGCGCTTCTGTGTTGGTGGACCGAGCATCGGCGACCGGACCGGCATGCGCGATCTGTGCGCTGACGGCCGCACCCTCCGCGTGGATGGCCTCGGTCAGGGTGCGCAGTCCAGGGATGGCCTCGGGGCGCCACCAGATCACGGGACCCTGCGTGCGGCCGCCGGGGGTGACCGCAAGGTAGGCGACCGTGGTCATGCCAACCCCGCCCGCGGCGGGCAGACGGTGGAACTCGATCAGGTCATCGGTGACGAGCGAGTTTGGCGTCGACGCTTCGAACGTCGCCGCCTTGATGATGCGGTTGCGAAGGGTCACCGGGCCGAGTTTGGCCGGGGTGAACACATTGGGCTGAGTGTTCATACGGGTGAGCCTGCCACAATGGCTGCCGTGGGTGCGATCACACTGGACGGCAAGGCCACGCGCGACGAGATCTTCGTCGACCTCAAGGAACGGGTGGCGGCGTTGACCGCCGCCGGCCGGACGCCCGGGCTGGGCACGGTCCTGGTCGGCGACGACCCCGGCTCACATGCCTATGTGCGAGGCAAGCACGCCGACTGCGCGAAGGTGGGCATCAACTCGATACGCCGCGACCTTCCGGCCGACATCAGCCAGGCCAAGCTCGACGAGACCATCGACGAGCTCAATGCCAACCCCGAATGCACGGGGTACATCGTGCAGCTGCCCCTGCCGAAGCATCTCAACGAGAACGCCGCGCTGGAGCGCGTCGACCCCGGCAAGGACGCCGACGGGCTGCATCCGACCAACCTCGGCAGGCTCGTGCTCAACGAGCCCGCTCCGCTCCCGTGCACGCCGCGCGGCATCGTGCATTTGTTGCGCCGCTACGAGGTGGAGATCGCCGGCGCCCAGGTCGTGGTGATCGGCCGTGGTGTCACGGTCGGCAGGCCGCTCGGACTGCTCCTCACCCGGCGGTCGGAAAACGCGACAGCGACGTTGTGCCACACCGCAACTCGGCATCTGCCGCAGCTGACTCGCGAGGCCGACATCATCATCGCCGCCGCAGGGGTGCCGCACATGGTGACCGCCGAGATGGTGCGTCCCGGCGCGGCTGTGGTCGATGTCGGCGTGAGCCGCGACGATGAGGGCAAGCTGGTCGGCGACGTGCACCCCGACGTGTGGGAGGTCGCGGGTCACGTGTCGCCCAACCCCGGTGGTGTCGGCCCGCTGACGCGGGCGTTCCTGCTGACCAACGTCGTCGAGCGCGCAGAAGTTCTCGCCCGCGCGTGACGCTGAAGGAGTTCGCCCACAAGGTGTTCGGCGGGCAGTGGCCGATCCTGCTGGTCGGCCTGATCATTGTGGCGGCGTTCGGGTTAGTGGTCGCTGGCTACTGGCGACGCGGTGCGCTGGTGCTCGGCATCGGTGTCGGCGTCGCGGCGGCTCTTCGGCTGGCGCTCTCCGACGACCGGGCCGGCCTATTGGCGGTGCGCAGCAGGACCATCGACTTCGTCACGACCGCCATGGTCAGTGCGGCCATTCTCTACGTCGCATGGACGATCGACCCGTTGGGCACCAGCTAAGAGTTGCCGCGAGTGCGGTTGTTGCGCGAAAAACCGTGCAACAACGGCACTCTCGGCGTCAGGACAATGCGGCGGCGACGATCGGCTTGGCCCAGTTGGGCGTCGACGACAGATCCGGCGGGCCGACGATCTCGCCGCGGTCGAGGTGCAAGACCAGCACCGGCCGTGGCGCGTGCCCGGCGGCGGGGTCGGCATCTGCGGAGTTGTCGTAGACACGCAGCTCGGTCAGGTGTGGCAGCAGCTGCACCAGGTTCAGCCTGCTGTGGCGCCAGCGGCGCCGGATGCTGGACTCCGGAATGTCGTGGCCGCCGGCTCGCACGCGGTTGCGGACGCGTTCGATGTGCAGGTCGGCGCTGGCCAGCCCGACATACCAGACGCGCACCTCGAAGCCCTGCGACGCCGCCTCGGAGAGCAGCCGCGGCATGGTGCTTCCCCCGAGCGTGGTCTCAAACGCGAAGTCCTTGCGCTCCCGGATCGCCCGCTCGAGCAGCCGTCTGCCCTGATGCCACGCCGCAGCATTGGCCCTCACCTGGTCGAGACCGGGATTCGCCGCGATCAACTCCCTGGCCGCCTCGTCGGGGTTGAAGTAGTCGGCGCCGGACGCCCGGATCGTGGCGCCGCCGAGGCTGCTCTTGCCTGCGCCGTTGACCCCGGCGAGTACGTACAGGCGCGGAGGTTCGGCCTTGCGGGCCATGCGGTCGGGTTAGCGCTTCGCGGGGGCCGCCTTGACCGCGGCGCCGCCCAGTTGCTCCGGTGTGGCGTCGAACGCCGACGCCATTGCACTCTTCGATCGTGGTGTCTGCATGCTCTCGAGCAGTTGGTCGAATCGGTCGGACAGGTCATCGAGCGCGGGCGTGCTCGCCTTGGTCAGCGCTTCGAACTCGGCGTAGGACATCAACACCGCCTTCGGAGTGTTGTGTTTGGTGATCGCGACCGCGCCACCGAGCGCGGCCTGCTCGAAGATCGTGCCGAACTCGTTCTTGAAGCGCGTGGCGGCGACGGTCGGGACATCGACCAGCTCGCCGTCGCGGTTACGGAAAGTCAGTGTGGGCATAACAGACATTCTAGCTGTTATGGCTAGTCTAGCCATTTTCAAAGTTGCCTACCAGGCAATCTTGCCCGGCATGCAAGTTTGATCTACTTTGGTCAACGTGACCGGAACTTTGGGCCTTCGAGAGCGCAAGAAGCTCGGGACGCGCTGGGCGCTCAGCGATGCAGCCTTGGAGCTCGCATTGGAGCGGGGGCTTGAGAACGTCACTCGTGAAGACATCGCCAACCGGGCAGGGGTATCCCTGCGGACCTTCAACAACTACTTCGCAGGCAAGTACGAGGCAATCGCCTTCCGGCAGGTCGACCGAATGCGACAGAGCCTCGCCGCGTTCCGGCAACGGCCCGCCGACGAGCCACTATGGTCGGCGATCACGGAGGCAGTGCTCGAGCCGCTGGAAGCCGAGGGCGCCGCGGACATGCGGCCGACCTCCGACGAGCTGGCCGTGATCCGAGACCTGCTGTCCGTCCGGGATCTGCGTGACGCGCTGACGAGAGATCTATTCGCCGACTGGGTCGACGCGATCGCGGAACGCACCGGGACCGATCCGTCGCGCGATATGTACCCACGATTGGTTGCTGCTGTCGTCCGGGCGGTCGGTGAAACGGCGATGGAGGCCTATGCCACTGCCGATCCACCCATGGTCTATACCGAACTCCTTCGCTGCGGCATAGCCGATGTCGCGGCTGGACTGCCCGAAAGGTGAAGCCGATGCCCGAAACCCAAGTCTCTGTGGTTATTTCCGGCGCGGGGCCGAATGGGCTGATGCTGGCGTGCGAGCTGGCGTTGGCCGGCGTGCGGCCCGTGGTGCTGGAGCGATTGCCTGAGCCCAGCGATGAGCCGAAGGCCAACGGCATGGTCGGGCAGGTGGTCCGACAACTGGATATGCGTGGGCTCTACCAGAGGTTCACCGGATCGGACGATCCGCCGCACCCCGCGTACCAGTGGATCTTCAGCGGAATGTCGGTGCCGCTCTTCGGCGTTCGCGACAATCCGATGTACGCCCTGATGATGGGGCAGCCGCGACTTGTCCGGTCACTTTACGAGCGGGCACGCGAACTCGGTGTCGACGTCCGTTGGGGTCACGAACTGATCGGCGTGCGGACGCGATCCGGCTGCGCCGCGGTCGACGTGTCGGGACCGGATGGGAATTACACGCTGGAGACGACGTACCTCGTGGGCGCCGACGGCGGCCGCAGCACCGTTCGCAAGTTGGCAGGTATCGACTTCCCGGGCCACACGTCCAACACAATCGCCCGAATCGCTCACGTGCGGGTTCCCGAGGAAATGCGCGGACCCAACGGCAGCATCGATGTGCCGGGCGTGGGCCCACTGCCATTCGGGCACAACCGACTCGACCGCGGTGGGTTCATCTACGCTGAGTTCGAGCGTGAGCGGTCGATGATCGGGACCATCGAGTTCGATGAGCCCGGCGATGATTCGGAGCCGATGACGCTCGACGAGCTGCTCGACAGCGCGCGACGAGTCCTCGGCGTCGACCTGCCTGTCGAGGCGCCCGCCGGTGACGGACCACATGCGTTGCGCCGCATCGCCGGACAGAACACCCGGCAGGCCGATCGCTACCGCACGGGAAACATCTTCCTGGTGGGCGATTCCGCCCACGTGCATTCCGCGATGGGTGGTCCCGGGCTGAACTTAGGCATGCAGGACGCGATGAACCTCGGCTGGAAACTGGCGGCCGCCGTCAACGGTTGGGCGCCAGGCGAACTGCTCGACACCTACGAATCTGAGCGGTATCCGGTCGGCGAGCGGGTGATGATGCACTCGATGTCCCAGACCGCCCTTTTCGGTCCCGGACCCGAGATCGCCGCGCTGCGAGAACTTTTCAAGGAGCTCCTGCAGCTACCGAGTGTCGCCGAACACATGGCACATCTCCTCGCCGGCTCCGACGTCCGCTACGACGTGGGCGACGACCATCCGCTCGCGGGGCGGTTGGCGCCCGACCTGACCCTTAGCGACGGCCGTCGCGTCACCGAACTGCTTCATCGGGGCCGCCCGGTATTGCTCGATTTGTCCGGCGGACAGGTGGGCGAAGTGGCGGACGGTTGGGCAGACCGCGTCGACGTCGTGGCCGGTGCCGTCGACGACTTCGAGGTATGCGCGCTGTTGATCCGACCCGACGGTTACGTCGCTTGGGCGGCAGACACTTTCGAGGCCGACGACGAGGATCGGTTGCACGCCGCGCTGCAGAGATGGTTCGGCGTCAGCGTCGCAGAGCGCGGCGCAGCACGCCGGGATGGCGGGCAATCTTCGGTCCAAGCAACAGAGCGAACAGCGTGATGGCCAACCAGGGCCGCAGGTGAGGCCGGATCCGCACGATCAGGCCGACGTCGTCGAGTTCGAGCACCATCGCATCGGTGATCGTCACACCCGCAATCCGTCCGTCGCTGACCGCCACACGGGTTGTGCCCGCCCCGATGATCTCCCGCCAGGTGAGGCCGGACAGCCCGCCGTAGACGGCGCCGAGCAGCACGCGCAGGTCGTCACGGCCGCGGAACACCATGCGACCGGACAGTGGCGACAGCAGTTCGGCGTCGGGCGCGAGCGTGCTGACGATTCGGTCGACATCGTTGGCCCGGGTCGCGTCGCAGAACGTCGCAACCGCATCCACCGTTCCTGTCGCCATGTGTCCTCCCAAGTCGATGGTGATTTGCAAGTAACCTAACCAGCTGTCATTGCGAAAAGCAATGGACTAGTGTCCGAGGCATGCCGAAACAGGCCTTCGCGGACGTCTCTTGCTCGGTCGCGCGCGCGGTCGACGTGATCGGTCAGCGGTGGACGCCGCTGATCGTTCGGGATCTATTCGCGGGTATGACGAAGTTCGAGGATATCCGTCGCGACCTCGGTATCGCGTCCAACATCCTGGCCGCCCGGCTGGACGATCTCGAGCGCAATGGCGTCGTCGAACGACGCCAGTACCAGAGCACGCCGGCGCGCTACGAATATGTGCTCACGGAAAAGGGCAGGGATCTCTATCCCGTGATCGCGACGCTGGTCGCGTGGGGCGACAAGTGGCTGTCCACGCCCGATGGTCCACCGGCGCTGACGGTGCACACCGACTGCGGCCAGGTCACGACCGCAAAGATGGTGTGTGCCGAATGTGGCGGAGACCTCAACGCCGACAATGCAATTGCGGCCCCGGGTCCCGGCGCCAAGCCAGGGCCCGGCACCGCCCTCATCGGCGACTACATCGTCAGTCGGCCGGCGTCGCCCTGATATCCACCGTGACATACGGCAGCACCAGCCAGGGCGGTGGCCTGGCCTCGTGTCATCAGCGGGTCCACCAACATCGCGTCGTGCTCTCCGTAGAGCAGGGTGGAAGTGATCGGCGACCGCACCCGCACCTGCACACGTACCGCGGCAGATGAGCCGCGGCGGTCTGGATCGATGGCGTTACGTACAGCGCGTAGCGCAGGGCAGACATACTCATGTTCCGGTGGGTCGGGGGATCACCCGAGGAGTCCCAGTGCGCCATACCAGAGCGGGCCGAGGTTAAGCCGGTCCGGATGACGGGCGAGCATCTGGTCGTAGAACGCACGGGGGGCTGGGCTGGACATGTCGAACTGCGCCCGGTCATAGATCGAAGACCGCCAGCGTGCTAGAGGCAGTGGCGACCACGGCGCCCGAGGCGGCCGATACAACGCCTTCGGTGAAGGCGATCCGGGAACCAGCCTTGATCACTGTGCCGGTCGCGGTGAGCAAACCGCTGCCGAGCCGAACTGTCTTGAGGTAGTTCACCTTGATCTCCACTGAGGTGCAGCCGCGGCCCTGGGGCAGGGTGCTATGGAGTGCAAGGGCGGCCACGGAGTCCAGCAGGGTGCAGACGAGACCGCCATGAACGACGCCAATCCCGTTATAGGCCGATTCGTCTGGCTCACAGGTGAACACGACCCGACCCGACTGAGCAGAGACGATGTCATACCGCATCAACTGACAAATGGGTGGCGGCGGCAGCGTGCCGTCGATCATCGCCCGCAGGTAATCCAGGCCGGCCATCGTCAGGCCCCGGGCGGTGCTGGGGCCGGGATCGTGCCAGGTCACTACGCGTGAGCGCGATTCTCCCCAATCCTCGGCGACGGTGTCACCACGCTGTGCGGTCATGTTGTCTCCCAGTGTCTTTGCCCACAGGCCGGTGATCGCTGGTTCGACACCAACTGCCGTTGCGGTTTCGCACAGGTTGTTGACGGTTGCGGGCGAAGCTGCGGTTGCTCTGTGCGGGTTTAGATCTCGTAGACCTCGTCGTAGTCGAGCGTCGCGAGATTCTCGATGACAAAGGGCAGGGTGGTGTCGATTTGTTGGCGGACGGCGTCGATGCTGGGTCCCTCGAGGATGAAATAGAACCCTGGCCCGGCGGAACGCCGGTACGCCGATTTGATGAGGCCCTCGTCCTTGAGATCGCGCATGACCCGCATCTCGTCGTCGAGGTGTGGTGCCAGCGCATCTGGACGAGTTATGGAACCCTTGGCGATCACGAACATGCGTTTTTTCCTATCAGGCGGGGACTTTCGGTCCGAAATTTGGTCAGCTAAGCGTCAGTTCACCCAGTGGTGTTACGCGGCGGGCGCGGCGAATAGCGAGACGTGCTCGTGCACCCAGTCTTTGGCCAAACGTGGGGGGTGGCCGGTCAGATCGAAAACGGTGGGCGAGGGCGCGGCGTACACGTTGTTGCGGGTGAGGGCGTCGATCCCGATAAGGATATCGACGAGCAGTCCAGGCAGCCCGGCAGATTGCAGCACGGCGCGCTGCTGGGCTTCGGTTCGGGCGTGATACTCGACGCGGGTCCCGCGCTCCGCGGAGATGTACTCGGCGACCTCGTCCATCGTCACCGCTGCGGGTCCGGAGATGTCATAGACCTTGCCGGCATGACGCTGGGGGCCTTCGGTGAGGATGACCGCGAAGACCGCCGCCACGTCGCGGCTGTCGATCAGGGCCACCCGGCCCGCATCCGCAAGTCCACCCCAGGCGTCGGACTGCACAAACTTGGCGGCGAGCTTGACCATGAAGTCGGTGAAGGTCGTGGGGCGCACCACCGTTGACGCGATACCCGTGCTGGCGAGGTAGGCGTCGATCTCGGTGTGCCACTGCAGGACATTCGCGGAGTCGACGTGTGTGCCTCCCGAGCCGGCGACCGACAGGTTCACCAGATAGGGCACCTCCGCGCCGATTGCGGCGTCGATGAGCGCGATCTCGTCACGGACCTGTCGGTCGCTGGTCCCATAGCTCATAAAGGCCTTATCGGAGCCGGTGAACGCCGATCGCAACGTGGCAGCGTCATCGAAGTCGACGCCCACGATCTCGAGCTTGGCATCACCGAAAGCGGCGCGTGCCGCCTTGGGGTCGCGGGTCAGGACCCGTACCTGCTCGCCGTCACGCACAAGCGCTTGAGTCAATGACTTACCGACAAGTCCGGTTCCGCCGGCCAGCGTGATCATGTCGAACCTTTCTTTCGCAGAGCGTTCCGTTTCAACCGCGACAGTAGTGTAATCAATACGCTCATGTCAACGATAGTTCAATCGGCACCCGCGGAGGCGCCGTCGGGTCGGCCGTCGCTCCGCTGAAGCCGCTGGTCGCCGCCATGATTAGTGGCCTGGTTGTTCGGGGCTCCGTCGGCAGCTCGGACCGTCGCTCCAGACGCGCTGCGGAGAGCTGGTGGTCGGCGGTGATGGGCGATATCGACGTATGCAATAGAGAAACGATACTGTCAGGGCCAGGCTGAATTGAGCTATGATCGGACCATGGTTTGGTCAGCCACTGACAGACACGGACTGTCACCTGCGCCCGCCGGGCTGGGTTTTATCCAAGATTTCCTCAACACCCATCCCACCCATCCCGCCCAGTCCACCAAGCATCAACCCGCGGCTGACCTGCTCGTTGACCTTGACAACGCACAACGTTGGCTCGACGGGGCTCTACAGAACTGGTCGCGAGAATCAGGGGTGCCGCAAACCCGTGTCCTACTCACCGAAGCCGACCTGGACATGCTCCGTGGTCTGCGGGCCGATCTGACGAGCTTGGTGCGCTCGACCGATCAACCTCACGACGCGACACCGCTGCCGTCGGCATCCGTTTTCGCGCGGGTGGGACCCGACGGTAAGGCGCGGCTGGAGCCGCGCGGAGACGGCAGCCGCCGAGTCGGCGCGATGGTTCTGATTGAGACCTTCACCGCCCAACTGTTCGACACCTGGCGCAGACTGAAAATCTGCCGCAACGATCGGTGCGCCGTGTCGTTCTATGACCGCTCCCGGAACAACAGTGCGATGTGGCACGACTCGCGTGCATGCGGAAACGCCACGTACCTGCGCGCGTCACGCGCGCGCAAACGTCAGGGCGCGCTCACCACCAACCAACACGGAGACCACGCCGAAAAGCCCTGACACTCAAGCACTTATCAGCAGCATTTAGGCGGTCCTGCGTGTCTCGTCCAGTGTGACCGTTACGTCGTGCGGACGTGCGCGACTCCGCCGATCCATACAGGTCGCGATCGAACCGCGGCGCCGAGCGGCACTCGCGCTGCGATTTCACGACGTCTATTGGGGCCGGGTATGTTCTCTCAAGGGAGATTTCACGCGATGGGGCCCCATATCGGGGAGATCGGCCAAAGGAAGGTGGCAAGGAAAGCACTTCCGGCACCCCAGGAGGTGACATGGAGCAGCAACACAATTGCAGCGCCAATCGGCGTGGTGCCGGTAACCGCGACGAGATCACAGAGGCTGGTCGGGCCGGCTATGAGCGCTCCATGATCGAGTTCATCCGACGTTGGCACCGATTCGGAGGTGGATCCGCCCGGGATATCTTCGTCGAGTTTGGTCTTCCTGAGCATGAGTATTTTGGTCGAACGCTTGAGTTGCTTCAGACCGGACTCTTCGCGGGAATCACCGACGAAACCGCCGAGTACATCCGCAAGGTGTGTCGGTGGCGGCTCTCGACCGCTCGCTCTTGAGGACGCCACGAACGATCGGTCGGTAGCTCAAAGCGAGAAATAAGACCACGCGCAGTCCGAAGTGCAAACGGGCGGAACAAAGTTCGCGTGTCAAGTGCTGCCCGCAGACCGTGCCTGGCGCTCCTCGTGGTAAGGCTTACGTGGTGTGCGTCGGGCCCAGCTTGGGATTAGCAGCAATGTCGGGTTAGCGCTTGGAACCCTGTGCGCACGGCTGCTCGACGCCGCCAGCGGCCAGTCACGGCACGATCCATTGCGAATCATGTTGTCGTTCCTATCATCTCAAATCACGAGGCGACCGTCGTCTGCCCGCCCAAGTCATCCATGTCTACTTTGAAATTTCGGCGACCGGACCACGGATCCGAACGGGTGAGTCGTGCTGAGGACGCCGCGGATGGATTGGCCGAGCCGGTAGGCTGGTTTAGTGCCAGGACCTAAGAAGTGCCGCGTGCCCTACATGGTGAGCGGACTTCGGCACAGTCGTAAACGGTCCACTCGTCCGTGGGACGGCTGACAGCGTTGGCCGTTTTCAGCCTCGTTAATCCTCGTTGCGGAGGATGGTGTAGGCCACCATCATCGAGTCCACGTGGGCCCGCACCTCGACGATGATGTCCCCCTCAAAGCGGCACACCCAGCAATAGTCATTGGCGAAGTCCGCTCCCTCCTTGGTCTTTGAGGTGGAGTGAAGCTCGGCGATCGTGGTGTCACCGTCGACGTAAAGGTGCGTGACGTCCAGCCTTACGCCGCCCGGGACGGCCTGTCCGGCCAAGCGGGCGAACGTCGCTTCAATGAATTGGGCCTTATCGTGGTAGCGCCCGGCCAGGGGGTGAGTCCCCTCGACGGTCCAGTCGACGTCATCGGCGACCCGGTCCCAGAACTGCGGCTGGCTAGCGGGATCCTGGAGTTTGGCGAACAAGGCGATCCGGTCATCTCGTATCGTGGTCATGATTCGTTTCCTCTGCTCGTGAGCTATCTCGCTGACTGCGAACGCTATTCGGCGAAGGTCAGGTGGCCGCGGCCGGCCGCGGTCTCGCCGGCCTGGGCGAGCGCGTCCCAGTCGGTCATGCGCAGGATGCGTCCGGTCGCGCCCCAGAAGCCGTCAGACTGCTCTCTGATCATGCACCAGACGCGCTGGGTGTGCGCCTCGATGTCGGTCACGCCCTCGGCGGTGAGCACCAGTTCGGTCACCTCACGCACTAATGCGTTGCGGCGCTGCTCGTTGAGTGGGCCGGTAATGCCCGGCAGGCCCTGCGGCACGGTGAGAAAGACCCGGTAGATGGGCAGCTCGGCGGGCTTGCCGCCGACGTTGACGGCGTCACGGGGCAGCTCGTGCACGAAGACCCACGCCATCGCGCGAGTGGCCGGGTTGTCGGCAACCCGCTCCCAATGCAACGCCGTGGTCGTGAGGTCCTCGACAAGGGTGGTCAGGGCCGAGCGTGGTAGGGCGCCGGCGGGCAAGGTGAGGTCGATCATCGGCATGGGGTGCTCCTATATCAAGTGAGTGTCTTCAGTTGGTCACACCTCCAAGTTAGGGCATATGCCCCTTGTTGTAAAGGGGGCATATGCCCTAAGATTGGGGGGATCCGTGTAAGCAGGAGAAGGGTGAGGGTAATCATGCCCGGTCGCGTTGAGGCAGCCGACGAAAGACCATGCAGCGCAACGGCCATGCGTAAGGCCACCCGGCGTATGACGCAGCTCTACGACGATGCTTTGGCGCCGGCCGGACTGCGCTCGACCCAGTACGCGATCCTTGAGGAACTCCACAGGCAGGCCGATGCTCCGCCCACTATGGGTGAGTTGGCCGAGACGCTCGTGCTGGACCGGTCAGCCCTTGGGCACAACCTGCGACCACTAGAACGCGACGGTCTTATCGCGTTGGTGGCCGGCGACTGTGACCGGCGACGGCGTCGCGTGGTGCTCACCACAACGGGACGCGCCAAGTTTGCGCAGGCTCGGCGAGCTTGGAAATTGGCACAGGACCGGTTCAACGACGTGTTCGGCGAATCAGCAGCAGCGAAACTCCGAGCCACCCTGCTCCGCATCGCACGCGACGAACGCCTCACCACGCTAACCGATTGACCGAAGAGAACGGCGGCCACGAATCAGTCGAAGCGGCGTCAGGCCTCGACATTGTGGCTGGCCGGTCCGCCTGGTTCGGTGGTCTACGCATCGCCACGGTCGACGAAGTGCTCGATGGCAAGCTCGCCTCGGAATTGCGGCGTCCGATCAAATACTCACGGCCACACCATGTCCACCGGCGAGCCGCCGTAGCGCTCGCCGGCCGCAACGATGGATTGATCCGCCGCTAGCGGACCGGGGTCAGCAGCAGATGGGGGCGAGCCAGGGCCGCCGTTACGACGTCGTCATCGGAGGACGGCGCAGGAAGCCCCGAACCCGGCGCGACCAGTGTGTCGCGGGGCGCGGGCGCCGTTCCGCACGCGGTGCACCGGCCCGATTCGTCCAGCGGCGCTTCGTCGGCGGCGTGCTGAAACACTCGCCGCGGCCCCTCAGGGGCGTAATACTCATCGCCCCATACCAACAGTGCACGCACCGCTGGCCACAAAGCTGTGCCTTTGTCGCTGAGCCGGTACTCGCCGCGCCCGGTGCTCCCCGTCGCCCGCTCGACGAGTCCAGCCGCGGTCAGAGATTTCAGTCGCTCTGAGAGGACGGCGCGGGGAAGTTTGAGATGGGAGGCGAAGTCGTCGAAGCGCTGCACGCCGTAAAAGGCGTCGCGAAGAATCAGCAACGTCCACCTCTGGCCGACGACCTCGAGACTGCGCGCCAGCGAGCAGGACTGGTCGGGATAGTCAGACGGCAGTGGCATCACCCCAGTATAAGCGCAAAGTTCAGTGAATGAACTAAGCGGTGGTATCGTCGGAGACTAGAGGGTTCAATGAACGAACTTTCCCATCGCGTGCAGCGGTTACTGCGCGGTGGCCAAACGCAATTACTTGGAGACCCGATGACAGGACGAAACGACGGCACGGTCGTCGCGCACACCGCGGTGCGAATAACGGTGGCGCTCAACCAGCCCCTGAGCCAAGCGGTAGCCCGATTCGAGGAACTGGTGCCCGCCGTGGACATCGACGCGTTCCGCCAGTCCCGTTCGTGGGACGAGACGATACATCTGGCCCGAACCAACGGCCCACTGGGTCTCATGCGCTTCTGGAAACTCGACTATGCCGCCATCCTGGCCGGATCGGGCACGCCCGGACGCAGTTTCGGATATCTGATCGGCAACCAGACCATCGCCGAACAGATGATCCGGTACGAACCCGAGGTCGTGCTCTACGCACCGCTGCGGACGGCGATCTACGAGGGCTCTGACGGCCGCGCGTTCTTCGTCATCGACCAACCCAGTGCACTGTTCGGCAGCTTCGGGAACGCCGACATCGCCCAAGTCGGCCGTCATCTGGACACATTGGTCGCCGCTCTACTCGACGCGTTGGGCGCCGTCGTGCCCGCCGAGTTGACGCCGCAGCCGGCGACCTGACGGATCGCTGCCACGACTCAACGGCGGCCCGGACATGCCGGGGCGATTTGCGCGACAAGCCGACGTCGACCCGACACTGAGATAGCCCTGATTGGATTACGACGTCATTTTCTGTTACGAGCGCATGTTTTCGCTTGTCAGCTTTGCTCACTCAGCCGAATGGAAACGGACTGCTATGACAACGACCAAAAGAAGCGATGCTCCATCTGTCGCTCTTGCCGAGGGGTATTACTACGAAAATGGCTGCACCATCGCGAGCAAGGTCCACTTGACAGAACGGAATTACGGCACGAGACGCACGTTCTTTTTCCTCTGCGAGCCCGCCGTCGTCCAGGCAATTCTGCCAGACGGATGGATCCTTCGTGCCACCGCCGATCCTGAATTTCATCTCATGGTGCATTTCAACGATTGGTTACACACTTCACATGCCGACAATACGCCTCACGTAGTTCAAGCCCCGCCATACGTAGGCTTTCTGGTCCCGGTTCAAAACAGCTTTCTGAAGCGATCCGGCATCATGCAAGTCTATGGCTTTGCTGCAGGCACTCATTACACAGGCGGGCCTTACAAGGCTTATCGTGGATGTACTTATTCGCACTCATCGCGGTTTGACACGAACGGCTTGGACGCTTCATGGACACACGACCAATATAAGATTGGTTCACTCGACTCCGCGGGTGTGTTCGAGATATCGATCGCTCACGAAAGAACCGTAGTTGCGCGGGCGATCACGGGGCGGCCAAATCTGGCTGTGTTCTCGCCCTACGATAACTCTATTGAGCGGTATTACGCGGAGGACCTTGTGCTGGAGCGGCCGCTGGCCAGTTCGCTTGGGTTGGCCAATGTGAAGGATTTCAGCTTAACGTGGACACTGTCGGACCTGAAGGACGTGATGGCATCCGCCAAGCTCGTCGCGATGAATTACAATCCGGCTTACATGCGTGAAGTGTTTGAGCGCGACTAAATATATTTCAATAGGTAGAATTCGCGCCCGTTTTTGTTTGCCTTCTCGCACTGGAGATCTCGGCCGGCAAGCGACGCGGCAGCGCAATGGCCCGGGCGCGGACTTCTTTTCCGCGGCCCGGCAGGGGAGCGGCTTAAGAAAAGACGTCCGCGAGCCCTCGAGCCCGAAGCGCAGCGAAGGCCGTGGCCTTGCGCGCAGCGTCGGAACGCAGCGCGTCGGCTACCGAGGCCAACGACTCCATCTCATGACACCCAAAAGGACACCGCCTCATGACCGCGACCACAGCAGATGACCTGCGCACCAACCTAATCGGAGCCTGGACGCTGCAATCCTATGAAGCCCGCAGCATCGACGGATCCGACATGACTTATCCCTTGGGCGTCGACGCCGAAAGGATCATCATGGACACCACCGACGGCTACATGGCCCTAGACCCGGCTCGTGCCAACGCACTCACCAAGACCTGGAGGTAAACGCAATGGCCGATGAGCACTACGACGTAATTGTGATCGGGACCAGCCAGGGCGGCCGGTTCCTCCCCATCGAACTGGCGAAGGCGGGCCAGAAGGTGGCGCTCGTCGAGCGCCACCAACTCGGCGGCGTCTGCGTCAACACGGGGTGCACCCCGACCAAGACGATGGTCGCCAGTGCACGCCTCGCCTACCTAGCGCGCCGCGGCGCGGAGTACGGCGTGCGCATTGGTCCGGTATCGGTGGACCTGGCTGCGGTGCGCGAGCGCAAACGGGCCATGGTCGCGGGCGCGCGGGAGAATTATGCGAGCCGCCTGGCGCAGGACGGGCTTGACCTGATCGAAGGCGAGGCTCATTTCACGGGCCCCAAGACGGTCGACATCGCGTTGACCGACGGCGGGAAGCGGCAGATCAGCGCGCCGGTGGTCGTCATCGACACGGGCACCCGGCCCAGGCCGCCGGCGATTACCGGCGCGGGCGACGTCCCCGTGCTCGATTCGACGTCGATCATGGAGTTGGACGAGCTCCCCGAGCACCTGATCGTCCTCGGAGGCGGCTACATCGGGCTGGAGTTCGGGCAGATGTTCCGCCGGTTCGGCAGCGAGGTCACCATCATCCAACGCGCCGCCCGCCTGCTGAAGAACGAGGACGAGGACGTCGCGGACGAGGTCGCCGCTATCCTGCGCGATGACGGGATCACGGTCCTGACCTCGTCGACGCCGGTCCGGGTTGAACCGGCCGACAGCGGCAGGCTGCAGTTGACCGTTCGCACGGCAGACGGTGAGCGACAACTCGACGGCTCGCACCTGCTGTCGGCCATCGGGCGCATCCCGAACACGGAGGCGCTGACCCCCGAGGCTGCCGGCATCCGTCTCAACGACCACGGCTTCATCGAGGTCGACGAGTACCTGGAGACCAGTGTCCCCGGCGTCTACGCCATGGGCGACGTCACGGGCGGCCCGGCCTTCACCCACTCTTCGTACGACGATTACCGCATCCTGCACGCCAACTTCATCAGGCACGAGAAGGCGAGCACGCGGGACCGGATCGTCCCGTACACGGTGTTCATCGACCCGCAGCTTGGCCGCGCCGGCATGACCGAGCGCGAGGCCAGGGCGCAAGGACGTGCGATCCGGGTGGCGAAGCTCCCGATGAGCGCCGTTATCCGGGCCATCGAGACCGGGGAGACACGCGGCTTCATGAAGGCCGTCGTCGACGCGGACAGTGGGCAGATCCTGGGCTGCGCGGTCCTCGGCAGTGAAGGCGGCGAGATCATGACCATGATCCAGGTCGCCATGCTGGGCAAGCTCACTTACACCGCCATGGCGGACGCGATCTTCACGCACCCGCTCCTGGCCGAAGGCCTCAACACCCTCTTCGCGATGGTGGACGACTAACGCGCAGAGAAGAACCGCAGGATAGGAAACGACGCTCCGAACTTTCCCCAACTGTGAAAGGGAGAAGTTTCGGAGCAGAGGAAGGAAAAACTATGGCGCCCAAGGGCAGTCCGCGTGACATGAACAAGTGGCGGGAGACGCTCCGCGACTCGAACATCACGTTCCCCGGTGAGTCGAGCGAATACCGGAGCGCACGCAACCAGCTGTTGGAGGCGGAGGACGAGCTCCGGCGGCTGAACGAACAGGTCGCTGCCCAGCGCAGGGCGCTCCCGGCGGGCGGGCTCCTCGCGGAGGATTACGTCTTCGAGTCCGCGGCCGATGGCAGCGAGGTGCGGTTCTCGGAGTTGTTCGCGCCGGGTAAGGACACGCTGGTCATCTACCACATGATGTTCCCGCGCTGGTCGGAAGACCCGCGAGCGGGTGCCCCTGGGGGCAAGACGGCCCTGCTGCCCGTTGCCGAGCAACCGTGCCCGTCATGCACCTCGGTTGTCGACGGGCTCAACGGTCCTGCCACTGACCTCTCCGACCGGGTCAACCTCGTCGTGGTCGCGAAGACAGACCCCGCTCGGTTGGGCACCTACGCACAGGAACGCGGCTGGCGCAATCTGCGGCTGCTGTCCTCGCGCAGCAACACCTTCAACCGCGATTATCACGGGGAAACGCCGGAGGGTGAGCAGCTCCCGGTCCTGAACGTGTTCTCACGCGACGAGGACGGGATCCACCACCGGTGGGCGAGCGAGCTGACGTTCGTGCGCGGCGACAACAGCCCCCTCGACCCGGTCTGGCCGATCTGGGGCGTTCTCGACTTGACACCGAACGGACGCGGAGAAACAGCTGCCTACCCCTCGCTGCAGTACGAGTAAAAGCCACCGGCACCGGCTCCTCGACCCGACCAGGGCTACAACTCGGGCCGTAACGTCCTCGGTGTGGTGCTCTCAACGTCGACAGAAAGACAGGCAGTAAGTGACCCAACCAGATACTCCCGATGTGACGACCTCACCCCACGGTGAAGCCATCAAGGCTGTGGTCCGCCGCAACACCGAACAAGTCCAGGGCCAAGGCGATTTCGTCTTATTCGACGAACTGTTCGCCGACGACTTCGTCGACCACACCCCCCAGCCCGGCACTACGCCCGACAAGGCCGGCGTTCTCGTCCTCTACAAGCGACTGCGCGAGGCGTTTCCCGACTTCCGGCCCGAGATCGATTGGCAAACCGTCGACGGTGACATCGTCACCACCTACAAGATCTACCACGGCACCCATCTCGGCGACTTTCTCGGCATCGCCCCCACCGGCATGGCCATTCAATTCGAAACGGTCGACGCGATGCGAGTCCGGGACGGAAAGATCACCGACCACTGGGGGGTAGCGAACCTGTACTCCGTCCTGCAACAACTCGGACGACTATCGTCCACCTGACCCGAATGGTGGGTCAGCATCAGGATTCGATGGTCGAGTGGTGCCACTCACCCTCGTGCCAATTGGCCAGGAGCCGCAGCGACGTTTCGTCGGCCGATCCGGGTTCGGTGGTGTAGACGATGAGGACCTGATCGGGATCGCCGGATGGGTTGAGCGCCTGATACTTGACGGTGAGGTCACCCACGAGCGGATGGTGGTAGGCCTTGGTCCCCGTGGTGCGGCGTTCCACATTGTGGTTAGACCACCAGGACCGAAACTCCACCGACCGGATGGACAACTCGCCGACCAGGGCAGACAGCTTCTCGTCGTCGGGGTAGCGCCCCGCATCCAGGCGCAGCATGGCGACGGTGTCGGCGGCTACCTCGTTCCAGTCAAGGTAGAGCTCGCGGGCGTGCGGATCGAAGAAGACGAACCGCGCCTGATTGCGCAGCGGGGCGGGCAGTTCGCGGAACTCGGTGATGAGCGCGCCCGCCAATCGGTTGTGCGCCAGCACGTCGAGCCTTCTGCCGAGCACGAATGCCGGCGACCACACCTGGTCGAAAAGCTCCAGCAGTCGCAGCGTCGCCACGTGCACCGACTGGGGCCGGGACCGCCGTTTTCGTTGCGCTGGTTGCGGTTTGGCCAGAAGGTGCAGGTGCTGGCGTTCGGCGTCGTTGAGTTGCAGTGCGGCGGCCAACGCGTCGAGCACATCGGTGGACGCGCTGCGACTGCGGCCCTGCTCCAGTCGCGTGTAGTAGTCGACACTTACTCCGGCAAGCCTGGCCAGTTCCTCACGCCGCAGACCCGGCACTCGCCGGCGCGCGGCCTGCCCGTCCAACCCCGCGTCCTGCGGCGTGAGCTGTGCGCGCCGCGCGCTCAGGAATTCCGCCAGCTCAGAAGGCTTCCGGTCGCTCATATCAGATAGTCTGCCGTGCCGCAGTGGGCGCGGTCCCTGCTTATGGTGGCCCATCTTGTCCCCCGATAGGTCGGGCCAGCTTGACCCCGCAATCACGCCCTACGGAGCTGTTGTCTCGGATGCACACAACCAAAGACTCACGAAAGGTGCGAACACATGTCCACAGTGATCACCGCGACCCCCTTGGCGGGGCGCGTCGCCATCGTCACCGGGGCCTCCAGCGGGATCGGTGAAGCCACGGCATTCCGGTTGGCCACCCTCGGCGCCAAGGTCGCCGTTGCGGCCCGCCGCACGGCCAACCTCGATGCTCTGGCGGCTCGTATCACCACATCCGGCGGCACCGCGCTCGCCTTAACCCTCGATGTCACCGACCGGTCGGCCGTCAACGCGGCCGCCCAGCAGGTCGCCGATCGGCTCGGCCCGGCCGACCTGGTGTTCAACAACGCTGGTGTTCAACTGATCTCACCGATCGAAGACGTCAGGTTCGACGACTGGCAGCGGCAGATCGACCTCAACATCACCGGTGTGATGAACGTCATCGGTGCGTTCGTCCCGCAGCTCATCGGCTCGGCCGCGCAGGGCAAACCCGCCGACCTCATCACCACGTCTTCGATCGCGGCCACCCGCGTGCTGGAGAAGTTCTCCGTGTACTCCGGGACCAAGGCCTACATCAGCCAGCTGACCAGGCTGCTGCGCGTCGAACTCGGCCGAAAGATGGTGCGTGTCTCGACGATCGAACCGGGAATGGTGGATACCGAACTGCCGCTTCATGTCACCGACCCCGACGCCACCCGGCTGATGGCGGACCTCATCAACGACATCGACGTGCTCACTGCAGCCGACGTGGCCGAGACCGTCGCGTTCATCGCCTCGGTACCTCGCCACGTCAACCTCACCGAACTCACCATCCTGCCCACCCAACAAGCCGTCTAGCGAAAAGGGACACCACCGTGAGCAAGAACCCGAAGTCGGTCCTGATCACCGGCGCCAGCCGAGATCGACGTTTTGGTGCGAGTCACTCGAACTTTCGCGCCCAAACGTTGGTTTGGGCGTTACGCCAGCGTCGCCCTGATGCACACCGTGACGTACGGCAGGGCCAGGCCGTTCGTGTTGGCCAACGCGGGATGGGTGGCCAGAAGGTCGCGTACCCGATCAAGCGTGCGGGTGCGCACCTTCTCCGGAGAAGTGATGCAGTAACTGCGCGACGCGACGAGGTCAATGAGCGCCTGCGGTGTCAGATAACTCGTCCACTCGACCTGCTGCCGCTCGACGTCGGTGAACGGCTCTGGCAGCGTCACCTGGTGGTTGAACGGGTCATCCTCGTGGCCGACGACGCGGCCCAGATCCTTGACCCAGCCCAGCCGTTCGTCGCGGGTGTTCCACACCAGGCCGAGCCGGCCGCCCGGCCGCAGCACACGCGCCACCTCCTTGGCGGCGAGATCGGGGTCGAACCAGTGCCACGCCTGTGCCACCAGCACCGCGTCGACGCTGTTGTCGGGCAGCGGGATCTCTTCGGCAGTGCCCAGTAGCGCAGGCGTGTCGGGCAGCGAGTTGCTCAGCAGCTCGAGCATTTCCGGGATCGGATCGACGGCGACGACACCGAGCCCGCGTTCGACGAGGCGGGTGGTCAGCTTGCCGGTGCCCGCGCCGAGGTCGAGCACGTCGGACGCGTCCGGCGGCAGCAGCCAATCGATCGCTTCGGGCGGATAGGACGGTCGGCCCCGCTCGTATGCCGCGGCTTCCGCGCCGAACGACAGTGAACGCCGCTTCGAGTCCGTCACTGTTCGGCCAATTCCAATGTCTCGCGAATCAACTTGCCGACCGCCTCCGTCTCGAGCAGGAACCCGTCGTGACCGTAGACGGAGTCGACCACCTTCAGCTCGGTACAGCCCGACAACAGCTCGGCCAGCTCCTCCTGCAACCGCAGCGGATATAAGCGGTCCGAGGTGATGCCGCCGACGACCGTCGGGACCGGGCAGCTGCGCAGTGCCGCCTCCACGCCACCGCGACCGCGGCCCACGTCGTGGCTCGAAAGCGCCTCGGTCAGTGCCACGTAGGTGCCGGCGTCGAAGCGGGCCAGCAGTTTGCGGCCCTGATACTCCAGATAGCTCTGCACCGAGTAGCGTCCGCCCGTCCCCGGGTCCTCGTCGCCTTGGGGATCGTTGGCGAACCGGGTGTCCAGTTCGACCTCGCCGCGGTACGTCAGATGCGCGAAGCGTCGCGCGATCTCCATGCCGAGGTCCGGCGAACGGCCGGTGCCGTAGTAGTCACCGTTGCACCAGTCCGGGTCGGCCTTGATCGCCGCGACCTGCGTGCTCTGGGTGCCGATCTGATCGGCGGTGGCGCGTGCCCCGACCGCCAGCACCAGAGCCGAACGCACCGCGTCGGGATGGCTGACTATCCACTCCAGCGCCCTGGCGCCGCCCATCGAGCCGCCGACCACCGCGGCGACCTCCGTGATGCCCAGCGCGGCGAGCGCGGCAACGTCGGCCTCGACCTGGTCACGCACGGACACCAAGGGAAACCTTGAGCCCCAAGGCTTTCCATCCGGCGCAACCGAACTCGGACCTGTCGAACCGCGAAATCCACCCAGCACGTTGGTGGCGATCGCACACCAGCGGTCCGTGTCGATCGGCGCGCCGGGTCCGGCTACGCCTTCCCACCAGCCTTGTGTCTCGTCACCCGGGCCGTCAGGGCCGGTGACATGCGAGTCGCCGGTCAGGGCGTGCAGCACGACGACCACGTTGTCGCGGTTGGGCGACAGTTGGCCCCAGCGCTGCACGGCGATGGTCACTTCCTCGATGACCGTGCCGTTCTCCAGGGTCAGCGGCCCGATATCGACCACTCCGACTTCACCCTCGGCGGGCAGGCTCACTGTTTTCACGTCGAAAATCGTCATCAGAATGCCGCCGCGGTGTTCGGGTCCGTCGCCCCCGACGCGCTGAACGGCTTGGCGGCGGCGAACCCCTGCTCCAGGTCGGCCAGGATGTCGTCGATGCCCTCGATGCCGACCGCGAGCCGCACCAGCCCTGGCGTCACACCGGTGGCCAGCTGCTCTTCGGGGGTGAGCTGCGCGTGCGTCGTCGACGCCGGATGAATGACCAGCGACCGCACGTCGCCGATGTTGGCGACATGGCTGTGCAGCGTCAGTGCGTTGACGAACGCCTTGCCCGCGTCGATGCCGCCGGCCAGCTCGAAGGCGAGCACCGCACCGGTTCCCTTGGGAGCCAGCTTCCTTCCCAGCTCGTACCACGGCGAGGTGGGCAGCCCGGCGTAGTTCACAGCGACCACGTCCGGATGCCCGGCCAGGTACTCGGCGACCTTCTGCGCGTTGGCCACATGCCGCTCAACGCGCAGGCTCAGCGTCTCTAATCCCTGTGCCACCAGAAACGCGTTGAACGGGGCGGCGGCAGAGCCGAGATCGCGCAGCAGCTGCACCCTGGCCTTGAGCGCGAAGGCAGGCGGGCCGAGCTCGGCGAACACCACGCCGTGGTAGCTCGGGTCGGGTGTGGTGAAACCCGGGAACTTGCCGTTCGTCCAGTCGAAGGTGCCGCCGTCGACGATCACGCCGGCGATCGCCGCGCCGTGACCGCCGAGGTACTTGGTGGCCGAGTGCACGACGATGTCGGCGCCATGGCTGAGCGGCTGGATCAGGTACGGCGTTGCGACCGTGTTGTCGACGATGAGCGGGACTCCGGCCTCGTGCGCGACGGCGGCGACGTTCGGGATGTCGAGGATGTCGTTCTGCGGGTTCGAGATGGTCTCGGCGAAGAACGCCTTCGTATTCAGGCGGATGGCCGCGCGCCACGAGTCCAGATCGTCGGGGTTCTCTACGAAGGAGACCTCGATGCCGATCTTGGGCAGCGTGTAGTGGAACAGGTTGTAGGTGCCGCCGTACAGCCGTGGACTCGACACGATGTGGTCGCCGGCGTTGGCGAGGTTGAGGATCGCGAAGTGCTCGGCGGCCTGACCGGACGCCAGGAACAGCGCCGCGACGCCGCCTTCGAGCGCCGCGATGCGCTGCTCGACGACGTCCTGGGTCGGGTTCATGATCCGCGTGTAGATGTTGCCGGGCTCGGCGAGGCCGAACAGCGCGGCGGCGTGCTCGGTGCTGTTGAAGGTGTAGGACGTCGTCTGGTAGATCGGCAGCGCCCGCGCGTTGGTGGCGATGTCCGGCGTCTGGCCGGCATGGACCTGCTTGGTCTCGAACGCCCAGCGGGCGGAACGAGGCTCGTCCGAGCGACTATCGGGCCGAGCGGGGTCGTTCAGTTCATTCGTGCTGCTCATGGCTAGTTTCTCCTGTGTGATGGGGCCGGCTGGGCTCGGGTCGACGCACTCAGTAACAACTGCGCACGCCGGACCTCCACCTGTCTCTCTGGGGGCCCGTCACAACGGACCCGCGCTTGCCGGTAGCCGGTCGGGGCTACTCAACCTGGTCATCACCCGGGGCACCCCACCGCGGTTGGAGGGTTGCCGGCCAGCAAGCCGGGGCTTGACGCTGGCACTCATGACCGAAACGAAGCGTATCTCATGCCGCTGAGTGGGTGCCAGCGGCGTGTTTCTTCTCGGCCGGTCGCCGCCATCGTCGCGCCGGCGCACCCCTTGCCGCATGGGGAAAATGCCCCCATTTTAGGAATGGACCAAAGCCGTGATAAGACCAATCAAGATCGGAGAGCTGGACCCGTGGCTCACGCGTAGCGTCGTATCCGACGCGATACTGATAGCCGCCGCGACAACGCGGAGCGTCTTCGAACCTGACCGAGACTCACCCGGGAGAAGATCACATGAGCGCCGCGCAGCCGACGATCATCTACACGCTGACTGACGAGGCGCCGCTCCTTGCGACCTACGCCTTTCTGCCGATCATCCGCGCTTTCACCGAACCGGCGGGCATCGACGTCAAGACCAGCGACATCTCCGTGGCGGCGCGCATCTTGGCCGAGTTCGGTGACTACCTGACCGACGAGCAGCGCGTCCCGGACAACCTGGCCGAACTAGGTGGGCTCACGCAGCTGCCGGACACCAACATCATCAAGCTGCCGAACATCAGCGCCTCGGTGCCTCAGCTCCTGGCCGCCATCAAGGAATTGAAAGCCAACGGCTACGACCTGCCGGACTACCCAGGAGATCCGAACACCGACGAGGAAAAGGCCATCAAAGAGCGCTACGCGAAGGTCTTGGGCAGCGCGGTGAACCCGGTGCTGCGCGAAGGCAACTCGGACCGCCGCGCACCCAAACCGGTCAAGGAGTACGCGCGCAAGCATCCGCACAGCATGGGCGAGTGGTCGATGGCCTCGCGGACCCATGTGGCGACCATGAAGCACGGCGACTTTTATCACGGCGAGCAGTCGATGACGCTGGACAAGGCGCGCAAGGTCAAGATGGTGCTCGAGACCAAGAGCGGCGAGACCATCGTGCTCAAGCCCGAGGTGCAGCTGGACGAAGGCGATGTCATCGACAGCATGTTCATGAGCAAGAAGGCGCTGGTCGAGTTCTACGAAGAACAGATGGAAGATGCGTACAAGACCGGCGTGATGTTCTCACTGCACGTGAAGGCGACGATGATGAAGGTGAGCCACCCCATCGTGTTCGGGCACGCGGTGAAGGTCTTCTACAAGGACGCGTTCGCCAAGCATCAGGAGCTTTTCGACGAACTGGGCGTCAACGTCAACAACGGCCTTTCCGATCTCTACAGCAAGATCGAATCGCTGCCGTCATTTCAACGCGAACAGATCATCCAAGACATCCACGCCTGCCACGAACACCGGCCCGAGTTGGCCATGGTGGATTCCGCCAAGGGAATCTCGAACTTCCATTCCCCCAGCGACGTCATCGTGGACGCCTCGATGCCCGCGATGATGCGCCTGGGCGGCAAGATGTACGGCGCCGACGGACGGACCAAAGACACCAAGGCCGTCAACCCCGAGTCCACCTTCTCGCGCATCTACCAGGAGATCATCAACTTCTGTAAGACGCACGGACAGTTCGATCCGACGACGATGGGCACCGTCCCCAACGTCGGCCTGATGGCGCAGCAGGCCGAGGAGTACGGCTCGCACGACAAGACGTTCGAGATTCCCGAGGACGGCGTCGCCAACATCGTCGACGTCGACACCGGTGAGGTGCTGCTGACGCAGAACGTGGAAGCCGGCGACATCTGGCGCATGCCCGTCGTCAAGGACGCCCCGATCCGCGACTGGGTGAAGTTGGCCGTCACCCGGGCCCGTGACTCCGGCATGCCCGTGGTGTTCTGGCTGGACCAGGAACGTCCCCACGAGAACGAGCTGCGGAAGAAGGTCCGGGCGTACCTCGCCGATCACGACACCGAGGGCCTGGACATCGAGATCATGTCGCAGGAACGGGCCATGCGGCACACGATCGAGCGCGCGATGCGCGGGCAGGACACCATCGCCGCGACCGGCAACATCCTTCGCGACTACCTCACCGACCTGTTCCCGATCCTGGAACTCGGCACCAGCGCCAAGATGCTCTCCATCGTGCCGCTGATGGCCGGCGGTGGGTTGTACGAAACCGGCGCGGGCGGATCGGCGCCCAAGCACGTCAGTCAGCTGGTGGAGGAGAACCACCTGCGCTGGGATTCACTCGGTGAGTTTCTCGCCCTCGCCGTCAGTCTGGAGGACCTGGGCAACAAGTCCGGCAACGAGCGGGCGAAGATCCTGGCCAAGACACTTGATGCCGCGACCGGAAAGCTGTTGGAAGACAACAAGAACCCGTCGCGCAAGACAGGTGAGCTCGACAACCGTGGCAGCCAGTTCTACCTCGCCATGTACTGGGCATCCGAACTTGCAGCGCAGAGCGACGACAAGGAACTGGCCGAACACTTCGCGCCACTAGCCAAGGCATTGACCGAGAACGAAGACGCCATCGTGGCCGAACTCAACGAAAGCCAGGGAGCCCCCGTCGACATCGGTGGCTACTACTACCCGGATCGCGAGAAGACGACGGCGGTGATGCGTCCGAGCAAGACGTTCAATGCGGCCCTGGAGGCCGCACAAGGCTGACGCAAGCCGCGTTCCGCGTATCGCGGAACGCTACTGGTCAGTAGCGAAAGCTGCGCCTTCACACGTTTAGTCAGCCTTGTAATGTCGACCGCGAGGAATACTCGAAGAGCTGACGGACTGCCCACAACGCGGTCGGCATGTCGTAGGAGGAACCGGACTCACATGTCCAAGATCAAGGTCGAAGGCACGGTAGTAGAGCTCGACGGTGACGAGATGACTCGCATCATCTGGAAGCTGATCAAGGAAACCCTGATCTACCCGTACCTCGACGTCGACTTGGACTACTACGACCTGGGCATCGAGCACCGCGACGAGACCGACGACCAGGTCACCGTCGACGCCGCAGAGGCAATAAAGAAGCACGGCGTCGGCGTCAAGTGCGCCACCATCACGCCCGACGAAGCCCGCGTCAAAGAGTTCAACCTCAAGCAGATGTGGCTGTCACCCAACGGCACGATTCGAAACATTCTGGGCGGCACCATTTTCCGCGCGCCGATCGTCATCAAGAACGTGCCTCGATTGGTTCCCGGTTGGACCAAGCCGATCATCATCGGCCGCCATGCTTTCGGCGACCAATACCGCGCCTTCAACACCAAGGTGGACCGGCCGGGCACCTTCACGGTGACGTTCACGCCGGATGACGGCAGCGAGCCAATGGTGCACGACGTTGTCCAGATCCCCGAGGACGGCGGCGTGATCATGGGCATGTACAACTTCAAGAAGTCCATCCAGGACTTCGCCCGCTCATCGCTCAATTACGGGTTGCAGCAGAACTATCCGGTCTACCTATCGACCAAGAACACCATCCTCAAGGGCTACGACGGCATGTTCAAGGATGAGTTCCAGCGGATCTTCGACGAGGAGTACCAGGAGAAGTTCGACGCCAAGGGGCTCACCTATGAGCACCGGCTGATCGACGACATGGTTGCGTCCTGCCTCAAGTGGGAGGGCGGTTACGTATGGGCCTGCAAGAACTACGACGGTGACGTCCAGTCCGACACGGTGGCGCAGGGCTACGGCTCACTCGGCCTGATGACGTCGGTGTTGATGACGCCGGACGGCAAGACCGTCGAGGCCGAGGCCGCGCACGGCACAGTTACGCGGCACTACCGCCAACACCAGCAAGGCAAGCCGACATCGACCAACCCGATCGCGTCGATCTTCGCGTGGACGCGCGGGCTGGAGCACCGCGGCAAGCTGGACGACACGCCGGACGTGATCAATTTCGCGCACACGCTGGAGGAAAGCGTGATCGGGACGGTCGAGGGCGGTCAGATGACCAAGGACCTCGCGCTGTTGATCGGTGACGATCAGCCGTACCAGACCAGCGAGGAATTCCTCGACACGATCGCAGGCAACTTCAAGCGGTCTCTCGACGCCTCCTAGCCGATCGCCTTGTGCGGCGGCGTCGCGTAGCGGTCGGCGAAGCCGACGATCAGGTCGGCGACCCTGCGCGGCGCCTCGAACATCGGGATGTGACCGACGCCGTCGAGATGCGTGATCTGAGTGTCCTTCGGCAGGTGCATCGTGAAGTGGCGGGTGAACCGCGGATGCGGCAGCACGCGATCCTTCTCGCAGATGACCAGGTGCGTCGGCGAGCTGCCCTCGGCCAGCTCCTGCAGGCCGGGCAGCATCAACGACTTCACCAGCAGTTGGTAGTAGGCCGGGCAGTGTGAGACGTCGTCGATGATGTCGAGCAGGTCGGCGTCGCTCAGGCGGTCCGCGCTCGCGCTTATCGGCACATACGCGAGCTGGCGGGCGAACGGCAGGCGCAACGCGCGGGGTCCGAGCGCCTTGGCGATCAACCACACAGGTAAACCGGCCAGGAACTTGCCGACGATCTCGAACTTCACCGGGGTGTATCGGCTCCAGCCGCCTGCCGGTGCGATCCCGGTCAGCGTGCGGGCCCGGCCGCGGCGCTCCAGCTCGAAGGCCACCCAGCCGCCGAGCGAGTTGCCGACGATATGTGCGGTGTCCCAGCCCAGCGTGTCCATCCGGCGTTCGACGTCGTCGGCCAGCGACCCCGAGCCCAGGAAGAACGGTCCCTTGGCCCCTCCGTTGTGGCCAGGCATGGTCGGCGCGAAGACCTCGTAGCGGCCCGTCTCAGCAATCAACGGTGCAACGTCTTTCCACACGTTCTGCGACATCATGAACGGATGCAGCAAAACCATCGGCTCGCCGGAACCCAGGTGAATCGGTGCGCGCTCGGTCATGCTGCCCGACCCTAAAGGTGATACCGGCGGTACCGCAAGCGAGTCGGCTACGGTCTGTCCCCGACGGCATCGCCGACCGGGATCACCAGCGCGTCACGATGGGGCTGGTTGCGCACCCGATTGGAGCGGTTGGCAGAGCACCCACCGGGGCACTGTCTCCGTAGCATCGAGCCACTTCAGCTGGCGGCGATCTCCCCCTCCTCCGACTCGGCCACCACCCCCACTCCCGCGATCAGCACCGGGCTTCTGACTGCACCGCGATCAACCTGACTCATGCGGTGCGGCCCCAAGCACTGCGATGATTGCGTCGGCGGTCGACCGACGTTGCCCATCCGCTTCGACTAGGGCGTGTCTCTTAAATGTCGTAGCCATGCGCAGATGGCGGCGAGGACTGCTGCGGCACGGTAGGTGAGGGCGAGCTTGTCGTAGCGGGTGGCCAGGCCGCGCCAGTTCTTGACGATGTTGAAGGATCGTTCGATGACGTTGCGGCGCTTGTATTTCTGGGCATCCAAGCCGACCGGGCGACCGCCTCTGCTGCCGCGGCGTCGGTGGTGATCGACTTGGGTGGACTGTTCGGGGATGACCGCGCAGATACCCCGGGCGCGCAGACGTGCCCGGTGCGCGCGCGAGGAGTAGGCCTTATCGCCCAGCACCGCTGCCGGTCGAGTACGCGGCCGACCGGGGCCCACCCGCGGCACTCGCAGCTGGCCCATCAGCGGGTCGAACATCGGTGAATCGTGGGCGTGGCCAGGGCCGATGAGCACCACCAGCGGCAGTCCACGCCCGTCGCAGAGCTGATGGATCTTCGTCGTCAACCCGCCGCGCGAACGACCCAAGGCGTGATCGGCGGGTTCATCGCACAAATTCGTGTAATTCAACGGTGCCCCCTGTGTCGCGCGCCAGGCTCGCGCCGTGCTGATGCACCCGACACGACGTCGAATCAACCGCCACCGCCGACCAATCAATGACGTCATCGGCGTCGGCCAAGCTCAACAGTGCGGTCAACACCGCGTCCCAGGTGCCGTCGGCCGCGAACCGGCGATGACGCTTCCACACCGTCTGCCACGGACCAAAATCCGCAGGTAGATCCCGCCACGGGACACCACACCGATAGCGATAGATGATCCCCTCGATCACCTGGCGGTGATCCCGAAACGGTCGACCCCGCAACCCATCCGAGCACGGCAACAACTGCTCGATCACACTCCACTGCGCATCGCTTAACACCGCATCACGAGTCACGCCAACCACACTGACCGACAACCGGCATCACATTAGGGAGACACGCCCTAGTCGAGGTTCCGCGAATTTGAATGGAGCTTGGTATCGAACCTTTTGCATTGCGCCAACGAACATGTCAGCCGAAGGAAGACGTCGGCGTCGAGAAGATGCACTATACCGTTCATCTCGCGGGTTCCCCCGTCCGATTTTCATGGTCGTTTGCCTATATCGAACCGCAGAGCGAAGCCAGTCTCGCGACGCGCAGGTCGTTTACCATGGCGCATAAAGTGTGGTCCCAAAATGGTCCCAAAGCCCACCGGGCGCTCCCCACACTGCCAGGAGCTTCTACGTTGCGGTCGTAGACCACGCCACTCGGCTTGTTTCGGACCTGGCGACGAGCCCGAGGTGCGAAACGTGCTTGACCGGGGCTTGCTGGTGGCTAACGGCCGACGAAGTCGGCGGTGCTGCGGGTGAGGAATGCCTGTACGCCGATCGCCGCGTCCTCGGTGGTGAACAACTTTTGAACGGTGGGGACGAGTTGGGCTTCGGCGGCGGCGTCTCCGGCGCGGATGGCCTGACGGGCGCTTTGCAGGGTGGCCTGCACACCCAGCGGTGCTTGGCGGGCGATGGTTTGGGCGATTTCGACTGCCCGGTCGAGGTGTTCGCCGTCAGGAACGATTTCCTGCACAATGCCGATGCGGTGGGCCTCGGCCGCGTCGAAGGTGTCGGCGGTGAGTATCCACCGCATCGCGTTGCCCCAGCCTGCGGCGCGGGGGAAGCGGATGGTTGCGCCCCCGAATGGGTAGATGCCGCGGGCGATTTCGAGTTGGGCGAAGGTGGCTGATTCTGCGGCGACGGCGATGTCGGCGGCGAGCATGAGCTCGATGCCGAGGGTGAGGACCTTGCCGTGCACGGCGACGACGAGCGGCTTGGACAGCTGCCGGCCGTCGACCTGCCACGGGTTGATGCCGCCCTCGGGTACATGCGAGACGCCGCTCTGGATGTCGCCGGCCACGCTGGCCAGATCCAGGCCGGCGGTGAACATGGTCCCTTCGCCGTACAGGACGCCCGCGCGCAGCGTGTCGTCGGCGTCGAGTTCGCCGTAGGCGGCGGCGAGTTCACGCAGCATGGTGGAGTCGAACGCGTTGCGTTTGTCCGGGCGGTTCAGGCCGATGATCTGCACGTAGCCGTCACGGCGGACCTGCAGGGTTTCGTAGGTCATGGGTTTTCCTCTCTGAGTGGGTGTGCACCGGAACCGAATTCAGTTGGCGGCGTGTCTCTTTCGTTTGAAAGCGGTGACCGCGGACAGGATCAGCGCGCTGGGGTTGCCATGATCGGGGTAGCGCTGCTGTATGCGGGCGACCATGTCGCGGGAGTCCGCGCTGTCGTCGACCTCGTTGATGAAGTGGCCGATGTAGTCGCGGGTGCCGGCCACGGTCGCGGCGACGTCGTCGGGTAGTTCGGGTCGTTTGTGTCCGGCCACCACCGTGCGCGGGTTTAGGGCTGCGATTTTCTCGACACTGGCGATCCATTGGCGCCATTCGTCCGGTCCCGTCAGCGCGAGCATGGGGTGAATGCCGTTGTAGATGACATCGCCGGCGACGACGGCGTCGAGCGCCGGGATGTGCAGCACGGTGTTGTTGGCGATGTCGCCTTGCCCGATCCGGATAGCGCGAAGTTCGTGGCCATCGAGGGTGATGACGCCGCTGCCGAGGGGTTCGGGAATGACGGTGTTATCGAGGGCCTGGCCGGAAAACCAATCGCGCCACTGGGTACGGGCGGCGTCATTGGTCGCCTCGATGTCGGCGACCACCGCGGGCAGCGCGACTGCCCGCGCTGTCGGGAAGCGGTCGAGCAACCATTCCAGGCCGAAGTAGTGGTCGGCGTGGGCGTGAGTGATGTAGACGGTAGTCAGTGTCCGCCCGGATGATTCGATGCGCCGGGCCAATTCGGCGACATCGCCTTCCATGTACTGGGCGTCGACGAGGACCGCCTCGGTTGGCCCGGTCAGCAGTGTGGACGTGGTGGGCGAGAACTGGCCGCCAGTGCTGATGTCGCGCATCGGGCTGGTGTAGACGTCGAGGGTCAGTTCGGTCATGCGATTGCTCCTGCCTAGCTGGCGTCGGCCGGTGAGGCGGCGCTATTTACACCCCGACACCGACGGTGGTGCTCAACCCGCCGTCGAGCGGGATGACCGCGCCCGTCATGAAGTTGGTGGCCCGTGAAGCCAGATACACCGCGGCAGCCGCCACGTCCTCGGTGCGGCCGATGCGTTTGACCGGGGTGGCGGCCGCGATCTGGTCGCCGACCGCATCGAGGGTGGCCGCCATCATCTTCGACGGGAACGGGCCCGGGGCAATCGCATTGACCAGGATGGACGGTGCCAGCTCGGCGGCCAGATGCCGGGTCAAATGGTGGACGGCTGCTTTGGAGGCCGAGTAGGAATAGTTACCCAGGCTGGGCACCGTCAGGCCGTCGATCGAGCCGATGTTGATCACCCGGGCGGGGTTGTCTTCGGCGGCAGCGGCATCCAGCAGGGGGCGGGCCAGCTGGGTCAGCATGAACGGCGCCTTGACGTTAAGGGTGAGTACCTTGTCCCACGCGGCCCCCGGGAACGCGTCGAAGGCGGCGCCCCAGGTGGCGCCGGCATTGTTGACCAGGATGTGCAATGAATCTTCTTGTGCGGCTACTTGATTGATCAGTGCGCGGCACTCGTCCTCCTTGCTGACGTCGGCGGGGATGGCGTGTACCTCACCGAACTGCGACAGCTCCTGCTGCGCCAGCTCGCAGGCATCGGGTTTGCGTGACGAGATGTAGACACGCACCCCGGCGCGCAGGTAGCCCTCGGCGATCATGTAGCCAATGCCACGGGTGCCGCCCGTGATCAGAGCGGTCTTGCCCGCTACGGAAAACAGCTCGGGAAACATGTTCGGCGTGCTCCTCTTGGTTGTTGGCCCACCTACCGCAGGGGCCGTCGCCGGTTCGAACATCTTTAAGCCGGCACAGTGGCGAAATCATCACGCGACGTCTAGACTAAACCGTCTAGACTAAATCGTCAAATACGGGGTTGGCGGACCGCAGTAGTCCGGCACAGGCAAGGGGAATCGATGGGAGCAACGCCAAAAACCCTGTCCCACAAGGAGCGACTGATCCGGCAGGGCATGAAGTCCTTCTACGCATCCGGTTTCCACGGCACGACCGTCGACGCGATCCTGGAGGCCTCGGGAGTTCCGAAGGGCTCGTTCTATCACCACTTCGGGTCCAAGGATGCGTTCGGTCTGGCTGTGCTGGACCGTTATATGCATATCCAGCTGGATGCACTGGCCAAGTGGGCCGACGACGACGCCTTGAGCACCACCGACAAGCTCACCCGCTACTTCACCGAACTCTGCGAGACCTTCGTCAGGTCCGGCTTCCAGCGGGCCTGCCTGGCCGGCAAGTTCTCCACCGAACTGGCCGCCAACTCCGATTCTTTCCGCGAGCAGCTCGGCAAATCGCTGATCGTGTGGAATTCCGCGCTGTCCGACCTGCTCCGCCACGGCCAACAGCGCGGCGATGTACGCACCGATCGCTCTCCCGAG
Organism: uncultured Actinomycetota bacterium; assembly: GCA_963770305.1. Classification (GTDB taxonomy): domain Bacteria; phylum Actinomycetota; class Actinomycetes; order Mycobacteriales; family Mycobacteriaceae; genus Mycobacterium. The sequence goes on from CAVYPB010000020.1 coordinate 194,514, forward strand.
CAGCTTGCGCACAGCATCCTGGCGCTTATCCAGGGCGCGTTCGTCCTTGCGTTGTCCGCGCGAGACACCCAGGCGCTCGACTCGGTGTGCTCAACATTCGGTCTGCTGATCGAACCATTACCCATGCCTGGCGGGCGCCACCCGAACTGACAGGATCGACGCAGCGTGACGAGCAGACATCAAAGCCCCCAAACGCCACGCAGGTGTGCACGTCCGCTCCGGTGGCTGCCGATGTCTAAAACCCGCCGGCGACGCGCACTACCGCCCGACCGGAGGACGCCCCGGCGCGCACCTGGTCGAGCACGCCGACCACGTCTTTGACGTCCCCAATGTCCAAGTCGGTGGTGATCGCGGCCAGATGACACGGCCGCAACGAATCGCCCAGACGCGCCCACAGTTGCCGTCGCGAGCCGATGGGCAGCTGTACCGAGTCGATCCCCAGGACCGATGCTGCCATGGCTTGAGCGCATCGGCGGCTAGCCAGCGCCGCACGGTCGAGGCCGACACCGACTCGACGACGCCGCGCCGCATCGGCGGGGCCGACCGGTGCGGGGTTGGTCACGCAGACCGTCGATGCCGAGCCGGCAGAACCGACGCCCGCCACTTACGGACGGTGTCCTCACAGACACCCAGTGCCCGGCCGATCGGAGCGTTGGACACGCCGTCAGCGGCAGCCAGCACGATCCGGGCGCGCAGCACGTCGCGATGCTCACACAGCTGGCCGACCTGACCATCCGCCACCACGTCGGGTTCGCCTACGTCGATGGATAACTACCCGATGGCAACACACGGGTGAAGTACACGGTCAGACCAAGTTTGGGGTTATGCGGTGGTGACCCGCCGGCCGATGCCGAAGTCGCGGGTGTCGCACACCACGGTCTTCGGTGCGCAACGCCCGATGCTCCGCACTCTGCACGACTAAGCGTCCGCGGGATGATGGTGGAACCATTGGAGGTGACCGATATGGACCTGTACTTGATGCAGCACGGTCAGGCGACGACCGAAACAGAGGATCCCGAGCGACCCCTCACGGATGCCGGTCGAGCGGCGGTGCTGCGTGTCGCTACGAGAGCCCGGGCTGCTGACGTCCGGATCAGCGGCTGCCTGCACAGCGGAAAGCTGCGCGCAGAGCAGACTACGGCGCTGCTTGTGGGGGAGATCGGCGTGGAGCCGAGCGTCGAGGCTCGACCGGGTCTTGCGCCGAATGACCCGGTGGTACCGGTCGCGCAGTGGCTTCGAGCGGACACCGAGCACCAGTCGCTTGCGCTCGTCGGCCACATGCCTTTCCTCGGCAGGCTTGCCTCGTTGCTGGTCGTAGGCGACGAGCAGGCCCAGGTGGTGGGCTTCCAGATGGGTGGCCTGGTGAAGCTGGAACCGAAGGTCGATCGGGACGGGTTCTGCGTGGCATGGGCGCTTCCGCCCGACCTCGCCTGACCATGCACAAAAAACTGGACGGCGACATGCATCACCGAGAAAGGTGCCGCGATGATGGCGACGAGTCCGAGCAGCAGTGCTGTCTCCGCCGCACCGGACGTGTGGATCTCAAGGTTCGGAGAGCCCTCTAACAGTCGTAGGTTGCTTCCGAATCACATCACGCCACCCGAAGCCGGTTGAACTCCGCGGCGAACGCCTTCGCCAGGTCGGCGGCGCGCCGGTGGTACTCCGCGTTGGTCAATTCGCTTGTGCCGGTGGCGTATCGCGAGGCGAGCCGGGCGAGCGCGTCGGCGCCTTCGTTTAGGGGTTCGCCCCGGTGGCCTTTCGCCCAGACCGGGTTGAGCCGGTCGCGTTGAGCATGGATCAGCCGCCGGGCCGTCACCAGCCCTGCCTCCCTACCATCGCCCCGTTCGGTGGTGTAACCCCTAGGCAGCACGTCGTCGCCGTCCATCCATTTCATCACCATCGCGACAGCAAGCTTGCTGTCGCTCAGCAGGGTGATGTCTCGTCCGCGCAGCTTGCGCACGGCCTCGCCAATCGCGCGCAACTCCGAGATCAGCACCACCTTGGTACCGATCTGCTTTGTGGAGTGCCTGAAGCCGAGCATCCCGTATGCCCCATCGGACGCCAGCCAGCCGTAGCCGGTGATCGTGCGGCGCACCGAGCCGTCGGTGGCAACCCAGACCGGTGAGAGATCGGCGGCGGGCGCCGGGGTCGAGGAATCGCGCGCGGGCGTGGGCGTATCGATTGCCAGCGCCGCGCGCGCGGTCTCGATCAGGTCTTGGTCAGGCAGCCCTGGCATCTCGACCGTCACACCCGGCAGCAACGCGCCGACCTCGGGCGCGTGACGCCACAGCGGGCTGGTGGCCGGGAGGCGCACGATGAAACGCACCCGGTCCGTGCCGGGGCTGTCGGCGAGGACCCGAAGGATCACGTCGAGCACTGCGGCCTCGACGGTGTTGGCTTGGACCACACCGAACCAGGAGGTTTGCTCAGTTGACGCAGCGTGGTAGCGGTAGGCGGGCCCCTTCTTGTCCGCGAAGGCGATGGCCACTGCGGTGATGGGGCGCGGACTTGCGGATGCCAGGTCGATTCGGCGCGGCCGCGCAAGGGGTTTCGGCCTCACACTGTGCCGAATCATCGTGGTGTCTGTCGTACCGTTCAGGGTAGTGGCAGGATCCGACAATATTCGTCCTCTTGGTGTAAGAGGGTAGCTAGGGGCGGCTGCTAGGCGACTTTGGGAAGACATCCGGCGCTTAACACCCCCGGACGGACGACGCGCAATCCCCGCGGACGGACGACAACCAATGACCCCGATCGGACGACACCTAACGGCCCCGGACCGGCGAAGCGCGCGATGCCCGCTGTCCGCAATACGAAACCGGCTTTGGCCTGGCGGTATCCGATACGCACCCCGGCCAGGGTAAGGATCACAAGCCCGCCGACGCCTGGCAGAGCGACAGCGGCCAGCGCGGCCACCGAAACGGCTACCGGGAGGTCGCTGACGGCATGCCGGAGAAACGACCGCACACCCATCGGAATGGCGCCATTGGGCGCTGGCGGTGCCATCCCGGGCACCGATGACGCTCGACCTGCCTCGGTCATCGCGCCGAAAATGGGGGTAAAAATTCCCCCGAGCGTTGCAGCCGCGGTGTTGCCGGCCACCGGCACGCCCGAGACACGGACAAGTGGTAGGGCCAGCCGCAATTGCGACGCCACCGACGCGTCCGCGGTAGCCGACCGCCCAGCACCGTCGATGCCTCCCAATCCGCCCACTACTGGCTCCACCCCCGCGATGCCCAACAAGAAAGCGGAAAGGTCGGACTGCAGTTGCGTCACCGGGACGACCGCACCGGCAACCGAGGTAAGCATGTCCCGAACCGGCGCGATGACGTCAGAAACTGGCGCGACCAGATTGGGAATCGACGCGACCACATGAGTAACCGGCGCCACCACATTGGGAACCCGCGCGACCACGTTGGGAACCCGCGCGACCGGCGCGATGACGTCAGAAGGCGTGACCACATGAGTAACGGGCGCGATCACATGAGTAACCGGCGCGACCACGTTCGGAACTGCGGCGAGCAGATCGGGAACCGCGACAGCGGGGCCCGAGTCTTTGTTCTCGTCCTCTGTTTTCGTGCCGCCGGGCTCTTTCTTCGGGAATTTCGCGCCGGTGAAAGGCTGCTGGCCTGGTTGTCGGCCCGAGCCAAGCGTCCTCGTTACGCCCTGAATCGTCTTCCGCCGAGTGTGAGTAAGGGTGCCGACCGGGCTGCTCGCCGTAGTGCTGGCCTGGCCTGAGGCGTTGGTGCCGCCATCGCCGGGCGCAGCGGAACCGCTGGAATCGGGATCGGCAACGGCGACCGCGCCCCCGGCACTACCCATCAGCAGGCCCGCTGCGAGCACGCAAACACCTGCAGCGAAGCGCAAGTGCGAAACTAACCTACCGGCGACGATTACATCGATAACGCGTCCGACGATGCTAATGATGCGAGCGCTCATGTCCCCGCCTCGGGCCAGTCGCCGTAGGGGTCAAGGCCGCCGTCCCAGTCGTCCCAGGTTTCGTGGCGTCGGTCGCGGGGCGTGATGATGCGGCGGCAGAGCTCCAGCAGCAATTCCTCGGTGGAGGCGTGGGAGAGGGCGTCGGTGGCGGTGTGGGATGGCCGGTTGTGGGTGGGGCGGCGCAGTTCGACCACGGTTTCTTGGGGTTCCCCGTCGGTCAGGATGGCGTCGATGCTGCCCGGCGCCCACGCGAGCTTGTTTTCCAGGATGGCGTAGGTGCCCGGGCTGGCCTTGCGGACGCCGTGTTCGATGTCGGACAGGGTGCGCACGGTGAACTGCAGGCTGTCGGCCAGGTCGGTGCGGTTGCGGAAGCCCATCGCCACCCGTCGGCTCACGACGTGGTGGCCGAGCCGTTCCAGCGCGGGTGAATCCATACGGTCATCATGACGGATAAGAGCGGCAATGTCGAGTTTCCATGCCCATTTTGTTCCATCCACCGCACGAAACAGTGGAAGTTATTTCTTGAGGATCCCGGCCAGGTCGGCCCGGACCTGGGTGATCGTGTCCCAGAACAGTTCCTCCACCTTCTCCTTCGACAGGCCGACCACCTCCACCCTGGGCACCTCGGCCACCTCCCGGCGCACCACCGTGGCCTCGGGCAGGGCGTCGCCGGTCCACCATTCCTGGCGGATGGAGAAGTCGTCGAACCGTTCGCCCTCGTCGGTGTGCCGCAGCGCCGCGCGACGCTTGCTCACCGGGACTCGTGCCCACCACTCCGCGCGCCAGTAGGGGCCGTCGTAGGCCCCGGGCGGGGCACCGGCCTGCCATTCCTCCACCTGAACCGGTTCCACGGGCCCGATGCCGTTGTAGTCCTGCGCGAACTTGTACGCATCGTCGCGGTCGAGGTAGACCCGTTCGGCGCGGTAGCTGTCGCCGCTGCCCGCCGTGACCACGTACACCGTCGCCATCGCCGCCTCCCTCGTACGCGCTGGTTGCCGGACCTCAGTCTCCCACCACCCACGCAGCGACCTCTGACAAACCGCTCCGTAGCGCTGCGCAACCGCGTAACTCCGGACTTGTTGCCTTCAGTTGCCGCCATGTGAGCGGAATTACATGGAAGCTGTTTCCGTGTAATTGACATTGTTGCTTGTTTTTTCTTATCGTTGCTGCCAGGCCGAGCACACGCAGGTGCCCGGCATGGACTTGCGGAACGCCGACAGGACAGCTGCCGTGACCGAGGGCCATGGGACTTCCCACGTTGGACGTATGAGGAAAGGAAATTAGCGCCGTGAGCGCAGAGATGATCATCCTGGTGCTGCTGGTCGTCACGGCGCTGGCCTTCGACTTCACGAACGGGTTCCACGACACCGGCAACGCCATGGCCACCTCGATCGCTACCGGCGCTCTCAAGCCGAAGGTGGCGGTTCTGCTCGCCGGCGTGCTCAACCTCGTCGGCGCGTTCCTGTCCGTCGAGGTTGCCGCCACCGTCACGACTCAGGTGCTGAAGGTTCAGGACTCCAAGACCGGGCACCTTCTGCCGTCGATCAACCCGTCCATGGGACTCACGATCATCTTCGCCGGGCTCATCGGCGGCATCCTGTGGAACCTGTTCACCTGGCTGTTCGGCATCCCGTCGAGCTCTTCGCACGCGCTGTTCGGTGGGTTGATCGGCGCTGGGCTCGCGGCGATCGGGTCGTCCGGCGTCAACTGGAGCGGTATCACCCAGAAGGTGCTCATCCCGGCAGTCGCGGCACCGGTCATCGCGGGCATCGTCGCCGCGTGCGGCACTTGGCTGATGTACCGGATCACGCGGAAGGTACTGGAAAAGCGCCGCGAAGAAGGACTCCGCTGGGGCCAGATCGCCACGGCCTCGCTGGTCGCGCTGGCGCACGGCACAAACGACGCGCAGAAGACCATGGGCGTGATCGCCCTCGCGCTGATCACCACCGGGCATCTCGGCGGAGACATCAAGCAGAACGGGCTGCCGTTCTGGATCCTGTGCAGTTGCGCGCTGGCGATCGGTCTCGGCACTTACATCGGGGGCTGGCGGGTCATCCGCACCCTCGGAAAGGGCCTGGTGGAGATCGAGTCGCCGCAGGGGTTCGCGGCCGCGGCGTCGTCGGCCGTAATCATCCTGAGCTCCAGCGCCGCCGGCATGGCGCTGTCGACCACCCACGTGGCGACAGGGTCGATCCTCGGCAGCGGCGTTGGCAAGGCAGGCGCTGAGGTGCGTTGGGCGGTGGCCGGACGAATGGCGGTGGCGTGGCTGCTCACCCTGCCGGCCGCCGGCGTGGTGGGCGCGCTGACGTTCTGGATCTCGCATGGTATCGCCGGGTTCAGCTCCTTGCTGCTGGGCGACATCGTCATCTTCGCGATCCTGGTGACCGCGTCGTTCTATATGTTGCGGCGCGCTCGGCAGCAGAAAATCGACCACACCAATGTCAACGCCGATTGGGACACCTCGACGAACTCGGTGGTCCCCGCCGATGTCCGTGAGACCAAGACGACGGAGACCAGGCCCAAAGAACCGGTCGGCTGACCGCGCGCCGCCAAGAGAAGGACAGATTGATGCAATACCTGGAAAGCATTCTCCGAGTGCTCGTCATTGGACTGATCCTCGGTGCGGGTCTGCCCGCGTCCTTCGCGGTCGGGCTGGTGTCGTACTCCGCCGGGGCCGGCGGGGCGGACGCCGACGGCACGGCACACGCGCCGAACCCGGCCCTGAAAATCCTTGGGCTGCTGCTGTTCGTGTCCGTCGCGGCCGTGATCGTGGTCGCGATCCTGTGGATCACGAGAGCGACGATCATCCACCACTTCGGTGTCGACCTGTTCCCGTTCATCCACACGAAATGAGCTGCGTATGACCGAGCGCCAGAGCTTCTTTGATTCCGTGCTGAACTGGCTGCACGAGGGCTATCCCGCCGGTGTGCCCCCCAAGGATCAGTTTCCGTTGCTGGCGTTGCTGAAGCGGTCGCTCAGCCAGGAGCAGGTCGTCAAGGCAGCGCAGACCGTCCTCAAGCAGGCCAACTGCGACACTCCGGTAACGGACGAGCAGATCGAACGGGCCATTCACGACGTCACCGAGAAAGAGCCCAACCCCGAGGAGCTCAATCAGGTCGCGTCTCGGCTCGCGTCCGTCGGCTGGCCACTGGTGTCCGTGCCGCGTTAGTCACCTCGCGTGTCGCGGCGGCGCGGATGCAGTCGTTGATCGATTCCACGGAGCTGATTGCATCCCGCGTGACTACACAGCCCGTCGAGACCGTGATCGCAGTGCTGGCTCCAAGCCGCGGCGGCGCGTTGATCAACGCTGCGGCCAAAGCTTCGGGCATCAACTACAGGACTGCGCAGCGGATCGTGGAGGCTGCCGCCGAGCATCGACAGCGGCAATTCGCAGCGGTCGGCTGAGATCAGCGCTTCAATACCTTCGCCGGCACCGACCCCCAACACAAAGTGACGATCGTGGTCTGGGTCAACCTGGACCCGACCGCCGATGGTCGGGCAGCGGCCACGCTCATCGCCAAAGGTCTGATCGACGAGATGTACGGGTCATCGACTCCGACACCCACCCGCTAGCGCGTGGTGGTGACCGACCATAAGCCTGGGCGGCGTTAGCTGGTCGTGCTCTTTCCGCGCCATGCGTTTCGTCACGCGCACGATCTAGGGCTACGACCGATGAGAAGACGGATGAAAGGCGCTGGCGGGACGACTGGCGATACCGGCGACAGCCGCGTGGCGGTGAATATGCGGGTGCGTGTCTATCCGGCGACGGACGGCGAGGTCCGCGGCACTGTGGTCGAGGATTTCGGCAATCTGGCGGGGCATGCAGTGGAGATCGGTGAGAACCATATCGTTGGCCCCGCGCGGAGATGGGCGGTGGCGCTCGACACGGGCGGTCTGGTTTTCGTCGACAGCGACCAGGTGGCCGCCGCTACAGGTTCGCCGGTCCCAAACCCCAGGTGGCGTTCTCCGCCCTGGTGATGGCCCGCGGATTCGAAGATTGAGGCTTCGACTACAGGTCTGATGCGCCGGTGACCGTCGAATATTCACCAGTTGTGCCCGGCCGTACCCCGGTGAGCTCGAAGACTGTGAATTAGGGTCGTTACGTCGGCGTGTGTCGGGAGGAGTACACCCAATGAGCGTTTCCAGCATTGCCCCCCGGCGCCATCGCGTCGTCATCATCGGTTCCGGCTTCGGCGGACTGTTCGCCGCGAAGCACCTCAAGCGTGCGGACGTCGACGTCACCCTCATCGCGAAGACGACCCATCATCTGTTCCAGCCGCTGCTCTACCAGGTTGCGACGGGCATCCTGTCGGTCGGCGAGATCGCGCCGGCAACGCGAATAATCTTGCGTAAGCAGAAGAACACAGAGGTGTTGCTCGGCGACGTCGTCGGGATCGACCTGACGAAGAAGACCGTCACCTCCAAGTTGATGGACTGGGAGCGGGTAACGCCGTTCGACAGCCTGATCGTGGCCGCAGGCGCCCAGCAGTCCTACTTCGGGAACGACCATTTCGAGGCCTTTGCACCCGGGATGAAGACCGTCGACGACGCCCTCGAGTTGCGGGGCCGGATCCTGGGCGCGTTCGAGGCGGCCGAGGTGACGACGTCGCCAGCCGAACGCCAGCGCCGACTGACCTTCGTAGTGGTGGGCGCCGGACCGACCGGCGTCGAAGTCGTCGGGCAGATCGCCGAGCTTGCACACCGGACTCTGGAGGGCGCGTTCCGCACGATCGACCCGAGTGAAGCCCGGGTGATCCTGCTCGAGGCGGCACCCGCGGTGTTGCCGCCGATGGGACCCAAGCTGGGCCTCAAGGCGCAGCGCCGGCTGGAGAAAATGGGCGTCGAGGTCAAACTCAACACCATGGTGACCAACGTCGACTACATGGGCCTGACGGTCAAGGAGAACGACGGCACCGAACATCGCATCGACTGCGCATGCAAGGTCTGGTCGGCGGGAGTGCAGGCCAGCCCCCTCGGACGGATCATCGCCGAACAATCCGACGGGACCGAATGTGATCGCGCCGGCCGCGTGATCGTCGAGCCGGACCTCAGCGTCAAGGGCCATCCCAACGTCTTCGTCATCGGTGACCTGATGAGCGTGCCCGGCGTGCCCGGTCAGGCCCAAGGCGCGATCCAGGGCGCCACCTACGCCACGAAGCACATCAGGGGTGGCCTGAAGGGCGAAGACCCGACGACGCGAAAGCCGTTCAAGTACCTCGACAAAGGCAGCATGGCGACCATCTCGCGGTTCAACGCGGTTTGCAAGGTCGGCAAGCTCGAGTTCGGCGGATTCCTCGCCTGGCTTGCGTGGCTCGGATTGCATCTCTACTACCTTGTCGGCGGCCGCAACCGCCTCATCGCCGTCATCTCGTGGTTCGTCACCTTCCTCGGCAGAGGGCGCGGGCAGATGGCGATCACCGAGCGGTGGGTCTTTGCGCGCAGGGCGATGGACCAAGTCCAAGAGCAGCAGACTCCGAAGGCCATCGGCTGAGTTGTGGGCATTTTGTTGCGCTCAGCGCCACAAAGTGCCCACAGACGCTGTGAAAAGATTGACCCATCATGAGCAATCCCTCGCGGCGCGTCGTGTTCTCCGGCGTGCAACCCACGTCTGACTCGCTGCACCTCGGTAATGCGTTGGGCGCGATCAAGCAGTGGGTGGGTCTGCAGGATGAGTTCGACGCCTACTTCTGCGTCGTCGACCTGCACGCGATCACGATCCCGCAGGATCCCGCGCAGCTGCGTCGTCGCACGCTCGTGACCGCCGCGCAGTACATGGCGTTGGGCATCGACCCGACGCGCAGCACCATCTTCGTGCAAAGCCATGTCGCCACGCATGCCGAACTCGCTTGGGTGCTGGGCTGTTTCACCGGTTTCGGGCAGGCCTCGCGGATGACGCAGTTCAAGGACAAGTCGCAGAAACAGGGCACCGACTCGACCACCGTCGGCCTGTTCACCTATCCGGTGCTTCAGGCGGCCGATGTGCTGCTCTACGACACCGATCTGGTGCCGGTAGGGGAGGATCAGCGTCAGCACCTCGAACTGGCCCGCGACGTCGCACAGCGCTTCAACTCGCGGTTCCCCGACACGTTCGTCGTGCCAGACGTGCTGATCCAGAAGGCCACCGCAAAGATCTACGACCTGCAGGACCCGTCGTCGAAGATGAGCAAGTCGGCGGCCTCCGAAGCCGGGCTGATCAGCCTGCTCGACGACCCGAAGGTGTCGGCCAAGAAGATCCGCTCGGCCGTCACCGACAGCGAGCGCGAGGTGCACTACGACCCCGACGCAAAACCGGGTGTGTCCAACCTGCTGACCATTCAGTCCGCGGTCACCGGCACCGGCGTCGACAAGCTCGTCGAGGGCTACGCCGGTCGTGGCTACGGCGACCTGAAGGCCGACACCGCCGAGGCCGTCGTCGAATTCGTCACGCCGATCAAGGCCCGCGTCGACGAACTGCTCGCCGATCCTTCCGAGCTCGAATCTGTGTTGTCGGCTGGGGCGGAGCGCGCCAAAGACGTGTCTGTGAAGACGCTTAAGCGGGTATACGACCGGTTAGGGTTCTTAGCGCCACGCGCCTAACGCTTTGGGGAGGCTCGGATGACGGAGCCGGCCAAACCGGGGATTCTGGCCCGACTGCGGGCCCGGTTCGGCTGGTTCGACCACGTGATGCGGGCGCAGGAGCGCTACCAGGACAGCAAGGGCGACTTCTTCGCCGCGGGTATCACCTACTTCACGGTGTTCGCGATTTTCCCTGTGTTGATGGTCGGATTCGCGATCGGCGGCTTCGTGCTCTCCCGACAGCCCGAGCTGCTCGCCGAAATTGAGGAGCGGATCAAGTCAACGGTTTCCGGTGATTTCGGACAGCAGCTGATCTCCTTGATGGACTCGGCGATCCAGTCGCGCACGTCGGTCGGTGTGATCGGCCTGGCCACCGCGGCGTGGGCCGGGCTGGGCTGGATTTCCAACCTCCGCGAGGCGCTCAGTCAGATGTGGGGCGTGATGCGCCACGAAACGCCGGGCTTCGTCCGCACCAAACTGTCAGACCTGCTTGCCTTGCTTGGCACGTTCATCGCCATTGTCGTCACCATCGCGCTGACCGTGCTGGGCAGTTCGGACGTGATGAAGCAGGTGCTGGAATGGCTTGGCTTTCACGAGGTTCCGGGTATCAGTATGGTGCTGCGAGTCGTCTCGTTTCTGATGTCGATGCTGATCTCCTGGCTGCTGTTCACCTGGATCATCACGCGGTTGCCCCGCGAATCGGTAAGCTTTCGCAGCTCTGTTCGCGCCGGCTTGATCGCGGCCGTCGGATTCGAGGTATTCAAGCAGCTCGGTTCGATTTATCTAAAGTCGGTCGTGCACGGCCCGGCAGGCGCGACCTTCGGACCGGTGCTGGGCCTGATGGTGTTCGCTTACATCACCGCGCGACTGATCCTGTTCGCGACGGCATGGGCGGCCACGTCCACCGAGAATCTCACCGCCGCACCGGTCGATGCGCCCGTCCCGGCGCAGATCACACCCAGAGTGCAGATCCACGAGGGCCTTGGGGTTCGTGGGGCGCTCGCCGCTGCCGCGGTGGGAGCCCTTGGCGCGCTGAGCCTTTCGCGGCTGCGCCGACGCTAAGCGGTTCGCGTCTCGGTGAGTACCACGCAGCAGCGGCCGGGTGCCGGGTCCAATTCGGCGACTGGGTGGTGCGGTCCGAGCGCGTCGGTGAGGCCGCCGATCAGGGCGTGGTTCATCTGGCAGACGAGTTGGGTCTGCGCTTGCGCCAGCGCGTGAAAGGGACAATTGGCCATGACGACGCGGCTGTTGTCGGGCCGGGGCTCGTAGCCGTTGTCGGTGAGGGTTTCGACAGCCAGGTCCAGGGCCGCGTGTGCAGTGCGCGGCGGTTGGTCACCGACTGCCGCGTCGCCTAGCAGCCGCCCGTACGTGTGCGCCAGGCGGTTCAGTGCCTCGATGACGGGGGTTCCGGCTTCGGCGGACTCGGCGATCGCATCCGCCATCAACTTGCCCGCCAGTTGGTATTCGCGGTCGGGAAGCGAAACCGCGATGTCGCGGTCGGTACGGCGATACAGCTTCGCGGGCCTCCCGGCGCCGGGTCCGCTGCGACCGCTCAGGCGCGCGTAGAAGGAGTCGAGCAGCCCGTCGCGTTCGAGTCGGTCCAGGTGGAATTTCGCTTGATGCGGCGCAAGCCCCAGGGCGTCGGCCGCGAGTTCCCGGCTGACCGGGTCGGACTTCGCACACACGAACAGGTAAAGGCGGCGCCGAACCGGATCGGAAAGTGCGCCGATGCCTGCTGCGTCTCGATCGGCGAAGGGCACGTCATTCCTTTCTAACGTACAAAGCTATTGACGATAGAAACCCATGTTACTAACGTGAGCAATATTATCCGTTAGAAAGGATGGAGCCATGGCCACTGCAACTTTCCTCGATCGCTCACGCTTGAGGGACCCCTCCTACCAGGCATTCCTGCTGCTGCGAACCGTGTTCACCGTCGCGCCCATCCTGTTCGGGCTGGACAAGTTCACGAACCTGATGACCGACTGGCCCATGTACCTGGCCGGGTGGATCGACAGGATCCTGCCCGGTGACGCCGCGACGGGGATGCACATTGTCGGCGTGATCGAGATCATCGCGGGCATCCTCGTAGCCGTTGCACCGCGGATCGGGGCCTACGTTGTCGCCCTGTGGCTGGCCGGGATCATCGTCAACTTGCTGACAATGCCCGGCTTCTACGACGTCGCACTGCGCGACTTCGGCCTGTTGATCGGGGCGCTGGCGTTGGGGCGGCTCGCAGATGTGCAGCGCGCGATTAGTGCTGTGGCCGGTTCAGCGACCGCGCACCCAGGATCAGCCCGAACACGATGACGGCGCCGACAACACCCACGCCAACCCGGACGGGCATGGCGTCGACATCCGACAAGGCTGCCGACGCCTGGCTCGCTGTATTGCTCTCTGCGGCTTCGGGTTTTGCAGCGAGCAACGAGGGATCGGGTTCGATCAGCGTGCCCACCTTGGTGCCCGGCGCCGTCGCGAATCCGTAGTCGAGCAGGTGTGCGGCCTGCTCCCACGGCGCGATCGGCTCGCGGGTGCCGTGCATCAGCACGGTCATCAGCCGGCGGCCGTCATGGTTGGCGGCCCCGACGAAGGTTTGACCCGCGTCGTCGGTGTAGCCGGTCTTGCCACCCATCGCACCGGGGTAGTTGTAGAGCAGCTGGTTGTCGTTCTCCACCGGGTAGCCGACGTCGCCGCGGCCGGGGAAGTCGAAGCTGCGGGTGGCGACGATGTCGGCGAAAGTCGGGTTCTCCCAGGCGTATCGGTAGAACAGGCCGATGTCGTAGGCCGACGTGCTCATGCCCGGTCCGTCCAGGCCCGACGGCGTGGCGGCGCGGGTGTCGCGACCGCCGAGCTTGCCGGCCAGGTCATTGATCTTCTGCACGGCGGTGTCCATGCCGCCGAGTTGCATGGCCAGCGCGTGCGCGGCGTCGTTGCCGGAATGCATGAGCAGGCCGTGCAACAGGTCGTTGATCGAATAGAAGCCGTTCGGACCGACACCGACCTTGGTGCCCTCGGCGTTCGCGTCGTCCTGGGTGCCCGCCACGACCTTGTGCAGCGGCAGCTCCCGTAGCGCTTGCGTCGCGATTAGCACCTTGATGATGCTGGCCGGCCGGTGGCGGCCGTGCGGGTCCCGTGCGGCGATGACGTCGCCGGTGTCCAGATCGGCGACCACCCACGCCTCGGCGGAGATGTCCTCCGGCACGGGCGGCGTGCCCGGGGCGGTGATGATTCCGCAACCGGAGAGCGCATCGCCTCCGAGTGGCTTGGCAGGCACCGGCAGCGGGCCTGGCGGATCGCCCGCCTCCGGCACTTCGGAGGAGTCGACCGCCGGGGGCGTCGCCTCCCGGTACGGACACGGGGCGCCCTCCGGCGCCGCGATCGGCCCGGCGGCTGCTGCAGGCATGCCGAGGAGCGCCGGCGCAGCCAACATCGCCAACGCCGCAACCAGGGAGAACGCACGCGTGGAGAACATCCGTGAGGTCGCCATCGTGACCGCAGATTAGGCGATCGAGAGCCGATTTTTGCGGAGCCACGCTGTGGCTAGTGTTGTCAGAGTTACAACTGTGATCGGACTAGCGGCTATCGCTCCAGGGAGGAGAGCTCGACGTGCGCGACGGCAGGTGCACCGATGCAGCCCATCCACAGCTTGCCGTCGGCCTCGACGATCCCAGTCACCAAGCTGAAGGCGGGGTGCGTCGTGCGCACACCGGCCACGGCCTGGCCGCTGTCCGGATCGAATGCGACTGCCCACACGACCGCCTCGGGCTTCGTGTGCGCCCAGTCCGGCAACCGCCACAGCACCTTGCGGACGATGGGCGGTCCCTGCACCAACCCGTCCGCCACCTTGTTCGCGGGTGCAACCATCGCGCACAAGATGCGGCCGTCCGCGCCGGTCGACAGGTTGTCGGGCATGGCGGGCAGGTTGACCGCCAGCGGTGTCACGGTCCCGGCCTGCGGTCCGGCAAACCAGTACTTCGACAGCCGGCGACCCTGCGTCTCGGCGATCACCAGGGCCGATCCGTCGGCCGTGGGTGTGACGCCGTTGGCGAAGTACAACCCGGGGATGACTGTCAGCACGCTCCCGTCGGGATCGCGTCGAAACAGGCTGCCGCGGCCACGGGCCTCGAAGATCGCTCCGATGAAGTGGGCATATGTGAACGCGCTGGTCGACTCGGTGAAAAAGATTGTGCCATCGGGCATTTCGATGACGTTCGAGCAGAACCCCAAGCGCCGTCCATCGACCTCGTCGACGAGCGTCTCGAATTTGCCGCTACCGGTGTCCATCGCCAGCAGGCCGCGCGGACTGTCGCACACCAGCAGCCGACCGTCGCGGGCCACCGCCAGGCCCAGCGGCCGGCCGCCGGTGTCGCCGACGACCACCGCCTCGCCGCCGTCGGCGGAGATGCGCACGATGCGGCCGTCGTCGACGCCGGTCCAGATGTTTCCGTCCGCGTCGACCACCACATCTTCGGGTGCGTTGCCGGGGACAGGGACGACGGTCAGGTCGGCCGGTCCGAACTCCGGCAGCGGTTCGACGGGTGGAGGTTTCCAGCGGACGGGGTCGATGGGCGGCTTCGGCGTCGCGGTCACCCGCTCGAACTTACGCGCCCTAAACTGCACCGAAACTGTATTCCGGCAGGCTCTTACCCGAACTCTCGCTGCTGGAATACAGTTTCGAGGCAGAGGAGCTAGAGGAGGCGGCCCGCTTCGTCGAGCACCCCGTGCAGGATCTCGTAGATGGCGTCGAACTCCTTCTGTCCGCTGATCAGCGGCGGCGCCAACTGCACGACTGGGTCGCCGCGATCGTCGGCGCGGCAGTACAAGCCGGCTTCAAAGATCGCCGGCGTGAGGAAGCCGCGCAGCAGCCGCTCGCTCTCTTCGTCGTTGAACGTCTCCTTGGTGGCCTTGTCCTTGACGAGTTCGATGCCGTAGAAGAACCCTTCGCCGCGGACGTCGCCGACGATCGGCAGGTCGTAGAGCTTCTCCAAGGTGGCGCGGAATGCCGGCGCCATCTCCTTGACGTGGTCGTTGAGGCCCTCGCGCTCGAAGATGTCGAGATTGGCCAGCGCCACCGCCGACGACACCGGATGACCGCCGAACGTATAGCCGTGGGCGAACGTGGTCTTGCCATCGTTGAACGGCTCGAACAGCCGATCGCTGGCGACCATCGCGCCGATCGGCGAGTAGCCGGACGTCAGACCCTTTGCGCAGGTGATGATGTCGGGCACATAGCCGAAGTCATCACAGGCGAACATCGAGCCGATCCGACCGTAGGCGCAGATCACCTCGTCCGACACCAGCAGCACGTCGTACTCGTCGCAGATCTCGCGGACCCGCTCGAAGTATCCGGGCGGCGGCGGGAAACAGCCGCCTGCGTTCTGTACCGGCTCGAGGAAGACCGCCGCGACCGTGTCGGCTCCCTCGAACTCGATGGCCTCGGCGATGCGGTCCGCGCAGTACTGGCCGAACGCCTTGATGTCGTGCTCGTACGGCGCGGGTGCACGGTAGAAATTGGTGTTCGGCGCGCGGAAGCCGCCCGGCGTCAGCGGTTCGAACTGCGCTTTGAATGCCGGTAGGCCCGTGATCGCCAGCGCGCCCTGCGGGGTGCCGTGGTAGGCGATCGCCCGCGAAATCACCTTGTGCTTACCGGGTTTGCCCGTCAGCTTGAAGTAGTTCTTGGCCAGCTTCCATGCCGACTCGACGGCTTCGCCGCCACCGGTGGTGAAGAACACGCGGTTCAGATCGCCGGGCGCATAGCCGGCGATCCGCTCGGACAGTTCGATCGCTGGGGGCGTGGCATAAGACCACAGCGGGAAGAACGACAGCGTCTCGGCCTGCTTGGCCGCTGCCTCGGCGAGTTCCTTGCGGCCGTGGCCGACCTGCACCACGAAAAGGCCCGAAAGGCCGTCGATATAGCTCTTGCCCTTGTCGTCCCAGATCGTGACGCCTTCGCCGCGGGTGATGATCGGCGGCGTGATGCCCTCGCCGTGGCGGGCGAAGTGACCCCACAGGTGGCGGTTGGCCTTGGCCCCGAGGTCGGTTGAAATCTCTTGTGCGATATCGGTAGTTGTCATCTTGTACCCCAATTGTATTGCTGTTTAACGAGTCTCAGGTAAACCAGTGTTTCGGTGGATATCACTCCCGGCAATGCGCGGATTTGGGTGTTGAGTAGGTCGAGAAGGTCGTCGTCGTCTTCGCAGACCACCTCGACGATGGCGTCGAACGAACCGGCGGTCAGCACGACATAGTCGACGGATTCGATGGCGGCCAGTTTCTCGGCGACGCGTGTGGTGTCGCCGGTGCAGCGGATGCCGATCATGGCCTGCCGGGCGAAGCCAAGCTGCATCGGATCGGTGACCGCGACGATCTGCATGACGCCGGCGTCGACCATACGCTGGACCCGCTGACGCACGGCGGCCTCGGACAGCCCGACCGCTTTGCCGATGCCCGCATACGACCGACGACCGTCCTGTTGCAACTTCTCGATGATCTGCTTCGACAATTCGTCAAGCTGGAACGCAGCGCCGGGTCGTGATGTGTTCACGCGGAGCGAGACAGGCCCGATGCCTTGCGAAGCGCCCGGGTTAGCCATGCCAGTGATTGTGCACGGAATCCGTCGTGGCAAGCAACTATGACCATGAAATCCCTTGTTTGGAGCGCGTCGCGCTGCGGTAATGCGTAGCCTCGCCGCTACGCGTCGGCTAGCGTTGGGCCATGACTGCGACCGTTTCCACCAGCGTGGCAGGCAGCTGGATCGACGGTGCCCCGGTGATCACCGGCGGCGGCCTGCATCAGGTGATCAATCCTGCGAGCGGTCAGGCTGTGGCCGACTATGCCTTGGCCTCGCCAGCCGATATGCACCGAGCCGTCGCGTCGGCGCGCGCGGCGCTGCCCGGCTGGGCGACGGCGACCCCGGCCGACCGCTCCGCGGTGCTGGCCAAGCTGGCTGCGCTGGCCGGTGAGCACGCCGACGACCTGGTGGCCGAGGAGGTCAGTCAGACCGGCAAGCCGGTGCGGCTGGCCGCCGAGTTCGACGTGCCGGGCAGCGTCGACAACATCGACTTCTTCGCAGGCGCGGCTCGCCACCTCGAGGGCAAGGCAACCGCGGAGTACTCCGGCGACCACACGTCGAGCATCCGGCGCGAGGCCATCGGCGTGGTCGGCACCATCACACCGTGGAACTACCCGCTGCAGATGGCGGTCTGGAAAGTGTTGCCCGCGTTGGCCGCCGGCTGCACCGTGGTGATCAAGCCGTGCGAGCTGACACCGTTGACGACGCTGACGCTGGCCCGGCTGGCCAGCGAGGCCGGGCTGCCCGACGGCGTGTTCAACGTGGTGACCGGGGCCGGCTCCGATGTCGGCACCTCGCTGGCCGGACACCCCGACGTCGACCTGGTGACGTTCACCGGGTCGACCGCCGTCGGCCGCAGGGTGATGGCCGCCGCCGCGGTGCACGGCCACCGCGTGCAGCTCGAACTGGGCGGCAAGGCGCCGTTCGTGGTGTTCGACGACGCCGATCTCGACGCCGCTATCCAGGGCGCCGTCGCCGGGTCATTGATCAACACCGGGCAGGACTGCACCGCCGCGACGCGCGCGATCGTGGCCCGTGAGCTCTACGACGACTTCGTCGCCGGCGTCGGCGAGGTGATGGGCAAGGTCGTCGTCGGTGATCCCCAGGACGCCGATACCGACCTGGGCCCGCTGATCTCGATGGCGCATCGGGCGAAGGTGGCGGACATGGTCGCCCGCGCCCCCGGCGAGGGCGGACGCATCGTGACCGGTGGCAGCGCCCCCGATCTGCCGGGCTCGTTCTACCGGCCGACGCTGATCGCCGACGTCGACGAACGCTCGGAGGTCTACCGCGACGAGATCTTCGGGCCGGTGCTGACCGTGCGCACGTTCACCGACGACGACGACGCGCTACGTCAGGCCAACGACACCGAATACGGACTTGCGGCGTCGGCCTGGACGCGCGACGTGTACCGCGCGCAGCGCGCGTCGCGCGAGATCAAGGCCGGCTGTGTCTGGATCAACGACCACATCCCGATCATCAGCGAGATGCCGCACGGCGGCCTCGGGGCGTCAGGATTCGGCAAGGACATGAGCGACTACTCGCTCGAGGAGTACCTCACCATCAAGCATGTGATGAGCGATATCACCGGTGTCCGCCGAAAAAGAGTGGCACCGAACGATTTTCACCAAGCGCTAGGCACGCGTGACGCCTTTCGGCCAGGGTTCCCCGGTTGCGCATCGGTCCGGTGACAGAATCGAGCGGTGAAGTACGGGCAGGGTTGGCGACCCGCGGCCGTCGACTGGTCGTCGACGCGAGGCCGCATCCTCCTTGCGGCGTCGGCGTTGTTCGCGCAGCGTGGTTACTTCGGGACCTCGACCCGCGACATCGCCGATGCCGTGCAGATCCGGCAGCCGTCGCTGTTCCATCACTTCGAGGCCAAGCACGAAATCTTCCGAACGCTGGTCGAATTGGATCTCGGCCCGTCGATCGACCGCATCCGATCCCGCCTCGACGAGGATTCGACGTGGGCTGAGAAGCTCCACCTCACCATCGCGTGTGATGTCCGCGAGGCCTTGATCCAACCGTTCGACGCCCGTGGCCTCTATCAGGACGCGGTGCTCGGGTTGGAAGAGTTCGCTGATGAGCGTGAGGGCATCGCGTTGTTCCACGAGTTGGTCGAGCACCTCATTTCCAGCGGTCGAGAGGCCGGTGAGTTCGTGGTTTTCGAGCCGAGCTTCGTCCAGCGGGCGGTGAACGGCGTGCTGTTCGAAACCCTCCGGGAGCAGGGTGGCCCTGGCGGTCGCATCCGGGAACGCCGCCCATTGCAGGCGGCCGACTTCGTGCTGCGGGCGCTGCTCGTTGAGGGGACCCGTCTGGATCGGATCCGTGGCGTCACGCAGGACCGACTGGGCGAGCTCGAGGCCGCCACAGTGCTCTGACCTGCAGGTATGCGGTAATGCACCGACGGCCGCCGATCGCCTCCAACGAATTCGGGATGAACTTCGCGGAAACGTAGCCTATCGACCGATAGGCGCCTATCGTTTGATAGGTCCGCGGTGTGGCGAGCGTCACCGCGCGCTGCCCTGATCGCCATCCGCCCGACTCATGGAGGAACCGTGAAGAAGACCGCCATCGCCTGCGTCATCGCCGGCGCCGTCGCCCTATCCGGATGCTCGTCCTCGTCCGACGAGTCGACTCCGAGCGCTACCGGACCTGCGAAGGTCGCCCCGCCCGCGATCCTGCAGGCGGGCACCCTGAAGATCTGCGCGCCCAACGACGGCACACCGCCGAACGTCTACCACGACGAGACCGGCGCACTGGTGGGCAGCGAGGTCGACCTCGGCAAGGCGATCGCCGCGAGACTCGGGCTCAAACCCGACTTCGTCCAGTCGGCCTTCGCAGCGGTCATCCCGACACTGCAGGCCAAGCAGTGCGACGTCATCATGGCTCAGCTCTACATCAAGCCGGAGCGCGAAAAGGTCGTCGACTTCGTACCGTACGTGTACTCGGGCACCGGCATCGCGGTGTCGAAGGAGCATCCCTCCGACATCTCTGGCATGGACGAAAGCCTGTGCGGCAAGAAGGTGATGGTCGCGGTCGGCACCACGGCCGAATCGCTGTCCCAAGAGCAGTCCGACAAATGCAAGGCCGCAGGCAAGCCGGGAATCGACATCAACCGCAACAACCACGCCGACGTATCGCTCCAGCAGGTGCAGAACGGGCAGGTCGACGCCTACCTAGACACCGCGGAGACACTCGGCTACTACGCCACCAAGACCGGTGCGCAGATTCAGATGGCCGGTCAGCCCTTCGGCACCATCAAGATCGGCGCAGCGACGATGAAGGGGAACACCGAGTTGCACAACGCGATTCAGCAGGCCCTCAACGAACTCGAGGGTGACGGCACCTACACCAAGATCATCGACCAGTGGGGCCAGTCCGACCTCAGCATCCAGAAGTGAGTGCCGGGTAGGACCACCATGCACTTCGATTGGCAGTTCTTCTGGAAGGCCCTCTTCACGCCGAGCGCACCGTTCGTGGACGGCTTGATCCTGACCATCGTGATCTCGGTGGTGGCGATGATCCTGGCCACGCTGGCCGGTCTCGTCGTCGCGTTGATGCGACGCTCCCGCTTCACGGGGCTGCGCGGGTGTGCCAGCGTCTACATCTGGGTGATTCGCGGGACACCGCTGCTGGTGCAACTGGTGCTGATCTACACCGGACTGGCCGCCGTCGGCATCTATCAGTTCCATGACGTTTCGCTGCTCGGCCTGTCGGTGAAAGCGGCAGTGCAGGCCGCGATCATCGGGCTGATGATCAACGAGAGCGCGTATATCGCCGAGATCATCCGTGCCGGACTGGATTCCGTGCCGAAGGGCCAGTTCGAGGCCGCGGCGTCGCTCGGTATGAAGCCCGGCAAGGTGATGCGCTGGATCATCGTGCCTCAGTCCCTGCGCGTCATGGTCCCGCCGCTCGGTAACTCCTTCAACGGCATGATGAAGACGACGTCAGTGCTGTCGGTGATCGGCGTGAGCGAGATGTTCCTCGTCACCCAGTCGATCAGTTCCTACACCTTCCACACGTTCGAGATCTTCATCGTTGCGGCGATTTATTACCTTGCGCTGACGACGATCTGGACGTTCATCCAGGCCCACATCGAGAACCGGCTGGCTCGCCAGCTTGGCATCGAGCAGCGAATCCGGATCACCCAGCGTCTCCTTGGCGCACGCCGTGCCGGGGCCCCGACGCTGCAACCGCAAGGATGACCATGAACGTGAAGGAGTCGACCATGACCGCGGTATCCACGGCGCCCGTCGTCTCGGTACAGCGGGCAACCTGCACGCTCGGCGGCCGGAAGGTTCTCGACGACGTCTCACTCGACGTTATGCGCGGACAGGTCGTCGTAATCATTGGACCGTCCGGGGCTGGTAAGACCACGCTGCTGCGGTCGCTGAATCAGCTTGAACAGGTCGACAGTGGCGAAATCCTGATCGGCGGAGTGCCGATCGGACACCGCGACGCCACCAGCAAGAAGAAGGTCACCACGAGCGAGCTAGCACGGCGTCGGCGCGAAATCGGTTTTGTTTTTCAGCATTTCAACCTGTTCCCACATATGACCGCGGCTGAGAACGTATGGAACGGCCCGGTGCGGGTGCTGGGGACGCCGAAGGACAAGGCCCGTCAGGATGCTTCCGCACTGTTGGAGCGCGTCGGGCTGGCAGACAAGGCGGAGTCCAGGCCCAGCCAGCTGTCGGGTGGACAACAGCAACGGGTCGCGATCGCGCGGGCACTGGCGATGCGGCCCAAGGTCATGCTCTTCGATGAGCCGACCAGCGCCCTGGACGTCGAGATGGTCGGCGAGGTCCTCGCGGTGATGCGGGAACTCGCGCAGGACCACATGACGATGATCGTCGTCACCCATGAGATGAGGTTTGCCCGTGAGGTGGCCGATCGGATCGTCGTCATGGACGCAGGCCGGATCATCGAGGACGCTCCTCCTGACTTACTGTTTGGCCACCCGCAGCACGAACGGACCAAGTCGTTCCTGTCCACCATCCATTGACAGGGATTCGGCGCCACCCGGCGTGACGCCGAAACCCTTTGTTCCGCTGCGTTCAAGGCAAGGAGTCCTCTCATCGTGTCCAACCATTCAGCGTCGACATCGTTCACCGGAGCGCTGGCCACGCCACATGCGTTGGCGACCGAGGCCGGAGTGCGCGTTTACCGGGACGGCGGCAACGCGATCGACGCTGCGATCGTCGCCGCAGCAGTGCTCACCGTCGTGTATCCGCACAACGTCGCGCTCGGCGGAGATCTCATTGCATTGGTGCGCACCCCGGATGGTGAGGTGCGGTGCGTGAACGCATCCGGGTGGGCGGGCGCCGCGGCCGATGTCGTTGGTCTGAGGGCCAGGCACGGAAGGTGGCTGCCCGTGCGTGGCGCTGACTCTGTGACGGTGCCCGGTGGCATCCGGGGTTGGGAGGCGTTGCGCCACTTCGGGGCTCGGCTGTCGTGGGGCCAAACGTTACGCGCAGCGGAGTCGACCGCGCGCGACGGCGCTCCGGTAGCGCCGTCGCTGGCCTCGCACATCGCCGATCCGGAGAACGCCGACCTGTTCGGCACCAACGACTTCGACCGGGTGTTTCGGCCTGCTGGCCGAAGCCTTCGTGCGGGAGACGATTTCGCGCAACCTGAGCTGGCGGACACCTTCGCGGTGTTGCGGGAGGAGGGGCCGGATGCGTTCTACAAAGGAGGACTCGCCGAGCGCTCGATCGGATACCTCCGGTCGCGCGGATCGTGCTTGAGTTTGGAGGATTTCGTCGCGTTCGAGCCCGACATTGTCGAGCCGATCTCGGTGGCGTTCCGCGGCTTGACGGTGCTGACGAGCGCGCCGAACACGCATGGCTTCCTGCTGCTGCGGGCGCTGCGCGCGGTTGACGAACTTGGTATCACCGATCCGCTCGGCGACGGGCTAGGGGCGTTACTGCGCATTTTCCACCGCGGCAACGCGTTACGTGCGGCGTACCTAGCCGATCCGCGGTTCGTCCGCGTCAACGTCGCCGCGCTTGTCAACGACGGTCTCGATGAGATCGCTGAACTCGGTGCTACGCAGTCGGGTCCCGCCCTGGTGCCGCACGGCGACACGGTCGGCGTCGCGGCGGCGGACGGTGACGGCTACGCGGTGTCATTGATTCAAAGCGTCTACCACGCCTTCGGTTCGGGACTGATCGACCCCGCCACCGGGATCTTGTTCCACAATCGCGGGACCAGTTTCTCGCTGGACGACGCCTCACCGAATGTCATCGCGCCGCGCAAACGGCCCGCGCACACCCTGATGCCCGTGATGACGACGCAGCAACGCGCGCCCCGCCATGTCCTGGCGACCATGGGTGGCCAGGGCCAGCCGCAAATCCTCGCGCAGGTGTTGCTGCGAGCGGTTGGTGGCGCGGGCGCCGAGACGGCGGTCGCCGCGCCCCGCGCCATCGTCGGGCTCCAAGTCGACGGTGGCACAGCCGATTCGGTGACTGCGGAGTCCGACCTCCGGGCGGCGGCGAGAGCGTCGATTGGCCATGCAGGCCTCGTGTCGACTGATGCCGCCGCGCACACGGAGACACTCGGACAGGCCAACGTCGTCTTCGCCGACGTCAATGGGTCGATGATGGCGGCCTCGGATCCACGTTCGGACGGTGCCGCGGTCGTGGCGCACTACCCCCGCTTCGTTAAGCCATAGGAACGGCGATGCTGACCTACAACCGAATGCCCACCGCGGCGCGGCAGAACTTGCGGGTGTGGCCGACGATGACCATCCACATCAGAATTCCGATCGTTGTGGCTGCCGTCTGCATAGCTGTGGTGGCGATCGCCGGCCACCCCGCCTGGGGGGACGTCGGGTGACGGGGTGGCACGACCCGGCTGCGCTGTGTACAGGCATGTCACCAGATGTGTTCTATCCACCAGATGGGCTCGCCGGCAGGGACCGGGTTCGTCACATCCGGCGCGCCAAGGAGATCTGCCTCCATTGCCCCGTGCTCGACGAATGCCGCAGTTACGCGTTGGCAGAGCACGAGGCCTTCGGAATCTGGGGTGCGACGACGCCGCAGGAGCGCCGGGCCATCCTGTCAGGCCGTCAGTAGACGGCGGCGCGCCGACGAAGGAACTCCAACTCCACTCGCGGCACGTTCTCGTGATCATCCCCGCCGGCGTAGACGTCGTAATGTCCGCCTCGACTGCGATACAGCTCGCCGCGCGGGGCCCGGGCTGCGACGCTCAGGGCAGGCCCGACCGGAGCCGTGCCCATCACCACGACTGGATGCGGACCGGGTCCGTCGGGCAGGAACATACGCGTCGATCTCCTCGCTGCGGCCGGACGGTATCCGAACATCCGTCCGTCGGCTGAGTTCGGCGTTCATGCGCTGACGCCCTTCTGCGTGACGATCTCGCCGCCGGCCTGCCTAGCCGGGTCGGCACCGAACAACGCACCGGGAGTGAACGCGCCGGGAAGTGTCGACCCATTCGCTACCTGCCCAGCCGCCAACGCGGCGACTCTTGCCGTGAATGCGTAGCCCTCGCCGGTGCGAAGCCACGCCTCCCGACGTGTGCCGTCGGCCCATTCGAGCCGCGTGTACGCCCACGACACGTCGCCGGCCTTCACCGGTGGCGTAAGGCGCATACGGTCGATCAGACGCTGCGCGGTTGCCCGGATCGGCCTCACTGCCAACAATGCCGACACCGCCGGCATGACCGTTCGCACCGCCCGACCGCTCGGTACCTCACTGGAATATGCGATCACATCGCTGGCCCCCGATGCCCGCCGCGCAGCCTCGAGTTCACCGGTAGGTACCGCCAGCGCCTCTCTCGGAGCGCATCCGGGATCGGGATCGATTCGCGCTGCTTGTGAGCCGATTCGGCTCCGACCCCGCTCCGAACAGTGGGCAGCTGCGCCGGGATCTACTGCAACTGCAGCAGCTGCAGCGCGATTTCTTTTCACACCCGGTGATCAACGCCGGGTTGGCCGGTGTACTCAGCGATTTCACCGCCGACGACAACCTCGGCGCGGTGTTCTACGAGCGGTTCATGTCCCCCCGCCGGCGTTCGGTCGAGGCGAAGCTGACCCGCGCCGTCGACCGAGATGAGATCGCGCCAGTCAAGCAACCCGATATCGTCTCGGACCTACTGACCGGCCCACTGCTGTTGCGTGCCGTGCTGCCCACCGTCGGTCCGATGGACGACGCGCTCCTGACGGCAACCGTCGAGGCCGCCCTGAACGCGTGTGACGCCGCACGCCGATAAGGATTGGCGCCGAACGATTTTCACCAAGCGCTAGGCGTCGGGAACCTTGGGCTCCGGCCTGCAAGCCCTTATCGCCGACGGCAGGGGCCTGCGGTTCCTTTATTGCCATGAGCGGCAATATACGATCGCGCAGGGTGCGCCGTACCTTGTACTGGGGAACAGCTGTGAAGTCGGAAACTAGACTCGGCCCATGACCGCGAGCACGCGGGTCGACGAGTTCGAGGAGCTGCGGCCGCACCTACTGGCCGTCGCGTACCGGCTCACCGGCACCGTCGCCGACGCCGAGGACATCGTTCAGGATGCCTGGCTCCGGTGGGATCGCGCGCAGTCCGACTCCATCACCGATCTGCGGGCGTGGCTGACGACCGTGGTCAGCAGACTGAGCCTGGACCGGTTGCGTTCGGCCGCACACCGGCGCGAAACCTATGTTGGCCAATGGCTGCCCGAACCGGTGGTGACGGGGTTCGACGGCAACGATCCGCTCGCCTTGGTGGTGGCCGGTGAGGATGCCCGATTCGCCGCGATGGTGGTACTGGAGCGGCTCAACCCCGATCAGCGGGTGGCGTTCGTGCTACACGACGGTTTCGCAGTGCCCTTCGGTGAGATCGCCGAGGTGCTCGGCGTCAGCGATGCCGCGGCCCGCCAGCTTGCCTCTCGCGCTCGACGGGCGGTCGCGTCCGCTCCTCCGTCGGTCGCCGACGACACCCACAATGAAGTGGCCGGTGCACTGATGGCGGCACTCGCCGAAGGCGACATGGAAGCCGTTGTGCGCCTTCTGCATCCGGAAGTCACCTTCACCGGCGACTCCAACCGCAGGGCGCCGACCGCCGCACGCGTCATCCACGGTCCGGACAAGGTGGCGCGGTTCCTCTTCGGGCTGGCTCGTCGTTACGGGCCGGGGTGGCTGTCGACGAATCAGCTGGCGCTGGTCAACGGCCAGCTGGGCAGCTACACCACCGGTACACCCGGCAACGAGGGCTTTCCCGGGGTAACGCCGCGCGTGACTGCGATGACGGTGCGCGACGGAAAGGTCTGCGCGATCTGGGATGTCGCGAACCCGGACAAGTTCACCGCTTCGCCGCTGGCGAATCCTCCGTAGCCCACGGAACCCGGCAGGCATCACCGGAATTGAAGCCCTGCTCGGTGATGCCGAGCGCCGAATACATGCGTGCCCGCATGTTCTCAATGCCGATCTGATAGGTCAGCTCGATCACCCCGTCATCGCCGAAGCGCCGTTGTAGGTCTGAGACCTGTTCGTCGGTGATCGTGTGCGGGTCGGTGGTCATGGCGTCGGCGTAGGCGATGGCGGCCCGCTCGTCGTCGGTGTAGGCGGGCGAAGTCGCGTAGTTGTCGATGTCCTTGAGGCGGTCGACGTCGAGACCCTGCAGCCGGATCAGCATCGAGCCGAAGTCGACGCACCACGAGCATCCGATGGTGCGCGCGGTCCAGAACACCGCCAGCTCCCGGACGTTGGCGGGCAGCTTCTTGGAGGCGGATTGCAGCAGGGTCTCGTGCACGGCGTTGGCGATCAGCAGCCGCGGGTGATGCGCGGCGACCGTGAACGGCTCGGGCACCTCGCCGAACCGGCGCTTCGCGACCCGGTACATGATGCGGGTCAGCAGGTTGGCCTGCCGCGGGGATACAGGATCGAGGCGGGTTTTCTGAGTCATACCCGTTAGACGAGACAGCCCACCGATGTGTGACAGCCCCCGCCGAGCGACCGTGTCTGTACGCGACACGTCGCACAGTGTTGGCATTTTGCGGTTGCTCGCGTGAGATCAGTGGCCGCTTAGCGCGCGAACATCAGCGCGCGCTTGACCTCTTGGATGGCCTGGGTCACCTGGATGCCGCGCGGGCAGGACTCCGTGCAGTTGAACGTGGTCCGGCAGCGCCAGACGCCGTCGACCTCGTTGAGGATGTCCAACCGCTCGGCGGCACCCTCGTCGCGGCTGTCGAAGATGAACCGGTGCGCGTTGACGATCGCGGCCGGCCCGAAGTAGCTGCCCTCGCTCCAGTACACGGGGCAACTGGTCGTGCAGCACGCGCACAGGATGCATTTGGTGGTGTCGTCGTACCGGGCGCGGTCGGTCTGGCTCTGAATCCGTTCCCGTGTGGGCGGATTGCCGCTCGTCATCAGGTACGGCTTGATCGCGCGGTAGGCGTCGAAGAAGGGCTCCATGTCCACCACGAGGTCCTTCTCCACGGGCAGCCCGCGAATCGGCTCGATCGTGATAGTGAGCTGCTTGTCCGGCTTCTTTGGGAGCAGATCGCGCATCAGCACTTTGCACGCGAGTCGGTTGACACCGTTGATACGCATGGCGTCGGAGCCGCACACCCCGTGCGCGCACGACCGCCGGAATGTCAGAGTGCCGTCCAGGTACCACTTGACGTAGTGCAGCAGGTTGAGCAGCCGATCGCTGGGCAGACTCGGGACACGGAAGCTCTGCCATCCCCCCGAACCGGCATGAGCGTCGGGATCCTCCGGGTTGAACCGGGCGATCTTCAGCGTCACCATCACCGCGCCCTCGGGTACCGGTGGGAGTTCGGGGTCCTTGGTATCGACTTCTGGGGCGATCGTCATCGTCAGTACTTCCGTTCCATCGGCTCATACCGTGTCTGCACCACCGGCTTGTAGTCCAGCCTGATATCACTCAGCAGATCGGTGCCCTCTTTGTAGGCCATGGTGTGGCGCATGTAGTTGGTATCGTCGCGATTGGGGTAGTCCTCGCGGGCATGGCCGCCCCGGGATTCCTTGCGGTTGAGCGCACCGACCACGGTCACCTCGGCCAACTCCAGCAGGAAGCCGAGCTCGATCGCCTCCAGCAGATCGCTGTTGTAGCGTTTGCCCTTGTCGTGCACCGAGATTCGTGCGTAGCGCTCCTTGAGCGCGTGAATGTCGGTGAGCGCCTGCTTCAGCGTCTCCTCGGTCCGGAACACCGCGGCGTTGTTGTCCATTGACTGCTGCAGCGCGCCCCTGATGTCGGCGACGCGTTCGTTGCCGTGTTCGGAAAGAATGTCGCCGACCCAGCCGACCACCATGCCCGCGGGGTCCGCCGGCATGGCGACGAAGTCATGGCCCAGCGCGTAGTTCGCCGCTGCGATGCCTGCGCGGCGGCCGAACACGTTGATGTCCAGCAGTGAGTTGGTGCCCAGTCGGTTGGCGCCGTGTACCGACACGCACGCGCATTCGCCTGCCGCGTACAGCCCGGGGACGATCGTCGTGTTGTCACGCAGCACCTGGCCGTTGATCGTGGTCGGGATGCCGCCCATCACGTAGTGGCAGGTCGGGTAGACGGGCACCAGCTCCGTGACCGGGTCGACACCCAGGTACGTCCTGGCGAACTCGGTGATGTCGGGCAGCTTGGCCTCGAGCACATCCGCGCCGAGATGGCGCACGTCGATGTACACGTAGTCCTTGTTCGGGCCTGCGCCGCGGCCTTCCAGTACCTCGAGCACCATCGAGCGCGCGACGATGTCGCGTGGCGCCAGGTCGACGATGGTGGGGGCGTAGCGCTCCATGAACCGCTCGCCCTCACCGTTGAGCAGACGACCGCCCTCGCCGCGGACGGCCTCGGAGATCAGGATGCCAAGCCCCGCCAGCCCGGTCGGATGGAACTGGTGAAACTCCATGTCCTCCAATGGGAATCCCTTGCGGAACACGGTGCCGATGCCGTCGCCGGTCAGTGTGTGGGCGTTGGAGGTGGTCTTGTACATGCGGCCCGACCCGCCGGTCGCGAACACGATCGACTTGGCGTGGAAGATGTGGATGTCGCCGCTGGCCAGCTCGTAGGCGATGACGCCGGTCGCAACGGGCCCGCCGGGCGTCTCGGTGATCGCGATGTCGAGGGCGTAGAACTCGTTGAAGAACTCGACGTCGTGCTTGACGCAGTTCTGGTACAGCGTCTGCAGGATCATGTGGCCGGTGCGGTCGGCGGCGTAACAGGCCCTGCGCACCGGCGCCTTACCGTGGTCGCGGGTGTGCCCGCCGAACCGGCGCTGGTCGATGCGGCCCTCGGGGGTGCGGTTGAACGGCATCCCCATCTTCTCGAGGTCGAGCACCGCGTCGATGGCTTCCTTGCACATGATCTCGACCGCGTCCTGGTCGGCGAGGTAGTCGCCGCCCTTGACGGTGTCGAAGGTGTGCCACTCCCAGTTGTCTTCTTCGACGTTCGCCAGCGCCGCGCACATGCCGCCCTGGGCCGCGCCGGTGTGGCTGCGCGTCGGGTAGAGCTTGGTCAGCACCGCGGTTCGGGCCCGCGGACCGGCCTCGACCGCCGCGCGCATGCCCGCGCCGCCTGCACCGACGATGACGACGTCGTAGCGATGTTCTTGAATCATCCTGCGTCCCCTAAGAGATGTTCGCGTCGAAGGTGACAAGGACATAGGTGCCCAACACCAACGTGAACCCCGTCGCCAGCAACAGCACCGAATTCAGATAGAACTTGGTGACGTTCTTGCGGGCGTAGTCGCCGATGATGGTGCGCATGCCGTTGGCGCCGTGCACCATCGCCAGCCACAGCAGCGCCATATCCCAGATCTGCCAGAACGGCGAGGCCCAGCGTTGGGCGACGTAGTTGAAATCGATGCGGTACACGCCGCCGTCCCAGATCAGCCCGATGAACAAGTGCCCGAGCGCGAGGAGCACCAGTGCGACGCCGGAGAACCGCATGAACAGCCAGGCGTATTTCTCGAAGTACGGGATGCCCCTCGGCCGCCGGGGTGCGCGTGGATGGTCGAGGCTGGCCGGGCGATCGTGCTCTTTTTCCTGCACAGGTGCCAGCCGGCCCTCGCGGTGGTGGGGTGTCCATGGCCCGGTCACAGGAACCGCTCCGCCATGTGCATGCCGAGCACGCCCAGCGCGGGGATCATCACGGCGAACCAGACGCCGAGGACGATCCACAACATCAGCCGCTGATACTTCGGGCCGTGCCGCCAGAAGTCGATGAGGATGATCCGGATGCCGTTGAGGGCGTGGTAGAGCACCGCCGCGACCAGGCCCATCTCCATCAGCCCGACGATCGGCGTCTTGTAGGTGTCGATGATCTCGTTGTAGGTCTGCGGGCTGACCCGGACCATGGCGGTGTCCAGCACGTGCACAAGCAGGAAGAAGAAGATGGTCGCCCCGGTGATGCGGTGCAGCACCCAGGACCACATGCCCGGATCGCCGCGGTAGAGGGAACGTCTGCGCGGCGGATGCGATCGCGGAGTCGGTACCGCCGTGCTGGCGGGTGTCGCAGTACTCATCTGGCCTCCAACGCCATCGGTGGACGCTTGGGCTCGGAGCCGCCGGGGCGGCGACATCGGTCGCGGCGAAAACCCCAACCCAAACCTCGGGGGCGACTCTAAACCCAGTTGTACTGCTTAACGAACTACCGTTTAGCCGTCGGCGCACGGGAAACGTCAAAAATTAGGGTTACCTATCTCAGACGGTCAGCGCGGAACGGGAGCTTCGGAATGCATTCAGAATCGGCTCGGTGAGGTTGACATGACATCCGATATCGACTGGAAGATGTTGCGGCACAAAGCAATTGAGGCAGCTGCTCACGCCTACGCCCCGTACTCGGGATTCGCCGTCGGCGCGGCTGCGGTGGTCGACGATCACCGAATGGTGGCCGGCTGCAATGTGGAGAATGTCTCATATGGCCTGGGTCTCTGTGCCGAGTGCGCTGTGGTCTGTGCCCTGCATTCGAGCGGTGGAGGCAGGCTGATCGCACTGTCGTGTGTGGACGCGGCGGGCGAGGTGTTGATGCCGTGCGGACGCTGTCGGCAGGTGTTGATGGAGCACGGCGTGCCGGGCCTGCTGATCGACCATCCGCTGGGTCCCAAACCGTTGAGCGAGCTGCTTCCTTACGCGTTCGGTCCGCAGGACCTGGCGCGGCGAACCGAGCCGGCGCACGAGGAAACGCCGTGACTGAGTTCACATTCGATGCCCCGACCGTCATCAGGACCAAGCGCGACGGCGGGGTCCTGTCGGATGCGGCGATTGACTGGGTCATCGACGGCTATACCCATGGCCGGGTCGCCGACGAGCAGATGTCGGCCCTGTTGATGGCCATCTTCCTGCGGGGCATGACCGGGGCCGAGATCGCCCGCTGGACGGCCGCCATGGTGAACTCCGGTGAGCGGTTGGACTTCAGTGATCTACGGCGCGACGGCAAGCCACTCGCGTTGGTCGACAAGCATTCCACCGGCGGTGTCGGCGACAAGATCACCATTCCCCTGGTTCCCGTCGTGATGGCGTGCGGGGGAGCGGTACCGCAGGCCGCAGGGCGCGGACTCGGGCACACCGGCGGCACCCTCGACAAGCTGGAGTCGATCCCCGGTTTCACGGCCGAAATCTCCAAAGCCCAAATTCGGCAACAACTTTGCGGCTTCGGGGCCGCGATCTTCGCGGCCGGCGAGCTAGCTCCTGCCGACCGGAAGATCTACGCGTTGCGCGACGTGACCGCCACCACCGAGTCGCTGCCGTTGATCGCCAGCTCCGTGATGAGCAAGAAGATCGCCGAGGGCACCCGGGCGCTGGTGCTCGACACCAAGGTCGGCAGCGGGGCGTTCCTGGCGACCGAGGCGGAGTCCCGCGAGCTGGCCCGCACCATGGTTGAGCTGGGCACCGAGGAGGGGCTGGTGACCAGCGCGCTGCTGACGGACATGGAGACGCCGCTGGGCCGCACCGTCGGCAATGCGATCGAGGTCGACGAATCGTTGGAGGTGCTGGCAGGCGGAGGTCCGCCAGACGTTGTGGAGCTGACGCTGGCTCTGGCCGTCGAGATGCTTGACGGCGCCGGGCTCGACGGGATCGACCCTGCCGGGACACTGCAGAATGGTTCGGCGATGGACCGGTTCCGGGATTTGGTCGCCGCACAGGGCGGCGACTTGTCTCGACCGTTGCCGATCGGCGCGTATTCCGAGACCATCTCTGCGCCGCGCGATGGCACGATGGGACTCATCGACGCGATGGCGGTGGGACTGACGGTGTGGCGGCTCGGCGCGGGCCGCTCCGCCCCTGGTGAGCGGGTGCAGTCCGGCGCTGGGCTGCGCATCCATCGCCGCCCCGGCGAGCCCGTCGCCGCGGGTGAAGCGGTGTTCACCCTCTACACCGACACTCCGGAACGGTTCGAGGCCGCCATGGCCGAAATGGACGGCGCCTGGAGCGTCGGCGACGCCGCGCCCAAACTGCGGCCGCTGATCATCGACCGGATCGGCCCATGACCACACCGCTGACCCTGGAGTCGATCCGGCAGGCGCCGAAGGCCCTGCTGCATGACCACCTCGACGGCGGGCTACGGCCCGCCACGGTGCTGGAGCTCGCCGAGGTGAACGGCTACGGCGAGCTGCCTGCCACCGACGTCGATGGGCTTGCGACGTTCTTCCACACCGCGGCGCACAGCGGGTCGCTCGTTCGTTACCTGGAGCCGTTCGCGCACACGGTCGGCGTGATGCAGACGCCGGAGGCGCTACACCGGGTGGCCTACGAGTGCGTCGAAGACCTGGCGGCCGACAACGTGGTGTACGCCGAGATCCGGTTCGCGCCAGAACTGCACATCGACCGCGGGTTGTCGCTCGACGCGGTCGTCGACGCGGTGTTGGCAGGCTTCACCGACGGCGAGAAGGCAGCCAGCGCCGAGGGTCGGGGCATCACCGTGCGCTGTCTGGTGACGGCGATGCGGCACGCCGCGCGGTCGCGCGAGATCGCCGAGCTGGCCATCCGGTTCCGAGACAAGGGCGTGGTCGGTTTCGACATCGCTGGCGCCGAGGCCGGATACCCGCCGACGCGGCATCTCGATGCGTTCGAGTACATGCGAAGCAACAACGCCCGCTTCACCATTCACGCCGGCGAGGCGTTCGGGCTGCCGTCCATCCATGAGGCCATCGCATTCTGCGGCGCCGATCGGCTCGGCCACGGCGTGCGGATCGTCGACGACATCTTCGTCGGCGCCGACGGCACCGCCCGGCTGGGTCGACTTGCATCGTTGTTGCGGGACAAGCGGGTTCCGTTCGAAATGTGTCCGAGCAGCAATGTGCAGACCGGGGCAGTCGACAGCATCGCCGAGCATCCCTTCGACCTGCTCGCCCGGCTGCGGTTCCGCGTCACCGTCAACACCGACAACCGGTTGATCAGCGACACCACGATGAGCCAGGAGATGCTGCGGCTCGTGGAGGCGTTCGGCTACGGGTGGAGTGATCTGCAGCGGTTCACGATCAACGCGATGAAGTCGGCGTTCATCTCGTTCGACGAACGCCTGGCCATCATCGACGACGTGATCAAGCCCCGCTACGCGGTCCTCATCGGCTAGGTGGCCAGTACTTGCCGCAACGCTTCAGCGAATTCCGTTGGCGCGCCGAGGAATCCGCCGTGATCGCCAGGGAATTCGACTGGCGTGCTGCCGAGCAGGCCGCACACCGCGACGGACGTCCGGTAGGTGAGCAGCCGGCCGGAGTCGGCGCCGATGCCGATGACCACGCGCGACGGGCCGTTCTTCAGCGCGTCGATGTCGGGCAGGTACCGCGTCGTCGGTCGCAGTTCGTGGTCGAAGAACCGTGCCGCCTCGCGACGGTCCTGTTCGGTCGGCTCTGGTTCGGCAGGCATCTTCTCCGGCATCGTCATGTCGAAACCTGCCGTGACCATGAACTTGTACCAGGCCGCCTCCATGCCGGCAGCGTGGAACGTCTCGATGATGTCCTCGGTGTTCGCTCGTTGCTGGGGGGCGTCGGGCAGCAGCTCCAGCAGCGGCGGCTCGTGGGCGATGAGCGTGCGCACCCGTCCCGGATGCCTGGCGACCAACGCCAGCCCCGTCACCGCACCGCCGCTGGACCCGAACACGTCGGCCGACTCGGCGCCGAGATCGTCGAGGATCGCGGCGATGTCGTCGGCACGCGACTCGGCGGTGGAGTCCTCGTCTGGGTCGTCGATCGTGCTGTTGGCATGGCCGCGCGGGTCGTAGGTGACGACGGTGTGGTCGCCGGCCAGCGCGTCGGCCAACGATGCGAAATCCGCTGACACCATCGGCGAGCCGATGACGAGCAGCAGCGGGCCGCGCGCCGCGGATCTCGTAGTGCAGGCGGGCGCCGGGGACGGTGACTGAGCGGACAGTTGGAGTGCTAGACAGGATCATAGTCGTTCAGACCATCGCGGGGCCGTGAACTCATCGCGACGTATCGTGAGGCGCCGGGTCGACCGAGCTGTAGCGCTACTCCTGGCGCAGCCGCGATTCTACGAACACCTCCAACGCCTCCCACTGCTCGACGGCCTTGGCGTACGGTCCGCTCGGGCGAACGACGGTGTCGGGGTCGAGCACATAGGCCACCAGCCGGCCCAGCGATTGATCGGCGTCCAAGGTCTCGTCGACGGTGGTGTCCTCGGCGTATTCGCCCACATCCCTGAGCAATTCGACGGCGAGTTCCAGTTGGTCGCGGTCGACTGCATCGGGGCCGTCGCGGAGGTCGTCGGCGATTCCGGTTAAAACGTAGACGTTGTCGTCGCTGATGTTGACCTGCAATGAGCCGTCGGTGGCCGCAGTGCGGACGTCGTCGTAGGTGGCCAAATCGGACAGGTCATGGTCGTGTTCGTCGGCCAGGTACCGGGCAAGCGCGCCACCGGAGCCGAACACGCTGACTCTTCCGTTGCGACCCAGGAAGATTGGCTGGTCATCGAGATAGCAGCGCAATGTATAGAACGTGCCGGCGCTGGTCATAATCCGCACCGGATCGATGCCGACCCGATGCCAGAAGTCCTCGTCACTGCCGAGCACCTTCTCCTCGGCCGCTGTGGCGAGCGCCTCGGCTTCGTGGTCTGTGTCGACGACGTCGTCGATCACGACTTCCGACTCGTCCTCTTCGTCCGGCTCCTCGACGACCTCCGGTTCGGGTGCGGGCTCGGCCAGTTCGGCTTCGGCCTTCTCCGAGGCGGCCTCGTCGACGTCGGGAATGGTGACGATCTCATCGATGGCGTCCACCACGGCGTCCCAGCTGCGGCCGATCACCGCCTCGATCTCGGCCCACCGCTTGCGGCCAGGCCGCCCGGCGAACGCGTCGATGCCTCCACCGACCGTGCCGAGCACCGGGTTGCCGTTGAAGAACTTGGTGACGGCGGGCATCTCGCACACCGATCCGATGGCCGACGCGATCGCGAGCGTGTTGTGCAGCTGCTTGACCGTCTCCTCGCTGGGCTTCTCGGCGACCAGCTCTTGGAGGCTGACGAGGTCGTACTGGCGATCCTCGGGCGGATCGAACTTGTGCGCGGACGCCTCGGTCAACCGTTCCCAGGCGGGGTGATCGGTCAGGTCGTTGTCGGTGTTGGTCCGGACGAATGCGACCAGGTCGGCGACGGAGTCGAACGCATACAGGTCTTCGTCCTTACCGAGGAACGCCTCCCACTCGTCGCCCTCGTCGCGCCAGCGTGGAGCCCACAACGTGTACAGGTCGCCCTTGGTCAGCCCGAGCCGAATCGGCACGATGTCAGCAGCCATGCGGCACAGCCTAACGACGGCACCTGGCGGCCTCGACGGTCACCGGTCCAAACCGGCGTCCAGGGACGGTGACAGGTGACCGACACCGACGAGGTGACCGACACCGACCAGGGGACCGACGCGGCCGCGTCGACATCCCGGCCGGCGAAGCAGGCCGATGGTCTGGGTGTGCTGCGCCCTATTCATGCAGGCGCTCATGCTGGCGTATCACGGGGACCCCCCTTCGGCGCGGGATGCGGCCACCGCAGCCGTCGAGGCTGCGCTGGAGCTTGGCGGGTTCTACCCGGGCATCGCTTACGCAGCGTTGGCTGCCGCGACCCTGGCCGCGGGCGACGTTGCCGCGGCGGACGATGCGATCGCGGCGGGCAACCCCCATCTCGGTCTCCAGCCCAAGCAGGCGGCGATCTGGATTGCTTACGCGGCCCAGGCTGCGCTGGCGCGCGGGGATCTCATCGCGGCCCGGCGCTTGGCCGACGAAGCGGTCGCGGCGACGAGCGGCTTTCACCTGTCGCTGGCTCTGACGACGCGCGCGGGCGTTGCGATCGCGCAGGGCGAGCCCGAACAGGCCGACCGCGACGCGCACGACGCGCTCGCAACCGCCGCCAGCACCCGGGCATACGCCAGCGCTCCCGAAACTCTCGAGTGCCTCGCCGCACTCGCCGTCGGCGCCGGCAGTCACCGTGAAGCGGTGCGGCTGTTCGGCGCCGCCGACACTATCCGGCAGCGCGGCGGCCTCGTCCGCTTCAAGATCTTCGACGCCTTTTTTGAATTCCCGGTGGCCGCACTTCGTGATGCGATGGGCGAGAAGGACTTCGCATCCGCATGGGCCGAGGGCGCCGCGCTGTCCACCGACGAAGCGATCGCCTACGCACAACGTCGCCGCGGCGAACGCAAACGCCCCACCAGCGGCTGGGCCTCGCTCACCCCCACCGAGCGCGACGTCGTACGACTGGTCAGCGAAGGGCTCGCCAACAACGACATCGCGACAAGGCTTTTCGTCTCACCGCGCACCGTGCAAACCCACCTCACCCACGTCTACTCCAAACTCGGCCTGACCTCGCGGGTGCAACTCGCCCAGGAAGCAGCCCGGCACGGCTGACCGACGCCGACAGCCAGATCGACGACGTCGTCGTTCAAGCCCTGGTTGCGGTCGAGGTCGGATCGCGCGCCGCGTGCGAGGAATACCGCACGTTCCGAATAATTGCCCTCTGCGAGTCTTTTGGGTGCGCTGCGGGCGTAGGTGCCGCGTGCACGCGGCGACCTACCACGACTTCTCAGACCGCTACCGCGCGTTGGCGGCCTCCCCGGGCTTCGAGTGGCATATGGACTGGGCGGCAGCGATGCGATGACCGCGCTCACACGGTTGGTCGCCAGAATCCCTGGAAGCCTTGGCCGAGGCCTATGTCAACGATGAACTGCTGAGCGCGGCTCGAACAGCGACTGCTCGAGCGGGACGTGGATTGCCCGAAGCGCCAATCCTGAGGGAAGTGGGCGTACGCTCGCACGATGCCGCACTGCGTCGCGGCGCGAGCCCGCATCCACTACGAGGTCGACGGCGAGGGTGAGCCTCTCGTTCTGATCGCGGGGACCGCGTTCGACCTGTCGTTCTGGGACGACCTGTTGCCCGAGTTGCGGGGGTTTCGCGTTCTGCGTCTTGATAACCGCGGCGCGGGCCTGTCCGACGCCCCCGATGAGGCTTTCAGTATCGAGCAAATGGCGAACGACGTCGCCGCGGTCATGGACGCCGCCGGGATGCCAAGCGCGCACGTTTATGGTGCATCGATGGGCGGCCTGATTGCGCAGGAGCTGGCCATCCGGTACCCCGAGCGCGTGCTGTCGCTCGTGCTCGGCGCCACCTTTGCCGGTGGTCCGCCCCTCAGTCGCGCAGTGCGGGCCCTCCCGCTCCTCATGTCGCGGAAGGGCCCGGAAGATCTCCTGCGTGCGACGGCGCCGTTCCTGTCGGCGACGCCAATCCCGGCCACCGATGATCCGTTCCCCGGTCATGTCCTTGCGCCGCGAAGCAAGCGAGTGCTCAGGCGCCAGTTGGCCGCGCAACTGCGCTACAGCAGTCTGCGCCGTCTCCACACGATCCGGCAGCCGACGTTGATCATGCACGGCGAGAAGGACCGTTTCATCTCACCGTTGAACGCCCGGCGGATGGCGAGGCGCATCCCCGGTGCGCGGCTCCGGCTCATCGCGGGAGCCGGTCACATGCACCACCGTGATCGGCCCCGGGAGTCGCGCGACCTCCTGCTCGACTTCCTGATGGAGGCGGCCGGCCGGCTGCTCGACCAGGACGAGCTCCAGCTCAGGCGCGGACAGGCGGATGCGCGGCGCATCGACGGCACGGTCCTCATCACCGACATCGTCGGATCGACCGAGCATGCCGCTCGACTCGGAGACGTTGCATGGGATCGGCTCCTCGGCGAGCACGACGCCGCCGTCCACGCGGAGATCGACCACCACCACGGCACTCGCGTCAAGATGACGGGTGATGGTGTCCTCGCGCTGTTCGAGTCGGCCATCGATGCCGTTCGCTGCGCACTCGCGATCCGCGGTCGGGTCCGCGGTCTCGGCCTCGAGGTGCGCGCTGGAGTACACACGGGATCGTTCCTCGTATCCGGGGACGACCTTCATGGTCTCGGCCTCCACATCGCGGCGAGGGTGATGGCGAGCGCAATCGACG
The DNA here is from genome assembly GCA_963770305.1 of uncultured Actinomycetota bacterium. Lineage (GTDB taxonomy): Bacteria > Actinomycetota > Actinomycetes > Mycobacteriales > Mycobacteriaceae > Mycobacterium. Next base: position 232,957 of record CAVYPB010000020.1, read on the forward strand.
GCGGGGTGCGCCTCACCGGCGAAACCGTCGCCTCGCTGGGTGCGATCCCACCCAGCACCCACCCGATCGGACCGACGACCCTGAGGGGTATTCCCGGGAAGTGGGACCTCTACGAGCTCCACGACCTCGCGATTCACTAGCGGTTGATCGCGGGCAGATCCATTGTCAGGCTTGCAACTTCACGCATTGTGTCCAAGTCGGTACGCGACTCCGAGTGCGCCTTTCATTGCGGAAAGCCGCCCGCGATGCGTGGACCCATCTGCCGGCGCGTCGGTCAGCAGGTTCGACGACTCATCCGGTCGGCCGCCAGAACCCCTGAAAGCCCTTGCCCGCGTTCGTCGTTCGGATCGGTGACAGTTGTACAGGGCCACCGGCTTCAACCAACAATCAATACGGGTACAGACCGTGAACGCGAGCATCGGGTTGTAGGGGTTGGAGGGCGCGCCGCTCAGCGTGGAGGGCGGAACTCGCGACGTAAACGTCGCCTACTGACGTGCGGGCCGAGCCTCTAACTGCGGCTTGATAGACCCCTCGTCACGCTGGCAGCGCCCTATGCTGGGAGCAACCTGGAGACGCTGGGCGGCGCGCGGTTTGTTCCTCGATTGCACCGGCCACGGAGCGCTGAGTACAAGCAAGTCACAGTGGTATTCGCCGACGTTGTTCATTCGATGGACATCGCGGCTGCGGTGGGTAAGCATCTGCGCGAGATCATGACCGACGTTGAACGTTCGGTGGTGAAGCATTACCGCGGCACGGTCGACAAGTCACCGGCGACTGTAGTTTGGCGGTCTTCGGCGCCCCGGTTGGTGATGGAGGGCCACGCAACCTTTGACAACTGCTCGCCCGGTTCTATGGCGTCATGAAGCCGGGCCAAAACGATTTAGGGGTCTTGGCGGAACGCGGCATAACGAGCTTTCAGAGTTTCCGAGGTTTTGCACGAAAGTGACGGACCACTCTGATTAGCTTTGCCTAGGCGACAACCATTGTCGGTTGCGGCCAGTTGTTGTCGGATGAAGGAGCCAGATATGTTCCTCGCAGCCCCCCTTTCGCGCCGGGCGGTAGTCGGCGCAATGGCCGCTGGCGTAGTTACAGGCACACTGTGGTGTGCTACGGCGGGAACTGCCGCGGCTGATCCGCCGCCTCGGCCACCCAACTGCTCGGCCGCGGATGTGGCCGGGGTCTCGGCTGGTGTGGCGGCAGCCATCTCGACCTACCTGTTCACCCACCCCGACGTGAACGGATTCTTCACCGACCTGCAGGGGCAGCCCAAAGACGAGATGCGCGACGACGTGCAGAACTACGTCAACACCAACCCCCAAGTGCAAGCCGACCTTGAACGTATGCGTCAGCCGCTTACTGACATCAGGCAACGTTGCCAGTGGACTCCAATACTCGGGCAGGACGGCGCGACTCCCTGATCGATTGGTCCAGAGGACGTGCGAATGACTTAGAAGCTGAACAGCTCACCGAGCGCAACGGGCTGTGCTGATTCAGGTCTCGTCGCCAAAGCCGAGGAATATACTTCATCCCTCAGTCCCCACACAGGCCATAAAGGGTTCAGCGGTGACGGGAAAGGAGATCGCAATGAATGTATGGGTGCGGTCTTGGACTGCGGCGGGGATAGCGGCGTTGGCTCTTACCGCGGTTCCTCAAATGTATGCCGTCTTGCAGCCCTCCGGTGTGGCCAACGCCGACGTCTGCGCAAGCGTCGGTCGGCGCGTTTCCGTGGGTGGGTGCATGAACGTCGCCGATACGGTTAACGCCTATGTCCCACCGCCGGCCTACTATGCGCCCCTGCCGGAAGACTTTCAGGCGCCACCCCCGCCGCCTCCGCCACCGCCGGTGAATGTCGGCGTCTGCGCTGGATTCGGCCGGCGAATCCATGTCAGCGGCTGCGCCTAGTTGACGCTCGATCACCGCACGCTGCTAACACGACCGGCTTCTCGAAGCGGCGCATCAAGGGCTGGATATCGGATCAGATAGCTTCACGGGCTCGAGACGCTTCGGAACCGGAGCGCCGGGGATAGACGCCGCCAAGCCGACGCCGCGATCGGCCGTTTGGCGGCTGCGCCAACCGACGCTGTTTCGTGGCGCGGGACGTAACGGTGTTGCGGTTGCGCGCACTCTGGGCGACGGCGCGCCGTGACGAGGCGGCCGCCAAGGACTTCAGAAATCGCCTATCGCGCATGGCGGAGTAACCGGGTTTCGACGGGCATACGAAGTGGGCCGAGGCGATGCCATAACGGCGGTCATCCGGTCGGACGCCAGAAGCCCTGAAAACCCTGGCCCGTGTTGGTAGTTCGTATTGGTGAAAGTTGGACGGGGTCCCAAGCTTCAACCAGGCATCAATGGGGGTGCAGATCGTGAACGCAGCCCACGGTGGCTCGTAGGTCTGGTGAAGGCGGGCAGGCTGCATCCCCGGTGCGATATGGCAGACAGGTCTGACCAGCGGTGACACGATACTGACGTGGACGACAACGGGGACGGTCCCGGCGCGCTGACAGTCACGGAACTGTCATGTGGCTCGTGCGGCACCCGGTTGAACGCGATAGCGAAGTTCTGCAGCGAGTGCGGTTCGCCGCTCACCGAAGCCACCCGATCGGCGGAGTACAAGCAGGTGACGGTGCTGTTCACCGACGTCGTGCACTCGATGGACATCGCGGCGGCGGTCGGTGCGGAGCGGCTGCGCGAAATCATGAGCGAGTTGGTCGATCGGGCGGGATCGGTGGTGAAGCGTTACGGCGGCACGGTGGACAAGTTCACCGGTGACGGCATCATGGCGGTGTTCGGCGCGCCGGTGGCGTTGGAGGACCACGCTGTCCGTGCCTGTCTGGCGGGCTTGGGCGTTCAGGAGGAAGCCAAGCAGCTTGCGGTCGACGTTCGGGAGCGAGACGGTGTGGACCTCCAGTTGCGGGTGGGACTCAATTCTGGACGTGTGATTGCCGGCGAGATCGGCTCCGGCGCTCTCGGCTACACCGCAATCGGTGAGCAGGTCGGTATGGCGCAGCGGATGGAGTCGGTAGCTCCGCCGGGCGGGGTGATGCTCAGCCAGTCCACCGCGCGGCTGGTGGAGGGCGCCGCCGTACTGGACGAACAACAGCTGGTACGCGTAAAGGGCGGCGATGATCCAGTCCCGGCGTGTCGTCTGCGGGGAATTAGGGTGCAACGCGGCCAGGTCCGCCGCCAGGAGGTGACGTTAGTAGGACGCCAGCGCGAAATCACCGCGCTGACCGCGATGCTCGACCGCGCGATTCGCGGCACCGGCGGCGTTGTCGGGATCGCCGGGGCAGCCGGCATCGGTAAGAGCCGACTGGTTCGCGAAACCGCGGCGATGGCCAGCAGGCGTGGCGCCGCGGTGTTCTCAACGTTCTGTCAGTCCCACGCCCGCGACATCGCATTCCACGCCGCGGCAGGGCTACTGCGGGCGCTCTTCGATATTGGCGGCGTAGAAGCCGACACCGCACGGGAGCGTGTGCGGGACCGGCTACCCCACGCCGATGTAGAGGATCTGCTGCTGCTCGACGATCTGCTGAGTATCTGTGAGCCCGACGCCGGCCAAGTCGACATCGACCCAGATGCCCGCCGCCGGCGGCTGACGCGGTTGGTCAAGTCCGCCGCGCTGGCTCGCATCACACCGACTCTCTACGTGATCGAGGACGCCCACTGGCTCGATGATGTGAGCGAGTCGATGCTCGAAGATCTCTTCTCCGTCCTTCCGCAGACACACTCGCTCGCACTGCTCACCTATCGCCCCGAATACCGCGGCGTGCTGGTGCGGACACCCGACTCGCCAACCATTGCCCTTGCACCGCTTGATGTTTCGGATACCTCACTGTTGACAACGGAGCTGCTTGGTAGAGACCCATCGGTAGTGGGACTCTCTGCGCAGGTGGCCGAGCGGGCCGCCGGGAACCCGTTTTTCGCGGAAGAGATCGTGCGTGACCTCGTTGAACGTCACGTCCTCAGCGGGAACCCGGGTGCCTATGTCTGCCGCGTGGACTCCGCGGAGGTCAGTGTGCCGGCCACCGTGCAGGCCACCATCGCGGCGCGCATCGACCGCCTCGGCGGGGCCGCCAAGCGCACGTTGAACGCTGCAGCGGTGATCGGCTCCCGATTTGAGGCCGACCTGCTCGCCTGCGTCGATGAGGATGCCGCGCTTGCGGAGCTGGTCGATGCCGAACTCCTCGATCCGGTAACGGTGTCCTCGCGGGCCGAGTACGCCTTCCGCCACCCTTTGATCCGCGCGGTGGCCTACGAGTCGCAACTGAGATCGGGCCGCTCGCTGCTGCATCAGCGGGTAGCGGCAGCGATCCAACAGCATGATTCGTCGGCGATCGAGGAGAATGCGGCGCTGATCGCCACACACCTGGAGGCCGCCGGGGATCTGCGTGCGGCGTTCGGTTGGCATATGCGCGCCGCGACCTGGCTGACGAACCGCGACATCGATGCGGCACGCGCGAGTTGGCAGCGGGCCCGCGAAGTCGCCGACCAACTGTCGGATGACGATCCCGACCGCACGTCGATGCGCATCGCCCCGCGCACCCTGCTATGTGGGTACGCCTGGCGTGCTGGCGGCGCCGGTGTCGCCGACGCCGGCTTCGACGAACTGCGCGAACTCTGCGTTGCGGCTGGCGACCAGATGTCGTTGGTGATGGGCACGTCGGGAGTGCTTGTGGCGATGACTCTTAACCATCGACTTCACGAATTACAGGCGCTGGCATCGGAATACATTCAGCGTGCTCGAGTCGACTGGTGACCCCGCGCTAATCCTGCTGTCCAACACGGCGACCCACGGCAAGTTCGAAGCAGGTGAGATCACCGAAACACTGCCGCTGTTCCAACGGGTGATCGAGCTGGCCGATGGCGACATCACTTTGGGCAATTTCTTCTTCGAATCACCGCTGGCGTGGGTGACCACCCTCCGGGGTCTCGCCCGTTGCAGTCTGGGAGATTCAGGCTGGCGCGACGATCTGCAGGCTGGGCTCGCGATGGCTCGCGAGGTGCGGGGCATGACCCAGGCTGCCGTCACCACATATGGCTATGCGGTGGCTCTCATGAACGGCGCCCTGGTGCCGGACGCTACGGCACTTGGGCACACAGCCGATGCACTGCGTACCGCCGAACGATCTGGCGATGATGTTTCACTGGCGTGGGCGCGGGTCGCTCACGGGATCATGCTGGTTCGTGTGCATGGCGGGGACCCCGCCGCTGGCATGGATCTACTGGCGAAGGGTCGTCAACAAGCGTCCCGGCACGCAGACCTGCTCACGGTGACCATGGCCGACATCCAGACCGCAGAATGCAAGGCACACACCGGAGATACTGGCGCGGCTATTGAGATCGCCCGGGCAACCGTCGGGCACCTCTTTGACAGCGGCGATGTGATCTTCCGGAGTCCGGCGTCGACCGTGCTGGCGGAGTCGCTCTTATGCCGCGGAACCGCGCAGGACCTGCAGGAAGCAGAGGCAGCCATCGACAGACTGGCGGCCTCTCCGGCCGACCCGGGATTCGTGCTGTATGAGCTGGCGCTGCTGCGACTGCGCGCACTGCTGGCTCGCGCTCGTGGCGACGAGGCGATCTACCTCGACTATCGGGACCACTACCGCGACATGGCGACATCGCTGGGCTTCGAGGGACACATGCAGTGGGCTGAGGCGATGCCATAGCTCCGGTCAGGCCGTGGGACGCCAGAACCCTTGAAACCCCTGGCCCGCGTTGGTCGTTCGGATCGGCGAAAGGTGGACGGGGTCTCCCGCCTCGATCATCGTTCCGTCGCCGACGATCATCGCGACATGTCCGTCCCACACCGCAAGGTCACCCGGCCGCAGCTCGCCCGCAGCGACAGCGGCGCCAACGTCCTGCTCCTGGGCCAGCCGCGGAAGATTAAGTCCCGCTTCGGAATACGCCCAATGGGTGAGACCGCTGCAGTCCAGCCCGACGCCCGGCGTGGTGCCACCCCATTGATAAGGCACGCCGAGCTGGGTCAGTGCGTGCCGAACAGCGCTGGCGGCCACGGCGTTCGGCGCCATCGCGGTGCTGCCGTCGGGGAGCCGGACCGCGAAGCCGTCGCCGAACGCCGCGGCATCGGGTAGCGGCGCATCCGGTGGCGAGAACTTGGCGAGATCACCGAGCCCCGATCCGAGCGTGCCGCCGGGGCCGGACAACGGGCTCATTGGCATGCCGCCGCCGAAGCCGGAGCCCATCGACGGCATTGAGGGACTCGTCAAGCCGGCTGGTGTCGTAGCCGCCGGGGAGGTCGGCGCCGTCGGAGCGGTCAAAGCGGCGGCGTGCCCGTCCAACTCGGCTCGAAGGTCGTCGACCACGGCGACGGCCTCGGCCAGCGACCGCTGGGCCTCCGCCAGTAGCTCTTTCTCGGCGGCGGGAGACTCCAGGTGCGGCTCGAGCGCGGCGGCGCGGGCTTCGAAGCGCTCGACGATCGTCCGCAGCCGTTCGTGGGCGCGCGATACCGCCTCACCTGCGGTCCGCGTCGCCTCGCCAAACTCGTCGACTCTCCGCGCCAGCGCATCAGCAGCCGCGACCGTCGTCGCCGCGAAATCGGCTGCGGCATCCGCACCAGCGCCGAACCAGCTTTCCTCGGCCTGACCCCAGGAGCGGCGGGCTGCCGCCGAGACCTTGGCCAGCGCGTTGCGCACCCCGCCCAGTACGGTGGCTGGATCGCCCGCCGGATCACTCGACCACCCGGGACCTACCAGCGACTGCATCTCGCGGATCGGCGCCGCCAACGCCGTCACCAGGGCACTCGGCATCAATACACCCTGGAGACCAGAATGCTGGTGTGGTCGTCGGCGTTCTCGTATGCGGCCGCGGACGCATATGCAGTGCGGTGTCCTGCTGCCAGACGCTCACCCAGCACGGCGACCGCGCGGGACGCGTCCGTGGTGGCGTCGGCCAGGGCGGAGAGGAAGCGGGTTCCGACGGGACCCAGCATTGAGCCCGCCGCGGCACCAGGCATCGACGACAAGACCGCAGCGACGGCGGCGAGATCGGCCGCCTGCGCCGAGTTGGCGGTGCCGAAGGCGCGGATGGCGTCGGTGTCGGCGAACATGCGGTTAGGACGGCCGCGGTGACCGTTCGGTTCCACTAGGGTCGGCGCATGGATGTGTGCGTCGTCGAGCACCCACTGGCCGCTGCGCGGCTGACCACCCTGCGCGACGAGCGCACCGACAACGCGGCGTTCCGTGCGGCGCTGCGCGACCTGACCATGATGTTGGTGTACGAGGCGACACGCGACGCCGCCTGCGAAACCGTCCGGGTGCGAACACCGCTGGCCGAGACCACCGGAGCACGGTTGGCCAATCCGCCGCTGCTGGTGCCGGTGCTGCGCGCCGGGCTGGGCATGGTCGATCAGGCCCACGCGCTGATCCCCGAGTCGCGCGTCGGGTTTGTGGGGGTGGCGCGCAACGAGCAAACCCATGAGCCCACACCGTATTTGGAATCGCTGCCCGACGACCTGAGCACCCAGCCCGTGATGGTGCTGGACCCGATGCTCGCCACCGGCGGCTCGATGGCGCACACCGTCGGGCTGCTGCAGTCCCGCAACGCCGTCGACATCACCGCGGTCTGCGTCGTCGTCGCACCCGAAGGCATTGCGGCACTGGAGAAGGTGGCGCCGGATCTACGGCTGTTCACCGCCGCGATCGACGAGCGGCTCAACGACATCGCCTACATCGTGCCGGGTCTCGGCGACGCGGGGGATCGCCAGTTCGGTCCACGTTAGAAACGCTGTGCGACGCTGACCAACTCGTTCTGAACCGCCCGTGCCTTCGCCCGGGTGGCCTCGAGGTCGACGTTTGCCGCGCGGCGAACCTCGATGTAGGACTTGATCTTTGGTTCAGTACCCGATGGCCTTACGACCATCCGGACCCAATTGTGGTCGTCGCCGCCGAAGAAGATGAGCGCATCGGTCCGCCGCTGACCCCGATCTTGCAGCAGATCGGACACCGTCACGTCGAAGCCTGCGAGCCGATCGGGTGGCGTCGCGCGCAGGCGGGTCATCATCGCTTCGGCCTCATCGGCGTGGGCGACGCGTCGCGACACGGCGGTCGTGGTGTGCACACCGTGGCGCACGGCGAGGTCGTCGAGCGCGTCGAGCGCCGTGCGGCCCTGATTACGCAGCGCGGCAACCAGATCGCAGGTCAGCACGGCCGCACTGATGCCGTCCTTGTCACGGACCGCACCCGGATCGACGCAGTGGCCGATCGCCTCCTCGTAGGCGTAGACGAGCGTGCAGCCCGGTAGACCGACGTCGGCTCGGGACAACCACTTGAACCCGGTGAGTGTCTCAACGTGCTGGGCGCCGTGGTCCTTGGCGATGGAGGCAAGCATCCGCGACGACACCACCGTGCTGGCCACCGCGGTAGCCGCCGCGACGGGGCCGGGTTCGATCTGTGAAAGGATGTAATCACCCAGCAGCCAACCGGTTTCGTCGCCCGAGAGCATGCGCCAGCCGCCTGGCGTCGGCACCCCGATCGCGCAACGGTCGGCGTCGGGGTCGAGTGCGATGGCGATCTCGGCGTCGACGTCGGCGGCCAGCTTCAGCAGCGCGTCGACGGCGCCCTGCTCCTCCGGGTTGGGGAAGGCCACCGTGGGGAAGTCTGGATCGGGTGCGAACTGGCTCTCGACGACGTGCACGTCGGTGATCCCGGCGCGCACCAGGGCGTCCATCACGAACTCGCCGCCCACCCCGTGCAACGGCGTCAGCGCCACCCGTACCGACCCGTGCGTGTGCCGGACGTGGGCCGCACGATCGACGTAGTGCTGAACCTCCTCGACGCCCGACAGTGTCACGGGCTGTCTGGGGATTTCGTCGGCGTGCGGGGCCTCGGCGATGGCGCGCTCGATCTGGCGGTCGGCCGGCGGCACGATCGGGAACCCGCCCTCGAAGTACACCTTGTAGCCGTTGTCGGTGGGCGGGTTGTGGGATGCGGTGATCTGGATGCCCGCGGCCGCGCCCGTATGCCGGACGGTGAATGCCACCACGGGCGTCGGCACCGCCGCGAACATCAGCCTGACGGGAAATCCCTGGGCGGCAAGAACTTCCGCCGCGGCGAGAGCGAAGTCTTCGGAACCGTGGCGGGTGTCTCGGCCCACGACCACATGCTGTCCGGCCAGGCCACGGTCCTTTAATACCTTGGCCACCGCCCAGCTGGTGCGCAGGACGACGGCCAGGTTCATACCGTTCGGTCCGCCGCGCAGGGGCCCACGCAAACCCGCCGTCCCGAACGTCAGCGCTTGGGAGAACCGCTCGTCGAGCTCCTCCTCGCTGAGCGCCGCCAGCTCGGCGGCGGTCTGCGGATCGGGGTCGTGAGAGATCCACTCCTGCGCGGCCGCTCCGGTCCGCGACGAAGTCATACGGTGAGTGTGCCCGCTCTCGCATCTGCGTAAGCCAGCTTGCGGAGCACCGGCGCGACGAGCATCAACAGGTCGAATTCCAGCGGTGTGAGGTTGTCGCGCATGGTCGCGTGCAGCCAGGCGTCGCGCTCGGCACGGTCGGCCTCCAGCAGCGCGGTGCCCGCGCGGGTGAGTTCGATGAGCTGCCTGCGCCGATCGGTTTCGTCGGGCCTGCGTACGATCAGCTCGCGGCTAACAAGTTCGTTTATGCTGTCCGTCAGCGATTGCACCCGCACGTGCAACCGGTTTGCGAGCTCGGCCGGCGTCGCGACGCCGGTTCGGCTGACCTCGCCGAGCAGCTCAAGCTGGCTCAGCGTCAGGCCGTTGTCGGGACGGTGCCTGCGCATCTGCCGGGTCACCGCCATCATCGATTCCCGCAATTCGGTGGCTGGGGAGTCAATGCGGGCCATAACCAAGTTATACCTTGGCAAATCTCGCGTGTCACCCCCATCACCCCCAGTCTCCCTCGGTAATTAGCAAGGGCATACTTGGGATCAGGATGAGGTGGATGCGGCTGGTGCTCAGGTGGGCCTTACTGATAGCAGTGACGGCCGCCGCCACCGTCCCGCTTACCCGCGTCGGTGTGCCGTCCGCTGCGCTGTTCGCCGCGCTCGTCGTCGGCGTCGTCCTGGCGCTGGCGTCCTTGGCGCCCAGTCGGGTACCCCGCGGGGCCGGAATTGCCGGGCAGGGGGTGCTGGGCGTCTACATCGGCACCATGGTCCACCAGGACGCCGTGGGCGCACTCGGTTCCGAATGGCCGATCGTCATCGGCATCGCCGTAGCCACGCTGCTGCTGAGCATCGTCGCGGGGGCGCTGCTGGGCATTCACCGCGACGTCACGCCGCTGACAGGGTCGCTGGCACTCGTTGCCGGTGGCGCGTCCGGGTTGGTCGCGATCGCCCGCGAACTCGGCGGCGACGACCGCGTGGTCGCTGTCGTCCAGTACCTGCGCGTCGGGCTTGTCACCGCGTCGATGCCCGTGGTGGTGACGCTGGTCTATCACGCGGACAAGTCTCACGGTGGCGCGCCCGTCGCTCATACCGAGTCCGCCCCTTGGTATTTCAGTCTCGGCATGCTGGTAGCGCTGGTGTTCGTTGGCGCCACCGTCGGCCGGTTGATCCGGCTGCCCGGCGCAGGACTGCTCGGGCCGATGGCGCTGACCGTCGTGCTGGAACTCACCGGCCTGTCACTCGGCCTGACCGTCCCGATGGTGCTGGTGCAGGCCGGTTACATGCTGATCGGATGGCAGGCGGGGTTGGCGTTCACCCGCGAATCGCTGCGCGCGATCGGGCGCATGCTGCCTGCGGCGATCGGGCTGATCGTCGCGCTCGCCGTCGCGACCGCCGGCCTCGGCGCGCTGCTGGCGCGCTTCACCGGGCTGACCCCGCTGGAGGGCTACCTCGCCACCAGCCCCGGCGGTGTGTACGCCGTGCTCGCGACCGCCGTCGAAACGGGGTCCAACGTGACGTTCATCATCGCGGCGCAGGTGGTGCGCATCCTGCTGATGCTGTTCGCGGCGCCACTGATGGCGCGCAGCGTGGTGTGGATCAGCCAGCGTGTTGGCCGTCAGACTCGCGCGATCACCGCGCCGAGCAGGGAGCCCATCCGAGTCGCGGATTGACGGCCCGCCTCCAGCACCTCGTCGTGGCTCAGCGGCTGGCCGGTCATGCCGGCCGCCAGATTCGTCACCAGCGAGACGGCCAGCACCTGCGCTCCGGCGGCACGGGCCGCGATGGTCTCGTGCACGGTCGACATGCCCACCAGGTCCGCCCCCAGCGTGCGCAGCATCCGGATCTCGGCCGGCGTCTCGTAGTGCGGCCCCGGCAGCCCGGCGTAGACGCCCTCGGCCAGCGACGGATCGATCTCGCGCGCGAGCGTCCGCAGCCGCGGCGAGTACGCGTCGGTCAGGTCGACGAACTGCGCGCCGACCAGCGGCGAGCGTGCCGTGAGGTTGAGGTGGTCGCTGATCAGCACGGGCTGGCCGACGGTGTAGTCGTCGCGGAGGCCGCCCGCGGCGTTGGTCAGCACGAAGGTGCGTGCACCCGCCGCGCACGCCGCGCGCACCGGGTGCACGATGTGGCGCAACTCGTGTCCCTCGTAGGCGTGGATGCGGCCGACGAACACCAGCACCCGGTGGTCGCCGACGCGCAGCGACAACACCTGGCCGCCATGCCCGGAGGCCGTCGGCGGGGTGAATCCGGGCAACTCGGCCATCGGCACCACGGCCACCGGATCACCCAGCTCCGCCACGGCCGGCGCCCAGCCCGAACCGAGGACCACGGCGACGTCATGCTTGTCGACGCCGGTGCGCTGGCGGATGGCGGCCGCCGCGTCGGCAGCCAGCACGTCGGCATCGGTCACAGGCCGCAGCTTAAAGCGTGTCGGGCAGACCCTCTTTCTTTTGGGTGTTCAACAAAGCCCTTCTCGGGCGTCCTCGGTTCATGCTGCGGGTGCTGCGTGAACGTCGGTTCCCGCGTGTCCGGGAGGCGGCGACGGGGGAGGAGGGCTCGGGTTCCGCGACGGGATGCCGTATGCCGACGGCTCGAAGTGGCACTTCCGGCAGGGCTTCATCGCGTTCAAGGGCTACTCCTGGAAGGCCAGTTGCGTGGTGGACGATGGCTCGCCGTTCCCGCCCGAGGCTGCGTCGGGCGGTTGCGGTGATGACGGTTGCTGATGATCGGCAACAACGAGGGGTTTGTCGATCTCGGCAAAGTGGATGAGGAAGGGCTGGTTCATCCGTCCCCACTCTCACCCCGCCCTGCACGGGACACTGAATTTCCTGGGAGCAAAGCCTATGGTGGGTACCTTCGAGGTCTCTGAACAGCAATTTACTGCGCTTCCAATCTGATCACGGCAAAGTGACCACGATTATTTTCCGCTCGGCCCTAGACACTGGCAGCATTGTCTGGCAAATTATCCAGAGTGTTAACAGCAACCATCCGGAAGAAAACTGACTACCTCATTACAGGCTGAGTGGCCCGGTACCTTTGCGGGGCAAACCAGGCCACCCACTCACCCGAAACCTCGGGGTGAGAAACCGGACGGGGAGTACCTTCGTCCATCTCCATAGTAAGGAAATTGCGATGATGATTCGCAAAGTAGTTGCAGGAACCGTGATCGCCGGTGCTATCGGTGCTGGCGGTATGGCCCTGGCTGGGACGGCTTCGGCCGACGCCCAGAACTGGACACCTGGCAAGGGTGGCTGGCAGCCGGGTGCGGCAATCGCCACGTTCAACAACAACGTGACGACCAGCATCGCCAACGGCAACAAGGTGCTGTCCCAGAACAGCCTCCTGAACGGCAACTTCAATGGCCTCACGTTCAACGTGGCGTCGGGCAACACCATCAAGGTGCCGGTGCTCAACGGCAACAAGGTGAACGTGCTCAACGGCGCGTTTTCCAACAACATCCTCAACAGTGGCGCTGACTCGTTCAACACCAGCAAGACGGTGATCAAGAACAGCTACAACAAGCTGGTGGCACCGAAGAAGCACTAGGCGAGAGCCGGGGGAAAACAGAACGGGGAGGCTTCGGCCTCCCCGTCCTGTATGTCTGGCCCCGCCGGGAGTGATACGGCGCCGATGCCGGGAAGGGTCACTTACCGCTCGGCCCGGTTGTCGCGCCAGTCCAGGGCACCGCTATTTCCGAGTCCTCCAGCCGCGCCGACAATGCGGGTCTTGACGATCGCCACACATTTGGTAAACGCAAACCGAGCTGCGCCGGCATGCCGGGCCAGAGTCTCTTCCTGCTTGGCCGTCGGGTCGAAAGGTGGTATGCCGGGGATCTTGTCCGCAGTGTCACACGCCCCACCGAACACATCAGGGGTTCACGATTGTGGGAGCTAGCGACTATTGCGGTCAGGCGAGCACAGATGGCGCAGACCGCGGTATCAGCGCGACCGTTCTCACGGGGCTGGTCGGCTCGCCGACTACATCGTCCACGTCACAGAAGTGCCGAAACACGCACGACATCGGCGCCGCGTTTCTCACTGGACGCAAATTGCCCATCGCGCCAACGAGCGCATCCATCACGGCACCTGGTTAGCCGCAGTGAGATACTGCAAGGATGCCCACCGCCACCGCGTCGATAAGCGTCGAAGACGCAGTCAACCGATTCCGCGGCGATCTGGTGGAGCTCTCGCACTCCATTCACGCCGAGCCGGAACTCGCATTCGCCGAACACCGCAGCTGCGCGAAGACGCAAGCACTGGTCGCCGAGCACGGGTTCGAGATCACCGCGGCGCCCGGGGGCTTGGACACCGCGTTTCGCGCCGACTACGGCGGTGGCCCGCTGGTGGTGGGTATCTGCGCCGAGTACGACGCGCTGCCCGATATCGGACATGCCTGCGGCCACAACATCATCGCCGCCTCGGCCGTCGGCGCGGCGCTGGCGTTGGCGGAGGTCGCAGACGAGCTGGGCCTGACGGTGGCGCTGATCGGCAGTCCCGCGGAGGAGGCGGGCGGCGGAAAAGCGTTGCTGCTCAAGGCCGGAACGTTCGACGACATCGCCGCGACGGTGATGCTGCATCCCGGGCCGCTCGACATCGCGCGGGCACGCTCATTGGCGCTGTCACAGGTCGCAGTCGGTTACTCGGGCCGGGAGGCGCATGCCGCCGTCGCGCCGTATCTGGGCATCAATGCCGTCGACGCCATCACCGTCGCACAGGTCGCCATCGGCCTGCTGCGTCAGCAGTTGGTGCCCGGCCAGATGGTGCACGGCATCGTCACCGACGGTGGTCAGGCCACGAACGTCATCCCCGCCCGTGCGGAGATGCAGTACACCATGCGTGCCAACGACGCCGCCTCGCTGCGCGAGCTCGAAGGCAGAATGGCCGACTGCTTCCTCGCCGGTGCGGTGGCCACAGGATGTGAATACCGGGTCCGGGAGACCGAGCCCCCCTACGACGAGCTGGCTCCCGACCAGTGGCTGGCGGACACCTTCCGCGCCGAGATGGTGCGGCTGGGCCGGACCCCGGTCGCCCAGGACGTGGAGGCGGCGATGCCGCTGGGCAGCACCGATATGGGCAATGTCACCCAGGTGATGCCGGGAATCCACCCGATCGTCGGCATCGACGCGGACGGCGCGTCGGTGCACCAGCCGGCGTTCGCCGCAGCGGCGGCCGGGCCGAGCGCCGACAAGGCGGTCGTCGAGGGCGCAATCATGCTGGCCCGCACGGTCGTCAGCCTGGCCGAGACACCGGCCGAGCGGGACCGGGTGCTAGAACTCCATGCGAGGCGGAGCGTCACAACAGCCACGCGAGTCGCGGAGGCGGATCGCGCATGACGCTGCCCGAAGCCACCGAGCTGTGGTTGGACGCCCACTACGACGACCTCATCGCGTGGCGCAGGCACATCCATGCACATCCCGAACTGGGGCGACAGGAGTTCGCGACCACCCAGTTCGTCGCCTCCCATTTGGCCGATGCGGGCCTCAACCCGAAGGTGCTGCCCGGCGGTACGGGGCTGACCTGCGACTTCGGGCCTGAGCACGGGCCGCGGATCGCGCTGCGGGCCGATATGGATGCACTGCCGATGGCCGAGCGCACCGGCGCGCCCTACGCGTCGGTGGTGCCCAACGTCACCCATGCGTGCGGTCACGACGCGCACACCGCGATCCTGCTGGGAGCGGCGCTGGCGCTGGCGTCGGTGCCCGAACTGCCGGTCGGTGTGCGGCTGATCTTTCAGGCCGCCGAGGAGCTAATGCCCGGTGGCGCGATCGACGCGATCGCAGCCGGTGCCCTGACCGGGGTGTCGCGCATCTTCGCGCTGCACTGCGACCCGCGGCTGGCGGTCGGCAAGGTGGCGGTGCGGCCAGGACCAATCACGTCGGCGGCCGATCAGATCGAGGTCACCCTGCAGTCGCACGGCGGGCACACGTCGCGGCCGCACCTGACCGGAGACTTGGTGTACGGGCTCGGCACATTGATCACCGGTGTGCCCGGCGTGTTGTCGCGCCGCATCGACCCGCGCAACAGCACGGTGATGGTGTGGGGCGCGGTCAACGCCGGCGTGGCCCCCAATGCGATCCCGCAATCGGGCACGCTGGCTGGTACCATCCGCACCGCCAGCCGCGATACCTGGCTGACGCTGGAATCGATTGTGCGCGAGATTGTTTCGTCCCTGCTGGCCCCCCTGGGCATCGAGCACAGCGTCCAGTACCGCCGCGGGGTGCCGCCGGTGGTCAACGAGGAGATCTCGACGCGCATCCTGACCCACGCAATCGAGGCGATCGGCTCCGACGTGCTGTGTGACACCCGTCAGTCCGGCGGCGGCGAGGACTTCTCCTGGTATCTCGAGGAGGTTCCCGGCGCGATGGCGCGGCTGGGCGTGTGGACGGGCCGCGGCGCGCAGCTCGACCTGCATCAGCCGACGTTCGACCTGGACGAGCGGTCGCTGCCGGTGGGCGTTCGGGTGCTGGTCAACATCGTCGACCAAGCCGCCCAGTTCTAACTGCAACCTCCGCGAGCGACAGTGTCTGCACGCCGACGCGCCGACTTGTGCTGGCATTTTGCGATCAGTCGCACGAGACGGCTGTCCACAAATCGTCACTCATCCACAGATAAGCCCTTGTACCTTTCATCACGATTGTGGAGCATCGACGATCGGCGTCATGGGCGAGCTGGACCGATTGTTTGAGGAACAGGCTGGGGTAGCGACGAGCGGCCAGATTCTGCGTCACCTCACTAGGCGCGGCTTCGAGGCGGAGTTGAAAACCGGCAATCTCGAACGGATTTGGCAAGGTGTCTACTGTCGGGGCGAGGCGACCGACGAACTGCGATTGCGCGGACTGGACTTGTCCTGTGGCACTGCCGTTCCGGTATGCCTTGGTACAGCGGCGGCACTGCATGGATTCGACACGGAGCAGCCGGCCGACTTTCACGTGCTCAGCCCGCCGGGTTCGCGACTGCGATCCGCCGACGGTCTGGTGGTGCATCGCCGCAACGGCGCTCCGCTGGTTATCGTCGGCGAACGGCGGGCCACCTCAGCTGCATGGACGGCCGTCGAAGTGGCGCGTAGTTTACGTCGCCCCCGTGCGCTGGCAACGCTTGACGCCGCGCTGCGGAGCGGGAACTGCTCGCGGCCCGAATTATGGCGCGCGGTCGTCGAACAGGCTGGCCGCCGCGGCATAGTCGCTGTTCGCGACTTGATTCCGCTTGCGGACGGACTCGCGGAATCGCCGATGGAGAGCGAGGCACGGCTGGCGATGCTCGATGCCGGCCTGCCGATCCCGACGTTGCAGTTCGAGATCATCGATGGCGACGGCCAGCTGCGGCGACTCGACTTCGCCTGGCCTGATCAAAGGGTTGCGGTCGAGTACGACGGTGTCGACTGGCACAGCGGTGCTGACGCGATGCGCCGCGACCGCAAGCGCGCCGCAGCGCTGTTGGATGTCGGTTGGGTGGTCGTTGCCATCGTGTTCGAGGATGTGCGATATCGGTCGTGGGAATTCGTTTCCCGGGTCGACGCGCAGCTTCGTCGCGTTCGCGTTGCGTGAGCGACCGCAAATCGCCAATAACCAGCGGCGTGTCGTGTACAGACACCTTCGTAAGTGGTTTTTGTCAAGGGTTGGGGGGCCTGCCCGGTCCTCGTCTCTACGTAGTTCGTCAAGCGGGTTTGGTTCCCCGACTGCGTGCAACCGAGTTTGGTGAGGATGGGCGGGGCCTGCTCATGGTGTCTTGGCGAGGTCACCATGGTGCCTCAGGGACGCGTGGAGCTTGGCCCAACCGTGACTATTTGGGTGGATCGTTAAGCGGCTGCGGGCATTTCGCTGGCGCCGGCGATAGCGGGATCCCAGTGCACGCGCTGGGTGACGACGACGTGGATCCAGCGCAGCAGCGCAGCCGCGATCGCTGCTCTGGCCTGCCCGTCGGAGAGCCGGTTGCGCTCTCGGCTGGTCAAATACCGGTAGCGGGCGGCCATCACCGGGTTGTGCGCCAGTGCCCCCCACACCACGCGCCAGGCGGCCAGCCGCAGCCGAGGCCGGCCCCGTCGGGAAATGCGGGACCGGCCAGTGAACGTGCCGCTGCTGTTGTCGCGGGGGCACAGCCCGGCGTGTTTGACCAGCGCGCGCGGGCCCTCGAAGCGGGCGGGGTCGCCGGTCTCGGCCAACATCGCCGCCGCCCCGACCGCGCTGACCCCGGGGATGCTGGTGACGTAGGTGGTCAGTCCCAGCTCATCGAGCACCTCGACCATGCAGGTTTCCACCTGCGCCAGCCGGGTGGTGGTCGCGCGCCAGTCGGCCAGCACCCAGCCGGCGCGTTCCAGCGCGCCGCGCCGCTGCGTCATCACCCCAGTCGGGTCAACCAGCGCGACAAACACCGCCTCGATAATGGCTCGCCGCCGCCGCGATCCACCCCACCGCGCCAACTCGCCGACCACCGCGGCCTCAAACCGCGCCAAGCCGCGCCCGGCCAACCGCTCGGGGTGACCATTGCAGCC
The DNA here is from genome assembly GCA_963770305.1 of uncultured Actinomycetota bacterium. Taxonomy (GTDB): domain Bacteria; phylum Actinomycetota; class Actinomycetes; order Mycobacteriales; family Mycobacteriaceae; genus Mycobacterium. Next base: position 250,806 of record CAVYPB010000020.1, read on the forward strand.
GTCGAGCACCACCGCCAGCGCCGCACACCAGTTGGTGGACTCAAACGGCTTGGCCGCCGCCGACAGCACCCCCGGCCACGCGCACTCCAGCAGATCACGCAGCTGCTGCACACAGGCGGTGGCCTCGGTGATCAACCGCGCCCGGCGCGCCCCCAACTGGCGCAACCGCGCCCACGTCTCATCGGCGCGTTCGGGGGCATAACAGTTGCGTTGGGCTACCAGCCGCGCGATCAGCACCGCGTCCTTGTCATCGCTTTTATCCCGGGTGTAGTCCTCGGCCTCACGCGCCCGACCCACCAGCATCGGGTTCACACACACCAACGTCATATCCCGTTGGGCGGCAAGTTCATCGAGCACCCGCCAACGATGCCCGGTCGGCTCACACCCCACCGTCACACCAGCGAATCCGTGCGAGTGCGCCACACGTCGGGCCCAGTCCAACACCGGACCCAAATCCCAGGCCTTGGCCTTGACCCGCTTGCGGGCCAGCACCCGCGAATCATGATCAGCCAGCACCAGCGCCTGCTTCTCATCAGCCAAATCGATACCCAAGATCGCATTGTCGACCGGCACCAATTCCCGCAACCGGGCCAACTTGGCATTACGGCGCTTGTCACCACGCGACAACCCACTACCCTGAACCACGACGTCCTCCTGACTGTTTTGGGACACCAAGCCCCTAAACGACATCAGGAGGACGTCTTCAACTTCTTCACCGACACGCGACATAGCTCTCTTACTACGGTCGCTCGCGGGCAAGCTCGCTAGGTGCCGGGGCCGATATTGCGCGCCGGGCGGGTGCGCAGATCGTGGACGTATTCCGTTGGAGCACCCGCGATTTCGGCGGCATCGGCCATCACGCCGAGGTAGCGCGCCGAGGGGATGCCGCCCTCCCACGCGTCGATCACGTACAGCCAGGCGAGCACCGGATCGGTGGTGGTGTCCGACGACGTGCGGTCCACCCGGCACCGGATCTTCTTGTGGACGCCCAGCTCTGAACCTTCCCAGCGGTCGAGGTTCTGCTCGTCTTCCCTGGTCATGTCGTACAGCACGACGAAGACCTTCGACGCCGGATCCTCGACGACGGTGGCCAGCGCGCCGTCCCAACCGATGTCCTCACCGCCAAACGTCAGCCGCCAGCCGTGCAGCCACCCCGTTCCCGCCATCGGTGAATGGGGTGCCCGCTGCAGCATCTGCTCCGGATGCATGTTCGATCCGTAGGCGGCGTAGAGCGGCACGGGGAAAGCCTAAGGCTTCGCTCACTGGCTGGGCGATCAACGGCACGCTTGACTAGGTTAGGGCCGTGGCAACTCGCATCGTGATCATCGGTGGCGGACCCGCCGGCTATGAGGCGGCACTGGTCGCCGCGGCCCGCGGCCCCGAGGTCGCCGTTGTCACCGTCATCGACTGTGACGGCATCGGCGGTGCCTGCGTGCTCTGGGACTGCGTGCCGTCCAAGACGTTCATCGCGTCCAGTGGCGTGCGCACCGAACTGCGCCGCGCACCCAACCTCGGGTATGTCCTGGAATTCGAGGACGCCAAGATCGAGCTCCCGACGATCAACAACCGCGTCAAGACGCTGGCGGCTGCGCAATCGGCCGATATCGCGGCCCGGCTGCAGAGCGAGGGCGTGACGCTGATCGCAGGCAGCGGGGAGCTGGTCGACGACGTGCCGGGCATGGCCGCGCACACCGTCAAGGTCACCGCACACGACGGCACGGTCAGCAAGCTCACGGCCGATGTCGTGCTGATCGCCACCGGCGCCAGCCCGCGGGTGCTGCCCAACGCCGAGCCCGACGGGGAACACATCCTGAACTGGCGCCAGCTCTACGACCTGGAGAAGCTGCCCGAGCACCTGATCGTCGTCGGCTCCGGCGTCACCGGTGCCGAATTCGTGAACGCCTACACCGAACTCGGGGTGAAGGTCACCGTGGTGGCCAGCCGTGACCAGATCCTGCCGCATGAGGATTCCGACGCAGCGGCAGTGCTGGAGGACGTGCTGGCGGCCCGCGGCGTGACGCTGGTGAAGAACGCCCGCGCCGAGTCCGTCACCCGCGACGGAGGGGGCGTGTTGGTGACCATGACCGACGGTCGCACCGTTGAGGGCAGCCATGCGCTGATGACGGTCGGCTCGGTGCCCAACACCAGCGGGTTGGGCCTCGAGCGTGTCGGCATCGAGCTGGCGCCGGGCAACTACCTCGCCGTCGACCGCGTGTCGCGCACGTCGGTGCCGGGCATCTACGCGGCCGGCGACTGCACGGGGTTGATGCTGCTTGCCTCGGTGGCCGCCATGCAGGGCCGCATCGCGATCTATCACGCGCTGGGCGAGGGGCTCAGCCCGATCCGGCTGCGCACCGTGGCCGCCGCGGTGTTCACCCGACCGGAAATCGCCGCGGTCGGGGTGCCACAGGCCAAGATCGACGACGGCTCGGTGCCCGCCCGCACGATCACGCTGCCGCTGAACACCAACGCCAGGGCGAAGATGTTGGGTCTGCGGGTCGGCTTCGTGAAAATCTTCTGCCGCCCGGCCACCGGCGTGGTGATCGGCGGCGTGGTGGTGGCGCCGATCGCCTCGGAGCTGATCCTGCCGATCGCGCTGGCAGTGCAGAACGGCAACACCGTCGGGGACCTCGCACAGACCTTCTCGGTCTACCCGTCGCTATCGGGTTCGATCATCGAGGCGGCGCGGCAACTGATGGCACACGACGATTTGGACTGACTCCACGTAACCTGGGAACGGCAAACCGTACCGGCGAGTAACAAGGAGTCCATTCGAAGTGATTGACCCGAACCCCGCACCGGGCAAGGGGCAGACCTTTCTGGGCCCCAAACAGCGGAAACAGGCCTGGGAGCGGCTCGGCGGCGAGCAGTTCGACGTCGTCGTCATCGGCGGAGGCGTGGTCGGCGCCGGCGCTGCCCTGGACGCCGCGACCCGGGGGCTGAAGGTTGCGCTCGTCGAGGCCCGCGACTTCGCCTCCGGGACCTCCAGCCGGTCGTCGAAGATGTTCCACGGCGGGCTGCGCTACCTGGAGCAGCTGGAGTTCGGGTTGGTCCGCGAGGCGCTGCACGAGCGGGAGTTGTCGCTCACCACGCTGGCGCCCCATCTGGTCAAGCCGCTGCCATTTCTGTTCCCACTGACCAATCGGTGCTGGGAGCGGCCATATGTGGCCGCGGGCATTTTCCTGTATGACCAGCTCGGTGGCGCGAAATCGGTTCCGGCACAAAAGCATCTGACTCGCGCGGGCGCTTTGCGGTTGTCGCCGGGGCTCAAGCGGAGCTCACTGATCGGCGGGATCCGGTACTACGACACCGTCGTCGACGACGCCCGGCACACCATGACGGTGGCGCGTACCGCCGCTCAATACGGCGCGGTGGTGCGGTCGTCGAGCCAGGTGGTTTCGCTGCTGCGCGAGGGCGACCGGGTGACCGGGGTGACGATCCGCGATTCGGAGGACGGCGCGATCACCGAGGTGCATGGCCATGTCGTGGTCAACGCCACCGGCGTGTGGACCGACGAGATCCAGGCGCTGTCCAAGCAGCGCGGGCGGTTCCGGGTGCGGGCCTCCAAGGGCGTGCACATCGTGGTGCCCCGCGACCGGATCGTCAGCGAGGTCGCGATCATCCTGCGCACCGAGAAGTCGGTGCTGTTCGTCATCCCGTGGGGCACCCACTGGATCATCGGCACCACAGACACCGACTGGAACCTCGATCTCGCCCACCCGGCGGCCACCAAGGCCGACATCGACTACATCCTTAGAACTGTCAACACGGTGCTGGCGACGCCGTTGACCCATGACGACATCGACGGGGTGTATGCGGGGCTGCGTCCACTGCTGGCGGGGGAGAGCGAGGAGACGTCCAAGCTGTCCCGCGAGCACGCGGTCGCCGTGCCGGCTCCCGGGCTCGTCGCGATTGCCGGCGGCAAGTACACCACCTACCGGGTGATGGCGGCCGACGCTATCGACGCCGCCGCCGAGTACATCCCGGCCCGGGTGGCGCCGTCGATCACCGAGAAGGTGCCACTGATGGGCGCCGACGGCTACTTCGCACTGATCAACCAAACCGAAAGCGTCGGTGCGCATTACGGCCTGCACCCGTATCGCGTGCGCCACCTGTTGGACCGTTACGGCTCGCTGATCGGCGAGGTGCTGGCGGTGGCCGAGGGCCGGCCTGAGCTGCTGACACCGATCACCGATGCGCCGGTGTATCTCAAGGTGGAGGCGTGGTACGCCGCCGCGGCCGAAGGTGCGCTGCACCTGGAGGACATTCTGGCGCGGCGGATGCGAATCTCGATCGAGTACCCGCACCGCGGTATGGACTGCGCGCGCGAAGTGGCCGGGGTCGTCGCCCCCGTGCTGGGGTGGAGCGCCGAGGACGTGGACCGAGAGGTGGCGACCTACATTGCGCGGGTCGAAGCCGAGGTCATGTCACAGGCTCAGCCCGACGACGAGTCCGCCGACGCGCTGCGGGCCGCCGCACCCGAGGCGCGAGCCGAGATCCTTGAGCCGGTGCCGCTCAATTGAGGCGTGCCGCACCGCTTCCGGTGCGCGACGGGCTGGGCCCGGCGCGGGTGCGGCTACACGGCGGGGCGGTGGTTGACGAGTTCCGGGCACGGTGGGGCGACGAGGCTGCGGCGAGAGTGCTTGCGGGAGAGGTGGTCTTGCCCGACGGTGCGGTGGTCAACGAAACCACCGCGCTGCCGGCGGGCGCGCACGTTTACTTCTATCGGGAGCTGCGCGATGAGGTGGCGGTGCCGTTCGACATTCCGGTGCTGTACCGCGACGACGACATCGTCGTGGTCGACAAGCCGCACTTCCTGGCGACCATGCCACGTGGGCGCCACGTCGCGCAGACGGCACTTGTACGGTTGCGCCGCGAGCTCAACCTGGCGGAGCTGAGCCCGGCACACCGGCTGGACCGGCTGACTGCAGGAGTCCTGCTGTTCACCACCCGCCGCGAGTTGCGGGGCGCGTACCAGACCCTGTTCGCGCGGGGGTTGGTGCAGAAGACGTATCTGGCACGAGCGGCGGTCAGCCCGGATCTTCAATTGCCGACGGTGGTGCGCAGCCGAATCATCAAGCGACGCGGACAGTTACAGGCGGTGGAAGAACCGGGGAAGCCGAATGCGGAAACGTTGGTGGAGCATCTGGGCGAGGGGCTGTACCGGTTGACGCCAAGGACGGGACAAACGCATCAGCTGCGGGTGCACATGGCGTCGCTGGGTGTGCCGATAGTGTGCGATCCGCTGTACCCCGAAATAGTCGATGTGGTGCCGGATGACTTCTCGCAGCCATTGCAATTGCTGGCGCACAGGCTCGAGTTCGAGGATCCGGCGAACGGGCGTCGGTGCGAATTTGTCAGCAGACGCACGCTGTGACGTCCTGAGGGATGTTCAAGCAGACGAGGCGCTCCCTGCCGCAACGAGATGAGGAACACGACGGACCCCTCGACGTTGGGCACCGTGGTGGTGACCATACTGTGCAGCGCCGACGGGACGGCTGCGCCGGTCCGAACTCGACTCTGGGCGCCCGCCCGCTGTTCGAGGTGTAGATGATCGGCACTTCGCGACGGTCCAATCCGGCGGCACGGCATAGGCCAGGCCATGCCGCGCAGCTCCGCAGGGTTGGAGTGCCGAAGACGTGGACCGCGAGGGACCCCACCTTTCGCATCGCCGGGCGACGCTCCCGGTTAGCGTGTTCAGCGCCGACGAGGCGAGTCACCCGCCACAATCGACACGATGGGTCGGGATAACCGAAGGAGTGGATGTAGTGGCGAGATTCTGGTCGCAGACGGGCGCATACGCAGCTGGTCTCCGCTGTTGCGCAACGCCCATGGTCCCGGGCACCTTTACGGCACAGGCCGGCGTGTGCGGCTCGGTTTGCGGCACGCATGTGGACGTCAGCGTCTGCGCCAGTGCGGGCCGACGGATCAGCGTGAGCGGTTGCGTCTAGCGATGAGCTCCTCTTTAGAGCCGACCGCCGAACAAATCGCGGCGCCCGCCGCGCGGCCGGACGCCCCGGTCGTGATGATCAACCTGCTGCAGTTTCGCGCCGACGGTGGCTGGCAGAGTTACATGCGCTACACGCACGAGGTCGCACCGCAGCTGCAGCGGGTGGGCGGGACGGTCCGTTACGCCGGTGCCGCGCCCAGTGTGGTCATCGGAGAGGGCGAGAAGCCTTGGTGGGACAGCATTATCGTCGTCGAGTACCCGTCGCCTGCGGCGTTCCTCGACATGGTGTCCAACGACGAGTACCTCAAGGTGCACGAGCACCGCGCGGCCGGACTGGACCGCGGCGACCTGATCGCCACGTCCACTTGGACCATGGCCGGGTAAGACCATGTATCTGATCACAGGAGCCGGTGGAGGCGTCGGAAGCGTCAGCCGCCGCGTCGTCGAGCTACTGCTGGACAACGGCGAGCACGTGCGCGCCATGGTGCGTCGCGACGACGACCGCGCCGATCAACTCAGGGCGCTGGGCGCGGAGGTAGTCGTCGGTGATCTTACGCGCGCAGGCGACATCGTCGCCGCGATGCAAGGAGCCGGCCGGATGTTCTTCAACATGAGCGTCTCGGCGGACTACTTGCTGGCCACCGCCGAGGTGTGTGCGGTGGCGCTGGAGCGGGGCCAACTCGACGTGATCGTCAACATGTCGCAGATGACGGTGTCGCAGATGACGTTGACGAGCACCGGTGAGTCCCACCACCAAAGGCTGCACTGGTTGGCCGAGCATGTCCTCAACTGGTCGGGCCTGCCGGTAATCCATATCCGCCCAACGGCTTTCCTCGACAATCCGTTGTTCACGGTACTCGCGGCACCCACCATCCGGGACAGGGGTGTGCTTGTGCTGCCGTTCGGAACTGGCCGCACCTCGCCGATCGCCGCCGCCGACGTGGCGCGCGTGGTCGCCGCCCTCCTACGTAACCCCGCCGAGCACATCGGCAACGTATACGAACTCACTGGCCCGGAAGTGCACGACATCGACGGCCTGGCAGAGCAGTACGCCCGTGGGCTGGGACGCGCGGTTGCCGGTGAAGACGTCCCCTACGACGAATGGCAGCGCGAGGTGCTCGCACCGATCGGCCTGCCGGAGCACGTCCAGCAGCACATCGCCACCATGGCGCGGCTGCATCGCGAAGACCGGTACAACCGGGTCACCGGGGACGTCGAGCAGATCACCGGCCGGCCTGCTCAAACCGTTGAGCAATACGTGGCATCGAATCCCGATCTGTTCTACTGACCGCGTGGATCGCACAACATTTGACCGACTCTTCGACATGACCGGCCGCACCGTCATCGTGACGGGCGGCACCAGGGGCATCGGACTCGCACTGGCCGAAGGCTTCGTGCTGGCAGGCGCCCGCGTCGTGGTCGCCAGCCGCAAGCCCGATGCCTGCGAGCAGGCCGCCGAGCACCTGCGCGGGCTCGGGGGCAAGGCCGTCGGGGTGCCCACCCACCTTGGCAACGTCGACGATCTCGGTGCCCTCGCGCAACGGACCGTCGACGAGTTCGGCGGCATCGATGTCGTGGTGAACAACGCTGCGAACGCGTTGGCCCAGCCGCTGGGCGAGATGACACCCGAAGCGTGGGCGAAGTCCTACGAGGTTAACCTGCGCGGACCGGTGTTCCTGGTGCAGCACGCGCTGCCGTACCTGAAGGCCAGCCCCGCCGCGGCGGTGCTGAACATGGTGTCGGTGGGTGCGTTCAACTTCGCGCCTGCGCTTTCCATCTACGCGTCCGGCAAGGCCGCGCTGATGTCGGTCACCCGGTCGATGGCCGCCGAGTTCGTGCCTTTCGGCATCCGGGTCAACGCGCTGGCGCCAGGCCCGGTCGACACCGACATGATGCGCAACAACCCGCAGCAGGCGATCGACTACATGGTGGGTGGGACGCTGATGAAACGGCTGGCGTCGCCCGACGAAATGGTCGGCGCCGCACTGCTGTTGACGTCGGACGCCGGCAGCTACATCACCGGGCAGGTGATCATCGCTGACGGCGGTGGAACGCCGCGTTAGCCGCCTCCAGCATCTCTCGGCTGGTCGACGCCAGGATCTGACTGCGGTTCTCCACATGCAACGCGGCCTCCAGGCTCGACGCCTCGAGGTTCGCCCACATCACCTGCTTGGTCGACTCAAGCCCGAATTTGCCGTAACTGCAAAGCGTTTCGGCGATCGTCAGCGCGTCGTCGACCACCGAGCCTGACAACCGCGAGACGATGCCCAGCCGTAGCGCCTCGTCGGCGTCGACCACTCGCGCCGTCAGGATCAGGTCGAACGCCTGCCCGGCGCCGATGATGCGCGGCAGCGTGTAGCTGACCCCGATGTCGCAGCCGCCGAGCCCCAGCTTGATGAATTGCGTGCAGAACCGTGCCGATTCGGACGCGACCCGGATGTCGCAGGCCAATGCGATGCCGAAGCCTCCGCCGTAGGCGGGGCCGTTGACTGCCGCGATCACCGGCTGCCGAAGTCGGTGTATCCGCGCAGTGAGGTTCGCGATTCGCTCCTGCCAGCGCATGCCTGACCGCGGGAACTCGGTGCCGCCGCCCGCCTGCGACGGGTTCGGGTCGGTCAGGTCCAGACCCGAGCAGAATCCGCGCCCGGCCCCGGTGATCACCACGACCCGGCAGTCGTTGTTGGCGCCGATGCCATCGATCGCGGCGTGCAGCTCCTCGACGAGCTCATGGTTCAGCGCGTTCAGCTTCTCGGGTCGGTTCAGCGTGAGGACGGCGATGTCGGGACGCGGGCAGGTCAATTCGAGATGCGGCATGCGCCACACGCTAGCCCGCGCTGCGCCACCCACTGACGCCGACGGCGATCATCCGCAGCTGCTTGACAGCGGTTCGCTTGATCTCGTCGATCGCCGCCGAGTCGGAGGCGTCCTCGATTGCCTCGGCGATCACGATCATCGAGTTCACGAACAGGCTGGCCAGAATGTTGAGATCCTCGCTGCTCCACGTGTTCAGTCCGGGAAAGCGGGCCAGGTCGATCGCCAACTCCGAAGTGATCAACCGGATTTCAGTGCGGATCGCGTAGCGCAGCACCGTCACGCCGCTGGAGCGCTCACGCCCGATGAAGCGCCAGTATTCGCGACGCTCGTTGACCCCGTCTATGAGGATGTCGACCGAGGACTCAATGACTCGGTTCGGATCGAGCTTGCCCGCTCGTGCACCACGCAGCATGTCTCGCAGCGCACGGAACGACTCGTCGATGAGCACGAGGCCGAGCGCCTCCATCGACTCGAAATGCCGATAGAACGCCGCGGGCACTATGCCGGCCTCTCGGGTGACCTCACGCAGGCTCAGCGCCGCGAAGCTGCGGTCCTCTAGCAGGCGCAGCGAGGCGGCGACGATCGCGCGGCGAGTGGCCTCCTTGCGCTCCTCTCGCGACAAAGTGTCTCGAGACCGAGACCTGCTCGACCTGCTTGAACGGCCCGTTCGTGAACTGGGCGCACGACTGTTCACTCTGTGAAACCTACCACAACCTGGCCGAATCGGTTGACGCACGCGCTGGCGATGGCGCACGGTATACATATGTTCACTCAGACTTTGACTCGCCGCGTGCGACGGTCGCCTCTGCTGGAGCTGCTGACCGGCCCCCACGGCGTGGATCGGTACACAGAGCTGGTCGACGCGACCTGGACGCAGGCAGACGCCCGCGCAAAGGTGATCGCAGTGCGTCGGCAGACCCCCCGCAGCGTCACGCTGACGCTGGAACCGAATCGCGCGTTCACCGGTTTCCGTGCCGGCCAGCACATCAACCTCACGGTCGAGATCGGTGGCCGTCGCCGCACCCGGCCGTACTCTCCGGCGAGTGCCGAGGGCACCCCTTACATCGAGCTGACCATTGGCCGCCACGACGGCGGGCTGGTATCCAACTACCTGTACGAGCACGCCCGAACCGGGATGGTTGTCGGCCTCGACTCCGTCGGCGGAGACTTCACTCTTCCCTTGGCCCGGCCACAGCGCATCCTGTTCGTATCGGGTGGCAGCGGCATCACGCCTGTGATGTCGATCCTGCGCACGCTTCGCACCGAAGGCTTCACCGGCGAGATCGCGTTCATCCACTACGCACGTTCGGCCGAAGAGGCCTGCTATCGCGACGAGCTGGACGCCATGCCAGGCGTCCGGGTCCTGCACGGCTACACCCGTTCGACCGAGGGATCTCATCTCGACGGCCGCTTCGATGCCGAGCACCTGGCGGCCGCGATGCCCAAACCCGATGCCGTGTACGTGTGCGGTCCGCCCGCTTTGGTCGAGGCCGTCCGCGAACACTGCGCGAACGTGCGCTCGGAGGGCTTTGTCCCCCCGGCGCTCACCGCGCCGGCCCAATCGTCCGGCGGCCGAATTGCATTCACCGACAGCGGCATCGAATTGACTGACGACGGCCGGCCGTTGCTCGAGCAGGCAGAGGCCGCAGGCCTGACACCCGAAAGCGGATGCCGGATGGGCATCTGCCACAGCTGCACCCGCCGCAAGACCAGCGGTGTGGTGAAGAACCTGATCACCGGCGCGGTGTCGAGCGCTGACGAGGAAGACGTGCAGATCTGCGTGTCGGCCCCCGTCGGCGACGTCGATCTCGCGCTCTAACGAAAGGAGTTGGGCGACATGACTGTCACCACTACCACGCAACCGAAGTCCATCTCGAAAACCGTTGGCGGCAACACCGTCACGCTGACTCCCGAGCAGGCCGAGGTTTTCGGCCGTGAGCTCGATGCCCTCAAGGAGCGCGTGATCGCCGATCTGGGCGAGCGCGACACCACCTACATCCGGAGGGTCATCAAGGCGCAGCGTGGTTTAGAGGTCGGCGGCCGCGCGCTGCTGTTCGGTGGCATCTTCCCGCCGTTCTGGCTCGCAGGCACCGCCATGTTGGGACTGTCGAAGATCCTCGACAACATGGAGATCGGCCACAACGTCATGCACGGCCAGTACGACTGGACGGGCGATCCGGCGTTGTCGGGCAAGAAGTTCGAATGGGACACCGCGTGCCCAGCCGACCAGTGGCGCCATTCGCACAACTACATGCATCACACGTACACGAACATCGTTGGGATGGACCGCGATATCGGTTACGGCATCCTGCGCATGAGTGAGGACCAGCGGTGGCGCCCGTACTTCCTGGGCAACCCGGTCTACGCATTCCTGCTTATGGTGCTGTTCCAGTACGGCGTCGCGTTGCACGAACTGGAGACCGAGCGGATCCGCTCCGGTGAGATCACCATCGCCGACAAGCGCGAGGTGCTGCAGGGCATCTGGCGCAAGACGAAGCGCCAAACGCTCAAGGACTACGTGGCGTTCCCGCTGCTGGCCGGGCCGTTCGCACCGTGGGTGTTCACCGGCAACCTGACGGCGAACCTGATCCGCAACGTCTGGTCATACATGATCATCTTCTGCGGTCACTTCCCCGAGGATGTCCAGGAGTTCTCCATCGAGGAGACCAAGGCCGAGACACGCGGCATGTGGTACTTCCGTCAGGTTCTGGGATCGGCAAACCTGACCGGCGGCAAGCTTTTTCACATCCTGAGCGGAAACCTGTCGTTCCAGATCGAACACCACCTGTTCCCGGACATCCCTGCCTTCCGCCACGCGGAGATCTCCCAGGAGGTGCGCGAGATCTGCAAGCGTTACGGCGTTCCGTACAACCAGGGCTCGCTGCCGCGACAGTTCGGCACTGTGGTGCGCAAGATCGTCAAACTGGCGCTCCCGCAGCGCAATCGCAGGTTGGACGACGTCGAGGCCGCCCACGTCGCCTGACAGGGCGGGAACACGCGCGGAAGGCTATAGGCTCCTCACGCGCCAGTCGCTCAACACGTCCTCGACCAGCTCACCCACCCGACGCCGCGCCTCTTCGCGGTCGACGCCCGACATCAGCAACTCGTCGTACGAGGTGTCAACATGTCGGACCGACGCCGCGACTGCGAGCCGCACCGCGTTCGGATCGAGCGCCCGCCCGGCTGCGCTTCGTCCGACCCGGCCGCTGCCCCTCGTCGCCGCGTGACGCGCGATCGCCTCGGCCCGGCTGGTGGGGCAGTTCGGGAACTGCGCGGCGATCGCGGCAGCGAAGTCGGCCGCGAAGCGCACATCCTCGCCCGCACGGCGAATTCCGTCACGCTCCCGCCTGCGGGCGCGCACCTCCGCATCGGAGAAACACTCCTGTTCGGCACGCTCGATCGCCGCCGGCTCGGCCAGGATGCCCTGGCGCTCATATCGTTTGCGCGATCGGCTCCACCTCACCACGATCGCCGAGAGCCGGCTGGCACGTTTCGCCCGCCGGGTCATTGCTGCATCACCGGACGGCAGGAAGTCGAGATGACCGAGATCGGCGCAGTCCAGGCACAGCGGTCCCGGGTCATCCATGAACAGAAAGTCGCCGGTGCCACCGCACGACGTGCACGTCCACTCCTTGATCGGCGAGATCACGACGAGATCCGGCGGGCGGCTCTGCCGCTCGATCGTGCGCTGGGGCAGGTCTGGCGACACCCAGTGTGTGCGGTACGCGCTTTCGATGGCGGGGTCCCCGCTGACACTGAAGCGCAGCTGGCGACGGTCGCGAGTGCGGGCGAGGTACTCGGTCTCCGAGGGGTTGAGCCGTCGGTCCTGCGCCCAGCGCTCGAACGCTTCCAGCGCAGCTGCGACCTTGCTGGGTTCGACCTCCGCGACGCTCTCGAGCGACTGGATCCGGCCCTGCCGCCACCGGTCGATATGCGACGGCGTTAACCACCCGAGGCCGACGAGCACATCGGTGGTGCTGACATATTGCTGTTCGGCGAGCGCCGCCTCGGCGGCTTGGGTCACCCTCCGGTTCAGGCTCTTTCGAGTCATAACGCGGACGAGCGTAGGCCTGCGCTTCGGCGCACTCAAGCGGAATTGGTGTCTCACCGGTGATACAGTGGACTCATGCGGTCAGTGACAGTGCGCGAATTGCGCAACAAAGGGGGAGAGGTGCTGGAACGCGTGGAGCACGGAGAACGGGTGATCGTCACCCGGGATGGCCACCCGATCGCAGAACTGCGGCCTCTCCCGCGGCGGAGTGCCAGTACAGCTCAACTCATCGACCGCAGGAGGCGACTGCCTCGTGTTGATCCCGAAGCGCTGCGTCGCGATATCGACACCGTGCTGGATCCGACGCTGTGAGTGAGTCAAGTGTGCGGGGGATGCTGGACACGTCGACAGTGATCCTGTTGGGACGCGTCGGTGATCCCGCAAGTCTGCCCCACGAAGTGGTCGTCAGTGCCATCACACTCGCTGAGTTGTCGGTCGGGCCTCACGTCGCCGGCAGCGCCGATGAGCGTGCCGCTCGTCAGGCGCATTTGCAACAGGCCGAGGCCGACTTCGAAACAATCGCATTCGACGGTGATGCCGCACGCGTCTTCGGCACCGTCGCCGCCTCGTTGCGGGCATCGGGTCGCAAGCCCGCGGCACGCGCTTACGACGCCTTGATCGCGGCGAGCGCTATCGCCCATGGACTGCCCTTGTTCACCTGCAATCCGCATGACTTCGAGGCGATTCCACAACTCGACGTGCGATCGGTACCACATCCCGATCGCGGTGAAAAGTAAGAGCACGAACGCCGAACGTCAAGCTGGCGTTCCCCGGCGGCTCATGTCTGACAGACCGGGCACCAGTAGGTGACGCGCTCCCCGCTGCTGTCTGACTCGATCAGTGCGCCGCAGCGACGACACGCCTGCCCGGCGCGGCCGTAGACCCACAACTCGCGGCCGTGCCGGGTATCGCCCGTGGTGCTGCGGTTCCACCGAGACCGGTTGAGCCACAGCATGTCCCGGGCCCGCTGCACCATCCGCAGCGGGTCCCTGACGTCTTTCACCGGCGCAGTGGGCAAATGCCCTGTGACGAAGCACAACTCGTTGCAGTAGACGTTGCCGACTCCGGCCATCACCCGCTGATCGAGCAGCGCCGTTGCCAGCGGGCGATCGGGCTCCGCCGCCAAGTTCGCTGCCGCCAGGCGCGGATCCCAGTCGTTGCCGAGCAAGTCGGGCCCGAGATGGGCGACAACGTCCGTGTCGTGTTCCCGGTCGAGCACTTCGAGCACTCCGAGGTCGACGCCGACGGCCTGAATATCACCGGCCTCCAGAATGATCCGGATCCGATGGCCTGCCCGGCTCGGCGTGCTGACCGGGTTGACCTTCCAGCTGCCGTCCATCTTCAGATGTGAGTGGATGCTGGCATCGCCGACGCGGACGAACAGGTGTTTGCCGCGGCTGATGACCTCGTCGGCGACCTGCCCGGTGAGGTCGACGGTGGCGTATTTCGGCACCCGGATGTCGCAGCGGGTCAGCGTTTTCCCGGCCAACGCACCGTGCAGGATCGTGGCGGTGTGCCAGACGGTGTCGCCCTCAGGCATGTCTCATTGGATCAGCGTCAGCGACAGTTCCCATAGCCGTTCGGCGTTGGCCGGGTCGAGCGCGTACGGTGCGACGCCACCCCGCCCGGGTCCACCGCGTCGGCTGACCACCACGGCTTCGTTGCAGTCCTCGAAGTAGCGGCCGCCGATTCCGTCGAGCAATGGGGAAGCCGCCAGCAGCACCGATGTCGCAGCTCCCTGTTCGACCGACTTGAAGTCGGTCCCGGCCGCGCGAAACGCCTCCAGCGCCTGTTCGGCGTAGTGCGCGGGGAGGTGGCGCTGTAGCGGGGTAGCGATACCGCCCGGCATCAGCGCGTTGGCGACGATGCCTTCCGGAGCCCACCGGCGGGTGGCCTCGACGGCGAACAGCACATTGGCGGTCTTTGACTGCCCGTAGGCGCCGAACGGGTCGTAATCGCGGAAGGCGTAATCGATGTCGTCAAACACCACCGGCGAGCGCAGGTGCCCGCCAGAGCTCACGGACACGATCCGGGCGGACGCGGCCGCGCCAAGCGAATCGTGAAGCCCGAGCGCGAGCGCGAAGTGCCCGAGGTGATTTGTCGCGAACTGCATTTCGTGGCCGCTCGCCGAGAGCGTCAGCTCTTGAACGGCCATCACGCCGGCGTTGTTCACCAGGATGTCGAGCGGTCCGCTCCATGCCGCAGCGAAGGCGCCGACACTGGACAGGTCGCTGAGATCCAGTGCGCCGACGGTGACAGCGCCGTTGCCGGTGCCCTCGCGGATCTCGGCGGCCACCCGCTCACCCGCTTCTGTGTTGCGCACGGCGAGCGTGACGGCAGCACCGGCGTCTGCCAGTGCCCGCGCGGTCTCGACGCCGATACCCGACGACGCGCCGGTGACGATGGCTCGTTTACCGGACAGATCGACGCCGGCGATGACCTCAGCGGCCGTCGACGTGAAACCATAGGGTGTGGTTATCCGGGGTGCGGTCATAAGCGAGTGAAACGGTACTCGCAGCGTGGCTGTTCCCAAATCAGGCTTATCTGTCTTCGCGCAAGCGCTCATCAACGAAGCCGCAGGCCCCTCGGCGTGCGAGCAAACCTGGCGCCGATCAGCGCGTCCTGCACGGCGGCCCGCTCACCTTCGGCGACCGGTTCCAGCACCGGCACCCCATTGACCTTCTCGACCAGCAGCGAGCCGACGCGCCCGCTGCTGACCAGATCGGCCAGCGCCGACGCCGCAGCGATGTGTGCCTCGGGGTCCTCGGTGAAGCTCAGCAGCGAGCGCCCGCCGCGTTCGAGGAACCACGCCAACTCGCCGTCGACCACCGCCACCAGTGCGCCCGCCTTGCGGCCTGGCCGGTGCGACACGTCCTCGTCGGCCACCTTCCTCGACGGCCACGGCAGCGCGGCACCGTACGGGTTGGCGGGATCGGCGGCGGCCAGCACGACCGCGTGATACTCGCGGCGCTCCGGGTCGACACCGTCGAGGTAGGACCGCAGCCGGTCGACCGTCGACGCCACCGCGAACTGTGCCCCGCCAAGCGACTCGACGAAGTAGCCCCGCTGACACCGGCCTGCATCCTCGAACGCGGTCAGCACCTTGTACAGCATCGCGAAGCCGCCCGGCACCTCTTCGGCCGCGACCGCGCCCTTGGTCAGCACGCCGTAGCGGCTGAGCAACAAGTCGGCCTGGTAATGCGCTCGCACCGTCGACTCGGGTTCGGCCGCGGGCAGCGCCGACCATCGCCCGGCCACTGTCGGGTCGGAGGCGCGGGCCTGCGCATGCGCGACGCTGTAGCGGCTCAACCGCGGCGGTCGTTGCCGTTGCCGGTGTGCAGGCGCGCCGCGGCGGCCGGTCGACCGTCGCGTGCCCGACAACATCGCCCGCACCGGGGCGAACGTGTCGCCGGTGATCCAGCCGGCCCAGATGAGTTCCCACAGAGCCTGTTTGAACTGCTCGGTATCAACGTCGGCGAGCTGGCGGAAGAAGTACCCGCCTCCGCCGCCCAGCGTTGCCAAGATTGCTCGATGAGTGTCGGTGAACTCGATCTCCGTCGGCGTGCCCAGCGTCAACGGCGCAGACTCGGCGGGGTGAAAAGCGATCCAGCCGTCGCCGCCGCCGATCTGGCCCACCCCCGACCAGGTGACCTCTCCCGCGGCGAGCAGCTCGTCGAGCATCGCGGGCTGGTAATCGCGCACCCGCTGCCCGAACACCAGCGGCTCGATCGCCGAGGCTGGGATGGGCACCCCGGCCAACTGATCGATCACCGCAGCCAGGCCGTCGATGCCCGCGTTGTGTGAGCCGACGTGCTGCCAGTGCGGAAGGAAGCGGCCGTATGCTGCGGTGCTGACGGGCTCGACCTGCGCCCGCAACGCGGCCAACGACCGGCGCCGCAGGATCTTCAAAACGTCGGCGTCACACCATTGGTCGCCGGCGCCGGCGCCGGCCGGAGCCGGCAATCCTGCCGATGCGGAATCCGTGAACTCGCCGCGGATCAGTCGGCCGTCGATGGCGAGCCTGCCCAGCACATCGGCAGTCACCCGCTGGCCGAGGCCGAAGCGCGCCGCGGCGTCGTGCGTGGTGAACGGGCCGTGCGTGCGGGCGTACCGGCTCAGCAGTTCGCCGAGCGGGTCGTCGACCGAATCGGTGAAGGCCGCAGGAACTCCGACGGGCACCGCCACTCCGACGCCGTCACGCAGCAGGCCGATGTCTTCGACTGCTACCCACCAGGTTTGGCCGGCGAATGAGACGGTGAGCGTGCGTTTGGCGGCCTGCAGGCCGTCCAGCCAGCCGCCCACTTCGCTCGAAGTGCAGCGCTCGGCGATCTCTTGCTCTTTCAGCGGGCCAAGCACCCGCAACAGGTCGGCGATGCCCTCGGCGTCGCGGGCCAGCCGGTCCGAGCTGAGGTGTTGCAACTGCTGCGTGGTCGTGGCGATGACGAGTGGATCGAGCAGCTCGCGCAACTCGACGCGGCCCAGCAGCTCGGCGAGCAGCACGCTGTCCAGCGACAGTGCGGCGGCGCGCCGCTCGGCCAGCGGGCTGTCGCCCTCGTACATGAATGCGCCGACGTAGCCGAACAAGAGCGACGCCGCGAACGGCGACGGGGTCGCGGTCTCCACCTCGATCAGCCGCAACCGCCGCTGCGCCACACGGTGCATCAGCTCGGTGAGTGCGGGCACGTCATAGACGTCCTGCAGGCATTCGCGGACCGCCTCCAGCACGATGGGGAAATCCGGATACTTGCGGGCGACGTCGAGCAGCTGTGCGGCGCGTTGCCGTTGGTGCCACAACGGCGACCGCTTGCCGGGATGTCGGCGCGGCAAAAGCAGTGCGCGGGAGGCGCATTCGCGAAACCTCGACGCGAACAGTGCCGAGCCGCCCACCTCGGCGGTGACGATGGGCTCGATCTCGTCGGCGTCGAACACGAAGAGGTCAGCCCCAGGGGGCGGCGTTCCGGAATCAGGCAGGGTGTCGGGCAGCCGCACGATGATGCCGTCGTCGGACGCTGTCGGCTTCTCATCGATGCCGTAGCGCTCCCGCAGCCGTCGTGACACCGCCAGCGATAGCGGCCCGTGCACCCGGAGCCCGTAGGGGGAGTGCAGGATTACCCGCCAGTCACCCAGTTCGTCGCGGAACCGTTCGACCACGAATGTCGTGTCGCTCGGCACCGTGCCGGTTGCCTGTCGCTGGTCATCAATCAGCTGCCACATGTTGTCGGACGCAAACTCGTCGAAACCCATTGCGCGGCAACGCTCTGCGAACTCATCGCGGCCCAACTGCGCCAGCTCTCCGGTGAATGCGCCAACCGCGGCGCCCAGTTCGGCAGGCCGCCCCACGCCGTCGCCCTTCCAGAACGGCAAGCGCGCCGGCTGCCCGGGCGCAGGAATGACAAGCACCCGATCGTGGGTGATCTCGGTGATGCGCCAACTGGTCGCACCAAGCGAGATCACGTCGCCCGGCCGGGACTCGTAGACCATCTCCTCGTCGAGTTCGCCTACCCGCGAGGGTTTTTCGGAGTCGGTCGCCAGGTAGACGGTGAACATCCCGCGGTCGGGGATCGCACCACCGGAGGTCACTGCCAGCCGCTGCGCACCCGGGCGGGCCGTAAGCGTTCCCGCGTCACGGTCATATACCAGCCGCGGCCGCAGCTCGGCGAACTCGGTGGACGGGTACTTGCCGCTCAAAAGGTCCAGTGTCGCCTCAAATGCGCTGCGCGGCAGCGTCGCGAACGGGGCGCTGCGCCGCACCGCGTCGAACCAGCGATCGGCGTCCAGCGGCTCCAGCGCGCACGCCGCGACCGTGTGCTGGGCGAGCACGTCGAGCGGATTCGTCGGCACCCGCATGGTCTCGATCTCGCCGGACAGCATCCGCCGCACCGTCACCGCACAGCTGATCAGGTCCGTTCGGTGCTTGGGAAACAGCACACCCTGGGAGATCTCGCCGACCTGATGACCGGCGCGTCCGATGCGCTGCAGGCCGCTGGCCACCGACGGCGGAGCCTCGACCTGAATCACCAGATCGACAGCGCCCATGTCGATGCCCAACTCCAGGCTGGACGTTGCGACGACGGCGCGCAGCCGTCCGCGCTTGAGGTCGTCCTCGACCTGCGCGCGTTGTTCCTTGCTGACCGAGCCGTGATGCGCGCGCGCCAGCAGCGGCTCGGCCCCGAACGCCTGACCGCTGGCCATCAGCTGAGCGGGCGAGCCGCCGCCAACCTGGGGGTTACGCCCGCCAGGCAGTTCGATTCCTGAGCGTTCCGCGTGAATCTCGTTGAGGCGAGAGGTCAGTCGCTCGGCCAGCCGCCGCGAGTTGGCGAACACGATCGAGCTGCGGTGCGCCTCGATCAGGTCGACGATGCGTGCCTCGACGTCGGGCCAGATGGTGTTGTTCTCGAGGTTGGCCATGTCAGGGACCGGCACCTCTACCGAGAGGTCGAACGTCTTGGCCGCGGGCGGCGCGACAATCGTCGTCCTGGCCTGACCGGACAAGAACCGCGCCACCTCCTCGGGCGGGCGGACCGTAGCTGACAGGCCGATGCGCTGCGCGGGGCTGTCGAGCAATTGGTCGAGCCGTTCCAGCGACAACGCCAGATGCGCCCCGCGCTTGGTACCCGCGACGGCGTGCACCTCGTCGACGATGACCGTCTGCACCTCGGTCAGCGTCTCGCGCGCTGCCGACGTCAGCATCAGGAACAACGACTCCGGTGTGGTGATCAGGATGTCCGGCGGCTTGGTGATCAGTTCGCGGCGACGGGCCGGCGGGGTGTCGCCGGACCGCACCCCAACGCTGATCTCGGGTGCGGGCACGCCGCGGCGCTCGGCGATGCGGTGGATGCCGGTGAGCGGTGTGCTCAGGTTGCGCTCGACGTCTACGGCCAGCGCCTTCAGCGGCGACACGTACAGCACCCGGGTGCCTGCCCTCGCGAGCCTGGGCTCCGACGAGGCAAGGCGGTCGAGCGCCCACAGGAAGGCGGCGAGCGTCTTGCCGGACCCGGTCGGCGCGATAACCAGCGTGTTGTCGCCATCGGCGATGGCCGACCACGCCTCTGCCTGTGCGGCGGTCGGGGCCGGGAAGGTGCCGGTGAACCACTCGCGGGTCAGCGAGCTGAAGCGCCCAAGTGGCTGTGTTGATCCCCTCGTCGCTTCGCTCCTGCCCGCCGGTGAGCTCATTCAGTCATCGTGCCAAGGCGCACCGACAAATGTTGGCGACGAGAGTGCGGTTGTTGTACACAAAACCCGAGTAAAGGTGTGAACAAGCGTGCGCTCGACGCTATCAGCGATGCTCGGTTGCGACGGCTTCGGCCAGCTCAGCGGGCACACCCGGCACCCGCCCGATCGCGTCGAGCAGCGTGTGCGCGCAGGCGTCGGCGACGTACGCGGCGTCGATCGACGGGTCGATGAGGCGCTGCCGGCACATCTCGAACGTGAACGCCAGCCAGCCGTAGATGGTGATCCGCAGGTCGCGTTCCACCTTGGAGTCCAGCTCGCCGCCGATGGCCTCGTGGATACGCGCGATGATCCGGTTGGCCTGGCGGTCGTTGTCGACGTCCTCGATGCCCCGCAGGATCGGGTCGGAGGCGCCGATGCCGATGTAGGCGGCCCATGCACCGTGGGGGTGCTCCTCGTCGTAGCGCAGGTAAGCCAACACACCTTCGCGCACCTGGTTGAACAGGCTCGCCTCTGGGTCGGGCGCGGCGTTGGTGGCCTCGAACAGTCGCTCGCCCTCGGCGCGTACAACGGCCGCGAAGAACGCCCGCTTGTCGGGGAAGTAGTGATACATCAGCGCCCGCGACACCCCGGCGCGCTCGGCGATCTCGTCGATGCGCACCTCGTCGTACGGACGCTGGCCGAAGACTTCGGCACCCAGTGCCAGCAGCTCGTTGCGGCGATCGTCGGGGGACAGCCGTCGCCTCGATTCAGACATGCCGCCAGCATAGTTGACACATGTCTAACAGCGGCACGGGTCGGCCGTATGACGAGCGCTTACGCTGGCGCCGGGCCGCGGCCGTCGGCGAACAGCCGCCAGGTCAGAATCGCAACCCCGACCACCCACGCAGACGTCGACGGCGTTGAAGATCGGGCCTCAGCCGATCGCGACGAAATCGACGACCACACGGGGGCAGGCCCGCCGTGGCGTGACCCGCCGCGCCGGCTCGAAGGCCGTTTGTCAAAGCCCGGACCGGCGAATCGGTTCGCGCCCGGGCGGTTGCGGCGGCGGTGGCAACAGCGGCTTGCGGCGCCGCACAGCCACCGTTGTCGGCGAGTCGGTGCGCAGGTCGAGCTTCTCGCCCGCATGGCGAATAGCCAGCTCGCAATCCGGCCCGTCGCGCAGCTCATAGCTGACCTCGTCGTGGTTGACGTCGACGGTCAGGCGAAAACCCCTCCAGCGCAGCCGGAATCGCAACCGTGTTATCGCATCGGGCAATTGTGGGTTGAGCACAAGCTCGCCCTCGTCGTCTCGGAGACCGCCAAAGCCGGCGACCAATGCGGTCCATGCCCCGGCCAGTGACGCCATGTGCAGTCCGTCGCGGGTGTTCTTGTGCAGATCGCGCAGGTCGATCAGCGCCGCTTCGTAGAGGTAATCGTGTGCCAGTTCCAGATGGCCTACCTCCGCGCACATCACCGCCTGCGTGCAGGCGGACAGGGATGAGTCCCGCGTGGTACGCCGCTCGTAATAGTCGACGTTTCGCGCCTTCTCTTCGGGCGTGAACGCTTCGCTGCGCCAGTGCATCGCCAGCTCGAGATCGGCCTGCTTGATCACCTGAGCCGGGTAGAGCCGCACGTAGGCCTCATGCAACAGCAACGGATACGACGTGTTCTCCGTGAAGGTCCACTCCCGCAGACTGGTGAAGCCCTCGCACTGTTGATGTACGGCGAGTTCGTCGTCGTACGGGATGTGTACCGCGGCTGCCGCATCCCGCCATGCGGCGGTTTCCTCAGAGCTCACCCCCAGCGCATAGGCCGCGTCGGGATGTCGGCCACAGGCCTGCGCCGCGGCACGAAGGTTGTGCGCGGCCATCAGATTGGTGAAGACGTTGTCGCGCACGACGGCGGTGTACTCGTCGGGACCCGTGACGCCGTCGAGATGCCAGACCCCGTGCCGGTCGTGATGACCCAACGACATCCACAGCCGCGCCGTTTCCACCAGTACCGTCAGACCGCAGTCGGCTTCCAGCGAATCATCGCCTGTCACAACGCGATACCGCTCGAAGGCCATCGCGATATCGGCGTTGATGTGCCAGGCCGCCGTGCCGGCGGGCCAGTACGCCGAGCACTCCTGCCCTTGGATTGTTCGCCATGGGAACGCGGCACCCGCGAGATCCAGCTCGGCGGCGCGCTCGCGCGCCAGATCCAGTGTCGAGGCCCGCCAGCGCAACGCATCCGCCGCGGCATACGGCGCCGTGTAGGTGAGCACGGGAAGGACGAATCCCTCGGTGTCCCAGAAGGTATGGCCGTCATAGCCGGTGCCGGTCAGGCCTTTTCCCGGGATCGCCCGACGTTCGGCGCGCACGCTGGCCTGCAACACGTGGAACAGCCCGAACCGCACCGCCTGCTGGCAATCGGCGTCGCCCTCCACCTCAACGTCTGCGCAGTCCCAGAAGTCGTCGAGATAATCGCGCTGCGACTCGAGCAGACCATTCCACCCGCTGTACTTGGCGCCCGCTACCGCGCCCAGCACCTGATCGCGTAGCGCCGGACGCGAGCGCAGACTCGACCATCCGTAGGCGAGAAACTTCACGACGCGCAGTTGTTGGCCCGGCCGCAACCCGCAGATGACGGTCGTTCGTGCCCAGTCCTCACCGGCGTCGGTCGTCATCTCGACGCGGCCCGGCACCTCGACCTGATGTTCCATCGCCGCGGCCATCATCAAGCCGCTGCCCCGGGTCCTATGCACCAGCAGCGCGCCCTGGTTGCCCGCGTCGTGCTGCACCGCTTCCAACGGGTTCAGCAACACAGCGGCGACCCGCGGGTCGGCCGACGGCTGCGGTTGATCTTCGTTGGCGACGAGCTCGGATTGCACAGTGACACGGGCGAATTCGCCGACCGCCTCCACCACATACTCGATGGCCGCCACACTGCGGTGTGTCAGCGACACCAGCCGCGTCGAGCGCACGTTCACCCGCTTGCCCGCCGGAGACGTCCAGCACACGTGGCGGGTCAGCGTGCCTGCCCGCATGTCCAGCACCCGTTCATGCTCGTGCAGTTCGCCGTATCGGACATCGAAGGGTTCGTCGTCGACGAGCAGTCGCAGAATCTTGCCGTTGGTGACATCGACCAGTGACTGACCGTCCTCCGGATAGCCGTATCCCGCCTCCGCGTACGGCAGTGGGCGCGTTTCATAGAACGAGTTGAGGTAGGTACCGGGCAGTCCGTACGGCTCGCCCTCGTCGAGGTTGCCGCGCAGCCCGATATGACCGTTGGACAACGCGAACAACGACTCGGATTGAGCCAGAAGATCGAGATCCAGGTTGGTTTCGCGCACCTGCCATGGCTCGACGGGGAAGGTCTGATCGGTGATCATCAGTTCGGCAGCAATTCGGCCAGATCTGTCACGACGACGTCGGCGCCGTTGCGGCGCAACGCTTCCCCTTGGCCGACGCGATCGACACCGACCACGAAGCCGAAGTGCCCGCGCCGGCCTGCCTCGACACCGGCCAGCGCGTCTTCGAAAACCGCCGCTTCCGCAGGCTTCATCCCGAGCAGCTCCGCGGCGCGCAGGAACGAGTCCGGAGCCGGCTTGCCCGCGATGTGTTGCTCGCGCATTGTCACGCCGTCGACCCGCTGCTGGACGAATTTGTCGAGCCTGGTGGTCTCGAGCACCTCACTGGTGTTGGCGCTCGACGACACGACGGCGACCGCGAGACCCGCGGCGCTGACTGACTCGAGATAGTGACGCGAACCCTCGAACACCTTCACGCCGTCCTCGCGGATCGTCTGTTGGAACAGCTCGTTCTTGCGATTGCCCAACCCGTGCACCGTCTGTGCGGACGGGTCGTCGTCCAGGTCTCCTTCGGGGAGCGTAATGCCGCGGGCTGCCAGAAACGACCGCACCCCGTCTTCACGTTTCTTGCCGTCGATGTAGGTCAGGTAGTCGACGTCAATGTCGAAAGGAACGAACTGCTCGCCGGTTCGCTTCGCCCTGTCCCGCAAGTACGAGTCGAACATGGCTTTCCAGGCCTTTTTGTGCACACTCGCGGTGTCGGTCAGCACACCGTCCAGATCGAACAGGCAGGCGCGCACGGTATCGGGCAAGCCGAGCATGGTCGTACAGTAACCCGCTTGTGCCGCATCAAAACGGCTGCGGCGCGCTCTAGCCGAAGTGCACGCCCTGCGCCAGCGGCAGCTCGGAGGAGTAATTGACGGTGTTGGTGGCCCGGCGCATGTAGGCCTTCCATGCATCCGAACCCGACTCGCGCCCTCCGCCGGTCTGCTTCTCGCCGCCGAACGCGCCGCCGATCTCCGCACCCGAGGTGCCGATGTTGACGTTGGCGATGCCGCAGTCCGAACCATCGGCGGCCATGAATTGCTCCGCCTCCCGCACGTCGAGGGTGAAGATGGCCGACGAAAGACCCTGCGGCACCGCGTTGTTCAACGCGATCGCGTCGTCGAGCTCGTCATAGGTCAGCACGTAGAGGATCGGCGCGAACGTCTCGTTGTGCACCACCTCGGTCTGCGCAGGCATCCTCACCACCGCGGGTGCGACGTAGTAGGCGCCCTCGTCTCCGACGTCACGGCGCTCGCCGCCCAACACCTCGCCGCCGTCGGCGCGGGCCTGCTCGAGCGCGCCGACCATGTCGCGGTAGGCGGTCTCGTGGATGAGGGGACCGACAAGCGTGCCGTCGGCCGCCGGGTCGCCGATCGGCAGTTGCCGGTAGGCGTTGGCGATGCGGTCGACCAGCTCGTCGGCCACCGAGGAGTGCGCGATCAGCCTGCGCAGTGTGGTGCAGCGCTGGCCTGCGGTGCCCGCCGCTGAGAACACGATCCCTCGCACGGCGAGGTCCAGATCGGCCGACGGGGTGACGATCGCGGCGTTGTTGCCGCCCAATTCCAGCAGCGCCTTGCCGAACCGTTGCGCCACCCGAGGACCGACCTGCTGACCCATCCGCACCGACCCGGTCGCGCTGAGCAGCGCGACGCGTGGATCGTCGACCAGGCGCTCCCCGACCTCGCGGCCGCCCTGGACCAGCCGGCTGACCTCGCGCGGAGCCCCCACATCGGTGGCGGCCCGCTCGATCAAGGCCTGGCATGCCAGCGCGGTCAGCGGCGTCAGCTCCGACGGCTTCCACACGACGGTGTCACCGCACACCAACGCGATCGCGGTATTCCACGCCCAGACCGCGACCGGAAAGTTGAAAGCGGTGATGACGCCGACGACGCCCAGCGGATGCCAGGTCTCCATCAACCGGTGCCCTGGGCGTTCGGAGGCGATGGTCTTGCCGTACAGCTGTCGCGACAGGCCGACGGCGAACTGGCAGACGTCGATCATCTCCTGCACCTCGCCGAGGGCCTCGGAGGTGATCTTGCCTGCCTCAATCGTGACGAGTGTGGCCAGATCGGCCTTGTGCTCGACGAGCAGCTCGCCCAGGCGGGCCACCAGGGCTCCGCGGACGGGTGCCGGCGTGGTGCGCCACGTCGTAAACGCTTGCGCTGCTTCGGTTATCGCAGCGTCTGCCTGTTCAGCAGTGGTCTCGGCGATGGTGAACAGCACATCGCCGGTGATGGGCGTGCTGGCCTGCAGGCAGGGGCTGGATGTCGCCGGCTGAGCGGCTCCGTGTCCGCCCGGCGCGCCGAGTTCGGCGCGAGAGCCGACGGCGTTCAGTGCGTCACGCGCTTGGCTGCGCAGGCCATCGGCCGTCGGAAGCGTAGATGTGGCAACGGTGGTCATGATGATGCGACTTTCTCGTAGAGTTCGTAGGGATCGTGAATGTGGTGTCCGATCTGACCGGCCAACCAATCGAGGCTGTAGTCCACAGCGTCGGCTGCAGCGGCCGGCTGTGTGTCGGTATCGAGGTTGGATCGGAAGATGCCCGCCGCCGATGCGGGCAGGAAGTCTTCGTAGACAACGGGTTTTGACGGGTTTCCGCCATGGTAGTACGCCAGTCCGCTGGCGGCCATGTCCTCGTCGGTGGCGGGGAAGTGGTCCGCCCACACGGCGGCCGGGACCGGTGCGGCCATCGTGGCGTCGTAGCGTTCGCGGCCCAGCGGGGTGAGGGCGACGCCGCGCGCCTCGACCTCGCCGAAGCGCACCCGCAACGTTGCGTCAGACACCGTGCCGTCGGCATCGCGGAAACGCCGGGGTTCGGCCAGCGCACGAAATGACGTCTGCCGCAACAACACATCCGGCCCGTGCCAGGCGGGCGGGCCCTGGATCGCGTCGATCATGGTGATGCCGCGGGCGGTCATGCGCCGGTACAGCTCGTCGATGTCGAACACGCGCGGAGTCAGGTGGTTGATATGTGTGGTGCTCACCCCGGCGATGTCGGCAGCCACTGCCGAGACTCTGGTCAGCTCGTCGTGCCAGCCGCGGTCGATCGGTTCCTCAGACAGCGCGAACGCGGACACCGCGGCGGCCACGAACCGCCGGGCCTGCGCATCTTCAGCGCCGCCGTCCGCGGCGATGCGCCTGGCCTCGGCGATCAGGGCGGGATCGAACAACTGGCGCGCGGCGATGAACCGCTCGACGCGGTGACGGAGGTCGGCGGGGAAGTAGCGCGCGTCGGCCGTCGCCAGCATGGAGGTGAACACCCGGAACGGATTGCGGTCCAGCTGATCTGTGTCGATCGGCCGGAAGGCGGTGGATATCACGGGCACAGGCTGGGCAGCGTCGCGCAGGTCGTAGAAGCCGACCGGATACATGCCGAACGCGGCGAACAGGTCGCTGACCTGGGCGAGTTCGCGGACGCTGCCGACGCGGATCGCGCCGTGGCGTTCGGCGGTCACCCGGTCCAGAGAGCCGAACCTGTCGGCGGCCGGGTGGACGGCGGCGTACTCGCGGTTCCCCTCGGCGCAGGCCTCGACGAGGGTGGTGTAGGCAGGCACCTCGGCGCCGTACATCTGTGATAGTGCCGCGGCGAATTTCGCGCGCAGCTGCCAGGTTTCGACGCGACGGCTCAAGCGGCTCATGCGGCTCGCCTCATGCCGATACTGCGATAGTCTCCGCCAATGGTGGAGGCGGGCGAACATCTCGACGAGATCGATCGCATCTTGGTGCGCGAACTGGTCGCCGACGGGCGGGCGACGTTGGCCCATCTCGCCGCAACCGCCGGGTTGTCGGTGTCGGCGGTCCAGTCCCGGGTGCGCCGGCTGGAATCGCGCGGGGTGGTGACCGGGTACACAGCGCGGATCGACCCCGAAGCGATCGGGAAGATGCTGTCGGCGTTCGTGGCCATCACCCCTCTCGATCCCTCTCAACCCGATGATGCGCCCGCCAGGCTCGAACACATACCGGCCATCGTGTCGTGTCACTCGGTGGCCGGCGAGGAAAGCTACATCCTGCTCGTGCGTGTCGAGTCCCCGCGGGCGCTTGAAGACTTGTTGCAACAGATCCGGACCGCGGCGAATGTCCGCACCCGAAGCACGATAATCTTACAGACTTTTTACTCCGGACGCGAAATCATGCCGGAATAGTTCCAGCTAATGGAGCAGCAGGCCGTAAAAAATGCGTTAAGATAGTTTCTATGACTGCCGTCCTGACACCTGCCGTCCTGTGCCCCGACGACGTCCGCGACGTCCTGGCCCGCAGCATCCTGGCCGACGGGTTCGACTTTGTCCTCGACGTCGATCGCTCGTCGGGCTCCTATCTTGTAGATGCCCGCACCGGCGAGCACTACCTCGACATGTTCACGTTCTTCGCGTCGTCCGCGCTGGGCATGAACCACCCGGCGCTGGCCGATGACGAGGACTTCCGCGCGGAGCTGACGCAGGCTGCGGTGAACAAGCCAAGCAACTCCGATGTGTACAGCGTTCCTATGGCGCGCTTCGTCGACACCTTCGCCCGCGTGCTCGGTGATCCGGCGCTGCCGCACCTGTTCTTCGTCGAAGGGGGAGCGCTGGCCGTCGAGAACGCGTTGAAGGTGGCATTCGACTGGAAGAGCAGGCACAACGAGGCGCACGGCATCGATCCCGATCTCGGCACCAAGGTGCTGCACCTGCGTGGCGCGTTCCACGGCCGCAGCGGTTACACGCTGTCGCTGACCAACACCGACCCGAACAAGGTCGCTCGGTTCCCGAAGTTCGACTGGCCCCGAATCGACGCGCCCTACATCCGGCCGGGCCTAGATGACGCAGCCATGGATGAGCTGGAAGCCGAATCGCTGCGCCAAGCCCGCGCGGCGTTCGAGGCGTACCCGCACGACATCGCCTGCTTCGTCGCCGAGCCGATCCAGGGTGAGGGTGGCGACCGGCACTTCCGGCCGCAGTTCTTCGCCGCGATGCGCGAGCTGTGCGACGAGTTCGACGCGCTGCTCATTTTCGACGAGGTGCAGACCGGCTGCGGGATGACCGGAACCGCTTGGGCTTACCAGCAATTGGGCGTCGCACCCGACGTGGTCGCCTTCGGCAAGAAGACACAGGTGTGCGGCATCATGGCCGGCCGCCGAATCGACGAGGTGCCCGAGAACGTCTTCGCGGTCAGCTCGCGGATCAACTCGACGTGGGGCGGCAACCTGGTCGACATGGTGCGGTCGCGGCGCATCCTCGAGATCATCGAGTCCGACGACTTGATGGTGCGGGCCGGCAAGGCAGGGCGCTATCTGATCGACCGGCTCGAAGGTCTTGCGGCAGAGTTCCCAGGCGTGGTGCTCGATGTGCGCGGCCGCGGGCTGATGTGCGCGTTCAGCCTGCCGACCGCCGCACAGCGCGACGACCTGATCCGCCGGTTGTGGGATCACCGGGTGATCATGCTGGCCAGCGGGCCCACCAGCGTGCGGTTCCGGCCCGCGCTGACGGTCTCGCGCGAAGAGATCGACGCCGCCGTGGCAGCGGTGCGCGACGCGCTCAGCTAGGCCGTCGTCGGCTCGGAGGCCTCCACGAGGCGGCGAATCGTCGACCGCAGCCGCGGCAACTCGGCGCGGCCGACGAGCTCGCAGCTGTGTAACTCCGCGAGTTTGCGTGCGGCAGGCGTGAATTCGTGGTTGGTGACGACCATGGTCTTGGAGCAATCCTGCATCGGTGCGCCCGCCACCACTTCCTGAACGGCACTCGCACCGACTGGGCGGGACTGCCGTTTGCATTGAATGGCAAGGCGATTGGGCCGCTTGCCGACGATCACGTCGACACCCCAGTCACCGGTGATCGAGGTCATGATCACCGGCATCCCGCAGGACCGGGCTATCCGCGCCACGTAGTCCTCGAATTCGGTGCCGGACATCTCGGCCGCTTCATCACGTGAGCTAGTCAGGCCGACGAGGGCGCCGCGAAGGAATCGGGGCGCCGCCGCGAAAACGCCCGGTGTGAGGGCTCCGATCACCAGGCTCCAGACGGGAGTCACGCCCAGGAGGTAGGCGGCGATGCCCGCTGCGACGCCCGCGGCCAAGTGCATCTTCAGCCTGCGGCGCGTCACGGGCGAATGGTAGGTGACACCAGCTCGTGATCGGCCACATCAGCACACCGCCGTGTCTGAATTGCGACCGCTGGATCTGGTCTGATGCCGGACTGGTCTCGGCCAGGCTAATCTGCACAACATGACCGATGAGCTGGCCGACGTCGAGGGGCAAACGCCCGTCGAGCACGCACTGGCGGGCGGCGAGCCTCAGCGGGTCGGGTGGTTCCGGTTCTATTTCGCCGACGAACGCTGGGAGTGGTCGCCTCAGGTCGAACACATGCACGGGTACCAGCCCGGCACCGTGCACCCGACCACCGACCTGGTGCTATCGCACAAGCATCCCGACGACTACGGCCAGGTGGCCGCCACGCTGGACGAGATCCGCCGCACCGCCAGCGCGTTTTCCACCCGGCATCGCATCCTCGATACTCGAGGCGAGGTGCACCAGGTCGTGGTGGTCGGCGACCAGCTCTTCGACGACGCCGGCCAGGTGATCGGCACGCATGGCTTCTACGTCGACGTCACACCGTCGATGAAGGAGGCCCACGACGAGAGTGTCACCGCGGCGGTGGCCGAGTTCGCCCAGGCCCGCAGCGGCATCGAACAGGCCAAGGGCATGCTCATGCTCATCTACCGGATCAACGCCGACTCCGCGTTCGAGCTGCTCAGATGGCGCTCACAGGAGACCAACACCAAGTTGCGTGCGCTGGCCGAGCAAATTGCGAAGGACTTTCTCGCGCTTTCCTACGACGAGGTGTTGCCCGTCCGGGCCGTCTACGACAGGCTGCTGCTGACCGCGCATTTGCGCGTCGAGTCCTGAGGTTTATTCGCTCCCCGGCCAGGGAATTCTCCCCGACGTCGAAATCGGAGGCGCTCTAGCAGCGAATACGGGAGTTTGAGCAAGTGGCTGTGCATCACAATCCCAATGATTTGCGCCACGACGACGCAGACGTCCGCGAAGCCGTGCGGTTCGGGCTTGTGGTCGCGGTGCTCGGCGTGGTGTTTCTTGTCGTCGCCGCCGTCTGGGTCAGCACCTGCGACGGTGCGACCGCCGACACCGCGGCCTGCGGGGTGCCACAGCGCACCCTCCTCGCCGTCGGGGCGCCGGTAATCCTCTTGGTCGGTGGGCTGCGGGCCTTTGTCCGCACGTATCAGACGTGGCGAAACTACGAGACGTGGTGGGCCTGGCAGGGCGCAGGCTGGTTTCTGCTCACGCTGATGCTGTTGGTGCTGACGATGAGCATGCCGGCCCTGGCCGGGCCTGCGGTGTTCGGCGGATGACCGCGGCGGGCGCGCGAAACGCGGCGTTTCGGACGGGCGTGGTGTGTGGGGAGCAGTTTCCGCCCTACCAGTGACGTTCGCTTTCCGTGACGGTTTCTCCCATAACGGAGTCGGGACGCCTACCGTTGAAATCAGCCCATGTTGGACGGGCATAGGTATGCCTAGAGAGGAGTACCGATGAAGGGCCCGAAGGATCCCATCGACCACGTGAGGACAACGCGGCCGCATGCCGGCGAGTCGATGAAAGACAACAAAATCATGCCGGGGCTCGTCGTAATCGGCGTCACCCTGGTGCTGTTCGTGTCGTGCCTTGCGGCGTTCGCCACCAGCCACGATGACGTCGGTTTGACGCTGGCATCACTCGCCGGCGCCGGGTTCATCATCGGTGCGGGGTGGTTGCTCGTCGAGCACCTGCGGGTACGCCGCATCGAAGAGCGTTGGTACACAGAACATCCCGACGCGCAGCGACAGAAACCCAGCAGCTAGCGACGCAAGAAAAAGGCCCAGCCGGCGTTCCCGGCTGGGCCTTTCCTATCGAACTGTTACGGCCGCTGGTGCGCCTCCTGGCGCTTCTCGGCAGCCTTGGCGCCGGCGCGAGCCGACTCGGCCTGCGCTTCCTTCTTCGCGACGTCCTTTTGGGCGTCGGCCTTGTCCTGCTGAGCCTTGCCCTCGCGGACCAGGTCGTCACGGCCTGCCACGGTGCCGACCGCCTCCTTGGCCTTGCCCTTGACGTCCTCGACGACTCCCTTGATGCCTTCTTCCGGGCCAGTGCTCTTCTTCTCGGTCATGCTTTCCTTTCAATACTGGCGGGATCGGTCGTTGCCCATTTTCTTGGGCGTCAGGCCCTTTCGGGCCGCACGGGAATCTCCCCGCGCACTGCATGGAGTTCCCGCTCGGCCCCATCGGCAAACGTGCGATCAATCTGCGTCGCCGCATGGGTGAAGGCGGGAATGCCCGCGCGTAGTTGACCAGGATCGGCGAATGATGTTCGACCACTGGAGGATTCGACCCCCGGGGATTGGCATTGTGCGTCTGTCCAGAAGTCGTCGCTTCGAGCTCGTCGAGCTCCGGATCCAGCTCGACCGGCTCGAGCTGTTCCTGCCAGTCCGCAGGTGCTGCCTCCAGCGGCACGTCGTCGGGAGGTTCGACAGAGGTCTCTACATCGAGCGCCGACTCGTTCGCTGTTGCTCGACGGCGTCGGCGACGGGGACGTCATCGGGAAGTACCTCGCGGTGTTGTACGTCGGTCGGAATACCCCGGCCACCGTCGCTGAAACCGTCGTGACAGGTCCGTCATCCCGAATGCGAGATCCGATGAATCCAGCACGGACGAAGTCGCATGTTTGACAAGTGACTACGTTGGGGTATTGCACGTGGACCATGGTGAAGAGCACATCGATCTGCGCGACGCCGGAGTTCTCGCCCTTGGCGCCGTCACTGCATCATCGGCGCCAAGATGATGAACGCGCCGGCGTATATCGCCACCCCCACCAGGATCAGTACCGCAAGCACCAGTCCGACGGCGATCAGTATCCTGCGCAGCGGCTGGGTGTCGGTCGTGTCGTCGACCTGGCTGCGTGGCGCAATCTCGTCCATGACGATCGATTACCCCGCCGGCACCATTGGCACACCTCTTCCCTAACCGGTCATCGGAGCCCCGGTGGTTAGCTGGGAGCCCGCCTGGGGTAGTCTCGCAAGGATATTGCCTGGAGGTCACATGGCCGACGTTGCGAATACCGACAACGGGCGGCTACGCAGCGGCCGGTCGGTCGAACTCCGGGTTGCCGCCGAGCTGGAGAACCTCGCGATACTGCGCACACTCGTGGCGGCCGTCGGCACATTCGAGGACCTGGATTTCGATGCTGTCGCCGACCTGCGCCTCGCCGTCGACGAAGCATGCACGCGGTTGATCCGATCGGCGGTTCCCGGCTCGACGCTGCTGCTCGTGGTCGATGCTCGCGAGGACGCGGTGGTGATCGATGCATCGACCACGTGTAAGAGCCCGGACGTCCTGACCCCGGGCAGCTTCAGTTGGCACGTGCTGAGTTCGCTGACCGACGAGGTGCGCACCTTCCAGGACGGGCGGGGCCCCGAGGAGGGGCAGGTGTTCGGGATCTCGATGACCGCGAGGCGAGCGAGCTCGTTGCGGTGACCCCGTCGTCAGCCCAGGGTTCGTCGTCACGATCGAACTCTGAGTACGCGGATGTCGCCGACATGTTCCGCGAGCTTGAGGATCTACCCGAGTCATCGGCGCAGTTCCAGCGTCGGCGCGACCGGATCGTGGAGCGATGCCTGCCGCTGGCCGATCACATCGCCCGCAGGTTCGACGGGCGTGGCGAGCCGCGCGATGACCTGGTGCAGGTGGCCCGCGTGGGACTGGTCAACGCGGTGATCCGGTTCGATGTCCACGCCGGATCGGATTTCGTATCGTTCGCGGTGCCGACCATCATGGGTGAGGTCCGGAGGCACTTCCGCGACAACAGCTGGTCGGTCAAGGTGCCGCGCCGGCTCAAGGAACTGCACCTGAGGTTGGGCGCCGCTACCGCTGATCTGTCACAGCGGCTTGGCCGCGCGCCCACCGCGACGGAACTCGCTGCCGAGCTGGAGATGGACCGCGACGAGGTGATCGAGGGCCTTGTCGCGGGCAGCTCCTACAACACACTGTCAATCGACAGCGGCGGCAGCGGCAGCGAGGATGCGCCCGCGATTGCCGACACACTCGGCGATATCGATGCCGGCCTGGATCAGATCGAGAACCGGGAAGCGTTGCGGCCCTTGCTCGCTACGTTGCCGGAGCGGGAGCGGACCGTGCTGCTGTTGCGGTTCTTCGAGTCGTTGACGCAGACGCAGATCGCCGAGCGGGTCGGCATCTCACAGATGCATGTGTCCCGGTTGTTGGCGAAGTCGCTAGCGCGACTTCGAGACCAGCTGCAGTAGCCGACGCGGTTCGCCCTGCACGGCCGACAGCGCCGTGTCGACGCTGCTGCAAATCGGCAAGGCCGAATCGGGATCGCAGATCCGCAGCAGCCGGGTCACGGCCGAGCTGGGTGCGAGGGCCCATTCGATCTTCTCCCCGGCGCAGCGGACGTTCACGCTGTGCAGGGCGGAAAAGCCCGCGGTGCCGAAGAAGTCCACGCCGGTCAGATCCAGCACCAGGCGATCGATGTGGGCGGCGTGGCGCAGCGCGTAGTCGACAAACTCCTGCGCGTTGGCCGCGTCGAGTTCGCCGTGTGCGGTAATCACCGCCATCGATCGCTGCAGCCACCGGGTGGCGAAGTGAGCCGTGTGGCAGTCGGCGGGTTCGATGAGGGATTCCGGCGTGGCCGAACGAGCATGTGAAGAGGTAGACATTGTGACTCCATCAGTCGGAATACGTGATTTCGTACTGTGGCTCACGTCAAAAAAATAGGCCCTGCGTCCTCAAAGCCTTCGCTGCAGGGCGGGAGTTCCGCCCTGCACGTCGCGTTGACGTTTCCGGCGGCTGTGAACTCAACCTGTTTGGAACCTTACGCCGAACGTCGGCCGCCCGGCAATCGATCTGAGAGGATTTTCATAGACCCAGCTCAGCCCAACGATCCGAGTTGACCGTCCAAGGCAGGCCAACCCTTCGTTCTTGTTTCCAAGCCAATCCGCGACTCGCCGTAGCGAAAATTGCCACCACGGGAGTGGCCATCACACTCGAACAGGCGCACGGCGACAGCTGCAGCGGCACAGGGTGTTTCGCTGCGACACGTCGCACCATCGACCCCGACCGCCCCCATCCACCGAGCGGGTTCACACTGTTCGCATGTCGAAAAGCACCGCCGCGACCGGTGTGCTGCTGGCCGCGGGGGCGGGGACCCGCTACGGCATGCCAAAAGTGCTTGCCGAAGGCGGCGACTGGCTGCGCGCCTGCGTGACGGCACTGGCCGACGGGGGATGCGACGACGTCGTCGTCGTGTTGGGTGCAGCGGTGGTCGACGTGCCTGCGCCCGCGCGGACGGTGGTCGCGGACGACTGGGAGCAGGGGCTCAGCGCATCGGTGCGGGCAGGAGTGACGGCCATCGACGCCGCCTACGTCGTGCTGCATACGATCGATACACCCGGCGTCGGCGCCGACGCGGTGCGGCGAGTGCTCGATGCTGCGCGCTCGTCATCGTCGGGGCTGGCCCGCGCCCGCTACGGTGACCGGCCCGGCCATCCCGTCGTCATCGCGCGCAGGCACTGGCAGCAACTGCTCGACGGGCTTCGCGGCGACGAGGGAGCGCGTCCGTTTCTGCGTGACCGAACCGATGTCGTTGCGGTGGACTGCGCCGACCTGGCGTCGGGCGACGACATCGATGCGATCACACCGTGATGGCCAGCACGGCCGCGGCAAACCGGCGCACGGACTGTTCGGCGATCGCCGCCGCATCGGCGTGGCCGTCGCGGGCCCGGGTGCGAACGATCGCGGCCACCGGATCAATCGTCACCTCGGCCAACAACTCGCCAGTGGTCGGTTCGCAGACCGCCCACGAGTAGCCGGTATCGGACGCCCACCGCGCGTCGCATTGCGTGACGTAGTCCGGGTCGGTTTCACCGAGGTCGGCCAGCGCGGGCCGATCATCGATGAGCTCGTCCTGGCGGGGCGCACGCAAATACCAAGCACCGGCATTTATTTCGACAGGCTCCACCCTGTGATGGTAGGCAGTTCACATGAAGATCACAGTTATTGGCGCGAGCGGTCTCATTGGTACGAAGGTGGTCGACTTCCTGACCGCCGGGGGCCACGACGTCGTCGCGGCATCACGGTCCACGGGCATCGATGTCCTCACCGGGGAGGGACTCGTCGAAGCGCTGAGCGGAGCCGACGCGCTCGTCGACGTCGCGAACTCCCCGTCGTTCGACGACGACCCCGTGATGGAGTTCTTCAGGTCCTCAGCGACCAATCTGGTCGCCGCCGCCAAGGCCGCAGGTGTCGGCCACTACGTCGCGCTGTCGATCGTCGGCGTCGACGGGTTACCCAGCAGCGGGTACATGCGGGCCAAGGTGGTGCAGGAGAAGATCATCACCGAATCCGGTGTGCCGTACACGATCCTGCGGGCAACGCAGTTCGCCGAGTTCGCCGACGCCATCACCGACTCGATGACGGTAGGCGACGAGGTGCGTGTCCCGGACGCGTTGATTCAGCCGGTCGCCGCGGATCAGGTCGCAGCCGAAGTCGCGCGCGCGGCCGCCGCCGAGCCGCTCAACACCATCGTGAACATCGGTGGGCCGGACAAGATCTCGTTCGAACGGATGGCTCGTGACGTGCTGGCCCGGCGGGGCGACGACAAGACGGTCGTCGTCGACCCCGAGGCAGGTTACTTCGGCACGCTGCTGACCGAACGCAGCCTGGTGACGCCCGACTAGTTACGTGATCTCGGCCAGCACCGTGCCCTGGGTGATCGCGGCGCCGGCCTCGACCGCGAGCCCGGTGATGGTGCCGTCCTTGTGGGCGGTGACTGGGTTCTCCATCTTCATCGCCTCGAGGACGACGACGAGATCGCCCGCGGCGACCTCCTGACCCTCCTCAACGGCAACCTTCACGACGGTGCCCTGCATCGGGGCGGTCACCGCATCACCCGAGGCGGCCGCACCGGCGTGGGCGCCGCGCTTGCGGGGCTTGGGCTTCTTGCGAACAACACCGGCTGCGCCACCGCCAGATCCACCGCTTCCGATGGCCAGGTCGCCGGGCAGCGACACCTCCAGCCGCCTGCCGCCGACCTCCACGACGACGGTCTGTCGCGGGAAGGTGTCCTCCTCCTCGATCGGATCCCCACCGGTGAACGGCTCGACGGTGTTGTCCCACTCCGTTTCGATCCAGCGGGTGTGCACGGTAAAGCCTTCGCTGTCCCCGATGAACGCCGGGTCGGACACGATCGCCCGGTGGAAGGGGATGACGGTGGCCAGGCCCTCGACGTGGAACTCGTCCAGCGCGCGCCGTGACCGGGCCAGCGCCTCCTCGCGGGTGGCGCCGTAGACGATCAACTTGGCCAGCATCGAGTCGAACTGGCCGCCGATCACCGAACCGGTCACCACGCCGGAGTCCATCCGGACACCCGGGCCACTCGGCGGCTCGAATTTTGTCACCGGACCAGGCGCGGGCAAGAAGCCGCGGCCGGCGTCCTCACCGTTGATCCGGAATTCGATCGCGTGTCCGCGGGGCGTAGGGTCCTCGGCGTACTCGAGCTTTTCCCCGTTGGCGATCTTGAACTGTTCCAACACAAGGTCGATCCCGGCGGTCTCCTCGGTGACCGGGTGCTCGACCTGCAGGCGGGTGTTGACTTCCAGGAACGAGATCAGCCCGTCCTGGCCCACCAGGTACTCGACCGTGCCTGCGCCGTAGTAGCCCGCCTCCTTGCAGATGCGTTTGGCCGACTCGTGGATCTCCTTGCGCTGCGCGTCGGTCAAAAACGGCGCGGGTGCCTCTTCCACCAGCTTCTGGAAGCGGCGTTGCAGCGAGCAGTCGCGGGTGCCTGCGACGACGACGTTGCCGTGTTGGTCGGCGATCACCTGCGCCTCGACGTGGCGCGGCTTGTCCAGGTAGCGCTCGACGAAGCACTCGCCGCGACCGAATGCGGCAACGGCCTCACGGGTCGCCGACTCGAACAGCTCGGGGATTTCCTCGAACGTGCGGGCCACCTTCATGCCGCGCCCGCCGCCGCCGAACGCCGCCTTGATCGCGACGGGCACACCGTACTCCTTGGCGAACGCCACCACCTCGTCGGCGTCCTTTACCGGATCCGGGGTGCCGGGGACCAACGGTGCCTGGGCGCGCGCGGCGATGTGGCGCGCGGTGACCTTGTCGCCGAGGTCGCGGATCGACTGCGGGCTGGGCCCGATCCAGATCAGCCCGGCGTCGATGACCGCCTGCGCGAAATCGGCGTTCTCCGAAAGGAATCCGTAGCCCGGGTGGATCGCGTTGGCGCCGGACTTCTCCGCGGCGTCAAGCAGCTTGGCGAAGTCCAGATAGGACTCCGCCGAGGTCTGGCCGCCGAGCGCGAAGGCCTCGTCGGCGAGCCGTACGTGAGGCGCGTCGGCGTCGGGTTCGGCGTAGACAGCCACGCTTGGAAGCCCGGCGTCCTTGGCCGCCCGGATCACCCGGACCGCGATCTCCCCACGGTTGGCAACGAGCACCTTGGAGATCTTCGAGCTGGCGTGACTGGGCACTGCGCCTCCTGATGGCATCTTTAAGAAACGTCTTTAAGAATGTATCCCCGGGCAGTTTAAGGGGCGAGGCGCTAAGGCGTACTACTCGCCCCGCAGTCGCCGCTTGATCCGCGCCAGCATGGCCGACATGCCGCGCAATCGCAGCGGACTGATCAGCGCGGCGAGGCCGAGGTCGGAGTAGAAGTCGTCGGGCACGGCGAGGATGTCCGCGGCCGGCTGGCTATCGAGGCCTGCGGCCAGGATCGCGGCGAAACCACGCGTGGTCGGCGCCTCGGCGGGCGCACTGAAGTAAAGCCGTACGTTCTCGCGGTCGGCGGCGTCGACATGTAGGAACAACGGCGACTGGCATTCCGGCACCGGCTCCATCGCCGCCTGCTCCATATCGGTGGGCAGCGGCGGCAGCTCGTCGGCGAACTCCAGCAGCAGCCGCAGCTTGTCCTGGCCCTCGACCTCCTGAAAGTCGGACACCACCTCGGCCAGGGGCGCGGGCATCATGCTGAGCCGGGTTCTTCCCCGACGGCGATGGGCACCCGCACCGTGTTGCCCCACTCGGTCCAGGACCCGTCGTAATTGCGGACGCCAGGCTTGCCCAGCAGATGGGTGAGCACAAACCAGGTGTGGCTGGACCGTTCACCGATGCGGCAGTACACGACGGTTTTGTCGTCGGGCGACAGGAACCCGTACAGCTCCTCGAGTTCCGGGCGGCTGCGGAACCGCCCGTTGTCCTGGGCCGCCTTACCCCACGGGATCGACCGTGCGGTCGGAATGTGGCCACCGCGCAGCGCACCCTCTTCCGGATAGTCGGGCATGTGGGTGCGCTCGCCGGTGTACTCCTGCGGTGAGCGGACGTCGATCAACGGCTGCTTGCCGAGGATGCCCAGAACGTCGTCCTTGAACGCGCGGATCGGGGCGTCGTCGCGTTCGACGACGGGGTAGCCGGTGGTCTGCTTGGACGGCACGTCCAGCGAGGTGTCGCGGCTGTCGGAGATCCACAGGTCACGTCCGCCGTCGAGCAGCCGCACGTCGGGATGGCCGAACAATGTGAACACCCACAGCGCGTAGGCCGCCCACCAGTTGCTCTTGTCGCCGTAGATCACGACGGTGTCGTCGCGGGAGATGCCCTTGCGATTCATCAGTTCGGCGAACTGCGCGCCGTTGATGTAGTCGCGGACGTGCGGGTCGTTGAGGTCGGTGTGCCAGTCGATCTTGACCGCGCCAGGAATGTGGCCGGTGTCGTAGAGCAGCACGTCCTCGTCGGACTCGACGATGGCCAATCCCGGGCGGCCGAGATTGCCCGACAGCCAATCGGCGGTGACCAGTCGTTCGGGGTGGGCATACGACTGCAGGGTGGGGCTGGAATCCGGAGGGAGTGGCACACTA
The DNA here is from genome assembly GCA_963770305.1 of uncultured Actinomycetota bacterium. Taxonomy (GTDB): domain Bacteria; phylum Actinomycetota; class Actinomycetes; order Mycobacteriales; family Mycobacteriaceae; genus Mycobacterium. Next base: position 289,997 of record CAVYPB010000020.1, read on the forward strand.
CGAGCCTAGCCATGCGGAAATATGTCCGCGCACGTAGCGTCGAATCTTGTTGTCGGTATCTGATTGGGGCAGGAATCAGAGCCATGACGCGGTCGGCCAGCAAACAGGACGTCCGCATAGTCGGGCTAGGTTTTGTCGGTCTGACCTTGGCGACGGGTGCTCGCTGAGGCCGGGAACCGGGTAATCGGTCGAAACTCGGCGCGAGTTGGTGAAGCTCACCAACGACAGCGTCCCCACTTCTCTGAGACAGGCCTGAGCGACGCAATGTTGCAGGGTCGGCCAACGAGCTCATGCAGTCCCTAGCTGACCGGATTCGCCTGCCACAGAGCGGAAATCGACAGGCCCGCGTGCTCGAGCAGCCGCCGCGTCAGCGGCAGGCCGATGCCGATCACGGACGACGGGTCGCCGTCCACGCTTTCGATGAACCAGCCGCCGAGACCGTCGAGCGTGAAACCGCCGGCCACCGACGTCGGCTCGCCGCTCTCGACATACGCGCCCAGGTCAGCAGGCGAGGGAATGCCGAAATTAACCGTCGTGACGGTGGCGTCAGCGGCGCGGTAGGTAATCGTGTTGTCCCGCAACCGGATTACGCAATGGCCGGTGTAAAGCTGGCCGGACTTACCCGCCATCTGCTGCCAGCCCAGCTGTGCCTCCTCCGCGGACGTCGGCTTTCCGCGCAGCTCGCCGTCGTGGTACAACATCGAATCACAGCCGATGACAACGCAATCGGCGGTAACCGCGGAGTCGAGCGTGTGCGCGACCGCGTCGGCCTTGGCGGCGGCCAACGCGGTGGTGACATCCCCGGGAGTGGCGTCCGGATCGAGCCGGGCGACGACGTACTCCTCGTCGACGCCGGAGACGACTACGAGCGGCTCGATTCCGGCCTGGCGCAACACCTTGCGGCGGCCGGGTGACGCCGACGCGAGCACCACGCGGGTCATTTCCGCATGTGTGTCCGTTCCTGCAGCGTCACTCGCTGCCAGCTGAAGGTGGTGTAGCGCAGCCGGTCGACTGGGTGGCCCCACAGGTTCTGCTCGGCCTCACGAGGCTCGGCGGGTGTGCCCGACGTACTCGCGAGCACGGCGAGCAGGGCGGCCAGCTCCTCGGCCGTGGGCTCGCCCTTGACGATGTTGATGTGCGGCTCGTGCGCGTGCGTTGCTGCTGCTGTTCTTCGTCGCTCACAGTGGAATGTTCCCGTGCTTCTTAGGCGGAATCTGGGTGATCTTGCGCTCCAGCAGCCGCAGCGCCGTGGCCACATAGCCACGCGTGTGCGACGGCGGGATAACCGCGTCCACATAGCCGCGCTCGGCGGCAATGTACGGGTTGACGAGGGTGTCCTCGTAGTCCTGCTGCAACTCCAGCCGCAGCGCGTCGACGTCCTCGCCCTTCTTGGCGGCCTCGCCGAGCTGCTGACGGTACACGAACCCGACCGCACCCGACGCGCCCATCACGGCGATCTGTGCCGTCGGCCATGCCACGTTCACGTCGGCGCCCATGTCCTTGGAGCCCATCACGCAGTAGGCGCCGCCGTAGGCCTTGCGGGTGATGACGGTGATCTTCGCGACGGTGGCCTCGCCGTACGCGTAGAGCAGCTTGGCGCCGCGCCGGATGATGCCGTTGTACTCCTGGTCGGTGCCAGGCAGGAAGCCCGGCACGTCCACCAGCATGACGATCGGGATGTTGAAGCAGTCGCAGGTCCGTACGAACCGGGCGGCCTTCTCCGAGGCGTTGATGTCCAGGCAGCCTGCGAACTGGGTCGGCTGATTGGCGACGATGCCCACCGGGCGACCCTCGATGCGGCCGAAGCCGACGATGATGTTCGTCGCGTAGCCGGCCTGCACCTCGAGGAACTCGTCGTCGTCGAGGATGCGGGTGATGACCTCGTGCATGTCGTAGGGCTGGTTCGGCGAATCCGGGATCAGCGTGTCGAGCTCGAGGTCCTCGTCGGTCAGGTTGTCCTCGATCGCACCCGCCGGCACCGGGGCGGGATAGCGCGGCGGATCGGCGTAGTTGTTGCTGGGCAGGTAAGACAGCAGTTCGCGGACGTAGTCGAAGGCGTCCTGCTCGCCGGAGGCGACGTAGTGCGCCGTGCCCGACTTGGCCATGTGGGTGTGGGCGCCGCCGAGTTCCTCCATCGTGACGTCCTCACCGGTGACGGTCTTGATCACGTCGGGGCCGGTGATGAACATCTGGCTGGTCTGATCGACCATCACGATGAAGTCGGTCAGCGCGGGGGAGTAGACGTGCCCACCCGCGGCGGCGCCCATGATCAGCGAGATCTGCGGGATCACGCCGGAGGCCAGGATGTTGTTGTGGAAGATCCGGCTGTAGAGGCCGAGCGAGACGACGCCCTCCTGGATGCGCGCGCCCGCGCCGTCGTTGATGCCGATCAACGGGCGGCCGGTCTTGATCGCAAGTTCCTGCACCTTGACGATCTTTTCGCCGTAGACCTCGCCGAGGCTGCCGCCGAACACCGTCGCGTCCTGACTGAAGATGCACACCTCGCGGCCGTCGATGGTGCCGTAGCCGGTGACCACACCGTCACCGAGCGGACGCTTGTCGGCCAGGCCGAAGTTCGTGCTGCGGTGCCGGGCCAGCGCGTCGAGCTCGACGAAGGAGTCGTCGTCCAGCAGCGCAAGGATGCGCTCCCGCGCGGTCAGCTTGCCTTTCGCGTGAGTCTTCTCGACCGCCGCCTCGCCGACCGGGTGCAGGGTCTCTGCTGTCCGCTTGCGCAGATCGGCGAGTTTGCCCGCGGTCGTGTGGATGTCGATCTCGTGCTCGGAGGCCGGCTCGGTAACGCTCGTCATGGGTCACGATGGTATCG
>CAVYPB010000021.1:0-250468 GCA_963770305.1 uncultured Actinomycetota bacterium
CGGGCGGCCCGGCGCGGCTGTCAGCGCCGCCGACAGCGCGGCGACCTTGAGCACCTCACGTAGAACGTCCGCACGGATGTCGCGCAGTTGGCCGCGCCGGTGTCCGCCGCGCAGGCCAAGGTCCCCTGCATGGGACGCCGCATGAGCGTGTCAGAAAAACACACACTCACCGCCAACGGCATAATGGTGGATGCCCCAGTGCTGCGGCGAGCAGAGCGCATCGTCCAGCTAGCGCCCCACCCCGGCAACTAGCTGGAGGCCTCCCACCAGAGGTTTTGCTCTGACCGCCTCCGCGCTGAGCACCTCGTGGTTGGACGGCGGAACATGCCGTCACCTGAAGGAGGCGGTATGGCTGAGGTATCTGCGGCGGCGTCGACGAGCGTCGATCTTGCGCCGGTCCAACTTGTAGCCCCCGATGGGGCCCCAACGTCTGAGGATCGCTACACCCGCGATTTGCCACCCGAAACGCTGAGCTGGCTCTACGAGCTGATGGTCGTGACGCGCGACCTCGACGGCGAATTCATCAACCTGCAACGCCAGGGTGAGCTGGCGCTGTTCGCGTCGTGCCGCGGCCAGGAGGCCGCTCAGATCGGCGCGGCGGCGTGCCTGCACAAGACCGACTGGTTGTTCCCTCAATACCGCGAGATCGGCGCGTTTCTACTGCGCGGCATCACGCCGGCCCAGATGGGCGCTGTCTGGCGGGGCAAGTGGCACGGCGGCATCGGGTTCACCGAGAGGTGCTGCGCGCCGATCGCCATCCCCATCGGCACCCACGGATTGCATGCGGTGGGCGCGGCGATGGGAGCGCAGCGACTGGGCGAGGATTCGGTGACACTGGCGTTCCTCGGCGATGGCGCCACCAGCGAGGGTGACGCGCACGAGGCGCTGAACTTCGCCGCGGTGTTCAAGGCGCCGTGCGTGTTCTTCATACAGAACAACCAGTGGGCCATCTCGGTGCCGATCAGCCACCAGATGGCGGCGCCGTCGATCGCGCACCGGGCGATCGGCTATGGGATGCCGGGCATCCGGGTCGACGGCAACGACGTGCTGGCGTGCTACGCGGTAGTCGCGGAGGCCGCCCAGCGGGCCCGTGAAGGCGGCGGGCCCACGCTGATCGAGGCCATCACCTACCGGGTTGGTCCGCACACCACGTCCGACGACCCGACGCGGTACCGGTCGGCCGACGAGGTAGACCACTGGTTGGCCCTCGACCCGATCGCGCGATACCGCACCTATCTGCAAGACGCGGGAGTGTGGACCGAGCGGCTCCAGGAACGGGTCGAGGCGAAGTCGAAGCGATTGCGATCCGAACTGCGCGCGTCCGTCGTGGGTGCCGACGATTTCGACGTCGCCGAGATGTTCGACACCGTCTACCACGACATCACCCCCGAGTTGGTGCGACAGCGCGAGGAATTGCTGACGGAGTTGGCGAAGGAGGTGTGACATGACGCAGATCATCGAACGACCGGCGATGAACGGCGACGATGTGCCAGAGCCGCGAGGCCCGATTCTGACCACCGTGCCGCGGGCGGCACATCCAACGGAAGTGCCGACGTCAGTCAATCTCACCATGGCGCAGGCGATCAACCGTGCCCTGCACGACGCGATGGCCGCCGACGAGCGGGTGCTGGTGTTCGGGGAAGACGTCGCCACCCTCGGCGGCGTGTTCCGGGTGACCGAGAGCCTGGCCGAAACCTTCGGCGAGCAACGGTGTTTCGACACCCCGCTGGCAGAGTCGGGCATCGTCGGCATCGCGATCGGAATGGCGATCCGCGGCTTCGTGCCGGTCCCCGAGATCCAGTTCGACGGGTTCGCCGCGCCCGCGTTCGATCAGATGGTCAGCCACTTGGCGAAGTACCGGATGCGCACCCGCGGTGACGTCGACATGCCGGTGACCATCCGCATTCCGTCCTTCGGCGGAATCGGCGCGGTGGAACATCATTCCGAGTCCACAGAAAGCTACTGGCTGCACACCGCGGGCCTGAAAGTAGTGGTGCCGTCGACGCCGTCGGACGCCTATTGGCTGCTGCGGCAGGCGATTGTCAGCCGCGACCCGGTGATCTATCTGGAACCCAAACGGCGGTACTGGGTCCGTGAGGCCGTCGACACCCACGCACCCGGACTGCCGATCGGACGGGCCGCAGTCCGTCGCATCGGTGCGGATGTCACAGTCGTGACCTACGGCTCGCTCGTGGCCACCGCGCTGAGCGCGGCGGAACTTGCCGAGCAGCACGGCTGGAGCCTTGAGGTCATCGACCTGCGGTCCTTGAACCCGCTCGACTTCGACACCGTCGCGGACTCCGTGCGCAAGACCGGCCGCGCGGTGGTCATGCACGAAGGACCGCGCACGCTGGGCTTCGGCGCCGAGCTGGCGGCCCGCATTCAGGAGGAGCTGTTCTACGACCTGGAGGCACCGGTGTTGCGCGCCACGGGGTTTGACACTCCGTATCCGCCCGCCCGACTGGAGAAGCTGTGGCTGCCGGGCCCGGACCGGCTGTTGGACTGCGTCGAGCGGGCGATGGGGCAGCCATGAGCGCCGTGAAGGAGTTCCTCGTTCCAGACTTGGGTGAAGGCCTCGAGGACGCGACGATCACCGGCTGGAACGTCGCGGTCGGCGACGAGGTGGAACTGAACCAGACGCTGTGCACGGTGGAGACCAACAAGGCCGAGGTCGAGATTCCCAGTCCGTATGCGGGCCGCATCGTGGAGTTGGGCGGTGCCGAAGGGGAGACGCTGACCGTTGGCTCGGTCCTCGTTCGCATGGCGACGTCTGTGGCCGACGCCGAACCGGTCGCCCCGCCGCAGAGCGCCAACGGCGCAGTGCGCAAGCCGGTTCTGGTCGGCTATGGGGCCGACGACGAGATGGACACCAGCAGGCGAGGATCGGTCGGTGAGCGCCCGCGGGCCAAGCCACCGGTGCGAAAACTTGCCGCCGAGCTGAACGTCGACCTCTCCCGGGTAACGGGTTCCGGCCCGGACGGGGTGATCACGCGCGAGGATGTGCTCGCCGCCGCGGGCAGGTCGGCGCCCACCCCGGAAATGGTGGCGGTGCGCGGCGTGCAGGCCGAGATGGCTCACCGGATGACGTTGTCGCGCAGGCAGATACCGGACGCACACGCCGGTGTTCAGGTCGACTGCTCGGGCCTGTTGCGGTTGCGTGACCGCACGCGCGACATCACCGATGACGAATCGCCGATCACGCCGTTCGTGCTGACCCTGCGGCTGTTGACGATCGCGCTGCGCCATCACCCGAACTTGAACTCGACGTGGCTGGACACCACCGACGGGCCGCAGATCCACCTGCACTCCGCGGTGCATCTGGGGTTCGGCGTGGCGGCGCCGCGAGGGCTGCTGGTGCCCGTTATCAGCGATGCGCACGACAAGACCACGCGTGAGCTGGCGGCCGTGGTCGCGCAGCTCATCCGCGACGCGCGCGCCGGCACCCTCAAACCGGCGGAACTTCTGGGCTCAACGTTCACGGTGTCCAACTTCGGCGCGCTGGGGTTGGACGAAGGCGTGCCGGTGATCAACTACCCGGAGGCGGCCATCCTCGGGATGGGCTCGCTGAAGCCGCGCCCGGTGGTCGTCGACGGCGAAGTGGTTGTGCGGCCGACAATGTCACTGACGTGCGCCTTCGACCATCGCATCGTCGACGGCGCTGCGGTGGCGGCGTTCCTGCGCGAACTGCGCGACCTCATCGAGGCGCCGGAGCTCGCGCTGCTCGACCTTTAGGTCACTTGCGCTGCGCGGCCGCCAATCGCCGGGCGAACTCCGGTGAGTTGATCGAGGCGGCCTGAGGTCCCAACTCGGTGTCCACGGCGATCCGGTGCTGTTCGAGGTCGACGACACCGGGGTTGGCGGTCGCGCGCATGGATGCCTTGGTGGCGATCACCACGTCGCGGGGTGCGGCGGCCGGTCCGGCGGCGAGTTCCCGTGCCGCCGCGACGGGATCGTCGGCGACCTCGAGTGCCAGCCCGTAATGCACCGCGGCCGCGGCATCGAAGCGCATGCCGAAAAGCAGTGAGGCGCGAGCCACTTGCGGACCGACGGCGCGCTGCAGCATCCACGTCGCGCCGCCGCCGGGATGGATGCCGAGCTTCTGGAATCGCGGGTCGAAGAGCGCCGCTGGGCCTGCGATCCGGACATCGGCGGCCAGAGCCAGATTCAACCCGGCGCCGACGGCGGCGCCGTTGACCGCCGCGATCGTGGGCAGCACACAGTTGGCGACCGCGAGGAACCCGTCGTAGATGCCGCGCAAGCCGTCCTCGGTGGCGGCGCCGAGCGCGGTCAGGTTGGCGCCTGCGCAGAACGCCTTGCCTGCCCCGGTCACGATGAGTGCGTGCACATCGGGGTTAGCTTCGGCGGCGTCGACGGCCACGCGCAGAGCGCCCGAGATTTCCGCGGTTACCGCGTTGCGACGCTCGGGGTCGTTGACCGTGATGAGGGCGACATGATCGTCGACCTGGACCAGTACTGGATCGGACACCGCCTCAGCCTAGTGACCGGGTGTCGCCGCGAACGATGGCGGTGACGATCATGGCCAGCGAACGTCCGCAGTGCTTGCGGAAATCGGACACGACGGTGGAGCCGACGCGAAACGGGGCCACATCCCGTCGGATGTGACCGCGTCGCGCTCAAACTCTTTGGCGCTGAGCCCCTTAGCCCGGCGGTGGCGGTGGCGGAGGTGCACCCGGCGCCGGAGGTGGCACAGGCGCCCCGTCCGGCGGCGCCGCCGGGTCGGGGAGGAACTGAACAAGCCCCGGCGGAATGTTGGTCCCCGGCGGCGGTGCGGTACCCGGCAGCGGCTCGCCGAGCTGTTCCTGCGGCATCTGACCTAGGAATCCGCCCTTCAGCATTCCGGCGCGGTACATGTCGATGTACCGGCCGAACCACTCCCGACGGTTGACGTCCGCATTCTCGTCACCGGGGGCGACGTCGAACTGCTCGCACTTGCCGGGCGCCGAGGGCACCAAGCATTGCGTCGGACCGTACGCGTTGTTGAACACATTCAAGTTCGGGACCACACCCGGACCCGCGCCCGGTGCGGAGGGAAGCGGAACCTGACCCAGGACGGTAGTCGCATCGATGCCGCTGACCTCAGGCGCCCCGAGCCCGCCAGGGAGTGGATCCTGCCCCGCCTGAGCCAGCAGCCCGAGGCCGGCCGGTCCGAGCGGTGCACCGATTATCGGCATCGTTGGGCCGGGAGGAGGCGGAGGAGGTGCGGGTTCTGCCGGTAAGGGCACCGGCTCGGGCGAGGGAGGGTCCGCAGCGGCGGTCGCTGAGAAGGCGACCGCCGCTCCGACGGTTATGAACCCGGCTGCCGCGATGTTCGCGACTGCCACTCTCGTTCGGTTCGAATCCATGCCTGACGTCAGACGGCTTTGGTGACGCCGTAGTAGGCGACCACGTCGTCGGTATCGGTGGTCGAGCTTGTCAGCGTCGCGTAGGACCGGATGAACGACTGACCGACGCAGCCGTCGACCTTGATGTGCGTGTCCTTCAGGGTGACGCGGACGGGCGCGGCCTTGAAGGTCTTCTTGTCGACTGTGACTGTGGAGACCGTGCCGGGCTTGGGGTGGATCTCGATCGTGCCGGAGAGCGGGAAGTTCACGCCGGTCGGGACGAGACCGGTGAGAGTCCCGAAGTTGAGCGTGGCACCGACCTGGCCGATGAGGCGGACCTGGCCGAGTTCGATGCCGCAACCGATCTGGTATCCGGCCTCGAGCACGCCGCCGCTCAGGCTGGTCTTGCCACCGCCGGTGACCGTCCCGGTGAACGTGCCACCCACGAGGTACTCGCGCGACGAGACGGCCGTGGTCAGCGGCGCCACCGGCAGCTGAGTCTCGTTGGTCGCGACGACGGTCAGTGTCCAGCCATCGGGGGATGTCACCACGCCCGGTTCAGCAGACGCGACGACGCCGTTGTCCGGCGGCGGTCCGGCGTCGTCGGCCGGCGGGTCGGCCAAGGCGAGGGGCGCGGTCCCGAGCGGGATCAGCGAGCAGGCGGCCAGTGCGGCAACACGATTCAGCATTGTTTTCTTTCGTTCGAGGTCGACTGGGTTAAACGGCCTTGGTGACGCCGAGGTAGGTGATGACGTCGTCGGTGTTGTCGGTCGAGCTCGTCAGCGTGGCGTACGAGCGGATGAAGGACTGGCCGGCGCACTGGTCGGTCTTGATTCGGACGCCAGTGATGGTGATGCGAGTCGAGGAGCCCTTGAACGACTTCTTGTCGATGGCGACGGTCGTGACCGTGCCAGGCTTCAGATACACCTTGCCCTGGAGGAAGGGACCGGTACCCGCGGCGGTCGCGTTGGTGAACGGAACGTTGATGCCCAGATTGACGGTGAAGCCCGGGTTGATCTCCTCCTCGTCGGAGATGATGCCGCAGCCGATCTGCTCACCGGCCTCCATCGATCCGCCGGCCAGTTTCGTCTTGCCGCCGCCCGTGATCTTGCCGGTGAACGTGCCGGCGATCAAGTACTCGCGCGACGAGATTGCTGTGGTCAGCGGCGCCACCGGCAGCTGTGTCTCGTTAGCCCCGACGACCTCCAGGTGCCAGCCGTCCGGGGTGTCGAGGACTCCGGGGGGCCCCGACGGAACGGCACCTTCTGGCGGGAGTGGATTGGTGGCATTCACCGGCACCGCGGGATCCGGGGGCGGAGGCGGGTCGGCCTGTGCGAGGGGCGCGGCCCCGACCGGGATCGCGATGCAGACGGCTCCCAGCAATGCAAAGCGGTTCAACATGGTTGTATTGGCGCCTCTCCTGGTCGGAATACAACGGATCTGTAACGGATCTGTCGCGAGGGAGCCTCTAATGGTGGGGTTTCCAAACGGTAAACGCACTGCAAACAGTTCGGGCCTTGTTCCCATCGAATGGGCGTCTGCGCCTTGCGTTCTTGTCCGGACCACAGAAAGGCGCAATCCTCTCCACAGGCTGACGAAAGCCGATGGACCGCAATTAGATATCGGCCGTTGGCCGCTAGTTCACGATCTGGACATCTGACCGATCGACCGTAGTTCGCGTTAGTGCCCTCGAGACTGGACGGGGCTCGTCGACGTGGGTTTGGCTGGCCGGTGCGAACGCCTGCAGAGCGGGTGAACTGAAACCCAGCCGACACTGCGAGACCGAACTACCTTGGAGGAAACATTGAAGTCATCCCACGTGTGCGAGCGCGCACTGGCCGCATCTGTCATGGCGTTCTGCATCGGGTTGATGGTCATTCCCGCGGCGTCGGCCGACGACCTCGGATCCGACCCGTCGTCGCCCGGGCCGGTGGTGGTCACCCCGGTGGACCCGTCGGACAACGTTACTGATGCCGCAGCGCAGGCTTGTGGGACATTCGCCCAGGTACTGGACGGCTCCTCGAACTACTACGGGGAATTCGCCGACTCCTTCGAAGGGTCCGACTATTCAGATCCGGCTGTCGACAGCAGCAATGGGGTGGGCAGGACCGCGCTTCGGCAATCGGCCGGTGTAGCCATGGACGCGGCCAACACGCCCGGGTTGCAGCCGGATATAGCCGAACCGATGCGGATCTGGTCGCTCGGCGCAACCAAGCTGCTCGTCAAGATGGGGCTGCGAATTCCCGGCGACAGTCTGAACTCCACCGCCACCGAGATGAACAACCAAGCTGAGAAGGTCCAAACGGCCTGTGCTGCGGCTGGGACGCACGCGTAATTCGGTGAAACGCAGTCTTTTTGGGGCGCTCGCGCTCAGTCTTGTGCTGGCCGGTTGCGGTGGAGGCGCCGCTTCTGGCGCGTCGCAATCATCGAAGCTGGTGCCCGACTCTGCCCTCCCTGGTTTGCTCCTCAGCGTCGACGACGTCAATGCCATCATGGAAACGACCGGGATGACCCCGCATCCGCCCGTCGCTCAGATGGCTGATAACCGCAACCTCCTGCCCAACCTCAACTGCTTGGGGGTTTGGCAAGTCAACCAAGCGCCGATCTACGAGTCCAGTCACTGGAAGTCGGTGCGCCAACAAATGCTTCGGGCGCCGGACACTGACGGGTGGGGAAACCTCATTGTCCAATCCGTCGTCTCCTACCGCACCATCGACGCGGCGAAGGAGTTCTTCACCGAGTCGACGGACCGATGGTCGAAGTGCACCAACCACAACGTGAACATCCAGCTCAACGGCCAGTCGTTGCCCCCATGGCGAAGTGGTGAACTCACCAAGACTGACAACCGGCTTGCGATTCCGTATACACGAGGCGCTGGTGACCAGACCAGATCGTGCCAGCATGTTCTCTCGCTCGTCGCCAATCTGATCCTCGACATCCAGGCGTGCAAGCCGCAGCAGGAAGCCGCCGTCACGCAAGCCGCTGACGTCGCCGACAAGATCGAGTCGAAACTCCCCAGGTAGCTCAGCAACTGGCCCACCGCAGAAGGTAGCGGTAGTAGAACGCACGTCGCACCGAGGCTCCGGGCAGTACCTCGTCCACCATGTTGCGGATCTCGTCGAGGGTCGATACCTATCACCGACCGCGACACCGGCGCGAGCCGCTGGGCGAGTAGGCCGTCGCCGCAACCGACATCCAGGACCTCGCCGCGATGCTCGGCGGCGATAGCGACCAGCCACGGGTGGTAGGCAGTGTTGTGGTTCCAGTAGTCGTGGTCCCTTGGCGCAGCCATACATTCGACCGTGCCAGCTTCAGGACTTGCCTGCTTCCGCGTACGCGCCGGCACTCGCGCTCCGGTGACCGGAGGTCGCGCCGGACTCGCTCCGCGTCGAATCCCGTCGATCACCTTTCGTCGGCTTGTCAACGGTGGCAACGGGATCCGGCGCCGACGAAGTGGCGTCATCACTGACCCCAGACTGACGCGCGGCCTTGCGGCTCTCGCGCACCACGTTGGTCAACAGCTTCGGCGTTTCCTCGGACGTGGCCGGGGCCTTCTTGCCCGACGGCGTTGCCTCCGCGGCTGTGATCGAGGTCTTCGCCGTCGTTTTCGGTGCCGAGCCGGTAGCTGCCGTCAGTCCCTGGTGGATTGCGCCCGGTATCTGCGCGGCCGTCGCGGCGAGCTGGGTAAGAGAGGAGAACGGTGTTGCCGACTGATACTTGCTCGGATCTGCGGGGATGGGATTGCCGTTCGGGTAGGCCGAGTTGACGATCTGGGTCAGCACCGGCTCGGTGAGATCGGCGATGACATTGCCGAAAGGCACAACGGCGCGTATCAGGTTGGTCAGTGGCAGGCCGTTGCTTGTGTAGGTGACGTAGGTGGTGTTCCCGCGCTGTGTGACGTATGCGGCGACCCGCTCGTCGGCCGGCACGGCTCCGCACTGCGCGTCGGGGCATTCAAGTACGGCACCGGTGTCGGTGATGCCGCATGTGTTGGCGCTGCCGCACGTGACCGAGGGGGACCCGTCGGTGTTGACCGGCAGGTCCAGTTCGTTCTGGTTCAGGTGCCGATACAGGTAGGCGACCAGCGAATTCACGGCGGCCATGGGGTTGAGCACGTCGGCCGGAGCGTTCGAGTTGTAGTCGTACTCGTAGCCCACGTCGACGATCTCCAGGGCGTCGGTATCGGTCGGCGACGGGATGGGGTTGACCCCGATCAGCGCAAACCATGGATACATCGTCCCGAAGCCGCCGGTGGGCCGGTCGACGTTGTTGTCCAGGATGAAGACGGTTTGTGGGAGGGCAGGGTCGTTCTCAGCCTGCAGCTGCATCAGCAGCAAACTCGCGTTGGCGGCGCCCCAGCCCGAGGAGAGCACGGCGTTATGCTCGCCGTCGTGCGCCTGCAGGGCCTGATTGATGCCCAACGGGCCTGTGAAGAAGTTGACGTGCTCGATGTTGCCGCCGGTGTTGTAAGGCGGTGCATCGAACATTCCGTGGAAGAAGTCCTCGTTCCCGCTGCCGTCTGGGTGCGTCGAACTGCCAACGACGATCAGGGCGGCCAGGTCGGCGAGGGGTGTGGAGATCGAGGCGGGCTGGGTGGCAGCAACGCCGGCGACCGTCGACGCGACCCCGACAGCCGCGACGCCCATCGCCACTTTTGTTACACGCCTAGTAGCGGCCTTGCTCATATGCGGCGCCCTCTCCAAGGTCTCTGTAGCAACCTATCGCGTCGGGCCCAAGCAACCCGCACCGACACTCACAACCGGGTCCGCACCGACCGCATCGACCAAGCCGGCGTCATCACCCTGCTCGTCGCCGCACGACTGCACCACATGGGCGTTGGCCGAACTTACAGCGGCACCCGCGTCCTGGTCCTGATCCGGGACCTTCATATCCGCCGGCTAGGCGATAACCCTGAAACCCGGCCAGCGTCGTTTGGGGGCCTAGCGGGGCGAGCTCGCCGGGCTGCCGCTCGGTGAACCGGTCAAGCGGTGCTTGTTGGTTCCGTTGAAGCGGTTCTTGGGCGGGTTGGGCGTCCCGACGCTCTCATTCGAAGTCCCGACCGGGGAGTTCGATGTTCCGACAGACTCGTTCGACGGTCGGGTTGACGGGTTCGAAGTCTCGGCGGCCGGCCTCGGCTTCTTGCCGAACGGCTTCGGCTTTCCGAGCGGCGTCAGCGGCGGGCTTGTGATACCGGACGTTGTGCCGGACAGATTTGGCGTGCCCGCCGGCGGGTTCGTCTTCGTCTCAACCGGATTCCTCGGCGTGGTGCCGGTCTGCTGAAGATCTGCTTGAACTTGCAGGTCGTCCTTTGGATTTGCGGGAGCAGCCACGCGCCGGACGTCGACGAGAGCGGGCTCGTTTTCTTGCAGGTCGACGGTTTTTTGCGGGTCGACGTTTTCTTGCGGGTCGACGTTTTGCGGGTCGACATTTTCTTGCGGGTCGACGTTTTGCGGTGCGACCGGGTCGAGACCCGCAAGCAAACGTCGAAGCGCAGCCAGTGCGTCGCGCAACGGATGCGGCTTCACGGTCGGCGGCGCCAGCTGCTGGTCCGCCGGCGCCAGCTGCTGGTCCGCCGGCGCCAGAGTTTCACCGGTTGCCAGCTGTGCCTGCGCCTGCTGCGCCGCGAACGGGAACGGCGGCAGCGGTGGCAACGATGGCAGCCAGAAGTTCCACTGGTCAATTCCCAATTGGACGAGCGCATTCCAGCTATCCACGGCGACGTTTCCCAAGCCCTCGAGGAAGGGCAGCGGGCCCCACAGCCAGTTGGCGGAATTGACCACGAGGCTTTCGACGATGCGCTCCCCGAAGTTGTAGAAGATCATGATCTGAGGCGAGAGCCAGCCCACCCACGGAATCCAGCCGACCGCATAGGTGGCCACTTCGAACCCCCAGCGCACCCACGGCTCGATGGCGTGGTAAGTGTTAATGATCGCGTCTTCGAATTCGAAGTTGGTGGGCGCGGGGGACGGCCCAATCTGCGGCGGCGTGGGGATCGGCTGACCCGCGCTCGGCGGGATGATGAACCTGCCCAGGTCCAAGCTAAACAACGCCCCGAGGTAGTTGGATTGCTGTGCCGACGGCTGCACCGCGGTCGGAGAAGTCTGCACCACGGTCGGAGAAGTCGCCGCCGCGAGCTGAACCGTTGGGACCGGCCGCGGTGGAGCCTGGAACGACGGGACCGGCCGCGGCGGAGCTTGAACCGTTGGCGCGACCGCGATCGCGCCAACACTGACGAGCGCGACGCCGGCCGTCGCCAATTTCTTTCCGAGGACCTTCATTGTCGAATTTCCCTGTCCACTCGCAGATTTGGGACGCCCGCCAGAGGCCGCGGACGTGAACGGGAGTTTAGCCTCGGAAGAGGCTCCTGAAGAGGGAATCTACGAACGCGACAATTCAGTGCTCTGTTCAGCCTGCTCGTGGACCCACACCGCGAGTGCACCGTCCACGTACCGACTGCACGGCCGTCGACTCCCGAGGAGATTTCACATGCCCATGTCCTGCAAATCAATCCGACGTTCGCTCCAGATGCGCGTTTCAGTCGGCTGGCGGGCGGTGTCGTTCGATGAGAGCCCGGCCCATCGCTTGAGCGCGGTGGGCAGCCTGAAGATCGCCCTCGGTGGCAGTGATGATGGAACCCTTCATCAGGATGTGCCAAGAACGGGCGAAGTCGTCGACATCGACCAGGCCGGCCGCTTCGGCGCGCCCACGCAGGATTTTGCGGATGTTCTCGAGGTACCGGATGCTGGCTTGGCCAGCCGGATGAGCGACACCCAGCTCGAGCAAAACGTTGATGAACGAGCAGCCGTCGTAGTCCTCATGGTGTTGGAACCAGTCGTGAAACACATCGAAGATCGCCAGCAGTTGTTCCTCGGGCGTGTCACCGCGCAGCCGTGACTGCTGCTCCACCATCTCTAGAGTCCACAATTCCTCCCGGCGCTGCAGTACCGCCATCACCAGGTCGTTCTTGCTCGGGAAGTGTCGGTACAGGGTCGCCTTGGCGACCCCGGACCGAGCGATCACCTCGTCGGTGCCGACCGCGCGAATGCCGCGCCGCGTGAACAGCCGGTAGGCGGTAGTCAGGATTCGCTCACGGGCTGGCATGGCGGGCCCCATCTGAGCGACAGCGCTTATGTCCATGTGGACTCACACGCTACTCCTATAGACAGACCGCCCTGTCTCTGTTATGAAAGAGAGACCAGTCTGTCTTCTAATCAGAGGCAGCGGTCTCGTCTTCAGAGCCAGGGCGGGCGATCAGCTCGGTCTCGTCTTCAGACACAGGGCGGCCATCCATCAGGCGTTTTTACGCCGCACAAATCGGAGTGCACCCATGAGCGTTGCTGTCCAACCGTCTCCAGTTCCCCTAACCTTGAGCGCCAACCTCGTTCCAGCGCTGAACAATCCGCGTGGCGTCTTAAGAACTGTCGCCCAGCGCGATGGCTCGACCGTCACCGTCTACGCCGGCGGTGAGGTCGATGCAGCCAACGAACGCAACTGGCGCCAGCTGCTGCGCGAAGCCGCTGCAGCGACACCCCCACCCGGTCCGCTTGTGATCGACATCGATGGCCTCGACTTCATGGGTTGCTGCGCGTTCACCGCACTGGCGGAAGAGGCGGACCGCTGCCGCCGCCGCGGCATCAGGATGTGCCTGGTGAGTCGCAAGCCCATCGTGGGCCGAATCATCGCCGCTGTCGCATTAAGCTCGCGGCTACCCGTTTACCCCGATGCGGAGGCCGCTCTTTCTGCGGCCGCTGCCTGGGGATGAGGTCCAGTCCGGGTGGCCCCGAACTGGATAGTTCGTGATCTGCGAGAAAGGTGCCATACACGGCGTCGAGCAGACCGTCACTCGGCGGTTGGCGCGACAAAATGGTTTCGGCAGTGAGCTGTCGGATCCAGGCGTCCTGTCCGTTCGCCCAATCAACGAGTAGTCGTCGCGGTGTTCGCCTAGATTGACCGGAACTGAAGCATCCCGGGTGTCATGCACCCTCGGGGTTCTGTGAGTCGGCCGGTTGGCCGGTCACGTGTTCGGAATAGTAGTGGGCTTCGGCTTAGGCGGGTGGCACAGGGCCAAGCCGGCGCATGAGGCGCTGCTGGTTATACGAGGCGACGTAGTCGGCGGTGATGAGTTCGACATCGCTCAGGTTGCGCAATAGCCGGCGGCCTCGGCGCCGTGGCGCGGCCGCCGGATCTCGGTGAGCACGCGGCAGATCGCGGCCCTCAATCACCCCTCTGTAGGCGTCGACGACGAACGTGACATAGACGAGCACGCCCGTTGCGACCACTGCCCTGATCTCTGTCCACATACTCGGATAGTGCTCGCGCCACAGGTGCCCACCCTGTGACCTGCGCCCCGGCAGTGTCTGCGCCCCCGGCATCTGCGGCCCCGGCACATCTGCACCCCCGGCAGGAATCGACCTGCGACCTAGAGATTACCATTTGCGGTCTCGCGGGCGTGCTAGATATTGCTCGTTTTGTCGTGTGCGGCAACGTATTTGGCGTCAATAAGCGTCGTTGGGAATCCGTGAATTACCGCCGAATCGTAGTCATTGGCGATGAATAGACGATGAGTTCGGCGCGCGATCTCTTCGCTCGTGAAACAGCGACTCGTACCCCGCGCCGACCCACCGCTATTGCTTACATCTGGGCCCAGACGATCTTGGTTTGCAGGTAGGTCTCGAGGCCCGCCTTGCCCGACTCGTAGCCCCAACCGGACTGCTTGTACCCGCCGAAGGGCATGGAGTGATCGAACTGCAGCTGACAGTTCAGCCCGACGGTTCCGGCCTTGAGCCGCTTGGCTATCCGGTGTGCGCGGCCGAGATCCTTGGTCCAAGCGGTGGCAGCCAGTCCGTAGGTGCTGTCGTTGGCCAGTGCTACCGCTTCGTCTTCGTCGTCGAACGGCAGGATCGTCACCACGGGCCCGAAGATCTCCTCCTGGAACAGCCGGCTCGTGGTGGGATCGACGTTGGTGACCACGGTTGGGTGGACGAAGTAACCCTTCCGGTCGAGCCGGTGCCCGCCTGTGACGAGTTCGACCCCATCGGACTTGCCCTGGTCGAGATAGCCCAAGACGCGATTGAGCTGCTTCTGGCTGATCAGCGGGCCGATCATGCTGCCATCGTCTGTCGGGCCGCCCAGCTGTAGGTGGTTCGCGATGTTCGCGATGCCCTCCACGACCTGCTCGTAGACCGCGCGCTGGGCGAAGATGCGCGAGCCGCACACGCATGCCTGTCCGGAGTGCACGAAGGTGCCGAAGGCCGCCATGGTGATCGCCGTGTTCAGGTCGGCGTCGTCGAACATGATGACCGGTGACTTGCCGCCGAGTTCGAGCGTGACTTTTTTCAGGTTGCTCTCGCCCGAGGCCCCCACGATCGCGCGGCCGACTTCGGTCGACCCGGTGAAGGCGACCTTTTCCACGTCTGGGTGCGCGGTGATCGCCGCACCCGCGGTGTGCCCGTAGCCGATCAGCAGGTTCGCGACCCCGTCGGGGACCCCGGCCTCGGTGAGGATTCTGTCCAGGATCAGCGCCGTGA
Source organism: uncultured Actinomycetota bacterium (assembly GCA_963770305.1). Taxonomy (GTDB): domain Bacteria; phylum Actinomycetota; class Actinomycetes; order Mycobacteriales; family Mycobacteriaceae; genus Mycobacterium. The sequence goes on from CAVYPB010000021.1 coordinate 14,870, forward strand.
GCGGGGTTTCCTCAGCCGGCTTGACGACGCTGCTGCAGCCCGCGGCGAGCGAAGGCGCGAGCTTGCAACAGAAATTGAAGATCGGTCCGTTCCAGGGGAAGATCAGCCCGACGACGTCGTAGGGCTCCTTGAGGGTGTAGGCGTGCTGGTGGGCTTCGACGCCGGTGAGGCCGCTGGTGTTGACGTCGGCCGCGATGCCTTCGATCTTGGTGCACCAGCCTGCGTAGTACCGGAAGAACTCGGAGCTGACGGCGACGGTTGCCTGGGCTTGTGCCGGGATCATGCCGGCGTTCAGCGACTCGAGCTCGGCCAGCTCCGCCGCGTTCTGGTCGATCAATTCGCCGATGCGCCAGAGGACTTTGGCCCGCTCGCTGGGGGCCATTCCCTTCCAGACGCCCGACTCGGCAGTCTCCTTCGCACGCGCAACGGCGTCGTTGACCGCTTCTGGGCCGCAATCCTTGAACTCAGTGATCTGCTCTTCGGTGGCGGGATCGAATACCGGAATCACCTCACCGGTACCGGGCCGTTCACGGATCTCGTTCAGCACGGTGTGCATCGCCATAATTGAGCCCTTCCCTCGTTGCGCGACGCGTAATGCGCGCGGCGCTGAGCACCTGCTTAGCATCGCGGCGAGGCAACCGTCAAGGCCGTACTTGCGGTCTAGGACGCCCATGGATCCGCGAGTACGGCAATATCGGTCGCAGCGGGCGGTGGCGGCCCCTGGTATCCCAATTCGGTGAGAACAGCGGCGGCCGCGGCATCGGCCACCACGGTGACGCTGAACTCCACAGTGGTCAGCGGCGGTGAACTGAAGGCTCCCATGGGGTTGGCGCCGACGCGGATGACGGCTAAGTCGTCCGGCGAGCGCAGTCCGGCATGACAGATGCCGTACAGGACCAGGCACGCGATCTCATCGCTTTGCCACATACCGCGGTAACACCGTCGCGCACCCATGCGGCGACGACATCGGCGGCATTGTCCACCGTGATGTCGTTCACGCTGACGGGCCCCGAGGTCATGCGCGCGTCGCGCGGGTGACATCTTCTAGCCGATAGTCGCCCAGGGCACGCCATTTGGTGATTCCGGGATAGGCGAAGGCCAGCTTGCGGTAGCCGCGCGAGACGAGTGTTCGAAGCGGAGCGCACCGACCGACAGATGCAAATGTCCGAGCGCCGGCAACGTCCCGATTTCGATATGCGGTACAAACGTGGTGAGCATCATGGAATTCGAGGATGGGCAGGTGGTCCGGGAGACGCAATAATCTGGCGAGGCATCTTCCCCATGAGCCCAGCAGCTTGTTCTCAAAGTGGTTGCAGCAACGGCATTCAGCTCGTGGGGCAATCGCAGGCGGCGTTGACCTTCTATTGGCCTGTGGTGGCGCGGCAAATCCGCGTCCGCGGCTCAGTGGTCGTCGGTTCGGCCGATGCCAGCGCAGCCGACTTTCGTTCGCGTAGCGCGGGGGCTCGTGCGGTTGCGCTAGCGAGTCACCAGTCAACCGCTTGCGTCACGATCGCATGCATGGAGGCAGTCGCGAAGGCCGCCCGACGCCTGTCAGCCGATCCCGACCTTCTCACACCGTCCTGGCAGGTCTACAGACTGATCGCGCATACGGTCGAATTCTGGCAGGCCGACCCGGATCGCGTTCACGCGCGGGTTCAATACCGCCGCGACGACCGCCAATGGTCGATGCAGCTCTTGTGGCCCTAGCCCCGAAGTTAAGCCGTGCGCCCCGACCTTTGCCTTTCGCGCTTGCCGGCACGGTTCTGAGGAAGGCCCGACACCGCCGGGCTCGACAGCGCAGTCGAACTGATGACGTCCGGCGCATCCCGTCAACGGTGAGCGAGATTGACGATCTGTAGTTCGGTGAGGTCTTTGACGTATCGTGCGCCGCCGAGATCTCCCGGAACAACGAGTCGGGGCTGATCTAGCGCGTTACCGTCCTCGGCGTAGGCCACCAGTGCTGGCCTCGGCGTCAGCGTTGGTGATGCTTCTGCCCAAGCCAGCGCCGCGGAATACCCATCGGCCCCGGTGGCGCGAATCGCGATCGTCAGCAGCGGGTGCTTGGCGCCGACATCGACGTTCGGGTCCGCTGCAGTGATGATCGCATCCAGGGAACAGCCGGTGTACGTGTGAGTCTGCTGACCAGATTCGGTCGCAAACGTGACTTTTTCAGTCTGCGTTGGCAACTGGCGCAGTGAATCCAGTGTAAAAACGGACGGAGAACGCACATCGTCGGAGACTTTCACGGCACCGGGCGGCAGTAGGTCGTTTGGAGACGGCTCATCGGCGACAGCAACGGCGGAAACCGCTACGAATGACATGGCGGACACGGCCAAAAGTGTTGACACGCATCGGCGAAAGAGAGTGTTGCTGAACATCATGCTCGTCTCCTTGCATACGACTTACTCGATCGTCGCTGCGTTGCCACGCCATCCACCAGCTTGCGGGGCGCCGACAACCCGAGCACCTAGCAGCTTGCGGGGTCGCCGACAACCCGGGATGTTACAGCCGGGCCCATACGGACTTGGTCTTCAGGTAGGCCTCGTCGTCAAGGTAGGTCAGGCCGGCGTCGATGTCGAAATCAGCAAGTCCACGGGCGATTTCCCGTGACGATGTGGCTTCCACCCGGATTGTGGCGGCGGGGTTGTCGCGCCGGAATCGGGCGGTCAACAGCGGGCTGGCGGGCAGCGAAGTTGGAATCGCGCCGACTCGCGCCATCGCACTGAGCCGTCCCCGCATACGTTCCACGTCAGCCAGCAGTTCGTCGCGCTCGGCGAGAATAAGGTGCGCCCAGGTGACGACCCGGCTGCCTTCGTCAGTAAAACCTTCGAACCGATGACCCCGCAAGACGATCACCACACCGAGCTCCCGCTCGAGGCGCCTGATCGCCACCGACAGCGTCGGCTGACTCACATTGCAGATTGCAGCCGCCCGGCCAAAGTGCCTTTCCCGGGCCAACGCGACCAAATACTCGAGCTGCTGGATAAGGACGTCGCCCTGCATAGTCACACCTCCAGCGATCCCAGTCTCGATAGCTGAAAACTATTAGACCATGTCAAATACCAACCAGCCAGCTCTTGTTGGGCGACGATCGGGCGGGTTAACGTCGAGCGCGTTGACAACCGGCACCGCCCGCAGTCTGATCAGATGCAGGCGCTGCCCCGATCTCCCGTGCGGGGACCCTCAAGGCCCCACCCTAAGCACTGGGCGACCGCAGTTCCCCCGACCCCGAAATCACGACGATTAGAAGGGAATCGAAAATCCATGGCCAAAGTAGTGTGCGTACTCTATGACGACCCGGTCGGTGGCTACCCCAAAACCTATGCAAGGGATGGCTTGCCCAAGCTGGAACGCTATCCCGACGGACAAACTCTGCCGACCCCCTCGGCGATCGACTTCACGCCGGGCGAGTTGCTCGGCAGCGTCTCCGGCGAGCTCGGACTTCGCAAGTACCTGGAGGGTCTCGGTCACGAGCTAATCGTCACATCGGACAAGGAAGGGGAGAACTCGGTCTTCGACCAGCATCTGCCCGACGCCGAGATCGTCATCTCTCAGCCGTTCTGGCCCGCCTACCTGACCGCCGAGCGAATCGCGAAGGCGCCCAAGCTGAAGCTCGCCGTCACCGCCGGAATCGGTTCGGACCATGTGGATCTCGACGCGGCCATCGATGCGGGTATCACCGTTGCCGAGGTGACCTTTTGCAACAGCATCAGCGTGGCTGAGCACGTCGTGATGATGATTCTGTCGCAGGTCCGCAACTACCTTCCGTCCCACCAGTGGGTGCTCGACGGCGGGTGGAACATTGCCGACTGTGTGGAGCGTTCCTATGACCTGGAAGGCATGCAGGTCGGCACTGTGGCCTCCGGGCGGATCGGGTTGGCCGTCCTGCGCAGGCTCGCGCCTTTTGACGTCGGACTGCACTACTACGACAAGCACCGGCTGCCTGCCGAGGTCGAAGCCGAACTGAACCTGACTCACCACGAGTCGGTGCAGGAGATGGTTCCTCACCTCGACGTGGTGACGATCAACGCGCCGCTGCATCCGGAGACGCGGGGACTGTTCAACGACGAGCTGATCTCGACGATGAAGCGAGGCGCCTATCTCATCAACACTGCCCGCGGCCTGATCTGCGACCGGGATGCCGTCGTTCGTGCTCTCGAGAGCGGGCAGCTCGCCGGTTACGCGGGTGACGTCTGGTATCCGCAGCCCGCGCCCGCAGACCACCCGTGGCGGACCATGCCGCACCAGGGTATGACTCCCCACATCTCGGGCTCGTCTCTGTCGGCTCAAGCCCGCTATGCCGCCGGGACCCGCGAGATTCTGGAGAGCTACTTCGCCGCAACTCCGATCCGCGACGAGTACCTGATAGTCGATCGAGGTGCATTGGCCGGTACCGGAGCACGCTCCTACACCGCCAAGGCCTAGCGGAACGCAAACGCACGTGCCCGGCCGCCGCACGGCGGCCAGGCACGTGTTCGCGGCACCCGAAGTCGCCGAGCCCGCCACGCGCTCTCCGCACCGGGACAGGTGGCGGCAGTAAACCCAGTGGACGAATTGGCTGCGTGTCTCGCACCGCCCGGGGACTATCTCTTCAAGACCGGTGGGTAAGCGCCCCCGGGAGTGCCCCCGGCAGGGATCGAACCTGCGACCAACCGCTTAGAAGGCGGCTGCTCTATCCGCTGAGCTACGGGGGCGGCGGACCCACCCTAGCCGAATTCCCGCCGACCGATGGATGGGTCATCCCTTACTCTGGAATCGATGGTGAGACACCACACGAAGGACAAGGGCGATCTAGGCATCGCCAAAGTCCACGCAGACTTGGTAAGCCAAGGGTTCACGGTCCTGTTTCCGGCAACGGAGCACGCGCCGTTCGATCTTGTCGCATATGCGGCCGGAGAGTTTCACCGCCTTCAGGTGAAGTACCGATCGGCGCGTGCCGGTGCCATCAAAGTTCAGTTCCGGTCTATATGGGCGGACCGCAACGGGACGCACATGACACCAATGGATAAGGGCGCAATCGATACCGTGTGCATCTACTGCCCGGAGACCGACGAGTGTTACTACGTCCGGCCCGACGCACATGGCACATCGGTCACGCTCCGGATTGCGCCCAGCAGGAACGGCCAGCTAGCAGGAGTTCTGGATGCAGCCGCATTCCGCGAGCTGCCGCGGGCAGGTGCCCGTTGACCTCAGCGGAATTGTCGGCATGAACGATGCGCTGAGTCCGGCGCCTGGGGGGCGCGCCCTTCCCTGCGACAGCCTTTAAAGGCACACCGCGCTACCGGGCAGCGGACTAGCGTGGGTGACAGCACTTCGGCGTAGGGAGGGGAGCGACGGGCATGAGTGACGTGCCGGAACTCGATACAGCTGAACTTCCGGAGGAACTCAGCGCGTTCGACCAGATATTGCACCGCGGTGAAGCCAACCCGCGCACCCGTTCCGGCATCATGACCGTCGAACTCCTTGACATCACTCCCGACTGGGAGCGATTCCGGGCGAGATTCGACACCGCCTCACGCAAGGTCCTTCGGCTGCGGCAGAAGGTCGTCATGCCGACGCTGCCCACCGTGGCGCCGCGGTGGGTGATCGACCCTGACTTCAACCTCGACTTTCATGTACGACGGATGCGGGTCCCGGAGCCGGGGACGCTGCGCCAGGTGATCGACCTGGCCGAGGTCGCGGCGCAGTCACCGCTCGATATCTCCCGGCCGTTGTGGACCGCGACCCTCCTGGAGGGCCTCGAAGGTGGCCGCGCCGCCCTGATTGTGCATCTCAGCCACGCCGTGACCGACGGCGTAGGCGGTGTCGAGATGTTCGCCAACCTCTACGACCTCGAGCGTGATCCGCCACCGCAGGCCCCTCCGCCGCTGCCTGTCCCGCAGGACTTGTCACCAAACGACTTGATGCGTCAAGGGTTTAACAGGCTCCCAGGCACGATCGCCGGCCGGGTACGTGGCGTGCTGTTCGGCGCGGCGCACGTCGTCGGCGAAATGGTCCGCGACCCGATATCGAGAATGGGTGAGGTCGTCGAGTACGCAATGTCCGGCGCCCGCGTCGTCGGACCCGTCGCCCCGCCGTCGCCGGTGCTGCGGCGCCGAAGCCTGTCCTCCCGCAGCGAGGCGATCGACATCGAATTCGGCTACCTGCATAAGGCCGCCAAGGCGGCAGGCGGCTCGATCAACGACGCCTACCTGGCCGGTCTGTGCGGGGCCTTGCGCCTCTACCACGAGGCCAAGGGTGTGCCGATCGACGCACTCCCTATGGCCGTGCCGGTCAACCTGCGATCCGAGGCGGACCCCGCCGGCGGTAACCGGTTCGCGGGGGTCAATCTCGCCGCACCGATCGGTCGTACCGATGCCGAAGTGCGCATCAAGACCATCCGTTCGCAGATGACGCGCAAGCGCGAGGAGCGTGCGATCGACATGGTCGGCGCCATCGCCCCGGTGCTCACTCTGCTTCCGGACGGCGTGCTCGAGTCGATGGCCGGATCGATCGTCAACTCCGACGTCCAGGCCAGCAACGTGCCGGTCTACGCCGGCGACACTTTCATCGCGGGGGCAAAGGTCTTGCGGCAGTACGGCCTTGGTCCGCTGCCCGGTGTGGCGATGATGGTGGTGCTGATCTCTCGCGCCGGCTATTGCACGATCACTACACGCTACGATCGTGCGTCGATCGCCGACTCCGACCTGTGGGCGCGCTGCCTGCTGACCGGCTTCGACGAGGTGCTCGCTCTCGGCGGCGACGGTAGAGCCTCGCCCGCGTCGTTCACGATCGACGCCCAGCAACCCACCCCAGTCTCACCCAACGGAAGTGCGGCGCAATGAGTTCGGCCAACGGTCAGCCCAATCCGAAGACCATGCGGTTGCCTGGCTCGGTCGCCGAGATCGAGGCCAGCCAAGCGGGGCCTGAGGTTGGTGCCTTCTTCGACCTCGACGGCACCCTGGTCGCCGGGTTCACCGGGGTCATCATGACCCAGGACCGGCTGCGCCGCCGCCAGATGTCGGTCGGCGAGTTCATCGGCATGGTGCAGGCCGGCCTCAACCATCAGCTCGGCCGCTCCGAGTTCGAGGATCTGATCGGTAAGGGCGCCCGCATGCTGCGCGGCAACTCCCTGGACGACATCGACGAACTGGCCGAGCGCCTCTTCGAGCAGAAGATCGTCGGTCGCATCTATCCGGAGATGCGCGAGCTTGTGCGCGCTCACATGGCCCGGGGACACACCGTCGTACTCAGCTCGTCGGCGCTGACGGTCCAGGTGGAGCCCGTCGCACGGTTCCTGGGCATCCAGAACGTGTTGAGCAACAGGTTCGAGACCGATGATGACGGTCGGCTCACTGGCGAGGTGCTCACACCGATCATCTGGGGGCCGGGAAAGGCAAGGGCGGTGCAGGCATTCGCCGCCCGCAACGGTGTCGACCTGGCGAAGAGCTATTTCTACGCCGACGGCGACGAAGACGTCGCGCTGATGTACCTCGTCGGCAATCCGCGGCCGACCAATCCCGCGGGCAAGCTCGCCGCGGTCGCCGCCAAACGCGGCTGGCCGGTGCTGAAATTCAGCAGCCGCAGTGGAAGCAACCCGATCTCGCAATTGCGAACGGTCGCGGGCATAGCGTCGATGATGCCGATCGCCGCCGGTGCCATTGGGCTGGGTCTGCTGACCCGCAACAAGCGCACCGGCGTCAACTTCTTCACGTCGACTTTTGGCCGCACCTTGTTGACCGCGACCGGGATCAACCTCAACGTGCTCGGCAAGGAGAACCTGACCGCCCAACGGCCGGCGGTGTTCATCTTCAACCACCGCAACCAGGCCGACCCGATGATCGCCGGGACGCTGGTCAGCGACAACTTCACGTCGGTCGGAAAGAAGGAGCTCGAGAACGATCCGATCGTCGGCACCATAGGCAAGATCATGGACGCCGCCTTCATCGACCGCGACGACCCCAAGAAGGCGATCGAAGGACTGAAGAAGGTCGAGGAGCTGGCGCGCAAGGGGCTGTCGATCCTCATCGCGCCGGAGGGCACCCGGCTGGACACCACGGAGGTCGGTCCGTTCAAGAAAGGGCCGTTCCGCATCGCGATGTCGGCCGGAATCCCCATCGTTCCCATCGTGATCCGCAACGCCGAGGTCATCGCCGCCCGCGACTCGAGCACGTTCAACCCCGGCACCGTCGACGTCGTGGTGTATCCGCCGATACCCCTCGACGGCTGGACACACGACAACCTGACCGACCGCATCGCGGCGGTGCGTCAGCTCTATCTCGACACGCTCAAAAATTGGCCGCACGACGAGCTGCCCACCCCGGAGCTGTACACACGTAAGAAGGCCCCGGCGAAGAAGGCGGCCAAGAAGGCGCCGGCCAAGGCTGCGGTCAAGAAAGCCGCCGAGAAGAAACCGGTGAAGAAAGCGGCCGCCAAGAAAGCGACGAAAAAGGCTGCCGCGAAAGGGCGGCCGTGAAAATCCACGCCGACCACTTCGCCCCGTTCACCGCGACTGACGACGCACTCGTCCTGGCGTCGGTGTCGTCGCCGGCCGAACGGGAAATGCTCGACGAATGGCTGGAACGCCAGCGGCGCGAGCATCCCGACACGCATGTCGAGGTGCTTCAGCTGCCGGTAGACGACGATCCACCTGATGGGGTACTGGCGCGGCTGGTCGAACTGCTGGGGGCCGACGAAGACCGCTCCGTCGTGCCGGTGCGTGTGTTCTGGATACCGGGCGGCCTGCCTACGCGCTCCAAGGTGGTGGCGCTGCTGTCCGGCCGGGACACCTACCGTCCGCCGCAGATGCTGCAGCACCGCATCCTGAAAAAGGACCCGTCCCGCGCCAGGGTGGTCGCGGGCGACCCCGCGAAGGTATCGGAGCTGCGCCAGCAGTGGAGCGACACCACTGTCGCCGAGAATCCCAGGGAATTCGCTCGTTTCGTTATCCGACGCGCGATCTTGGCGATCGAACGCGTCGAGTTGCGCCTGCTTGGACCCGAATACAAGTCGCCGCGACTGATCAAGCCCGAGATGCTGGCGTCAGCTCGGTTCCGCGAGGGCCTCGAGGGCATTCCCGGCGCGACAGTCGAAAAAGCCGGCGAGATGCTGGACGAACTCTCGACGGGGTGGAGCCGCTTCTCAGTCGACATCATCCCGTCATTGGGCCGGGCGATCTTCAGCCGGGGGTTCGACCCCAACGTCGACTACGACCGTGCGCAAGTCGAGTCGATGCGGCGAGCGTTGGAAACCCATCCCGCCGTGTTGCTGTTCTCTCACCGGTCCTATCTCGACGGCGTGATTGTGCCGGTGGCGATGCAGGAGAACCGCTTGCCGCCGGTTCACACATTCGCGGGCATCAACCTGTCGTTCGGGTTGATGGGGCCGCTGATGCGCCACTCCGGCGTCATCTTCCTCCGCCGCAAGCTCGACGACCCGCTGTACAAATACGTGCTCAGGCAGTTCGTCGGATACATCGTCGAGAAGCGGTTCAACCTCAGTTGGTCGATCGAGGGCACGCGGTCCCGCACCGGAAAGATGCTGCCGCCGAAGCTGGGCCTGCTCGCCTATGTCGCCGATGCCTACCTCGACGGTCGCAGCGACGACATTCTGCTGCAACCGGTTTCGATAAGCTTCGATCAGTTGCACGAAACCGCCGAGTACGCCGCATACGCGCGTGGCGGCGAGAAGACGCCCGAAGGCCTGTCCTGGCTGTACAACTTCATCAAGGCGCAGGGTGAGCGCAACTACGGCAAGATCTACGTCCGCTTCCCCGAAGCGGTGTCGATGCGCGAGTACCTCGGCGAGCCGCATGGTCCACTGACCACCGACGACGCCGCCAAACGCCTTGCGCTGCAGAAGATGGCATTCGAGGTGGCGTGGCGGATCCTGCGGGCCACGCCGGTCAACGCGTCGGCGCTGGTATCCGCGCTGCTGCTGACCACCCGCGGGGTCGCGCTCACCCTTGACCAGCTCCACCACACGCTGCAGGACTCGCTGGATTACCTGGAGCGCAAGCAGACCCCGATGACCAACAGTGCCCTGCGGCTGCGCACGGCCGACGGTGTCCGGGCGGCACTGGACGCATTGTCCAATGGCCATCCCATCACGTGTATCGACGGCGGCAGGGAGCCGGTCTGGAGGATCGCCCCCGAGGACGAACACGAGGCCGCGTTCTACCGCAATACGCTCATCGACGCGTTCCTCGAGACGTCGATCGTCGAGCTGGCGCTCGCTTACGCCGCTCGTACCGAAACCGAACGGCTGGAAGCCTTTTGGTCGCAGGTGATGCGGCTGCGTGATCTGCTGAAGTTCGACTTCTACTTTGCCGAATCGGCGGCATTCCGCGATCACGTGGCAGAAGAGATGTCGTGGCACGACGATTGGGAGGACCACGTCGCCGCGGGCGAAATCGACATGCTGCTCCGTGCGAAGAAGCCGTTGATCGCGGGAGCCATGCTGCGGCCGTATTTCGAGGCCTACGAGATCGTCGCCGACGTGCTGCGTGACTCCCCGGTGGAGATCGGCGAGAAGGACCTGACGAACAAGGCACTGGGAGTTGGCCGGCAGTACGCCGCACAGAACCGGGTGCGCAGCACCGAGGCGGTCTCGGCGCTGCTGTTCGCGACCGCCCGGCAGGTGGCCGCCGACCAGCACCTGCTGGAACCCGCGGGCGACCTGGATGAGCGGCGCACCGCGTTCCGCGACGAACTTCGCGGCATCGTCGGTGATATGGACAGGGTCGAGCAGATCGCGCGCGAACAGTTCTATGTCCGTGAGATGGCGCGGCGGAGCCTGCGCAGCGAGCCCGCTTAGCCCACGCCATACGCTGGACGCATGACGTCTGCCGGCCGGCTGGTGGCCCCGAGCGTGCGCAGCACTGCAGCGTGGCCCGTGCTGATCGGCGTCGGAGTGCTGGCCGGAGCCATCGCCGCCGGCATCGGCGCGCTGTCGCTGGCCGACGCGCTCACCGCCACCGGGTTGCCCAACCCGGGACCTGCGACGACCTATGGTCTGCCGTTCGTGCGCGCGGCGGGAGAGATCGCCGCCGTACTGGCGGCGGGGTCGTTTCTGTTCGCCGCGTTTCTGGTGCCGCCGCAGACCAATGGCGTGCTCGACGCCGGCGGCTATCGCGCGCTGCGACTCGGCACGGCCGCGTCCGCCGTGTGGACGGTGTGTGCGGCGCTGCTCGTGCCATTGAGCGTGTCGGACGTCTCGGGGCAGCCGCTGCGCGAGCACCTCAATCCGGTCAGCGTCTGGTCAGCGGCCTCGCTCATAGACACCGCCACCGCCTGGCGCTGGACCGCGTTCATCGCGGCCGCGGTCACACTCGCGAGCCTTCCGGTGCTGCGCTGGTCGTGGACGCCCGTGCTGCTCGCCGGTGCGCTGATCACGCTCGTGCCGCTGGGACTCACGGGTCATTCGTCGGCTGGCGGCGCGCACGATCTGGCCACCAACAGCCTGCTCATCCATCTCATCGCGGGCGCTCTGTGGGCGGGCGGTCTGCTGGCATTGCTGGCCCATGCGATGCGTTCGGGGGAGCACGCGGACCTGGCGGCCCGGCGGTTCTCGGCGCTGGCGCTGTGGTGCTTCGTGGCGATGGCCGCCAGCGGCGTGGTCAACGCGCTGGTGCGGATCCAGCTGCCCGAGCTTGTCCGCTCCGAGTACGGGTGGTTGGTGATCGGCAAGTTCGTCGCGTTGTGTGTGCTCGGCTTCATCGGGTGGCGCCAGCGTCGCAGCGGGCTCGCGGCGCTCAGCACCGATCCGGAAGCGCGCGGGCCTCTGATCCGGCTGGCGCTGGTCGAGGCGGCCGTCTTCGGAGCGACGTTCGGCATCGCGGTCGGGTTGGGCCGCACGCCGCCACCGCCGGTGCTCAGTGAGCCGAGTCCCGTCGAGGTCGCCATCGGCTATGACTTCGCCGGGCCGCCGACCGTTGCCCGAGTGTTGTTCGACTGGCGGTTCGACCTCATCTTCGGCACTGCCGCGATCGTGATGGCGGTGGTATATCTGCTCGGAGTGCGCCGGTTGCGCCGTCGCGGTGATGCGTGGCCGATGGGGCGCACGCTGGCATGGATATGCGGCTGCGCGGTGCTGCTGTTCACGACGTCGTCGGGACTGGGCCGCTACATGCCGGCGATGTTTTCGATGCACATGGTGGCGCACATGCTGCTGTCCATGCTGGTGCCGATCCTGCTCGTCTTGGGCGGACCCGTGACACTTGCCCTTCGCGCGCTGCCGGCGGCGGGACGGGGCGAGCCGCCCGGGACGCGGGAATGGCTTCTGGCGGCGTTGCATTCGCGGGTTTCGCGGTTCCTCACAAACCCGATCGTGGCCACGTTGGTGTTCGTCGGGGGCTTTTACGGCCTGTACCTCGGCGGCGTTTTCGACGCCGCGGTGAGCAATCACGCCGCGCATGTGCTGATGAACGTTCACTTCCTGCTCAGCGGATACCTCTTCTACTGGGTGGTGATCGGTATCGACCCGACACCCCGGCAGATCCCGCAGCTCGGGAAGGTCGCGATGGTGTTCGCGTCGCTGCCGCTGCACGCGTTCTTCGGCGTGGTGTTGATGGGAATGGACACCGTGCTCGGCGAGACCTTCTACCGGTCGCTGGGCCTTAGCTGGCATACCGATCTACTCGGTGACCAGCGGTTGGGCGGTGGAATCGCCTGGGCGGCAGGCGAAGTCCCGCTTGTGGTGGTGATGATCGCGTTGCTGACCCAGTGGCGACGCAGCGATCAGCGCACCGCCAAACGACTCGACCGGGCGGCCGACCGCGACGACGACGCGGAGTTGGCGGCCTACAACGCCATGCTCGCCGAGATGGCGCGCCGCGACACGCAGTCGCATTGAGTCGCTGAACGATCCGCGCGACGCCTGCCAGACCTAGCTCAGTCGCGTGACGCGGCCGGCAAAGCCCAGCGCGTGCTGATAGGTCTCAAGGTTGTCGCGAGAGATCGCTGCGTGCACCGGACGTTCCAGAAAGAAACGCAGCACCGGGTTGTAGGCGTGATACGTCTCGTGGAACGTCAGCACCGTGGTGCCGTCGGGTTGTTCCTCGAGTTCGTGGTAGCCCTCGGCGCGCGACCAGAGCGGCGCGCCGACCGCGACGTACCGCGACAGCTTGTTGAGCTTCCCCTCGGTCACCGTTTCAAACGACCGCCCTTTGCCGCCCGTTAACAAGTACTTGGGCACGGCGAAGATACAGGTGCGGACCAGGCCCTCTCCGGCCTCGTCGCCTTCGTGGAGGATCTCCATGCTGCCCGTGGGCCACTTGAGAACCCGCGGCCGGGGCGAATTCGGCGGCACCGGTGGATGCAACACCCGCCACACCTTTCGCGGGGGCGCATCGACATGAAATCTCACGGTGTAGGACTGCATCAGTTCTCTCCCCAGGTGTTCCAGAAGGTGACGCTCTCCGCGGGCGGCCGCGAGGCCGGCCGGAAGTCGGTGCCGATGGTGTAAGCAACCGGGAACAGCGCAGCCTGCGTCACGGTGTCAGGGATTCCCAACAGCTCTCCGACCTCGCGTTCCTTGGCCAGATGCATCGTCGTCCAGACCGATCCCAGACCGCGTGATCGAAGCGCCAGCAGGAAACTCCAGCCGGCAGGGATGATCGACGCCCAGGCCGACGCGGCGACCAGCTGATCGGTCCCATCGAAACGGCTTTCCAAACAAGGGATTACGTGAATGGGGACTTTGGCCAATGTTTCGGTCAGTCCCAGGGCGCTCTCATACACGCGCCGAGTCTGGGGATCGGATGCCGTTGAGGCGGCGCGGGCCAGGTATTCGGCACCGGCGCTGCGGTAGATCTCGGCGATCGCTGCGCGCTTGTCCGCATCGGTGACCACCAGCCAGCGCCAGTCCTGCGCGTTGCTCGCGGTCGGCGCCTGCAGTGCGAGCCGCACGCACTCCAGAATGACGTGACGGTCGACCGGCCGCGTCAGGTCGAGGCGTTTGCGCACCGACCGTGTGGTGGTGAGAAGTTCGTCGACCGACGAGATGTCCACAGGTCGCTCAGACGTCGATCGCACAGGACTGGTCGACGCCGAGCACGGTCAACGACCGCCCCAGGCCGAGGAAGACGGCGACGCACAGGGTGAGGTCGAGGATCTCCTCGTCGCTGAACAATTCGCGCAGTCGTCCGAAAAACGCGTCGTCGATGGAGGGGTGCTCGTTGGCGAAGCGCTCGGCGTACTCGATCGCAAGGCGCTGACGCGGCGTGTAGCCGGGGTAGGTGGCGTAGGCCGCGACGTTCTCATAGAGCTCTGGCGCGATGCCCGCATCGAGCACCGACGGCGCACGGAAGTCCGAACACGCGACGCAATCGTTGATCTGGGCGATCCGCATCCTGGCCAGTTCGCGCTCGTCCGCAGGCAGGATGCTGTCCTGGTAGGCGCCGCGGATCATTCGTTCGACCATGCCGCCGAGTTCAGGCCGCAACGTCCAAATCATGGCGGCCTCGCCGCCGGGGCCGTCCGGCACGTCGAGCCTTGCCATGAGCCAACTTTCTGCAGGGGAAGACCGTTACCCTAGTGAGGAAACCAGATTCTCGGCGTCGCTGTCCAGATGTAGCGCCTGCGCATGGGAGGTCGCGGCTTGCTGTTCATGCATGAGGTGCACAAGGTGCGAGGCCGCGCCGAAGGCGACTTCGAGGCCGCGTTCCGAGATGGCTGGATGCCCATGCTCGGCACCGGCGACGATGCCAGGTTGCTGTGGTACACCAACCAAGCGCACGGCAGCGGCCCCGCCTACACGGTCGTCACGGTGACAGCCGTCCGCGACGGAACCGCGTGGGAGCGCCTGGCCCTGCGAATACAGAAGGGCGACCTCAGGAAATGGATGCGCGATCTCGATGAGCTCCGCCACGATGTCGAGGCCAAATTGCTTGTGCCGCTGCCGTGGTCGCCGTGCAAGGACGTCGCCTTCAACGAGGTTCCGACAGATGGTCGGGAGCACGACCTGACGCTCTACATGGAAGACACCATGTGGCCCTACGAGGACAAGTTCGGCGAGTACATCGACCGATGCGGCGAGGTGTACTCCAAGAGCCTGGACCGGCCTAACCCGCTGCTGACAATCGAGGCCGCGTTCCAGCCGGCGCTCGGCAGTCACCTCCGCCGCGAAGTGGCCTTGATGCAGCGCATTCACGACCCGGACGCGCTGCTCAAACTCCTCCAGACCGAGATTCCGTCCGAGTACCGCGCCCCGGGGACGTGGATGCACGACGCACTCGAGCTGCGCGATCAGTGGACCAGCCGGCTGCTGCGGACCTCCTCGTGGTCACCCCTGTGTTGAGCCGCGCGTGAACATCGGAACGATCATCGACGCCGCCGCGGCCGGCGACCCCGCGCGCGCCGCGCTCATCATCGATGGGCGCGTTATCCGCTATGGCGAACTGGCCGCGGCGATCGAACACTGCGCCGGGCACCTTGCCGCCAGCGGCGTGGACGGCGGGCGGGTCGCCGTCGTCGACGTTGGCAGCTTGCTGTCGATCGCGACGATGTTCGGTGCCGCGCGGGTCGGCGCTGCCGCGGCACTGATGAATCCCGCCCTGACGCCGTCGGAGGTGCAGAGGCTCGTGGAGGACGCGGGGTGTGCCGCAGTCGGCGTCGCGGGGGAGGCGTACGTCGATCGGTTGCTTGAAGCGGGCTTGTCCCAAGCGTTTACGGCCACCGCCCTGTCCGACGACCGTGAGACGTCCGCACCGCCGCCCGCCGAAGACGTCGACGACCGCGACGCGCTGATCCTGTTCACCAGCGGCACGACCGGGCTGCCGAAGGCCATCGGCATCACCCACGGGCAGCTCAGCGCGCGAATCAGCGGCGTCACAACACCATTCCGCGCGGACGCGGCGCCCACGGTGAGCATGATGAGTGTCCCGTTCTTCCACGTCGGCGGCGCCATCGGCCTGCTCGGCAACCTGTATTCGGGCAACACCTATGTGGTGCAGTCCCGGTTCGACGCCGGAGAGTGGTTGCGCCTGGTGCAGGAGCACCGGGTGACGTCCACCTTCATGGTGCCGACGATGCTGCAGCGGGTCCTCGACCATCCCGACTTCGACAAGACCGACCTGACGTCGCTGGCCGCCGTCGCGTACGGGGCAGCGGCCGCGCCCGTCGCGTTGGTGGGCAGGGCGATGGCCGCGATGCCGCATGTGGCGTTCGCGAACGTGTTCGGTCAGACCGAGACCTTGGGCGCGTACACGACTCTGCTGCCAGGCGATCATCGCGACCCCAACCGGGTGGGTTCTGTGGGCCGACCGCTGCCCGGTGTCGAGGTCCGAGTGGTGGATCCGGACACGGGGATCGATGTCGAGGCGGGAACAGTCGGCGAGTTGTGGGTGAAGGCCGCCCAGAACGTCGGCGGCGAAGGCTGGCTGCACACCGGGGATCTCGCTCGCCAAGACGCCGACGGCTACATCTATCCGAGCGGCCGCATGAAGGACACCATCAACCGCGGGGGAGAGAAGTTCGGGCCGATCGAGGTCGAGGACGCCATTCGGACCCATCCGGCCGTCAATGACGTGGCGGTCGCCGGAATCGCCGACGAGGAGATGGGCCAGCGGGTGGGGGCGGCCGTGGTAGCCCCATCTGGGCTGACCCTCGACGAGCTGCGATCGCACTGCCGTGAGGTGATCGCCTACTTCAAGTTGCCGGAGCGCTTGAAGATCGTCGACGAGATTCCGTACAACGACACCGGCAAGGTCAACCGCCGTCAGCTTGCCGCGCTGATAGCGGACGGGGCCTGAGCCAGCGAGAGGAGTCGCCGTGCTGTTCCTTCACGAGACCCACAAGGTGGTCGGTGCGCGCGAGGACGAGTTCGAGGCGGCCTACCGCGAGGGTTGGATGCCCACGCTGGCGCAAGGGCATGACGCGCGACTTCTTTGGTATACCAACCACGCTCACGGTTCCGGGCTGGCCTACAACGTCGTCACCATCACCGGGATCGCCGACGGCGCGGCGTGGGAGCGCCTGGCCACCCGGACGCAAACGGGGGACCTGCAAGCGTGGATGCGCGAGCTGGACAACCTGCGTCACGAGGTGACAGGCAAGATCTTGCTGCCGGTTGAGTGGTCACCTCTTCAGGAGGTCGACCTCGCAAGCGTGCCCACAGACGGGGCGACACATCCGTCGAGCCTCTTCATGGAGGACACCGGCTGGCCCTGCGCCCCGCTCGACGACTACATCCGCATGTGGGACGAGATCTATTACCGTCCACTGTCCAAGACGTCGCAGATACTCGACATCCAGGCGTGCTTCCAGGTGGCGCATGGAAGTTACAAAAGGCGAGAAGCGATGCTGTGGCAGAAGATTTCACCGGCCAACGACTACGCGACGCTCGTCCGCCTGCTCACCTCCGACATCGCGCCTGAGCACCGCGGGCCGGGCACGTACATGTTCGAGGCGCTCAAGTACCGCGACCAGTGGGAGAGCCGGCTGCTGCGGACCTCGGCTTGGTCACCGCTGTGCTAAGGGCACTGGCATCGAAGGTCCTCTAGCGCCTTGGCTGACTCGGCCATCGCCCGATTCTAAGGCTGTTCCTTTCAATACCAGGATCAACGGGGTTTGCTCGCGCATGCCCAAGCAGGAATTCGCAAGGCGCGCCGTGTGCTCCTGGTGGACGTAACAGCCCGCACCAAGCCAGGAGGACGCAATGTCCACGATCCACTTCCACCAGACGACCACCTCGAGCCCCGAGCAGTTCATCGCGGGGCTCACCGATTTCGGACCGGGCCGCTCGAAGGTCTTTACGAACAGCGCCGATTCGTACCTCAAGGTGCATCGGAAGGGCACTCATGACGCAGACGTCACCGAGGGCGGGCGCGGCACCTGGGAGCGGCTGTACTACGACTGGTCAGATCCCAACCGCGTCAAGATCAAGACGACCGACTCGAATGTTTTTGGTGGCGCCTCCGGCTACACCTACACCTTGACGCGGCAGGCCGATGGAACGACCGACGTAGACGTCGTCATCGTGCGCGAGGGCAAGAACCTCAAGGGCTGGTTGCTCGCGGGCGTGCTCGGGACCGTCGGCAAGAACGTCTTGGGTAAGGCGTTCGCCAACAGCGTCAAGGCCATCGAAGCCCGCAGCGACGTAACCGCGCCGGAACGCTCGTAGCGGTCGCGCCGTCGCCGGAACACCTAGCCCACCGCGCCGGCCGCGATGGCCGCGGGCCAGCTGCCGTACGCGCTGATGTCGGCGCCGGTGGCCGCCGCCGCGTCGCAGCCGAACGCGGTTCGCCATGTGCCGTCGTCGAATTCGACCTTGCCGAGCTGCATCGGCGCCGGCAAGGCGGCAAGGAACCGGCCGAGCGCCGCAGGGGACAACACCCACCGGTGTCCGCTCAGCGCGGTGCCCTGTGCACCGTCGGGCACCCGGGTGATGGCGGGCTTGGCCGGGGCGGTCGGCAATACCGACATCCGGTAGCGCGGCGCGGTCGTGACGTCGCCGGCCCAGCGGGCGCCCTGATCGGTGAGCTGATGAGCCAGCGGTCCGCCGCGGAGGTGGGCGCCGAACACCACCAGCTCGACGGATTCCGCCACGGCCAGCGGCCAAACATCCACGGGGACTTCGTCTTCCGATGCCAGCGCGGCGATGTCGGCGGCGACCGCATCCTCGAAGGCGCGCGCCAGCACGGTGATTCCGAACTGCGCTTTCCCCGCTGTGCCGGCCGGCACAGCCACCGCGCAAAGATCGAATAGATTGCAGAAGTTGGTGTAGGTGCCCATGCGAGAGTTGACGCCGACGGGGTCGGCTGCCACATCGTCGATGCGTGGATGCATCGGAGCGGTGGGCACCACCAACGCGTCGGCGCCGTCGAGGGCGGCCATCGCGACGGCGCGCAGCCGGTTGACTTCGCGGCGGTCGCGAAGCAGCCGATGCGCGGGGATATCGCGTGCCGCGCTGATGATGCAACGCACCGTCGGATCGATCGCGGCGTCTGGATGCGCATCGATGAATTCGCCTACGGCGGCGTATCGTTCGCTCACCAACGAGCCGTCGTAAAGCAGCTTGGCCGCGGCCAGGAAGGGCGTGATGTCCACGGTGACGACGCGTGCGCCCGCGCCGGTCAGCCTGCCGACAGCGGCGTCGAACGCGGCGCGCCACTGGTGGTCCAGCTCGGGCAGCTCGTTGGGTACCGCAACGACGGGATTGGGCGGCGCCGCGAGTCGAACGTCGCAGGGCCAGTTGCGATCCGTGGCACCGGCGGCCATCACACCCATGGCACGGTTCGCCAGGTCGAGGCTCGGCGCGAAAATCGTGACACAGTCATAGGATTCGCACGCCGGCACGACGCCGTCGGTGCTGACCACCCCGAGCGTGGGTTTGATCCCGACGATGCCCTGCAGGCCCGCGGGCACGCGCCCCGAGCCTGCGGTGTCGGTGCCGATCGCGATGTCGGCTTCGCCGGTGGCGACCGCGACCGCCGATCCCGAGCTGGATCCGCCGCTGATGAATTCGGGCCTGCGGCTGTCGGGTACCGCACCGTACGGAGAGCGGGTGCCGACGAGGCCCGTCGCGAACTGGTCGAGGTTGGTCTTGCCGACGACGACCGCGCCCGCCGCCCGCAATGCCGCCACGGCCGCGGCATCACGGTCGGGCGCGTAGGCGAACTCCGGGCAGGCGGCGGTTGTGGGCAGGCCGGCGGCGTCGACGTTGTCCTTGACGGCGAGCCGGACGCCGGCCAGGACACCGCCCGCGGTTCGGCTTTCTGCGAGTTCCGCGGCTACGTCGGCGTCGGGCCTGCGACTGATCCACATCGTCATGACAACCAACGTAGGGCCGACGATCCACAGTGCGCAGTTCATCCACAGGGGCCGTCCGTTCGCTGGGCCTCCCGGCTGCGGCGTCGGCGCCGTCGCGGTCAATGGCGGTGTCACCGACGAGCCGGGCATGGACCGGTTCGTCGCAGCAGATGAATGGAAGGAATCACATGTTCGAGACACCTATCACCGTGGTCGGCAACATCGTCACCAAACCCGACCGCAGGTGGGTCGGCGATCAGGAGCTCATCAAGTTCCGGGTGGCCAGCAATTCGCGACGCCGCACCGCCGACGGCAACTGGGAGCCGGGCAACTCGTTCTTCGCCACGGTGAACTGCTGGGGAAAGCTCGTCACGGGAGTCGGCGCCGGGCTCGGGAAGGGCGACGCCGTCATCGTTGTTGGATACGTGTACACCAGCGAATACGAGGACCGCGAAGGTGTCCGTCGATCGTCGGTGGAAGTGCGGGCCACCTCGGTGGGCCCGGATCTGGCGCGGTGCATCGCCCGCATCGAAACTCGCCGACACCCCGGCACCAGTGACGACGCGCAGGCGGCCGCCGAGAGCACCGATGAGGGCACCGGCGGCGACGACAAGACGTCCGACGACGAAGAAACCGTGAAGGGCGAGTCGGCCGTCGGTGAGAAGGTTCTACCTCTGTCCGCGTAGCCAACTCAGGCAGCTCCGTCGGCGCAGCCGAATCAGGTCACGCTTACGATGGTCCGCGAGCAACACCAAGACTCGCAATCTGTCGGAAAGGCAACACCACGGCATGGCCGAATTCATCTATTCGATGCGGAAGGTCCGCAAGGCGCACGGCGACAAGGTGATCCTTGACGACGTCAGTCTGAACTTCCTTCCAGGCGCGAAGATCGGCGTCGTCGGCCCGAACGGGGCCGGTAAGTCGAGCGTCTTGCGGATCATGGCCGGACTGGACATCCCCAACAACGGCGACGCACTTCTTCAGCCCGGCGCGACGGTCGGCATCCTCCAGCAGGAGCCTCAGCTCGACGAGACGAAGACGGTGCGCGAGAACGTCGAGGACGGCGTGGCCATCAAGGCCAAACTCAACCGCTACAACGAGGTCGCTGAGTTGATGGCCACCGACTACTCCGACGAGCTGATGGAGGAGATGGGCCATCTGCAGGAGCAGCTGGACGCCGCCGACGCGTGGGACATCGACTCTCAGCTTGAACAGGCGATGGACGCACTGCGCTGCCCGCCGCCCGACGAGCCCGTCAACCACCTGTCGGGCGGCGAGCGCCGCCGCGTGGCCTTGTGCAAGCTGCTGCTGTCCAAGCCCGACCTGCTGCTCCTCGACGAGCCCACCAACCACCTCGACGCCGAGAGCGTCCTGTGGCTCGAACAGCACCTCGCGGAATACAAGGGCGCCATCCTCGCCGTCACCCACGACCGGTACTTCCTGGACAACGTCGCCGAGTGGATCCTCGAACTCGACCGCGGCCGCGCCTACCCGTACGAGGGCAACTACTCGACCTACCTGGAGAAGAAGGCCGAGCGCATCGCGGTGCAGGGCCGCAAGGACGCAAAGCTGCAGAAGCGGCTCAAGGATGAACTGGCATGGGTCCGCTCCGGCGTGAAGGCACGGCAGGCCAAGAGCAAGGCCCGATTGGGCCGCTACGAGGAAATGGCGGCCGAAGCCGAGAAGACCCGCAAGCTCGACTTCGAGGAGATCCAGATCCCGACCGGGCCCAGGCTCGGCAGCGTCGTCGTCGAGGTCGACCATCTCGACAAGGGATTCGAGGGACGCACGCTGATCAAGGATCTGTCGTTCACGCTGCCCCGAAACGGCATCATCGGCGTCATCGGTCCCAACGGTGTCGGCAAGACCACGCTGTTCAAGACCATCGTGGGTCTCGAGCAGCCGGACAGCGGCACGGTCAGGGTCGGCGACACGGTCAAGCTCAGCTATGTCGACCAGAGCCGCGCCGGCATCGACCCCAAGAAGACGGTCTGGGAGGTGGTCTCCGACAAGCTGGACTACATCGAGGTCGGCCAGAACGAGATCCCGTCGCGGGCGTACGTGTCGGCGTTCGGGTTCAAGGGTCCGGACCAGCAGAAACCGGCCGGCGTGCTGTCCGGCGGTGAACGTAACCGGTTGAACCTCGCGCTGACCCTCAAGGAGGGCGGGAACCTGATCCTGCTCGACGAGCCGACCAACGACCTCGACGTGGAAACACTGAGCTCGCTGGAGAACGCGCTGGAGAACTTCCCCGGGTGCGCGGTGGTGATCTCCCACGACCGCTGGTTCCTCGACCGCACGTGCACGCACATCTTGGCGTGGGAGGGCGACGACGACAACGAGGCCAAATGGTTCTGGTTTGAGGGCAACTTCGCGGCCTACGAGGAAAACAAGGTGGAACGACTCGGTATCGAAGCGGCCCGTCCGCATAGGGTGACCCACCGCCGCCTCACGCGCGACTAATGTCGCCTGTGCGTGCCAGCGCTGGCATGCGGGCGTGAGTAGGAGCGATGCGATGGCGGTCAATCCCGAGACGGGCAGAAGCGTAGACGGTTCTACCGATTCGCCGCCGCTGGGCCAGGACACCATCGCCAGGCTCGCGCGGGCCTACATGGCGACCTACCGCGGGCCTCACGGTGACGCGCCAGGCGCCGACTCGGCGGTCACCGCGCCGGTGGACCGGACGGCGCCGGGGTTGATGTCGCCGGCCCTGGTCGACGCTCACCTCCGACTGGGCAGGCATCGGTCCTTCGGCGACACCCGGGTTGCGGTCTACGCCGAAAACGACCCGGCCGGATTCGGTCCGGCGCTGCAGATCGTGACGGACAACGCGTCGATGCTGATGGACTCCGTCACCGTGCTGCTGCACCGGCTCGGAGTGGCCTACAAGGCCATCATGAATCCGGTGTTCCGCGCCCGGCGTGGGCCTGGCGGAGACCTCCTGGCGATCGAGCCGGCGTCCGACGCCCCGTTCGGTGACGGCATCGACGAGACGTGGATCCATGTCCAACTGGCCGAATCGGTCGACGTCAAGTCGGTGGAGGAGGTCAAGCGCCTGCTGCCCAGCGTTCTCGCCGACGCCCGTCAGGTGGCTTTGGACTCCACCTCGATGGCCGCCATGCTCCGCAGCCTCGCGGCCGAGCTCGACTCCGACCCCGAGGGCCGGTTCCCCGGCTCTGACCGCAAGGACGTCGCGGCGCTGCTGCGCTGGCTGGCCGACGGACACTTCGTGCTGCTGGGCTACCAACGCTGCCAGGTCCGCGACGGCCAGTCCTCCGTCGATCCGTCCAGTCGTCTCGGCGTGCTGCGTCTGCGCACCGACGTGCTCCCACAACTGACCGAAACCGACGATCTGCTGGTGTTGGCTCAGGCCACCATGTCCAGCTACCTGCGCTACGGCGCCCACCCGTACATCGTGGTGGTCCGCGAACGCGCCGGTGGGGCGGCGATCGAGCACCGCTTCGTCGGGTTGTTCACGGTGGCCGCCATGAATGCCAATGTGCTTGAGATCCCGCTGATTTCACGGCGCGTCAATGATGCGCTCGCGATAGCGCACCGCGACCCCAGCCATCCCGGCCAGCTGCTTCTGGACATCATCCAGACCATCCCGCGTTCCGAGCTCTTCGCGCTCTCCGCCAGGGACCTGCTGGACATGGCGATGGCGGTGGTCGATCTCGGCTCACGGCGCCGGACGTTGCTGTTCATGCGCGCCGATCAACTAGCTCACTTCGTGTCGTGCCTGGTCTATCTCCCGCGCGACCGGTACACCACCGCCGTGCGGTTGGAGATGCAGGACATCCTGGTTCGCGAAGTAGGCGGAGTGAGCATCGACTACGCCGCGCGAGTCAGCGAATCTCCGTGGGCGGTAGTGCATTTCACAGTTCGGCTGCCCGAGGGTTCCCGTCAGCGCGACGTCGACGTCTCCCTCGAAAACGAAACCCGAATCCAGGACCTGCTCACCGAGGCCGCCAGGACGTGGGGTGACCGGCTGATGGGGGCGGTGAAGACCGGATCGATCAGCCAGCCCATCGCCGAGCACTACGCCGCGGCGTTCCCGGAGGTCTACAAGCAGGCTGTCGCGCCCGTGGATGCGATCCACGACATCGCGATCATCGAAGAGCTGCAGGACAATACGGTCAAGCTCGTCCTCGGCGACCGCGGCGCAGACGGGGTCGCACAGCTCACCTGGTATCTGGGTGGGCGGTCGGCGTCACTCAGTCAGCTGCTGCCGATGCTGCAGTCCATGGGCGTGGTGGTGCTCGAGGAGCGCCCGTTCACGGTGACCCGCCCCGACGGGTTGCCGATCTGGATCTACCAGCTGAAGATTTCGCCACACCCCGACATCCCGACACCGCCGACAGGCCCTGAACGCGTGGCAATGGCCGAGCGGTTCGCCGACACGGTCACGGCAATCTGGCACGGTCAGGTGGAGATCGACCGGTTCAACGAGCTGGTGCTGCGAGCGGGCCTCACCTGGCAGCAGGTGGTCGTGCTGCGCACATATGCGAAATACTTGCGGCAGGCGGGTTTTCCGTACAGTCAGTCCCACATCGAAACGGTCGTCAACGACAACGCAGGCACCGCACGGTCGCTCGTCGAGTTGTTCGAGGCGTTGTTCGACCCGAAGCCCTCGGACGAGACGCGGCGCCGTGACGCGCAGGCGGCCGCCGCCGCTGTGGCAGCAGACATCGACGCACTGGTCAGCCTCGAAACCGATCGGGTGCTGCGGGCGTTCGCGTCGATGATCCAGGCCACGCTGCGGACCAATTACTTTGTCAGCAAGCCGGATTCCGCGCGTCGGCGGGGGGTGCTGTCGGTCAAGCTCAACCCCGGCCTGATCGACGAACTGCCGTTGCCTCGGCCAAAGTTCGAGATCTTCGTGTACTCGCCGCGGGTGGAGGGCGTGCACCTGCGGTTCGGGCACGTGGCGCGCGGCGGGCTGCGGTGGTCGGACCGACGCGAGGATTTCCGTACCGAAATCCTCGGCCTCGTCAAGGCGCAGGCCGTGAAGAACGCGGTGATCGTCCCGGTCGGAGCCAAGGGCGGCTTCGTCGTCAAGGCGCCCCCGGTCGCCACCGGCGAAGCCGCCGCGGACCGCGACGCCCAACGCAACGAGGGCGTGGCGTGCTACAGGCTGTTCATCGCCGGGCTGCTGGACCTCACCGACAACGTAGACAAGGCCACCGGCGACGTCGTGACTCCGCCCGATGTGGTGCGCCGCGACGGCGACGACGCGTACCTCGTGGTGGCGGCCGACAAGGGCACCGCGACATTCTCCGACATCGCGAACGAGGTCGCGGCCTCATACGGCTTTTGGCTCGGCGACGCGTTCGCGTCAGGCGGTTCGGTCGGCTACGACCACAAGGCGATGGGCATCACCGCCAAGGGCGCGTGGGAGGCCGTCAAGCGCCACTTCCGCGAAATGGGCGTCGACACCCAAACCGAGGACTTCACCGTGGTCGGCGTCGGCGACATGAGCGGCGACGTATTCGGCAACGGCATGCTGCTGTCCAAACACATCCGATTGCTGGCCGCGTTCGATCATCGGCACATCTTCATCGACCCCAATCCCGACGCGGCGACATCATGGGATGAACGCAAACGACTCTTCGACCTACCGCGGTCAAGCTGGGAGGACTACGACCGGTCGCTGATCAGCGAGGGCGGCGGGGTGTACAGCCGCGAACAGAAATCCATCCCGATCAGCCCGCAGGCCCTCGCCGCGCTGGGCATCGCGGAGAACGTCGAGGAGATGACGCCTCCGAGCCTGATCAAGGCGATCCTGAAGGGCCCGGCCGACCTGCTCTTCAACGGCGGCATCGGCACCTACATCAAGGCGGAGACGGAGTCGGACGCCGATGTTGGTGACCGCGCCAACGATCCGGTGCGCGTCAACGGAAACCAGGTGCGCGCCAAGGTGATCGGTGAAGGCGGGAACCTGGGCGTGACCTCGTTGGGTCGCATCGAGTTCAACTTGGCCGGCGGCCGGTGCAACACCGACGCATTGGACAACTCGGCCGGTGTGGACTGCTCCGACCATGAGGTCAACATCAAGATCCTCATCGACTCGCTGGTCACCACGGGCAAGGTCAAGGCCGAGGACCGGACCGCGCTGCTGGTGTCGATGACCGACGAGGTCGGTCGGTTGGTGCTGGTCGACAACGAGGATCAAAACGATCTGATGGGTACCAGCCGCGCCAACGCGGCCAGCCTGCTGCCCGTACATGCCCGGATGATCAAGGATTTCGTCAACGAGCAGGGACTCAACCGCGAGCTCGAGGCGCTGCCCTCGGAGAAGGAGATCCGGCGCCGAACCGAAGCCGGAATCGGTCTGACATCACCCGAACTCTCAACGTTGATGGCTCACGTCAAGCTGGCGCTGAAGCACGAGGTGCTCGCCAGCGAGTTGCCCGACCAGGAGGTGTTCGCCTCCCGGCTGCCGGGGTACTTCCCGTCCAACCTTCGTGACTTCTTCGCCAACGACATCCGCCAACATCAGCTGCGCCGGGAGATCGTCACCACCATGCTGGTCAACGACCTCGTCGACACCAGCGGCATCACCTACGCATATCGGATCTCCGAAGATGTCGGCGTCGGACCGGCCGACGCGGTGCGCAGCTACGTCGCGACCAACGCGATCTTCCGGGTCGGCGAGGTGTGGAGGCAGATCCGAGCGACCGGCGACAACGGAGCATCGGTCGCCGTCACTGATCGAATGACCCTGGACCTGCGCCGGCTCGTTGACCGCGCGGGACGTTGGCTGCTCAACTACCGTCCTCAGCCGCTGGCAGTGGGCGCCGAAATCAACCGGTTCGCGGAGAAAGTCCGCGTGCTGACACCGCGTATGTCGGAGTGGCTGCGCGGCGACGACAAAGCCATCGTCGAGAAGGAAGCACGTGAGTTCAGTTCGCAGGGCGTCTCGGACGACCTTGCCTACATGGTCGCGACCGGGCTGTACCAGTACAGCCTGCTCGACGTGATCGACATCGCCGATATCGTCGACCGCGACCCGGCCGAGGTGGCCGACACCTACTTCGCGCTGATGGACCGCCTCGGTACCGACGGCCTGCTGACCGCGGTGTCCCGACTGGTTCGCGCCGATCGCTGGCATTCGTTGGCCCGCTTGGCGATTCGAGACGACATCTACGGTTCGCTTCGGGCGCTGTGCTTCGATGTGCTGGCCGTGGGGGAGCCGGACGAGAACGGCGAGGAGAAGATCGCCGAGTGGGCGACGACCAACAGCTCCCGCGTGACCCGGGCCGAGCGGACGCTGACCCAGATATATGAAAGCGGCGAACTCGACTTGGCGACGTTGTCGGTGGCGGCGCGCCAGCTGCGCAGCATGACCCGAACGAGTGGGGCGGGACAAACTGCGTGACGGCCGACGAGCGTCTTGCGCGTGGGGGCACTCCCCTCGCAAGCTGGGGGCCCACCCGGCCGAAGGGCAGGGGGAGACCGTCCAACTCAGGGTTTGTGGCGCCGGTGCATGTGCGCTGGTCGGATATCGACATGTATCAGCACATCAACCACGCCACGATGGTCACCATTCTCGAAGAGGCCCGAATCCCTTTTTTGCGTGAGCCTTTCGGCGCGGACATCACGACCATCGGTCTTCTGATCGCTGAGGTCAACATCGCCTACAAGGGCCAGTTGCGGCTGGTGGACTCCCCGCTGCAGGTGACGATGTGGTCCAAGCGGGTGCGCGCGGTCGACTTCACGATCGGGTACGAGGTGCGCCAGGCACACGCAACGCCGGACACCAAGCCGTCGGTGATCGCTGAGACGCAGCTGGCCGCTGTCCACATCAAGGAGCAACGGCTGCAACGGCTTTCGCCAGCACAGCGGGATTATTTGCAGCACTGGATGCGATGACCCAACCCGAACGCGGTATCTGGCTCGACGACGCCACACACCGCGAGGACTTGGCAACATTCACCGAACGGGCATTGCGGCTCGACGACGCCGCCGTCGTGCGGCTGCGTGAGCGCGGCGGCGGTCTTGTGGTCGCCTGGGTGGCAACCGGTTTCGACGTGCTGGCCAGCCGGGTGGTCGGCGGACGCGTCCGGCCCGCGGACTTGTGCGCCGGCGCGGACGCGCTCACAGCCGGGCTGACAGCGATGGACCGCAGCGGCTACGTCGCGACGGGATTTCCGATGGACTCGGCGTGGCGCGGGGGCCTGCCACCCGAAACCGGCTTCGTCCACCTTGACGACGTGCCGGCCCGCGCTGTGCTCGAGCTTGCCCAGAGAGGCGTCACCCTGGCGAAGGAACACTCGAGTGCGCACGGACCGCCGGCGTCCTTGCTGGATCAGGAGGTCGTTGCGGTCAGCTCGGGGGACACCACCATCGGTATCCCGATGCGATGCGTATTCGCCTTGACCGCAATGGGTTTCCTGCCGCAGTCGGAGGCTGCGGGTCTGGACCCGGAGACGGTCGCCGCCGACGAGATCGTGCGGGTGCGCGCGTTGCCGGCCTGGCTGCGCATCGATGCACGCTTCGGCTCGGTGTACCGCCGTCGCGGCGACCCCGCCCTGGTACTTCGCTAGTGGGGGTACCACCCGCTTGCGGGGGACAACCAAGCGGCAGCGTTCGGCGGCAGCTTGCCGTCCGCCAACGGGGTACTCGCCAACAACACTTCACCATCGGGCAATGGCATTGCGCGGCGGCCTGCGTTCAGCGCGCACACCAATCCGCTACTGAGCCGGAACACGAGAGCATCTGCAGGCGAGTCGAGCCATTCGACTGCCAAACCACCGAATTCTGGACGGCTGCGGCGCAATTCGATTGCGCGGCGGAAGAACGACAGCGCAGAATCGGGGGAGACGAGCTGCTTCTCCACCGTCAACGCCGACCATTCCGCCGGAAGCGGCAACCAGGTGTCGGGGTTGTCCGAGAAGCCGAACGGCGGTGCGTCGCCCGCCCACGGCATCGGGACCCGGCTGGCGTCGCGTCCTCGCCTGGTGTGTCCGGACCGCTCCCACACCGGGTCGCGCAGCGCCTCGTCGGACAGGTCGACGTTCGGCAGCCCGAGTTCCTCGCCGTTGTAGAGGAACACCGCGCCAGGCAGCGCGAGCATCACCAGCGCCATCGCAAGCGCGCGAGCCAAGCCGATTTCCCCGCCGCCGTAGCGGGTGGTCTCGCGGTCGACGTCGTGATTTGCCAGCGTCCACGTCGGTGTCGCGCCCGCGATCGCCGCCGCGGCCATGGAGTTCTCGATGGCCCCTCGGATGTCGTCCGCATCGAAATCCGCCCGCAGCAGCCGGAAGTTGAAGCCGAGGTGAAGCTCGTCGGGCCGCACGTACCGGGCGAACTGCTCGTTGTCGTACACCCACACCTCGCCGATCGCGACGGCATCGGGGTAGTCGTTGAACACCGCGCGGATCTGGCGGTGAATCTCGTGTACACCGTCGTTGTTGAACCGCGGGTCGTCGTCCATGTCGGCCAGGAGCACCTCGGCCCTGATCACTTCCATGTCCGGCAGTCCGGGTGGCTTGGCCATGCCGTGCGCGACGTCGATGCGGAACCCGTCGATCCCTCGCTCCAGCCAAAAGCGCAGCGTCTTTTCGAGGTCCTCGAAGACCTCGGGGTTGTCCCAGTTCAGGTCCGGCTGTTCGGCGTCGAACAGGTGCAGGTACCACTGGCCGGGGTTGCCGTCAGCCTCGACGACCCTGGTCCACGCCGGGCCGCCGAAGATCGACACCCAGTTGTTCGGGGGATGGATGCCGCCGGGGCCCGCCCCGTCGCGGAAGATGTAGCGTTCGCGCTGGTCGCTGCCGGGGCTCGCGGCCAGCGCGGCCTGGAACCAGGGGTGTGCGGAGCTGGTGTGGTTGGGAACCAGGTCCATCGTCACCTTCATGCCCAACCGGTGCGCTGCGTCTGTCAGCCGGTCCAGCGCCTCGATGCCCCCGAAAAGGGGGTCGACATCGCGGGGATCCGCCACGTCATAGCCGTTGTCCGCCATGGGCGAAACCATGACCGGATTGAGCCAGATCGCGTCGACGCCCAGCGCCTTGAGGTAGTCCAGCTTGGCGGTCACCCCGTCGAGATCACCGACTCCGTCACGGTTGCTGTCACGGAACGACCGCGGATACACCTGATAGAACAGCGCGTGTGACCACCAGGTTGTTGTCATCAGAACGGCGAGTTCGCCATCGAGTGAGCCGCCATCTCAAGACAGGCCAACGCTATGGCCGCGGTAGCGCTGTGCCTGACCAGCGAAAACATGGTCACCCGGCGTACGCTGTAGTGCTGAATATCTTGGAGTCGGCTAACTCCGACGACACAGGAGAAGTCATGACCGAAACCTACACCGTCCTTGCCGACACGCCCGCGATGCATCAGCACCTACTCAAGGGCGTCCACAGCACGCTTCGCAGCCTTCTGGACATGTACCCGTCCACTGAATGGAGCCTGGAAGAGTCCATGGTCGTTCGCGCTGCGCTCTACGAGATCGGCCTGTGGAGGCAGCGCGGCGTACGCGGAGACAGCTCGAGAAGGCCGCTGCCGACATCGCGCACCGGGACCGGATGAGAGCCCAAGTGATAGAGGAGGCACAGACCAAGCGGCGCGCCGCGGCCGCGCCGTGCGACCTGTGCGACGAGGACGGCAATGTCCTCGGCCGGGACGGGCAGCACGTCCTGGACGGGGGCGGGTACGAACTCGCTTGCCGCCACGAGCGGCCCGTCGACTTCGACGACGAAGACTAGTCACTTCCAAGCGCCAAGCAATCGGGCCGCCATCCTGCTGGCGGGCCGAACTAATTCAGTGCTCGGACCTGTCATCGAAGGGTTCTCCGCAATGCTCGACTTCCGTCAGTTTGGTTTTGAGCTCGATAACCATGTCCTTGATATTGATGTTCGGCGGCAGCACCAGATACTTCACGCTTAGGTTGTGTTCTCTCATGGCTGACTTTCTCGGAGCGGTCGTGCTTACGCGGTGAACTGGGTTAGAGGAATTCTCTGCCTCGCCCACGCGAGGGTAACGAGTACCCGACTACCTGTTCTGTTTCCGGCGACGGCAATATCCTGCTTGGGCGGCGGGCCGATTGTTGACCTGGGCGTCAACGAGAGCGCACGCTTACGAGGTGATCAAGTTGAGTGAACAGCAGATCATCGACCAACTGTCGCAGAGACTGGCTGGCGTCTACACAGACGTAGAGCCTGATCAGGTCATTCGGCTTGTGAACGAGGAGTACCGGAGTCAACCGTTCCCGAAGAGCATGGGGCCCACCGGATATGGGAGAGACGGGTACAGCGGGCGGGCAACCACCGGAGGCGAGCTGACGATACCAACATGGCCGGGCCGCTGGCACACGGTCGAGTTGCCGGCGCCGCTGCATTGATCGATCGGCCCCGTCGGTGCGGCCCCGGCGACCGGGGCCAACCCGATCGCCGCCGCGGCTGCGGCCATGGCAAGTGGCGCGACGTAGCGCAGACTCATTGATGTCTCCTCGATGAAGCGGCGGCACGTCCATTCGGGGCGTCGCGTCGCGTTTCTGAACTCAACGTTAGTTTCAACGGGAAGACCGGCCGTGGTGTTCAGTGACGCGGCATATTTCCTCGGCCAAGAGAATTCAGATCATCGCGGACCGCGTCCGAAATACCCTCTGAGCTTGACATACTCACGGCCGTACTGCGGAGGGGCAGGGCAATGGAAATGTATGCAGCGCACCACTCTCCGGTTACGATTTCCCAATCTCCACGCTTTTCTTAGACGTGCTGGGCGAGCTCGTACCAACCACGGCCGGGAAGTGGATCACCCAACCACCGACGCGATGCCCTAACGGTCACAAGCTCGGCCCCGGGCAAGTGCTGGTAGGCCATCAGGCTTGCCTGGGGCATGGCGGCGGGCACGCCAACTGCAAGTAGTCAGTCGCCCGCTCCATGGATGAGGTTCAGGAGCGATTCGCACGTGCTGGGTGCGGCCGAGGTTGTCGATGATGCGGTACGCCTCGCGCATCTCGTCTGGGTCGATTTGTTGGGCGACGTTGGACGCGCATCGGGCGACGCCGAGCACTCGGCACAGGTCGGCGAGAACGAACCACGGTTCGCCATCGATCATGATGACGCGTACCTGATAGTCCCTCTCACGCATTCCTCCGTCGCCGCGCACCTCGCGCGAACACGGCGTCAACATCGAACGGTCGAGAGTCGCCACCGACACACCTTGCGGATGTACTCGGCGGTTTCCTCGTTGATTCCCGCGAAGGGTCGGGTCTGAAGTATCTCGAGTGTTCGACGAAAAAACTCATGCTCAGCAAGACCAAACTCGGCGAAGATATCCCGGGCGGATCCTCCTCCGAATCGGTGCCAACATCGGATGAACTCGATCATGGCGCGCTCACAGCCGACCCCACCAGGTTCTATGGTCTGGTCGCGGCGACCGGAACCCCGCCGAGTCGGGCTGGCATTGCGTTGTTGCTCCATCGTCGCCTCCCATTCTCAGAGCGAAACCGGCGGCACCCCGCGCGTGGCTGTCCGGTTAAACGGTCGGGGAGACGATTCTGTTCACCGTGTCCAGGATGTAGCCTGGCGACCGTGTCGGGGCTGCTCGACGTGACCGTGTCATCATGCGCGCGAACGAAGATCCCCACGGGTGGCGGGCCGAACCATGTTGTTGAGCCGTTACGGTGTGCCTTCCCAGTGCTTGGCAAGGGGGGTGCCGACGAACCTCTCGAGCATCACGCGAGATAAGAGCAGCAGCGCGCTGCGCGGCCGATGGTTTACCACGATCCGTTGGGCCTGCCCGGCGGCGTTGAAGGTGACCAGGACGATGACGTACAGGGGTACGCCGCGGACGGAAGAGGTGTAGTCCTCGAGGAAACTGTTCTCGCCGCAGGGCCCGGCGTAGTGGAAGTCTTGGAACTCATAGATTTCGCGGGCGGCGACCACGGCTTCGCGGACGGCCGCCGCGCCCTGTATGGCGCCGTCCCACGCCGCGCCTTCCCCGGTTACATCGTCGGCGAGATTGTCCAGCCACGCCGGGTAGTAGGGCTTGCCCATATATGTCATGCCGTGCCTCCCAGGGAATTCGGAAATTGCATGCGTACCCGACATACTCTGGCGCACGTGCTTGGCGAGCTGGTCCAGACCACGGCCGGGAAGTGGATTACCCACCCGCCGGCGCGTTGCCCCAACGGACACACCCTGGGCCCGAATCGAGTCCTCGTCGGGCATGTCGCCTGCCTCGGTCACGCCGGCGGGCACACCAAATGGACCTGCCGCACATGCGACGAGACGGTGTACGGGCCACCGCCGCCTGCACACACCGATAGCCGACCCTCTTACCCGCTTTAATCAGGCGGTGTCCCGGCGACGTCGGGGTGAAGGTAGGCCGGACCGGGCAAGCCAGCGCGGCGCATGGCGATTCCGGTCAGGCCCTCGAATATCGCTCGCCGCGCGTTCATCGTGGTGGTGTAGCCAGGATCGAGGTGGGGGGCCACCTCGACCACTTCCATTCCGACGAGCGGAGTCTCATGGCAGATCCGACGGATGGCCGGCAGCAGCTCCCGGTTTGTCAGACCCGGCGGCTCGGGCGTTCCTGTGCCGGGGGCGAAGGCTGGGTCCAGGACGTCGATGTCCAGCGACAGGTACACATATTCGGGGCCGTCCAAGGCCTCGGCGATGGCCTGCTCGAGCACGGTGTCGAAGCCACGCTGGTCGATCTCGGCCATAAAGTGTGTACGTAGCCCGTGTTGACGCATCCAGCCGAACAATGCATCGTCGGGTGAGATCGCGCTCCGCAAGCCGATCTGGACGAAGTTGCGTCCGGGGACGTGCTCATCTTCGATCAACCGACGAATCGGCGTGGCGTGTGAAACTGGATGGCCGAGCAGATCATCGGAGCAGTCTGGGTGCGCATCGAAGTGGATCACCCCGACCTTGCCGGCCCCGTACACGTCGGCCAGCGCCGCGGCGTCCGGCCACAGGATCGAGTGGTCTCCACCGAGCACGATAGGGATGGCGCCGACCTGGGCGATCTCGCGGACCAGCGAACGGATCGGCTCCATCGAGTTGTCGATGCTCAGCGGATCGACCGCGGCGTCGCCGTAGTCGACCACAGTCAGCACCTCGAACGGCCGCACGCGCGTGCTCGGATTGACCAGCATCCCAGGCATATTGGGCAGGATTCGCTCGTCGGACCGAAGCGCGCGGGGTCCATACGCCGCGCCCCGATGCCCCAGGGACATGTCCACGGGCGCGCCAAGCACGGCCACATCGACCTTCCCGGCACGCAGGTCTTGCTGGTTGAGGCACAGCGGTACACCGAAGAATGTGGCGATACCCGCGTAGGCCGGCACGAACGCGTAGCGCTGCAGGTTGATCGGCCCGGGCTCGCGCTTGGGATCAGGCGACCGGTCGATCGGCGTCTTCCAGATGTCCGGCGGCAGCTCCATGGCCAGCTCCCTTGTGGACGGCCGCCGTGCAACCCGGCGGCGGGTGCTCCGGCACCTCCCGCCTGACAGGCTAGCCGCTGCCTCACTATAGGGCTGACCGGCAATCGATCGTCGCCGAATCCGACCCACTGCCGCTCCGTGAAAGGATGCTGGCAGCAAGGGTCCGCGACGAATGCCTTAACATCAACACCTTCTGATCGCTGACCCACGCTCGAGTCGTCATCACCGACTGGAAGGACGAATACAACCACCACCGGCGGCACTCGGCCCTGGGCTACGAAGCCCCCGGCAAGCTACGCTGCCGCCCGTAGCCACCAATAACCGACTCTCAGTCGCGGTGAATCAGCTACCGGGGTCCGGCCCCCACCGCTCAACACACACTGCGCGACACTCGATGGGCCAGCGACCGTGCGGATCTCGACGAATTCTCGAAAGGCTGTGACGTAGCCGATGGATGACACCGAGTTTGGCATCGTCCCCAATGGTCAGCCATCAATGACTTCCTGGAATCGTCGGGCGCGATCCTCGAGCTGACAGGCACGGTGTATCACGTGTTCGACGCTGCAGCCGCGGAAGCACTGTCGCCGCGACTCCGCTCCACTATCGGCGAACGATATGCACCCGTGGTTGTCGCGGCCGCGCGCCACCACAAAGAAGCCAACCACGAGGTTCTTCACTCCCTCGTCGTACTCGCCTCGTGGGCCGCGCTTGAGACGCTAATCACCGACTTGTGCAGCAGCATGCTTCAACTCGAACCCGCACTACTCGCGACCAAGCCGTTCAAGAAACTCAAGCTCCCGCCGGAGATTGTGGTGCTCGATCGCACTGCACAGGTCGACATCATCGCCGAGATGGCGTTCGCGAGAGGAGGCCTCGCGTACGACGACGGCAAGGGAAAGTTCGAACGCCAGCTAAGCATCGTCGGCCTAGCCGGCGACGTGCCCGAAGACCTTGCCAGGGGGATGGTATGGGCGAATGCTGTACGAAATATCATGTCGCACAATGGAAGCCGTGTGGATACGAAGTTCCTCGAACGTTGTCCCGATTTCGGTCATTCGCTTGGCGATAAGATCGCACTCGACCATACCGGCTGTGCGGACATCGTTCTGGGTCTCGAAACGTATACCTTCATCGTCCTGGCCCGCTTGCGCATGAAACACGGACTCCGGCCTCTGCAATGTCCTCAATCCACCGCGAATAAGTTCCGTGTCTCGTTCAACCAGATGTACTCCACAGTTCCCCCAGGTTCAGCCCACGGGCCTCGTCAGCGGCACGCTCGGATGCGCTTGCGCCGGTGTAGCGGTCGATCATGTCGCGGGTAGACCAGCCCGCTACAGCCATCAGCCCGGACTCGGAGCCACCGGCCCGCAGCCAACGCGTGGCCGCGGTATGGCGCAACAGATGCAGGTGGAATCCGTTGATACCCGCGGCTTGTGCGCGGTCTTTGAGTGACGTGTTCAACCCGTAGTACCCGAACGTCTTGCCGCCACCGCCAACCCACAGCGGCCCGGCGTCTGCGAGGCGGTGCGTTCGACGGGCGCGGAGGTAGCGGTCAATCGCTGTTGCGGTCTGCGGGCCAAATGGTGCGACACGCCCGTTGCCGCCCTTGCCGCGGCGCACCGTCACCAGTCCGCGCTGGAGGTCGACGTCGGAGGTTTGCATGCCGATCACTTCGGCTGCGCGCGCACCAGTCTCGACCATCAGCCGAATGAGGGCCTCGTCGCGGCGGTCGCGCAGCGACTTGCCCTGGCAGGCTTTGATCAGTCGCCGCACCTCGTCGTCGGTAAGGGCGTGCACCACCTTGCGGTCGATCTTCGGCGGCTTCAGACCCACCAGCGGGTCGGTGTCGAGTTCACCCTCGGCGACCAGCCAATTGGCGAACCGACGCAGCGCCAATTGCCGCGCGCTGGCTGTCGCCGCTTCAGCACCGCCGTCGAGTAGTGCGATGACGAACGTCTGGACGGTGGGTTTGGTCAGCTCGGGGACCGTCCCAGTGGCGTCACACCAGCGCAGGAAGGCGGTGACGCCGTCGCTGTAGGTCTTGATGGTTCCCGCCGATTTGCGTTCGGCCCGCATCGCCAGTTGCCACGACGGGAGTAGCGGGGCAAGGTCTGGCAAAGCTGAGTTCATAAGAATATCTTGCCATACAGCGCTTTTGCTTCCGTGCTATCTTGGAGACCGCCTGGAAACTACCAGGTAGAGTTCACCATTGAGTGAGCAGCCATCTCAAGATAGGCCAGCAATTTCTTGCGATGCTCGTCGTCGAGCGTCTGCGAGCCGATCTCCGCGACCGCAGTGTGCATGCAGCGCAGCCACGCGTCGCGTTCGATGTAGCCGATCCGGAACGGGGCGTGGCGCATCCGCAGCCGGGGATGGCCGCGCTGATCGGAATAGGTCCGCGGACCGCCCCAGTACTGCTCGAGAAACATCCGCAGCCTTTCCTCCGCGCCGTCGAGATCGTCTTCGGGGTAGATCGGACGCAGGATCTCGTCCTCGCGGACCAGCTGATAGAACCGCGACACGATGGTGTGGAAGGTGTCGTGGCCGCCCACCGCGTCATAGAACGACTGCTCCGACTGTGTCACGGCACCATTGTGTCTTGTCTGTCGAACATGCCGGTCAGCCGGTCGCGTCACCGTATGTTCACGGGACTGACCTGCGGACACGAACCAATTGGTTATGCGATTCACCCCAATCCGTGGTGGACTGTCCGTCGGAGGACGTATGGCGCAGCGCAAGAGAAGCCGCGGCCACCGGCACCACGGAGCCGCGGCGGGTTTATCCGGGCCCGCGGTAACGCACGCGCAGTCGCGCGTCCTGCACAGCGTCGACATCCATCCGCCGAGTACCAACGACGGCTCCATTTGGGGCCGCCGCCGCGTGCTGCTTCTGAATTCCACCTACGAACCGTTGACCGCTCTGCCCATGAGGCGGGCGGTCATCATGCTGATGTGCGGCAAGGCCACCGTCGTGCACGACGACCCGAGCGGACCGGTCATCCACTCCGCGACCCGGTCGATCGTGGTGCCGTCCGTGATCCGGCTGCATTCCTATGTGCGGGTGCCCTATCGGGCGCGCATCCCGATGACCAGGGCCGCGCTGATGCATCGCGACCGGTTTCGCTGCGCCTACTGCGGGGCCAAGGCAGACACCGTCGACCATGTAGTGCCGCGCAGTCGAGGCGGCGATCATTCCTGGGAGAACTGCGTGGCGGCCTGCTCGATGTGCAATCACCGCAAGGCCGACCGGTTGCTCGCCGAGTTGGGCTGGACACTGCGCTCTGTGCCGGTGCCGCCGAAAGGTCAGCACTGGCGGTTGCTGTCGTCCGTCAAGGAACTCGACCCGGCCTGGGTGAGATACCTCGGTGAGGGCGCGGCCTAAGCGCGGCTAGGTTACGGTTTGCGTCGTGAGCACCGCACTTACCCATTCCCTCATCGGCGGGGTGCCGCTGGCGCTGGCGGCGATCTTGGCCGCGCTGATCTGGCGTCAAAAGGACCCGCATCCGGCGACCTACAAGCTGTCCGACGAGTGGACGCACGCTCCGATCCTGTGGGCGTCCGAGGAACCCGCCGACCACGGCCACGGTGGCCACGGTTCGCACCCATTCACGGTAGGAGGCGGCGCCAGTGGCAAGTGGTGAAGTCGCGACCGTCGCGTCGGCCGAAGTAGCAGAGCTGCCGCCGGGATTCGTCGTAACGACCAGCGGACGGATCTCGGGGGTTACCGAACCCGGCGAGGTGTCGGTCACCTATCCGTTCCCCGTCAAGGATCTGGTAGTCCTCGACGACGCGCTGAAGTACGGCTCGCGTGCGGCGAAGGCCCGTTTCGCGGTCTACCTCGGCGACCTCGTCGAAGACACCGCCGCCGCAGCGCGTGAGATCCTGGCGAAGGTGCCGACACCGGATAACGCGGTGCTGCTCGCGGTTTCCCCGAACCAGCGCGCGATCGAGGTGGTGTACGGCAGCGAGGTCAAGGGCCGCGGCATCGAAGAGGCCGCCCCGCTCGGAGTCTCCGCCGCCGCCGCGTCCTTCAAAGAGGGCAACCTGATGGACGGCTTGATCAGCGCCGTCCGGGTGCTCAGCGCCGGCGTCTCCGCGCCCTGACCCTCAGACGAGCGACGCACGGATCTCGATAAAGCGCGTCAGGAACCTGCGCTCGTCGAGCCGTTTTCGGCGCAGCCAGCCGGTGACCTCGTCATTGCACTTGCTCGTGTTGCAGGACGCGCAGGCGGGCACCACGTTGTCCACCGTGTATCGCCCGCCCCGTGAGATCGCCAGGACACAGTCGCGCTGCAAAAGGCCGTCGGTCGCGCCGCAGTAGGCGCAGCCCTCCCAGGCCTCCTTGAGTGCTGTCCATTGCTCGGCGGTGAGGTCGTTGTCGACGAGACCCAGCCGGCGCTTCCGCTTGCGGGCAGCCCTCGCCCTGCGACTTCGGCTGACCGCCACGTCCAAAGGGTATGCGGGTGAGCGTGCGCAAATTGCCCGCCAAAGACGGCGTGTCGCGGAGCAGACACGCTCGCCCTTGCACGCGGGGTGGGGGTACCCCCAACTTGCGAGGGGATTCCCCCCAGCTCGCGGAATTAGGTGACGTCGAAGGCGCGCGCTCGCAGCGCCCGCTCGACGCCCGCGCGGCCTTCGATCACCAAGCGACGCAGCGCCGGCGGCACGTCAGGATCGGCCAGGAACTCGTCGGCTGAGTCCAAGCCGGCCTGGCTGATGTCCCACGACGGATACAGCCCGATCACCACCGTCTGCGCGACCTCGCTCGACCGCCGCTCCCACACCCCGGAGATCGCGCCGAAGTACTTGGCGCTGAACGGCTGCAGCACCTCACCCTGGCCGGGCTGCGCGAACGCGCCGACCATCGACCGCGCGGTGACATTGGGCAGCGTGTCGTCCTCGATCACCTCTTCCCAGGCTGACTCCTTGACCGCCGGTTGGGGTCGCGCCGTGGACGCCTCCAAGGCATGCCGCTGGCCGGCTGCGGTCGGATCCCGCTGCGCCTCGGCGTCGATGAACGGTGTCTCCGCGCCGCCGGCATCGACCTCACCCGCCGCGGCCAGGGCCGTGATGATGCGCCAGCGCAGGTCGGTATCGACCTCGAGGTTCGCCAGACCCAGGTCGGCCGGATCGTGGTCGAGCAGGTCCGCCAACACCACAGTGTGACTGCTCGACAGCAGCGAACCACACAACGCGTTGACGAAGGCCAGCTGGTGATCGGAGCCCGCCTCGGCGCCGCGGGCCAATTCCAGTAGCCGGTCGGCGAAGGCCGGCCAGCCCTCCGAACGTGCCCATTCGGGATCTGCATAGGAGTTGAGCGCCGTCTGGGCCTGCAGCAGCAGGCGCTGCGCCACACCCACCTCGGTTTCGGCGTGCACGCCCCCGGCGACCAGGGACACGAAGTCGCGGGCCTTCAGTTCGGCTTCGCGGGTCATCTCCCAGGCCGCCGACCACGCCAGCGTGCGGGGAAGCGGCTCGGCGATGTCGGCGATGCGGGTGAGCGCCGTCCGCAGCGACTCGGGGTCAAGGCGCAGCGAGCAGTACGTCAGATCGTCGTCATTGACCAGGATGAGTTTGCCGCGCGAAATTCCTTGCAGCGCTGGAACATCCGTGGCCTCACCTTCGATGTCGAGCTCTTCCCGGTGGGTGCGGACCAGCTTGCCGCTGCCGTCGTCGTCATAGATTCCGACCGCCAGGCGGTGCACCCTGGTCTCGCCGGCGCCCGGCTGCGCGCCGCTCTGGGCGATCGCGAAGCGGGTGAACCGGCCGTCGGCGCCGAGATCGAAGTCGGCGCGCAGCGTGTTGAGCCCGGTCGTCTTGAGCCACTGCTGCCCCCAGCCGGAAAGGTCGCGGCCGGAGGCCTTCTCCAGCGCGCCGAGGAGGTCGCCGAAGGTGGCGTTGCCGAAGGCGTGGTCGCGGAAGTAGTCGCGAAGACCCGACAGGAATTCCTCCAGCCCGACGTAGGCGACGAGCTGCTTGAGCACGCTGGCGCCCTTGGCATACGTGATGCCGTCGAAGTTCACCTCGACGGCGGCAAGGTCCGGGATGTCGGCGGCCACCGGATGCGTCGACGGCAGCTGGTCCTGCCGGTAGGCCCACGACTTCTCCACGTTCGCGAACGTCGTCCACGCCTCGGTGTACTCGGTGGCCTCGGCCTGGCACAGCACCGAGGCGAACGTCGCGAACGACTCGTTGAGCCACAGGTCGTCCCACCATTGCATCGTGACCAGGTCGCCGAACCACATGTGCGCCATCTCGTGCAGCACGGTCTCTGCGCGCCGCTCATAGGACGCCCTGGTCACCTTGCTGCGGAAGACGTAGTCCTCCAGGAACGTCACCGCTCCTGCGTTCTCCATCGCGCCGGCGTTGAACTCGGGAACGAACAGCTGGTCGTACTTGCCGAATGCGTAGGGGGCGCCAAAGTTGTTGTGGTAGAAGCTGAATCCCTGTTTGGTTTGGGTGAACAGTCGCTCAGCATCCATGAATTCGGCCAGCGACTTGCGGCAGAACAACCCGAGCGGAATGTCGCCGTGCCCGTCAGAATATGTGTCGTCCCACCGGGCGTAGGGGCCTGCGATCAAGGCGACGAGGTAGGTGCTCATCCGCGGGGTGGCGGCGAACGTGTGCCGCTTGGCGACGTGCCCGTTGCCCGCGCGTTTAGTGGCCAGGCGGTACAGGTGGCCCTCGACGGTGCGCACCGACACCGACAGCCGCTCGGCAATCTCCTGGTTGCTCAGTCCGGCCGCGGTCATCTCGGCGATCTGCTGCTCGCGGCTGCTGATCGGAAGCGACCCGTCGCCTTCGGCGCTGGTGGTCGCGCCGTTGGAAATCACCTCCCAGTGCGACGGCGCGGTGACGGTGACCTCGAAGGTGGCCTTCCGGTCGGGCTGGTCGAAACACGCGAACATCCGCTTGGCGTCGGCGGTTTCGAATTGCGAGTACAGGTAGACCTCGCCGTCGATCGGGTCGACGAACCGGTGCAGACCCTCGCCGGTGTTGGAGTAGCGGCAGTCGGCGTCGACGACGAGAACGTTGTGGTCGGACAGCCCCTCCAGCGGGATGCCAGTCGATTCGTCATACCCGGATATTTCGATGTCGCGCCCGTTGAGAGTGGCGCTGCGGATCGAGTCGGCGGCGATGTCGATGTAGGTGTCGGCACCGGCCAATGCTTCGAACTCGACCGTCGTCGACGAGCGGAAGGTGTGTTCGCCGGGGTTGCCCTCGCCGTCGGTGAGGTCGAGGGTGATGCGGTAGTTGTCGACGGTGACGAGCGCCGCACGTTCGACGGCCTGCTCGCGGGTCAGATTGGGGAGTGCCACGCGTCCAACCTATCGGTTGACGCAGGACGCGGCCCTAGAGCATTACTGACCGAGCGGGTGCAGGAAGTTCAGGAACGTCCCGTTTCCGAGCGAGGTCATCATCGACGGGCAGTACATCGATATGGCGATGCCGGTGAAGAACGCCGCCATGTCGGGGGAGATGCCTTGGTTGCCGACGGTGGAGGCGACCGAGGCGAACGACTTGCCCGGCTCGACCAACATCGGACAGACCGACTGGCCCAGTGCGGTGGCGGCATTCGGGTCGTTGAAGCCGATGCCGGCGTTGCTCAGCGCGGAGAGGAAGGAGTCGTTGGTTGGGTCGGCGTGTGCTGGCGCCGCGACGGTTACCGCCGTCGCGACCCCGACCAATGTCACGGTCAGATTGCGTTTTGCTTTAATCACGGTAGCAACACTGGTTTACAGCGGTCACATCGACAACACGGTTAGATAACCGTTTGCACTCTATGCGTGTCCTGTGCGGCGACCATTCGCAGACCGTGGCAGTGGGAACACCTGCGCCGCGGGCATAGTTGTGTTGAACGGATAGCTGACCTTCGTACGAGAGGACCAAGCAGGAATGGCCGAAAAGTCTGTTGCGGATTTCTGGTTCGACCCGCTGTGCCCGTGGTGCTGGATCACTTCGCGCTGGATCCTCGAGGTCGAGAAGGTGCGTGATATCGAGGTCAACTTCCACGTGATGAGCCTGGCGGTGCTCAACGAGAACCGGGAGGACCTGCCCGAG
Organism: uncultured Actinomycetota bacterium; assembly: GCA_963770305.1. GTDB lineage: Bacteria > Actinomycetota > Actinomycetes > Mycobacteriales > Mycobacteriaceae > Mycobacterium. The sequence continues at coordinate 57,052 of CAVYPB010000021.1, forward strand.
CAGTACCGCGAAGGTCTCAAGCAGGCGTGGAGGCCGGTGCGGGTGGCCATCGCCGCCGAACAGGCCAAGGGCTCCGAGATTCTGGCGCCGCTGTACGCCGCGATGGGCACCCGGATCCACAACCGGGGCTATCGAGACGTCGACCCCGATTTCACAACTGTCATCAAGGAGTCGCTCGAGGAGGTCGGGCTGCCGGCCGAGCTGGCCGAGGCCGCCGACACCGACAAGTACGACGAGGCGTTGCGCAAGAGCCACCACGAGGGCATGGACCCGGTCGGCGACGACGTCGGCACCCCGACCATCCACGTGAACGGCGTCGCATTCTTCGGGCCGGTGCTCTCGAAGATCCCGCGCGGCGAGGAAGCCGGCAAGCTATGGGACGCCTCGGTGACGTTCGCGTCCTACCCGCACTTCTGGGAGCTCAAGCGCAGCCGGACCGAGCCGCCGACGTTCGACTGAGTTCGGCGACCGTGCATTGGGCGGTCATGACGCTCTGCCACAATGACCGCCATGCGCGTCTACCTGGGCTCTGACCACGCGGGCTTCGAACTCAAGCAGGCCATCATCGAGCATCTCCAGAAGGCCGGCCACGAGCCGGTCGACTGCGGGGCCTATGTCTACGACGCGGAGGACGACTACCCGGCGTTCTGCATCGCCGCCGCGGAGAATACCTTCACCGATCCGGGAAGCCTTGGCATCGTGATCGGCGGCTCGGGCAACGGTGAGCAGATCGCCGCGAACAAGGTTCCAGGCATCCGCTGCGCACTCGCGTGGAGCGTCGAGACCGCCACGCTCGCACGCCAACACAACAACGCTCAAGTGATGGGCATCGGCGGCCGGATGCACACCATCGAGCAGGCGTTGGAGATCGTCGACGCATTCCTCAGTGCCCAATGGTCGAAAGCCGAACGGCACCAACGCCGTATCGACATTCTTGCCGAATACGAACGCACCCACGTCGCGCCGCCGGTGCCCGGCGCGCCCGCCTGATCGGATGCCCGAAGGGCACACCCTGCACCGGCTGGCCCGGTTGCATCAGCGCCGGTTCGGCCGTGCCCCGGTGATGGTGTCCAGCCCCCAGGGCCGGTTCGTCGACGGCGCGGCTGCGGTCAACGGACGCGTCCTCAAGAAGGCCAGCGCCTGGGGTAAGCATCTGTTTCACCACTACGAAGGCGGCCGTGTGGTGCACGTGCACCTCGGCCTGTACGGCACCTTCACCGAGGTGCCGACACCGATGCCGCTGCCGGTCGGTCAGGTCCGAATGCGGATGATCGGAACCGAATACGGTACCGACCTGCGCGGCCCGACGGTGTGCGAGGTGATCGAGGAGCCCGAGATCGCCGACGTGGTGGCGAAACTCGGGCCGGACCCGTTGCGGCGCGACGCCGACGGCGCGCCGGCCTGGGCGCGGATCAGCAAGTCCCGCAGACCTATTGGTGCGCTGCTGATGGATCAGACGGTGATAGCCGGGGTCGGCAACGTGTATCGCAACGAGCTGCTGTTTCGGCATCGCATCGACCCGTACCGCCCGGGCACACACATCGACGAAGCCGAATTCGACGCGATGTGGACCGATCTGGTCGAGCTGATGAAGGTCGGCTTCCGGCGCGGGAAGATCGTCGTCGTCCGGCCCGAGGATGACCATGGGCTGCCGTCGTATGCGCCCGATCGGCCACGCACCTATGTGTACCGCCGGGCGGGCGAGCCGTGCCGCGTGTGCGGCACCACGATCCGCACCGCGGAATTGGAGGGTCGCAACGTGTTCTGGTGTCCGACCTGTCAGACGTAACGCTTTTACCTTTGCTTAACTACGCGTCCCCCCACTCATTCGTCAGCCTTCGTTTGCCACACAGAGCCGTAAATCAGCGAAAGTCTGCCTGGGGAGCCACAAACGGATTTGAAGCGGGTGTTCCAACTGCAGTTGCCTGCCGTCTCACGGGCAGGCGGCGATGGTCCGTGAATGCACGCTGACATGCCGAAATGAGTGATTGCGACGATTCAGCACCACAGGGATGTGGTAGCTCGACCCTTCCGGAGTTACCTGGACGTGTCGTCGCGCCTGGAAAGCCGCTTCCAGGGCTGGCCGAGCGTCGACTTATTGCTCAAGTTCAGGCGGCGGAAACTCGGACATAAGTCGACGTTCGTCGTTAGAAGTCCCCGAAGCCTCCGCCGAAGTCGCCGCCCCCAAAGTCGCCGCCGCCATCCCAGCCGCCGCCGTCCCAGCCTCCACCGTCACCGCTGTACCCGTCAGTGCCGCTAGCGTCGGCGCCTCCGCCGTCCCAGCCGCCGCCGTCGCCGCCGCCGTCCTGTCCGGCGTCCAACCCGTCTTGGTAGCCGTCACCGTAGCCCTGCTCGAAACCCTGTGCGCCGTAGTCAACTCCGTGCATGCCGGAGAACATCGCGTCGAACAGCAGGACAGATCCGAGGCCCCACGCACCGGCCACCAAAGCCGGTTTCCACCACGGCTCCGAGTACCAGCCCGCCGGGACCGGACGGCCGGCGACGCGGCCGCCGGGATAGTAATTCGGCGTGCGCCCCGAGGGCGTCGGCGACGCCTCGATTTCGCGGCCCTCGAAGTTGATTCGCCGGTCCTCGGTGACGGCGCCCGCCGACCGCTGCCCGGTCAGCGATTCCAATTCCGGGCCCGGGTCCATGCCCATCGCGGTGCGTGCGGCGCGCACGTAGTACAGCCCCTCCACGGCGCTTTCCTTGGCCAGAGCGGCCTGGCGCGTAGTGGTGGCCTGATCGATCTGTGACGACGCGGCTGTGTAGCGCTCCGACGCGTCGGCCATCGCCTGCTTGGAGGCGTCGTCGGTGCCGGTCAGGTTGAGTACCTGCCCGCCGAGCCGCTCGATTAGCCGACGGGCATCGGCCTTGGCGTCGGCCAGCGAGGCCGCGTTGCGCCTGCCCGAGGCCTTCGATGAGCTGTATATGGCCAATCCGATGGCAGCGATGACCACGATGATGAGGACGAGCAAGACGCCGTTCATGGCGTCCAGCGTACCCACAGGAAAGAACCGATCCGGGACGGCGAACCAGCCGTGAATTACGCCCAGAGCGGAGTCGCTTAGCTGACGCGCAACAGCTTCATCTCCGCCAGGTGTTGCGGCAGTGCGTCGATGTGCTCGGCCAAGGCATTGCGTAGCTCTGCCCCACCGGACAGCTGCTTGCCGTCGCGCTCGATCGGAATCGGGTCCTCGCGGGCGATTTCCAGGAGAGCCTCCACCAGCGCACTGCGATCACGGGTGCCGTCCAGCAGTGGCAGCAGATGGCGGTCAACCGGCGACAGGAAGTGCGTCTCGTGCCACAGGTTGAAGGTCGACGCATCGATTTTCCCGCGCGTCAGCTCCGCCATGCGCCTGGCCGTCTCCTCCAAGTGCAGCGGCGAGGGCGTCACTTCGGGCAACACCGGATCAAGCCTGCAGCGCGCCTGCCCCTGCAGGATCAGAACCCCCATCAGGTTGTCGATGTGGTCTGGGAGGGTGTCGCTCGGAGTCAAACCCGCGGAAACGAGCCGCGCGTGCACCGCATCCACCAGCTCTTGTCGTGACAACGTCCACGGCCAGCGGTCGCTGAGCGCAGCAAGTGCTGCCTTGATTCCCGGATCGTTGGTGAACAGCGTCGCACCGTCGGGCTCCGAAAACTCCTGGCGTGAGCTGTCGATGCGGGTCTGCCCCTCTGCAGGAGGTATGAATGCGGCGATATGCAAACGGCGGAAACGACTGCCGTCGGGGTTATATCGGATCTGGGGTGCGCGGTCGGCGTGAACCAGCAGCGATTCGCGGAACGTGCGGTTGACGACGAAATCGATGTACTGCTCAACCAACACCTGGACGCCCCCGCACTTGTCGACCAAGTGCTCTGCAACCTTGGGGCCGTAGTTGGCGGGGAACATCGCCTCGGGGCGGGCTTCGCCCAGGTACGCCAGACCGTGCGCGCCGGCATGTCCCACCATCTCGTAGAAATAACATGGCCTGTTGAACGCCGCGAGTTCGTCATGCAACAGGTAAGGATCGCCGAAACCTTCAGAGTGAGCTCTGAATTCGGCCAGAACTCTGGCGAGCACACCGTCGGCCGGAACCACCTCCTCCAGGAAGTCGACCATGCCGCGCGCGTCGCGCGCCTTCTCCTCCGGTGTCGCGCTGGCGCCGCTAGCCAGCAGCATCGCATCGCGCGCGACTTCCTTGGACTTCCATCCCGGATAGACGTTGTAGCTCATATAGGCCACCCCGTCGGGAGCCAGCATCGTGCGGAACGCGGACAAGAGCGCGTCCTGGACCTCTGCAGGCACCCAGCTGTACACACCGTGGGCGATGATGAAGTCGAACTGCCCCAGGGGCGCTAGGTCCATGCTCACGATATCGCCCGCAAGCAGCTCCAAGTTGCCGAGGCCCAAGGCCTGCATAACCAAGCGCCCTTGGTCGATCTGCGCCGGCGACAGGTCGATGCCCACGACACGGGCATGGGGATGAGCGGCCGCAAAGGGGATCACGTTGCCCCCAGCGGCACAGCCGATTTCGAGCACGCGAGCGCTCGAAACCTCGGGTGTTTCCAGCCCGAATAGATAGGCCACCGCGGCCAGCTGTCCCGGCGGCGACTGGGGATAGGAAATCGAGTTGTATGGCGTCGCGTCGAAGTCAGCGCGCAACCGGTCAACCGCCTCCTCGAGGTCGTAGGTGGCGCGTGCCTGGTCAGCCGGTTGAATCAATTCCTGCTCCTGATGGATGCGGCCCCACGATCGGCCTGCGTCAACATTCGACCACACCCTTGTCATCGACACAGATGACGGCCCACCGCGAGGTCGGATAGCTTGGCGCCCAACTGGTTTCGAAGCGAACATCGCATCGGCGTCGGACGCGATTGCGAGAAACTGGGGTACGCGGAGGTGGACAACCGTTGACTATTAAGTAAACGAAATGCAAAATTCGCGGTATGGCGGTTATGGGTGAAGTCGGCTCAACCGAGTGGTCGGCAATTGAACAGTTGGTCGACCGGCTCAAGAGCGTCTACCCAGACGTGCCTGCGGATACTGTCGTCACGGTGGTCCACCTGAATCATGCGCGGTTCGACGGGCGCCCTGTCCGGGATTTCGTACCGTTGTTCGTTGAGCGCGGCGCCAGACAAGAGTTGACGCGCCTGAGCGTCTAGCCCTGCCGCGACCATAGCGCCCGAGAAGCGCCGGTCGAGTGCGGCTATCAGCCGATCAAACTCGCTCCTCTTGGCTTCCAATTCGCGGACTTCGGATCGCATGCGTGCCATCGTGCGAAGCCTAACGACCTATTCGCCCTCCACGCACTCTCGCAGCTGAGTGCGACTTCGCGCGAGATGGCTCACCATCTCCTCACGCTGGTCGGCAAGGAGTCCGCGGAAGTACACCGCCTGCGAAGCGTCCGCCGCCAGCGTCGCGCGGACCCACTGCACCCCAACTGTCACCGTCGTAACTTAACTTCACTCTTAGACTCCTGCCGCCTGGGTCGCAGGATTAGGCCGCGCTGCCCGGCCGAGGCCGGCAATTCAGTCGTGAATGACGCCCAGCGCGGAGTAGACCGCGTCGGAGAGCTTCACGCTGCGCGGGTCGGCGTTACATTTCCTGGCGTCGAAGTTATTCATCGCGTAGGCGTAGCCGATGCGGTGCTCGAGGTCGACGAACGCGAACGAACCGCCGGACCCGCCATGGCCGAACGTCCGCAGGTTCGGGCCCGCGACCCCGCGCTGATTGAGCATGTAGCCCAGTCCCCAGCCATGATCGGCGACCCGCGGGCCCAACACGACATCGGTGTCGAATCCGCCCTGGGACACCCGGACCAGCTCCATGTGCTCACGCGACAGCAGCTTCTCCTGGGCCAGCGCGTTGTAGAACGTCGCCATGCCGAGCGCCGACACGTGTCCGTTGGTGGCGGGGAATTCGAGCGAGCGCCACAACTCGAGCGCGTTCGACCCGAGCTCGTCGTCCGGGACGAACCCCATCGCCACCGCGAGCCCCGCCATCGGGTGCTCGGTCAGCGACTCCGGATGCCCTGGCGCCTCCCCGGCGGCCAGGACGTCGCGGATGTGGGGCTTGTTCACCATCTCGGCGCAGCGGCCGTGCTCGGCCGTCGGCAGGCCGATGTGCACGTCGATGCCGAGCGGCTCGGCGATCTCGGTGCGCAGGTACTGGCCGATGGTTTCTCCGGTCACCCGCCGGACCACCTCTCCGAGGATGAAGCCGAACGTCACCATGTGATAGCCCTGCGCGGTGCCGGGCCGCCACCACGGCTCGGCGGCGGCGATGTGCCCGCATACCGCGTCCCAGTCGGCGGCGTCGGCCCAGTGCAACCGGGTGCGCGGTCCGATCACGCCCGAGCGGTGGCCCAACACCATCGCGACGGTGATGTCCTGTTTGCCGGCCTGGCCGAATTCCGGCCAGTACCTGGCGACCGGGGCGTGCAGGTCAAGCTCACCGCTGTCGGCCAGCAGATGCACGCATGTGCTCGTCAGCCCCTTGGAGCCGGAGTAGATGCTGGCCAGAGTGTCTTCCCGCCAGGGTCGCAGGCCGGCGGCGTCGGCGAAGCCGCCCCACAGATTGACGACGAGGTCGCCATCCACCCAGACCGCCACCGCGGCGCCGATGTCGTCGCGGGCGGTGAAGTTGGACTCGAATGCGTCACGGACACGCCCGAAGTCGGGAGCGCACGAACCATCGATGGGGACTCCGCACGCGTCGTGCAAGGATCCTCCTGCCGTGACGGCCCCGTTCAGAGCGGGCGACGGGAAACCCGCGCAGCTAGAATCGAAGACTGTTTCGACGGTACCCGGGCATTAGCTGAAAACCCTGGTGGGTGGGTTGCGGCTTGGTATCAAAGCGCTGTCTCGCAGTAACAAATGCCGGGCGTGGGCCGCCGTTGGCCAGGAGTGGGTCTACAGAGCCAGCGTCGTGCGGAGGCTGAACGCATTCGCGGTGGCTGACGCTGGTGCTCACGTGCGGTTTCCGGGCGGGTCGCCAGCCATTCGCCGTGCGTTGGCCGGTCGCTTACTGGCCCTATCAGGACCAGCGGTGGAGCGGGCGGCGGGAATCGAACCCGCGTAGCTAGTTTGGAAGACTAGGGCTCTACCATTGAGCTACGCCCGCATGTGCAGCACCCGCAGACTGTACCGGTGTCGCCTGAATCAAATCCAATTAAGGGCATCGCGTGGTCAGGCCGTAGTATCGCCGGTGGTCAAGGTGCAGCGCTGAGCTGCCGACCGGGGTGTAGCGCAGCTTGGTAGCGCATCCGCTTTGGGAGCGGAAGGCCGCAGGTTCAAATCCTGTCACCCCGACTCCGGACGCATATCACTAGAGACACAAGGAGCACGAGCGTGAAGAGCACGGTCGAGAAGTTGAGCCCGACGCGGGTTCGGATCAACGTTGAGGTGCCCTTCACCGAATGGGAGGGCGAATTCGACCGTGCCCTCAAGGAGATGGCCAAGCAGGTGCGGATGCCCGGCTTCCGGCCCGGGAAGGTGCCCGTCAAGCTGCTCGAGGCGCGCATCGACAAGGAGGCCATGCTCGATCAGGTCGTCGGCGAAGCGGTGCCGACCAAGTACTCCGAGGCAGTGACAACTGCCGACGTGCGTCCGCTCGGCCAGCCCGAGATCGAGATCACCAAGAAGGTTTACGGCGAGGACCTCGAATTCACCGCAGAGGTCGACGTCCGGCCCGAGATCGAGTTCCCGGATCTGCACGGGCTGAAGGTCACCGTCGACCCCATCGAGGTCACCGACGAGGAGGTCGACACCGAGCTTCAAAATCTGCGCGCCCGGTTCGGCACGCTCAAAGGCGTCGAACGCGCCGCGGAGAACGGCGACTTCGTCTCTATCGACCTGTCCGCTACCGTCGACGGCGAGGAGGTCCCCGAGGCCGCGACGGAGGGGCTATCGCACGAAGTCGGCGCCGGCCAGCTGATCGAGGGTCTCGACGACGCGATCGTCGGCCTCAAGGAGGGGGAGAGCCGCGTCTTCACCACCACGCTGGCCGCAGGCGACCACGCCGGCGAGGAGGCGCAGGTGACCGTCACCGTCAAGTCGGTGAAGGAACGCGAGCTCCCCGAGCCCGACGACGAATTCGCCCAACTGGCAAGCGAATTCGACACGATCGACGAGCTCAAGAACAGCCTGACCGAACAGGTGCAGCGGGTCAAGCGCATCCAGCAGGCCGAGCAGATCCGCGACAAGGCGCTCGAGGTGCTGCTCGAGCAGGTCGACGTCCCGCTGCCGGAGAAGATCGTCCAGGCGCAGGTCGACGACACCCTGCATAACGCCATCCACGCCCTCGAGCACGACGAGGCGCGCTTCGCCGAGGCTCTCGAGGAGCAGGGGAGCACGCGCGAGGAGTTCGATAAAGACAACCAGACCAACGCCGAGAAGGCCGTCAAGACCCAGCTGCTGATGGACGCGATCGCCGACAAGCTCAACATCCAGGTGGGGCAGAACGACCTCACCGAGCGGCTGGTGCTGATGTCTCGGCAGTACGGGCTGGAACCGCAGCAGCTGCTGCAGTATCTGCAGGAGAACAACCAGCTGCCTGCGATGTTCGCCGACGTGCGTCGCGGCCTAACGGTCGCGGCCGTTGTGCACGACGCCACTGTCACTGACACCGACGGCAACGTGATCGACACCACGGAGTTCTTCGGGCCGTCGGGTGCGCAGGCCGAACAGGGTGCCGAGGAGGAATCCGACGAGGCCGGTAGCGAATCCGACGAGGCCTCCGACGAGCTGTCCGCCGACGCCAAGTGACGCTGTGAGCGAACGGGCGCTTGCTAGGGAGTGCGCGACGGCGCAGGTTGGTTAGTGTCATTTGGAGACGGACACCGCGTCCCAAGACTTTGAAAGAAAGCAGGTATCCAGTCGTGACTGAAATGCGTGGCGCCGCGCAGGGGCTCAACCTGGTCGACTCGGTGTATGAACGGTTGCTGGCCGAGCGAATCATCTTCCTGGGCTCCCAGGTGGACGACGACATCGCCAACCGGTTGTGCGCGCAGATCCTGCTGCTGGCCGCCGAGGATCCCACCAAGGACATCAACCTCTACATCAACTCGCCGGGTGGCTCGATTTCGGCGGGCATGGCGGTCTACGACACCATGGTGCTGGCGCCGTGCGACATCGCGACGTACGGAATGGGCATGGCTGCGTCGATGGCTCAGTTCCTGCTGGCCGCCGGCGCCAAGGGCAAGCGTTTCGCCCTGCCGCACGCCCGGATCCTGATGCATCAGCCGCTCGGCGGCGTCACCGGCAGCGCTTCGGACATCGCAATCCAGGCCGAGCAGTTCACGGTCATCAAGAAGGAGATGTTCCGGCTCAACGCCGAGTTCACCGGTCAGCCGCTCGAGCGCATCGAGGCCGATTCCGACCGCGACCGCTGGTTCACCGCGCCGGAGGCCCTCGACTACGGGTTCGTCGACCACATCATCACCAGCGCCCACATCAACGGAGTGTCGCCATCATGAGTTTTTCGACAGATCCCCGGCTGCAGCCGCAGGCCCGCTACATCCTGCCGTCGTTCATCGAGCACTCGAGCTTCGGCGTCAAGGAGTCCAACCCGTACAACAAGCTCTTCGAGGAACGCATCATCTTCCTCGGCGTTCAGGTCGACGACGCCTCGGCAAACGACATCATGGCCCAGCTGCTGGTGCTGGAGTCGCTGGATCCCGACCGTGACATCACCATGTACATCAACTCGCCCGGCGGCTCGTTCACCTCGCTGATGGCGATCTACGACACCATGCAGTACGTGCGCGCCGACATCCAGACGGTGTGCCTCGGCCAGGCCGCGTCGGCGGCCGCCGTGCTGCTGGCCGCAGGCTCGCCCGGGAAGCGGCTCGCGCTGCCCAACGCCCGTGTGCTGATCCACCAGCCCGCGCTGTCCGGTGTCATCCAGGGCCAGTTCTCCGACCTCGAGATCCAGGCCAAAGAGGTCGAGCGGATGCGCACGCTGATGGAGACCACCCTGGCCCACCACACCGGAAAGGATCCCGCCGTCATCCGCAAGGACACCGACCGCGACAAGATCCTCACCGCCGCGGAGGCCAAGGATTACGGCATCATCGACACGGTGCTGGAGTACCGCAAGCTCTCGTCTCAGACCGCCTGACCGCGCCCAGCGCGCGGTTGTTTACGGGTCCACTCGCGATTCGCGTACAACAACCGAACTCTCGGCGAGGCTGGGCGTCAGCTCGGCCGACCAGCCTGACTTTCCGACCCACGTTCGGGGAGCACCGTCCCACTCTTCACCGCTGTTGGGGTAGACGATGACGGGCTTTCCGGTCGTGTCGCGGGCTACCCGGACCGCATGCTCGACGTCATCGGGTGCGCAGCAATTCACGCCCACCGCAACGATTTCCGGCACGCCTGCGGCTACCGCGAACGCATCGGCGAGCGGTTGCCCGGCGCGCGTCGTCGGCCCGGCAATCGTGTAGCACAGCCACGCTCAGCGAACCCGTCGAAGGACGCCTGATAGCTCGCTGTCGTGGCGATCGAGGCTCCCGCGCGGTAAAACGCGCAGTGCACGGCGACGATCTCCTGCGGCGCGTCGACGAGCAGCCGTGCCGACCACAGATCGTCGGACAGATCGTGGCCGCGGGCCTCCAGTCCGGTCGCCAGGCCACCGTCTGCGATCAGCACGGTATCGTGGGGCGCAGCGAACACCACGTCGCCAACTCTACGGCCAGTGCCGGGGGCAGCCTCTCGGTCCGATAACGGCGGCGACACGCCACGGACACAGTGGCGGGTTCCGGGGGTCACAGGGGTTGTCAGGCGATATGTTCTGCGAACACAGATGAATACCACCGACGCGATTCGGCTTTATCGGTCGCACCGCGCCGGAACATGCGGGTAGCGTCGGGACCAACACGCAAGAAGGTCGCGAGCGACCCGCACGACCAGCATCATTTCCGACAGCGAGGAAAGTAGGACCGCAGGACCATGGCGCGCATTGGAGACGGCGGTGACCTGCTGAAGTGCTCGTTCTGTGGCAAGAGTCAAAAGCAGGTCAAAAAGCTCATTGCGGGCCCGGGGGTCTATATCTGCGATGAATGCATAGATCTGTGCAACGAGATCATCGAAGAGGAACTTGCCGACGCTGACGACGTCAAGCTTGACGAGCTGCCCAAGCCTATGGAAATCCGCGAATTCCTCGAGGGCTACGTGATCGGTCAGGACACCGCCAAGCGCACGCTGGCCGTCGCCGTCTACAACCATTACAAGCGCATTCAGGCACAGGAAAAGACGCGCGATTCCCGCGTCGAGCCCGTCGAGCTGGCCAAGTCCAACATCCTGATGCTCGGTCCCACCGGCTGCGGCAAGACCTACCTTGCGCAGACGCTGGCCAAGATGCTCAACGTGCCGTTCGCGATCGCCGACGCGACCGCGCTGACCGAGGCCGGCTATGTCGGTGAGGACGTCGAGAACATTCTGCTCAAGCTGATCCAGGCCGCCGACTATGACGTCAAGCGCGCCGAGACCGGCATCATCTACATCGACGAGGTCGACAAGATCGCCCGCAAGAGCGAGAACCCGTCGATCACCCGCGACGTCTCCGGTGAGGGCGTGCAGCAAGCGCTGTTGAAGATCTTGGAGGGAACCCAGGCCTCTGTGCCTCCGCAGGGTGGACGCAAGCACCCGCATCAGGAGTTCATCCAGATCGACACCACGAACGTCCTGTTCATCGTGGCGGGCGCGTTTGCAGGCCTGGAGAAGATCGTCTCCGACCGTGTTGGCAAGCGCGGCATCGGTTTCGGCGCTGAGGTTCACTCCAAGGCCGAGATCGACACGCAGGACCACTTCGCCGAGGTCATGCCCGAGGATCTGATCAAGTTCGGGCTGATCCCGGAGTTCATCGGACGCCTGCCGGTGGTGGCGTCGGTGACCAACCTGGACAAGGAATCGCTCGTCAAGATCTTGTCCGAGCCGAAGAACGCCTTGGTGAAGCAGTACACCCGGCTGTTCGAAATGGACGGCGTGGAACTGGAATTCACGGAGGACGCACTCGATTCCATCGCCGATCAGGCGATCCACCGCGGCACCGGAGCCCGCGGGCTGCGCGCCATCATGGAAGAGGTCCTGCTGCCGGTGATGTACGACATCCCCAGCCGCGATGACGTGGCCAAGGTCGTCGTCACCAAGGAGACCGTGGAAGACAACGTGCTTCCGACGATCGTGCCGCGCAAGCCGTCTAGGCCCGAGCGGCGCGACAAGAGCGCTTAATTCTCAGCGGCTCCGCCTTCTCCTTCTCAAACGCCGGCCGTCAGTAGGCCCTCGACGCTCGAGTCGTCGCTTGGGGCGGCAGCGGCCATCATTGTGGCGTGCGCCCGGTCGGACTTCGTGTTGGGCGGAACCACCAACAGGACGATCCTGTCGTGATTGACGCCAAGTACCTCGAGGGTGTTGATCGGCTGGCGCCGGTATCCGTCGAGGCGGACGACGCGTTCCCCGAGCATGGCTTTGGCCGGTGCTGTCGCCCATTCGCCCAGGTTGTACATCACGCGTTCAATGCGGCCGAGTCGCACAGACAGCACGGCGAGCAGATCTGGAAGTTCATTCGTGAGATCGTCACTCCACGGCCACCAGGCTCCGTCGACATAACCGGTCCGCGGCGCCTTGGGCTTCAAGCGCAGGCGCGGGGTGTACTCCGGCGGTGTGGGGTGGCGGCCGACGCCCATGCGGGCCTCTTGATGCGTCATGGCGACGCTCCTGTCTTAGCCGCGAAACCGGCCAGATTCTCGGCGACGACGCAACCTCCGAACGGTCACATGCGAGATGCCGTCGATACCTCACACGCTACGCGCCTTCATCCAGCGTCCCCGCAACCACTCTCGCGTCCGCCTCCGTTGACGCCTCTGCAACGCGGTGCGTAACCCAAATCGCCTGACGAGCGGTGCCACTCCGGCTGTTATCGCCGCCGTGGGGGCGCTGAACTTACGTTCGGATGCGGTCTCGGGCGCGTCGTCGGATGTGGCGGTCAGGAACCGATCAGGGAGGGCGAGCTTGTGAATCGTGCGCAGTGTCAGCAGATACTGACGGGGGAGCGGACCGGTGGTATAGGGCAGGTCGTACTTGTCGCAGAGGGCCCGCACCTCATGAGCGATTTGGGCTAGGCGATTACTGGGTAGGTCGGGGAAGAGGTGGTGTTCGATTTGGTAGCACAGGTTGCCGCTCAGAAACGCCAGAACGCGTCCGGCGTCGAAGTTTGCGGTGCCGAGCATCTGCCGTAGATACCATTCCGGTTTGCTCTCGTTATTGACCACGTCTGGGTCGAATTTCTCTGCGCCGTCAGGGAAATGGCCGCAGAAGATCACCACGTAGGCCCACAGGTTTCTGATCAGGTTGGCGCTCGCGTTCGCCGTCAGTGTCCGCCGCCATCGCCGTCCGCTCAGCGCGGGAAACACCAGATAGTCCTTCGATACCTGGCGTGCGACCTTGGCCTTCAGCGCCTTAGACGCAACGGATTTCTGAATGTCGTCCGTTGCACGCTCGTGCGCCGAGTGTAGGCCGTGCAGGGCGATGCCCCATTCGAATATCGCTGCCAGCAAGATGTTTCGCAGAGGCTGCACCAGGTGGGCGGGCTGCCAGCGCTCGTCGCGGGTGATCCGCATGATGCCGAAGCCCATGTCGTCATCCATGCCGATCACGTTGGTGTACATGTGATGCGTGTAGTTGTGCGAATAGCGCCATTGGGACGAAAGTCCCGGCATGTCCCACTCCCATGTGCTGGAGTGGATCTCCGGGTCGTTCATCCAATCCCATTGCCCGTGACCGACATTGTGGCCGATCTCCATGTTCTCGATGCTCTTCGCAGCCGCGAGGGCAATCGTGCCGAGGAGCCAGCCCGTGCGCCTGCGGCTGCAGCCGATAACCAGCCGCGCCGCAACGTCGAGCGTCCGCTGGAACATGATCGTGCGACGGATGTAGGCAGCGTCCTTCGAGCCGAGGCTGTCCTCGATGTTGGCACGGATCGCGTCGAGTTCGCGTCCGAGCGAATCGACGTCCACTTCGGACAGATGCGCGTAGGCAGCGACCTGGCTGATAGCCACTCAAAGTCCTTGGATCGATGGGATGGAGCGCGCGTCATTCCGATGCGCGTGTGGTTATCCGTCCCATCCGTGGACATGCGCGCTGTGCCGCGCATCCACGCTTTCGGTTCCAGTGAGCCCACCCGTTCGCGACCGGTGGAGCGCCCGGACCAGCGGTCCAGGCAGGATCGTCGCTTCCCGAAGTCGAGTCTACGGCAGTGGCGGTTGCCTGTGCTGGGCTTGGTGGCCGTCCCCTCGGTGCTCCTGATCCGGCCCGACGGCTACGCCGCGTGCGCCTTCGGCGACGGGTCGATCGACGACTGTCTGGCCGTCCGGCTCGCTGGCACGGTCGTGCCAAACCAGCCGCGCCGCGTCGGGGGCGGCCGTCAGCACCCCGCACAGCGAGGCCACGAGACCCCAGATCAAGAACGCCGCTACCGCGATGAACTGCAGTTCGGTAACCATGGTTGAAGACTTCTCCGAATGCTGGCGGTACACACGAGTAGCCGACTACGCGACTTTTTGAGCTCACCCCGGACCTCGGCGGTGGAGGAGACACAATCGATTGAGAATTGACATCAGCGTTTGATGCGGTCGGGGCGGGTATAAACGTTCATCGAATCGCCCCGCAGAAAGGCCACCAGCGTGAGTCCGGACTCGCCCGCGAGATCGACCGCGAGCGACGACGGTGCCGACACCGCCGCGAGCACCGGGATCCCAGCCATCACGGCCTTCTGGGTCAGCTCGAACGACGCCCGTCCGCTCACCAGCAGCACGGTTGCGCTGAGGGGTATCCGGTCCTGCTCGAGTGCCCACCCGATGACCTTATCGACGGCGTTGTGCCTGCCGATGTCCTCACGGACCGCCAGCATGGTGCCGTCGAGATCAAACAACGCCGCGCCGTGCAGCCCGCCCGTGCTGGCGAACACCTTTTGCGCATCGCGGAGCTTCTCGGGCATGGCCGACAGGGCCTCCGCGGCGACCATCGACGGGTCGTCGCCTGGGCCGTGCTTGCTGATCAGTCGCACGGCGTCCAGTGATGCCTTGCCGCATACCCCGCATGACGAGGTGGTGTAGAAGTTGCGGGTGACGTCGATATCGGGCATTGCGACACCGGGAGCCAGTGTCACGTCGAGCACGTTGTAGGTGTTGACTCCGTCTTCGGT
Source organism: uncultured Actinomycetota bacterium (assembly GCA_963770305.1). Lineage (GTDB taxonomy): Bacteria > Actinomycetota > Actinomycetes > Mycobacteriales > Mycobacteriaceae > Mycobacterium. Next base: position 72,239 of record CAVYPB010000021.1, read on the forward strand.
GGCGCCTCGGCAGTACCGCACGGTGAGCACGTCGTCGCGGCGGGTGATCACGCCCTCGGTGAGCAGAAAGCCTTGCGCCAGTTCGATATCCGAGCCCGGTGTGCGCATTGTGACAGTGATCGCGGTGCCGTTGACCCGGATCTCCATCGGCTCCTCGACAACGAGCGTCTCCGGCCGCGCGACCACATCGTCGGCCGTCACGTGGTGCACCCGTCGGCGCGCCGTCACCCGCCCCATGCGGGCTCCAATCGGAGCACGATCGCCTTCGAAACCGGCGTATTCGATTTCTTCGCCACGTGGTCCAGCGCCACCAGCGGATCCGTCTCGGGATAGTAGGCCGCAGCATTACCTCGCGGGGTCGAGTACGCGACCACCATGAAGTGCTTGGCGCGGAGCTCCTGCAGTTCGCCATCCCCGTTGGTGAATTCGGAGACCAAGTCCACGCGGTCGCCATCGGACAGCCCGAACGCCTCGATGTCGGCCGGGTTGACGAAGACGACGCGATGGCCGCCCTTGACACCGGCCTCGGTGACGTCCTCGACGGTGACCGAGCCTTTGCCGATCCGGATCGCCTCGATCAACGCCGTGCCAGACGACTCGTGGCACATATTGGAACAGTCAGGCAGGTTGTTGGTGCCGAAGCTGCGGACCATCAGCTGATACAGGAACGCCGCCTCGTTGCTGGTCCGGCCCGAGGCGTAGAACAGCGCCTCGTTCGGGTTGTCGAACGCACGCAGATCGTCGGCGATGAGCCGGTAAGCCTCGTCCCACGCGATCGGCAGGTAGTGGTCGTCGCCCTCACGCAGCACAACCGGACGGGTCGACCGGCCCTGCTGCGACAGCCAGTATTCGGGCCGGGCTGTGAGGTCGGCCATCGAGTGCCGGGCGAAGAACTCGGGCGTGACGACGCGCTTGGTGGCTTCCTCAGCGACGGCCTTGGCCCCGTTCTCGCAGAACTCGGCCAGCTTGCGGCCACCGTGTTCCTCCGGCCACGCGCAGCCGGGGCAGTCGAACCCGTGCCGCTGGTTGAGCCGGGCCAGCGCCGCGGCCGTCCGCACCGCACCCATCGACTGCAGCCCGCGCTGCAGCGAAACCAACACCGCCTTGACGCCGGCGGCCTCGTGCTCCGCCCCGGTCACGACCATGGCGTGTTCGTCAAAGTCGGCGTCGATGTCCCGATCGGGATGGCGGCGGGCGCCCATGCATCCAGCCTAGGACGTTCGGTGAGCGCACAGCGCCAAGCTCAAATTCTGTCGGTGACGCGCACGTAACAAGTTTGCTATCGAAGGTCCCTAGGGTGGGCCGGTCAACGTTCGCAAAGGATGCGGGCGATCGCAGCGATAGGAAGTCCATTGAGCGGAAATGCAGTGCGTCTGCAGGCGATCAACAACGTCGAGGCGTACGTGCCTCCGGCCATCAGTTTCGTGCCGGGCGAGGAGCCTGGTTCGATCTTCGGCTCCAACGTCTTCACCGTGGCCGAGATGCGACTGCGGTTGCCCAAGTCGGTGTACAAGTCGGTCGTCGCCACCATCGAAAAGGGTGCCAAGCTGGACCCGGCAGTCGCCGACTCGGTCGCCTCGGCCATGAAGGACTGGGCCCTGTCGAAGGGTGCCACGCACTACGCGCACGTTTTCTATCCGATGACGGGGCTGACCGCCGAGAAGCACGACAGCTTCCTTGAGCCGGTCTCCGACGGCCAGACGCTGGCCGAGTTTGCGGGCAAGACCCTGATCCAAGGCGAGCCCGACGCATCCAGCTTCCCGTCCGGCGGTCTGCGCAGCACCTTCGAGGCCCGCGGCTACACCGGTTGGGACGTCACCAGCCCGGCGTACATCCTCGAAAACCCCAACGGCAACACCCTGTGTATCCCGACGGTGTTCGTGTCGATGACCGGTGAGGCGCTGGACTACAAGACGCCGCTGCTGCGCAGCCAGCAGGCGATGGGCACCCACGCCGAGCGGATCCTGAAGCTGTTCGGCCACGACAACCTGGAGAAGATCGTCGCGTTCTGCGGGCCAGAGCAGGAGTACTTCCTGGTCGACCGCCACTTCTTCCTGGCCCGTCCCGACCTGATCAACGCGGGTCGCACCCTGTTCGGCGCGAAGCCGCCCAAGGGCCAGGAGTTCGACGACCACTACTTCGGTGCTGTCCCCGAGCGAGTGCTGGGCTTCATGATGGACACCGAGCGTGAGCTCTTCAAGCTCGGCATCCCCGCCAAGACCCGTCACAACGAGGTCGCGCCGGGTCAATTCGAGATCGCCCCGATGTTCGAGCGCGGCAACATCGCCTCAGACCACCAGCAGCTGCTGATGACCGTGTTCAAGACGATCGCCAAGAAGCACGGCATGGAGTGCCTGTTCCACGAGAAGCCGTTCGCAGGCGTCAACGGGTCGGGTAAGCACGTCAACTTCTCGCTAGGCAACGCGGAGCTGGGCTCCCTGCTCGTGCCTGGTGACACGCCCCACGAAAACGCGCAGTTCCTGGTGTTCTGCGCCGCGGTGATCCGTGCCGTCCACCGCTACGCTGGCCTGCTGCGGGTGTCGGTGGCCTCGGCCACCAATGACCACCGCCTCGGCGCGAACGAGGCCCCGCCCGCGATCATCTCGATCTTCCTCGGCGACCAACTGGCCGACGTGTTCGAGCAGATTGCCAAGGGTGCGGCGACGTCGTCAAAGGGCAAGGGCAGCATGATCATTGGTGTCGACACCTTGCCGGTGCTGCCGACCGACCCGGGCGATCGCAACCGCACCAGCCCGTTCGCCTTCACCGGCAACCGGTTCGAGTTCCGTGCCCCTGGCTCAGGTCAGACGGTGGCGGTGCCGATGATGATGTTGAACACGATCATGGCCGAGTCGCTCGACTTCATGGCGACCGTCCTGGAGAAGGCCGTGGAGGACGGCGAGGACTTCGACGGGGCCGTCCAGAAGCTGTTGACCGACATCATCACCGAACACGGCGCCGTGGTCTTCAACGGTGACGGCTACTCGGAGAACTGGCAGATCGAGGCCGCCGAGCGGGGTTTGCCGAACCTGAAGACCACGCTGGATGCGCTGCCCGAACTGATCAAGCCCGAGTCCATCGAGCTGTTCGAGAAGTACTGCGTGTTCAACGAGCGCGAGTTGCACAGCCGCTACGAGGTCCGCCTCGAGATGTACGCGCTGACCATCGGTGTCGAGGCAAAACTGGCGCTGGAACTGGGGTCGACGGTGATCCTTCCTGCGGCCATCCGCTACCAGACCGAGCTGGCGCAGAACGTCGCGGCGCTCAAGAAGGCGGGCGTGGCGCCGGATATGACGATGCTGGAGGCCGTCAGCACTCCGATCTCGGAGCTGACCGCTGCGCTGGCGGCGTTGAAGGCGGGCCTGGCCGAACACGGTGGAGACTCCGCCGCCGAGGAAGCCGCGCACGCGCAGAGCCTGTTGCTGAAGATGGATGCGGTCCGTGCAGCCGCCGACACGCTGGAAGGCATTGTGGCCGACGACGTCTGGCCGCTGCCGACCTACCAGGAGATGCTCTACATCCTGTAGAGGAGACCTCGTCGAGTGTGGGGGTCGTGCCCGCACCTGCGGGCACTGGTAAACCGCAGCCCCCACACTCGGCGATCCAAACCGGAACTACGGGAAGGTGACCCAGGCTGCGTCGTCGGCGTGCGAGGCGATGGCCGCTTCGACGAACCGGACGCCGATGAGGCCGTCGGTGCCGGTGGGAATGGACAGGTCGCGGGCCGGGCTGCCGCGCAACAAGTCTGCGAGGTCGCTGTAGAAGTTGGCGAACGCCTCCAGGAATCCCTCGGGGTGCCCGAGCCCGACTCGTGTGACGCGGGCGGCGTCCTCGGACAGCGTGCCCATGCCCTGCGCGAGAATCGTTGTGCCGCCAGCCGGGTCGCGGACGATCAGGTGTTGCGGATCCTCGTGGCGCCATTCCAGGCTCGCGTCGTCGCCGAACACCCGGATGCACAGGCCGTGTTCGTGGCCGGTGGCCGCCATTGTCGCCCACACGGATGCAGGCGCGCCGTTGGATAGCGTGAGTCGGATGGTCGCGTTGTCGAACACCCGTCGTTGCGGGACGAGCGTGCTCAACTCGGCAGACACGCGGGTGGCTTCGAGTCCGGTGGTGTAGCGCAGTAGGTGAAAGGCATGGGTGCCGACGTCGCCGACGGCGCTGGCGGCCCCGCCGATGGCGGGGTCCATGCGCCACTGATCGATCTGTGCCGACGCCCAGCCCGACGCGTGTTCTGCGGCGACGAACCGGATCCGCCCGAGTTCGCCGTTGCGGACCATGCGGGCGGCGTGCCGGACCATCGCGTAGGCCGAGTAGATGTGCGGCACAGCGAGGATCGCGCCGCTCGACTCGGCGATTGCGACGAGCTCGGCCGCGGTGGACGAGTCGTTGGTCAGTGGTTTTTCGCACACCACCGAGATGCCCGCTTCGAGGAAGGCTTTTGCGATCTCGAAGTGGGTGTCGTTCGGGGTGACCACAGCGACGACGTCGACGCCGTCGTCGCGGTCGGCTTCCCGGATCGCCATATCCCGGTGGTCGTCGTACACGCGCTCGACGCCGAGGCTCTGCGCGAACTCGGCCGATGCCGCCGGGTCGCGGCCGAAGATGCCTGCAGCAAGGACGTATTGGTTGTCCAGCCACATCGCATGGCGGTGCGCGGCGCCGATCATCGCCCCGGGACCGCCGCCGACCATCCCAGCGACCAGTCGATCAGTCATGCATCAATCTTCCGCGAGCGACCGCGTTTGTACGTGAAATGCCTGCGTGTCGCGTACGAACGCGGTCGCTCGCGGTAGTAGGACGGCACAGCGTGTGGTCATAGGATGGCCAGCGCCGATTTCGCCGCGATCTCGAGCGCGTCACGAACCGGCAGCGCGCGGAATGACGTGGACAGGATCTCAACACCCCATGGCCCGTCGAATTCGAGATCCCGCAGGAGTGTCACCAGACCGCTGAGGTCGAAAGTGCCTTGACCACAAAGCAGTCGGTTGTTCACCGTGTCCTCGAACAGCGTGCCGACGACGGCTGCAGCGGCATCATCGATTTCGACGCCGAAGATCATCTCGGGCGTCAGCGAATCGCGTAGCTCCGCCAGCGAGGTTCCGGCTCGGAACACGTGCCAGGCGTCCACCAGCAGCCCGACCGCGGGATGATCGGCAGCTGCGATTATCTCGGCTCCCATCGGGACGGTGGCGATGATCGAGAACGGCATCGTCTCGATGGCCACTCTGGTGCCGTGCTCCACTGCCTGCTCGGCAAGTTCTCGCAGCGGGGCGATCAAAGATTCCGGATGCGTTGTGCGAGCGCCCAGTTCGGAGCCGATCTTGACGAATGCAGGCGCCAGAACATCGGCCGCCTCGAACAACAGATCGCGGACATCGTGGGAGTGCCCGGGTTCGCCGCGTGGAATCCACCACCCCTCAAGCAGTTCGATCTCAGTGTGCACCAGACCGGCCGCGGCGATCAGGTCGCGCAGGGCCTTGAAGCCAATGCTGTCCCGGATCGTGATGAGGTCATCTGCGATCAGGCCAAAGCCGCAGTATCCCGCGTCGGCGATGGCGGCGATCTGCTCGGCGATAGGCACCGGACTGATCGCTGGCGTGCACATCGGGGCGACATCGCCCGCGCTAGTCCAGGCGGTAGCGACGAGTCGGGATGCTGTCATCACTCGGGCGCTACTGGTTCTGCGGGACGCCATGATCGCCTTACCACCGGATAGTCAATCGTTTCCAGCCGCCCGGTGGTCAGCGACCGGGTCGCCGCCTCCGCGACGGCCTGGGCTTTGAGCGCTGCGGACAGGTCTGGATCAGCTGTGGAGTACCGACTTCACCAGAGGCGACCATACGCTGCAATTCGGCATAGTCGCGGTCGAAGCGTCGGTTGAAGTCGACCATTGCGCGCGCGCCGCAGCCGGTGGCATAGCCGACCACGTCGACGGCGCTGGCGAGGTTCAGGTCGATCGGCTTCTCGCAGAGGACCGCGATGCCTGCCTGGGCAGCCCGGCGCAGATGGCCGGCGTGGGTGTCTGTCGATGAGGCGACAAGGACAGCGTCGATCGCGCCGGAATCGAAAACGTGGTCGAGATCGGACGTAGTGCTCGTGTTGTGCATCTCGGCCACTGTCTTGCCGCGCGCGATGTCGATGTCGTACACGAGTGCGAAGGTCACCTCTGGATGCGCTGCCAGGTTGCCTGCATGCACCGCGCCCATGAAGCCTGCGCCGATCAGCGCGAACCGCTGCATGTCAGACCCCGACCGTCTGCGCCGAGAACGCAGGCACGACCCAGGCGCCGCCCTCTGCGTGGGAAGCCGCGGCGGCCTCGACGAACTGCACGCCGATGAGGCCGTCGACGCCGGTGGGAATGGACAAGTCACGGGGCTGGATGGTGGTCCCGTCGCGCCGCGCTCGCAACTGGTCCGCCAGGTCGCTGTAGAAGTTCGCGAACGCCTCGAGAAATCCTTCGGGATGACCCAATCCTGGGCGAGTCAAGCGCGCCGCATCCGCCGAGAGGGAGCCCATGCCCTGCGCGAGAATCGTTGTGCCGCCCGATATATCGCGCACCCGCAGGTGCTGCGGATCCTCGTGTCGCCACTCCAGGCTGGCAGTGTCGCCGTAAACCCTTATCCGAAGACCATGTTCGTTACCGGTGGCGGCCATAGTCGCCCAGAGTGTGGCCGGGGCGCCGTTCGAGAGCTGCAGCCGGACCGAGGCATTGTCGAAGACCCGCCGGCCACCGACCAGTGTGCTCATATCCGCCGACACACGCGTCGCCTGAAGGCCTGTGATGTACCGCATCAGGTGAAACGCATGTGTGCCCAGGTCGGCGACCACGCTTGCCTCACCGGCAATGGTCGGATCGGTGCGCCAGCCGGCCTGCTTGTGCCCGGTGAGCTCGAGCGGTGTGGCCGCCCACCCCGACGCATGCTCGACGACGACAAGGCGGATTTCCCCGAGCTCGCCGTCGAGGACCATCCGTGCGGCGTGCCGGACCATGGCGTAGGCCGAGTAGCAGTGCGGTACAGCAAGAATCGCGCCGGATGCCTTGGCGATCTCGACGAGCTCCGCCGCCGTCGCGGAGTCCTGTGTCAGTGGTTTCTCGCACACGACGGAGATGCCCTTGCGCAGAAATGCGCTCGCGATCGAGAAATGGCTGTCGTTCGGGGTGGCCACAGTGACCACGTCGACGCCGTCCGGCCGCTTCGACTCGCGGTCCGCCATTTCGACGTAGTCGGGGTAGACGCGGTCGGCCGGAACGCGGAGGCGTTCCGCCATCCGTGCCGAGGCCTCGGGGTTCTGCCCGAAAACCCCAGCGGCGAGGTCGTACTGGTCATCGAGACGCATCGCGTGCCGGTGCGTCTTGCCGATGTCGGCCCCGTCTCCGCCGCCGACCATTCCCGCGACCACACGCAGGACACCCTTTTCGCTCATCTTGACTCCCTCACTGAGCGCGAGCGTGCGCAAACTCCCGTCGAGGGTCGGCGTGTCGGCCGCAGACACACGCTCGCGGAATTGGGTTACTGGTTCTGGGGGAAGCCGAGTTCGATGCCGCCGTGGCTGGGGTCCAGCCAGCGGCTGGTGATCGCCTTGCCGCGGGTGAAGAACTGCACTCCCTCCATCCCGTGGGCGTGGGTATCGCCGAACAGCGACGCCTTCCAGCCGCCGAAGCTGTAGTAGGCCATCGGCACTGGGATCGGCACGTTGATGCCGACCATGCCGACCTCCACCTCGTTCTGGAATCGCCGGGCGGCGCCACCGTCGTTGGTGAAGATCGCGGTGCCGTTGCCGTACGGGTTGTCATTGACCAGCTGCAAGGCCTCGTCGTAGGACTCGACGCGGACCACGGAGAGCACGGGTCCGAAGATCTCGTCGGTGTAGACGCTCATCTCGGGGGTGACGTGGTCGATCAGCGTTGGGCCGAGCCAGAACCCGGCTGGATCCCGCTCGGCACCTACCTCGCCCTGCACGTTGCGCCCGTCGACGACGATCTTGGCGCCGTCGGCCTCACCGGCGTCGATGTAGGAGGCCACCTTGTCGCGGTGAACCTTTGTGACCAACGGCCCCATGTCTGAATCCTTGGTGCCATCACCGATCTTCAAGGGTGTTGTGCGTTCGGCGATCTTGGCTACCAGGTCGTCGGCGATGGGCCCGACCGCCACACACGCCGAGATCGCCATGCAGCGCTCACCGGCCGAGCCGAAGCCGGCGTTGACCATCGCGTCGGCGGCCAGGTCGAGGTCGGCGTCGGGCAGGATCACCGCGTGGTTCTTGGCGCCGCCGAGTGCCTGCACGCGCTTACCGTGCGCAGTTCCGGTCTGGTAGACGTACTGCGCAATCGGCGTGGAGCCGACGAAGGACACAGACTTGATGGCCTTGTTGGTGAGCAGCTCGTCGACGGCGGTCTTGTCGCCCTGCAACACGTTGAAAACGCCTGGCGGCAGGCCCGCTTCGGCCCACAGCTCGGCCACCCACAACGACGCCGACGGATCCTTCTCGGACGGCTTGAGCACGACGGTGTTGCCCGCGGCGATGGCGATGGGGAAGAACCACATCGGGACCATGGCTGGGAAGTTGAACGGGCTGATGATGCCGACCGGTCCGAGCGGCTGGCGGATCGAGTAGACGTCGACCTTGGTGGAGGCGTTCTCGGTGAAGCCGCCCTTGAGCAGATGCGGAATACCGCAGGCGAACTCGACGACCTCCTGGCCGCGGCTGACCTCGCCCAGCGCATCGGAGACCACCTTGCCGTGCTCACTCGTGATGATCTCGGCCAACTCGTGCTTGCGGGCGTTGAGAAGCTCACGGAAGTTGAACAGGATCGCGCTGCGTTTGGCCAGCGACGTGTCCCGCCAGGCGGGGAACGCGGCGGCGGCCGCGTCGATGACCGCGCGGGCGTCCTCGACACTGCCGAGCGTCACCTCACCCGTGACCTCGCCCGTCGCCGGGTTGGTCACCGGTGAGGTGGTGCCGCCGGTGCCCGGGTAGGCCTTGTTGTTGATCCAGTGCGTGATTGTGTTGGCAGCCATAGTCTTTCTCAGTTCGTGTACTTGTTGACGAAGTCGGTCATGGTCTTCAGTTGGTAGCGCGACACCTCGTGGGCGCTCTCGTCCTCGGCGAACACCGACGACACCATCACCGTGTCGGGGCGATCGTAGAAGCCGATCTCGGCCAGGCCGCCGAAGAATTCGTCCCAGTTGAGATCGCCGTCGCCGATCTTGAGGTGCTGGTGCACCCGGGCCGGGTTTCCCGGCGGGTTGGTGATGTATCGCAACCCGTGGCTACGGTGATGGTCCATGGTGTCGGCCACGTGGACCAGTCGCAGCCGGTCGCCCGCGGCTCGCATGATCTCGGTCATGTTGCCGCCCATGTGATACGAGTGGCAGGCGACGTACACCATGCCGATATTGGGGGAGTTGACGCCGCGGATGATCCGCAGCGCCTCCAGTCCGTCCTCGACGAAGTCGTCGGGGTGCGGGTCGATCCGTACGTCGATGCCTTCACGTTCGAAGATCGGCACCAGCTCCTCCATCGACCGGAAGAACGCCCGCTCGGATTCCTCGGCACGTTCTGGGCGGCCGGAGAACTCGGTGTTGATCACGTTGACGCCGAGGTCGACGGTGATCTGGACGACGCGTTTCCAGTTGCGCACCGCGGCTTCTCGCGCGTCCTCGTCGGGGCCCGACCAACGCAGCACCGGCAGCACTGAGGCGATGCCTACACCCGCGTCGGCGCAGGCCTTGCGGAACTTGGCGACCAGTTCGTCGTCCGCGCGGGGGTGGTTGAAGAACGGGATGAAGTCGCGGTGGGGCGTCAACTGCAGGTACTCAAAGCCCAATTCCGCGACCACGCGCGGGAATTCCAGCAACTCGTAGTCGTGGTGGAACGGGGTGGGGTCCAGCGCGATCTTCATGTCACGTCCCCGTGATCGACGCGCGGTCAACCATCTTCACGTCCACGGGCAGTCCGCTGTTGAGCGACTCGACGCCCGCCTCGCACACCGCAGCGGCGGCGTAGCCGTCCCACGCACCGGGCCCATCGACATTGGTGCCGGAATGAACTGCGTCGACCCAGCGCTGGAACTCGGTGTCGTAGGCCTGCCCGAACCGCTCGCGGAAGCCGGGCGTGATCTGTCCGCCCCACGTGCCGGGCGCGCTCTTGCGGATTAGTCCGACGTCCAGCCCGATCATCGCGCTGCCCTTTTCCGCGACGACCTCAGTGCGCACCTCGTAGGCCACGCCGGTGGTGACGAACAATTCGACGTCGACGTGCCTGCCGGACGCGGTTCGCAGGATTGCGATCTGCGGGTCGGCAAGGCCCGGCGGGGCACCGGGATTGGCTGCCGGCTTGACGATCTGGATCGATGTGATCTCCTCGTCGAATAGGAACCGGGTCACGTCGACCTCGTGGACCAGCGAGTCGCGCACCACCATCGCGCTGTCGAACATGGGCGGTACCGCGGGGTTGCGGTGCACGCAGTGCAGCACCAGGCCACGGCCGAGCTCACCGCCGTCGAGCAGCGCCTTCAGCCGGGCGTACTCGTGATCGAACCGGCGCATGAACCCCACCTGGATCAACGGCTTGCCGAGTTCGGCCTCGCGCTTGACCACGCCCAGTGAGGTCTCGACATCTGTGGTCAACGGCTTCTCACACAGCACCGGTTTGCCGTGCTCCAGGATGGCCAGCAGCTGCTTCTCATGGGTCGGTCCCGGGGTGGCGAGTACGACCGCATCGACATCCGGATCGGCGATGGCGTCGAGTGGATCGACGATGGCCCGGCAGCCGGGGATGCTCGCGGCGATCTGTTCGGCCTTTTCGGTGATGTAGTCGTTGACGACGGCAACACGTGCGCCGCTGATCCGGCTGGTGATGCGGGCGACGTGATCGGCGCCCATGACGCCGACGCCGAGGACGGCAATGCGCAGTTCTGACATGAACTTTGGACTCCTAGAATTTCACGGAGGGGACGCCGCACGAACCCAGGTACTTGCGGGTGCGCTGCGCGATGGGCAATGGTGCGTCGACCGCGCACGGATACATGTCCTGTTCGACGATGGCGAACACGTCGATGCCGAGGCGCTCGATCGCAGCGAGCAGCGGTGGCATGTCCGGAATTCCGCGGGGCGGCTCGGTCATGGCGCCGAGCTTGACGGCCTCGCCGAAGGGCAGGTCCTCGGCTTCGACCTTCGCGCGTACCTCGGGGTCGACCTGTTTGAGGTGCAGGTAGCCGATCCGCTCGGGAGCGCGCCCGATGATCGCGAGGTTGTCGCCACCGCAGTAGGAGATGTGGCCAGTGTCCAGGCACAGGTTGACGTATTCGGAATCGGTGCCGTCGAGGAAGCGGTACACGTTCTCTTCGGTGTCGACGTGGCTGTCGGCGTGCGGATGGTATTGCGCCCGAACGCCATACTGCTCGAACATCGCCTTGCCAAGTTCGTTCATGCCGTCGGTCTTCTTCTTCCACTGCTCGGGAGTGAGGGTGCGGTCCTCGAGGACGGCTCCTGTGGCGGGGTCGCGCCACATCTCGGGGATGACGACGACGTGCCTGCCGCCGACCGCGGCCGTCAGCTTGGCGACGTCCTCGATCTGCTTCCAGACCGCGTCCCACGAATCGTCCTGGTGCAGACGCTCGAAGACGGTGCCCGCCGAGAGTTTCAGGTTGCGTGCGGCCAGTTCGTCCGACAGCTGCTTGGGATCGGTCGGCAGGTAACCGAAGGGCCCGAGTTCGATCCACTGGTAGCCGGACGCGGCGACCTCGTCAAGGAAGCGGGTATACGGGGTTTGGCCGGGGTCGTCGGGAAACCAGACACCCCATGAGTCAGGGGCGGACCCCACGAGGATTGTGCTCGAGCTGGTGCTCATTGGGTTTACGTGTCCTCTCAGGAGTCAGAGGGGCGGATGAGTGGGCGTTGGATCTTCTTCCAGTCCGCGTACGTCTGGTAGGCGGTCTGCGTGGACTCCAGCGTGGAGACCTCGGATACCGGTACGTCCCACCATGATTCACTGTCCGGTGCGGGAATCAGTGGGTCGGTTTCGACGTGGATCACCGTGGTGCGGTCGCTGGCCTTGGCGACCTTCACGGCGTCGCTGAACTCCGCGGCCGTCACGACCTTGACGACGTCGGCGCCGAGGCTGGCCGCGTTGGCGGCGAGGTCGACGGGAAGCTTCGCGCCGTCGAGTCGACCGTCGTCGCCGCGGTAGCGGTAGGCGGTACCGAATCGCTGGGAGCCCAGCGCCTCCGACAACGATCCGATCGACGCGAAGCCGTGGTTCTGTACCAGCACCACAATGACCTTGATGCCCTCTTGTACAGCGGTCACCAGTTCGGTGGCCATCATCAGATAGGAGCCGTCGCCCACCATGACGAACACATCGCGGCTGGGATCGGCCATCCTGACCCCGAGCCCGCCTGCGACCTCGTAACCCATGCAGGAGTAGCCGTACTCGACGTGGTAGCCCTTGGGGTCCCTGACGCGCCAGAGTTTGTGTAGATCGCCCGGCATCGAGCCGGCCGCGCACACCACCACATCTCGCGCATCGGACAGCGTGTTGGCGAGGCCGATCACCTGGTTCTGGTTCAGCGCGGCGCCGTCGTCCACCCGATAGGCCGCCGACACGGTGTCGTCCCATTCCTGCGCGAGCGCGGCGGTTCGAGCCCGGTATTCGTCGGCGACCCGGTAGTCACCGAGCGCCTCGCCCAGAGCGTCGATAGCCTCGCGGGCGTCGGACACCACGCTGATGCCGCCCTGCTTGACCGAGTCCAGCGACGCGACGTTGATGTTGACGAACTTCACGTCGGGGTTGTTGAACGCAGTTCGCGACGCGGAGGTGAAATCGCTGTAGCGCGTCCCGATCCCGATCACGACGTCGGCCTCGGTCGCCAGCGCGTTGGCGGCGGTGGTACCGGTCGATCCGATCGCGCCAACACACTGCGAGTGGTCGTAGGGCAGTGCGCCCTTGCCGGCCTGGCTCATTCCGACGGGGATGCCGGTCCGTTCGCAGAATGCGGCCATCGCCTCGGTGGCACCGGAATAGACAACGCCGCCGCCGGCGACGATCAACGGCTTGCGCGCCGTGCGGATGACCTCGGCCGCCCGTGCGATCACCGATGGTTCGGGCAGCGGGCGCGCGACATGCCAAGTGCGTTCGGCGAACAGTGATTCCGGCCAGTAATGTGCTTCGGCCTGAACGTCCTGAGGGATGGATACCGTCGCCGCACCGGTCTCGACCGGATCGGTGAGCACCCGCATGGCGCCAAGCAGGGCGGCTGGCAACTGCTCGGGTCGCCACACTCGATCGAAGTAGCGCGACAACGGCTTGAACGCGTCGTTGACCGTGACGTCGCCGGAGGACGGCAACTCCAACTCCTGCAGCACAGGTGCGCTCACCCGAGTGGCGAACGTGTCGGCGGGAAGCAGCATCACGGGCAGGCGATTGATCGTCGCGAGCGCCGCGCCCGTCAGCATGTTCGTCGAGCCGGGTCCGACGCTTGCGGTGACGGCCCAGGTCTGGAGCCGGTCCTTCTGGCGGGCGTATGCGACCGCGCTGTGCACCATCGCCTGCTCGTTGCGGCCCAGCACGTACCGCAATCCAGGCTCTGTGCCGGATTCAACGGCTTCGACCTCATCCTGGAGAAGTGCCTGGCCGAGACCCGCTACATTGCCGTGCCCGAAAATTCCGAACGCGCCTGCGAAGAACTTGGTGCGCTCGCCGTCGCGCTCGACGTACTGGTTGGCCAGGAAGCGAATTGTCGCCTGCGCCACGGTGAGTCGCACGGTCGACTCGGTATCGGGGGTCTTCTCGGCCCGCTTCGGTGCGGTGGAAACCACGGTCAGGCTCCTGTTTCGTGCAAGGGCAGACGGGGATCGACGGCCTGGTCTTCCCACGTGCCGCGCAACCAGGCGTGTTCGGGATCGTCGACGATCTTCCAGGCGCGCTCGGCACCTGGTCCGGCCATGACGTTGAGGTAGTACATGTGATAGCCCGGCGCCGCGACTGACGGTCCGTGAAATCCGTGCGGCACCAGCACCACGTCGCCGGTGCGCACCTCTTCGAGCACCTCGATCGGGCGGTCCGGCGTGCCGTACACGCGGTGGTATCCGAATCCGCGTGACCCGTCGGGCCCGCCGGCGATCTCGAAGTAGTAGATCTCCTCCAGCGCCGACTCGACGGGAGTGTTCTCGTCGTGTTTGTGTGCCGGGTAGCTCGACCAGTTGCCGCCGGGGGTGATCACCTCGACCGCCATCAGCGAGTCGGCCTCGAAAACCCCTGCGGTGCCGAAGTTGTGCACCTGGCGGCTGCAGTTGCCGGTACCGCGCAACTCCACCGGGACGTCAGCGGCCGCGACGCGCCGGTTCGGGAACGAGCGATTGGCCCGTGCGCCGCAGATCGCGAACCGGCCTTCGCCGGAGATCACATAGTTCTGATCGATGCCGAGATACACCATGTCGGAAGGCCCGTCGAACACCGATGCCCGGGGGGACAGCTCGAAGGTATCGTCACCGCATTCGACGGATCCGCCACCGGCCAGTGGCAGGATCATCACCTCGGTGTCGCCGGTGGTGAGCTCTGCGCGTTGAGTGTTGTCGAGTTCCAGCACCTGAAGCGAGGATTCGGTCCATCCAGCAGACTCCGGCGTGACGTTCACGGTGTACGGCAGCGTCGCGCTGCGGGCGGGGATATAGAGCTTGCTGTGCATCGTCACCTCACCATCGATACGGCGGTGGCGACGGCGGAGGCGACGTCGTCATCGGGGGGATACAGCAGGGTGCGTCCGACGATGAGGCCGCGCACCGACGGCAGCCCGAGTGCCTTCTCCCAACTGGCGAATGCCTCGTCGGGATCGGCCGGATCGCCGCCGAGCAGCAGGGTCGGCAGCGTCGTGCTCTCCATCACCCGGTCCATCTCGTCGACCACCGGCAGCTTCATCCAGGTGTAAGCCGACGTCGACCCGAGCCCCTGGCTGATGTGGACTGACTTGATCACGGCGTCAGGCGAGAGGTCATTGTGAACCTTGCCGTTCACCCGGCTGGACATGAACGGCTCGACCATCGCGATCAGCCCGTGCGCCGCTAGCTCGTCGACCGCCTGCGCGCAGGCGGCCATGGTCGCCACCGTCCCCGGATCGTCAAGGGCGATGCGGCACAGCATCTTTCCGCCGTTCATCTTGGCCGCTGCGGTCGAAGCGGCCGTCGCACCCGTCATCCGGTCGTCGAGTTCGAAGCTCGCCCCCGCAAGGCCGCCGCGGTTGAACGAAGAGAAGACGACCTTGTCCTCCAGCGCGCCGAGCAACAGGAGGTCATCGAGGATGTCGGAGGTGGCAAGCACGCCGTCCACCCCTGGGTCAGCCAGTGCGGCGCGCAGCCGATCGAGCAGATCGGTCCGGCTGTTCATCGCTGTCGGCCTTGAGCCGACGGCGAGCGCGCCGCGGGCGGGGTGGTCGGCGGCGACGATCATCAACCTGCCGTTGCCGCGCACCGTCGGCCGGGTGGTGCGGTTCTGCCATGCGCGGTCGACGGCACCCGGGTCGGTGGCCCGCACTTCGTTGATCTCGGCGTAGTCGGCGCACACCGGTCGCTTGTCAGACATTGACGGCCTCCACTGCGGACTGTTCGGCGAGCTCGGCCACTTCCTCGGCGGTCGGCATCGCGGTCGAGCACTCGAGGCGGGAGGTCACAATGGCGCCCGCCGCATTGGCGTACCGCAGCGTCTTCTCCAGCGACCACCCGTGCAGCAGGCCGTGACACAGGCTGCCGCCGAAGGCATCTCCGGCGCCCAGCCCGTTGACCACGTCGACCTCGTTGGGCGCGACCATCACGTGCGAATGCCGCGTCTTGCCGAGCACGCCGCGCGGCCCCTGCTTGACGATCGCGAGTTCGACGCCGAGGTCGAGCAGTGCATCGGCGGCCTTGTGCGCGTTGGACTCGCCGACGGCGATCTCACATTCCTCACGGTTGCCGACCGCAATCGTCACGTGCCGCAGCGCGCGCTGGACCTGTTCGGTGGCCGCGGCGGGCGACTCCCAGAACATAGGGCGGTAGTCCAGGTCGAGCACGGTGAACGGCGCGCGCTGGCGCGCTTCCCAGGCGGCGAAATGCGCACTGCGGCTCGGTTCCTCGGACAGGCCGGTCACCGTCGACCAGTACAGCCGCGCGGAGCGCACGGCGTCGACGTCGATCTCGTCGGCGCGGAGCTGGAGGTCCGGGGCGCTCGGTTTGCGATAGAAGTACAGGGGGAAGTTGTCGGGCGGGAAGATCTCGCAGAACGTGACCGGGGTCGGGTACTCGTCGTGAGTCGCGACGTAGCGATTGTCGACACCAAGCGCTGCGAGCTCGGCGCGGACAAACGTGCCGAACGGATCGTCGCCGACGCCGGAGATCAGCGCCGTGCGGTTTCCCAGCCGCGCCGCGGCCACCGACACATTGGCGGCGCTGCCGCCCAGAAACTTGCCGAACGTCGTGACGTCCTGCAGTCCGACACCGATCTGCAGGGGATAGATGTCGACGCCGCTGCGCCCGATGGCGAGGACGTCAAATGGCTGCGGGGTGCTCAATGTCAGCCTTCCGAGGGGTATAGGTGATCGACTCGTATCGACTGTGCCCGTGTCACGCGGCGCTGTCAATACTTTGTCCTGACATTCGGTCATTTAAATACTCTGCGTAAGGGTCGGCGCCGGCCAGTTAGCCCCGACCGCGCACTCGTCAAAGGGCAGCCGGCGGCCCCGTCCGGAACATCCATGACGTCGGGGTGGGAGTTTGCGGTGAGGTGCGGGTCGCTCGCTGCCTCACCCCTGGCTGCAAGGGCGTGCGGAATGCAGTGGCTCAACGCCTACTGTGCCGCCGCGGCGGTGGCGACGTCGTCAGCCTTTGGGTGTCCCCACCACGGGTGTTGGGGTTAGAGGGACGCTGTCTCGGCGCGCAGCAGACCCATCAACGGCAGTGTTCGACGCATTCAGCCGATTCTGCATAGCGAATCGCTTCAATCGCTTGCCGCCAGGTCAATACGGGTCACCGGCGAACCTTGAATACCCTTCGATGACGACATGAGGTGGGCTTGCACCATTGCCAGCGAATCCCGGACACACTCGTCGCCCACCTAAGCCACCGGCTCGAATCGCTTGATTCTTTCTGGCGGTGATGCCACAACTCGTGGGTCTTCACCTGCGGTCGGGCCGAGCGGCATAAGCACGGTTTTGGTGCCCTCCGCAGCGCGCGTCATCGACCCCGCGGCGAAGGCAGAGCTGCAGCAGGCGGTCGCTCGAGGGGATGGATGTCGTGATGTATTGACAATCGATCAACACATGTCCAGACTTCACTCACACGACACGCCGGGGTCGGTGCAGGTTCACCGTCGGCGCCCCAACGGGTCTGAAATGCGCTCGATGGAGAGAGCACGTGGCAGTAGTCGCAGCAAACAACCTGTCCGCGGAAGCCGGTGTGGCTAAAGATGGGAGTAAGAGCTACTACGCTCCCCGGCTACGAGCGGCGATTGTGGGCACCGGGGGAATTTCCCGCATTCACGGCTGGCGTCTCCAGGACCTCGGTTCGACGGTCGTCGGTGTCTGCGGGCGTGATGTGACGAATGCCCGCTCTGTTGCGAACGATTTCCGTCCTGCTGGACGGTTCGATGAGCCCGGCGCCCACATCTCGACCAGCGTGCCGGTAGATGCCTTCGATGACCTCGGCGCCATGCTCGACCAAACCAAGCCCGACGTGCTTCACGTCTGCAGCCCGCACGGATTACACGCGGCGCACGCCATCGAAGCGGTCAAGCGCAGGATCCATGTCATTGTCGAAAAGCCTTTGGCGACCGACGAGGCCGACGCGCGGGCTGTGATCGCCGCTGCGGAGGACGCCGGCGTGCACGCTGCCGTCTGCCTTACCAAGCGTTCGTACCCGATGGTCGCCGAATTGCGCGCACGAATCCTGGCCGGCGAACTCGGCCAGGTCAACGCCATTCGCGGCGGATTCCTATCCTGGGATTCCAATCACGACAACTGGGGTTGGGGGTTTGACCCCAAGGTTGCCGGAACCTCTTACGCCACAGCTGATCTCGGCGTGCACTGGCTAGACCTTGCCGAGCACGTCACCGACCGCCGCATCACCGAGGTCGATGCCCGGTTCTCCACGTTGCGTCCCACCCGGTATCGGAACGGTCAGCCGGTCAACGTGGAGGCCGAGGACTACGTGCGGATCTTCCTGGACTTCACAGGCGGCGCTGTCGGTTCTGCGACGTTTTCGGGTGTCACAGCCGGCGAGCCGAACGGCTGCTCGATCGACGTCGACGGCACCGACGGCGGCTTCAGTTGGAAGGTCGATCGGCCCAACGAAATCGTTCATCGTCGGGCCGACGGATCGGTGGTAACCATCATCCGGAACCCAGACGCCATGGCCGCATCCGCCGCCCGCCTGTCTTTCTCGCCGGCAGGTCACGTCGAGGGCTTCGGCGACGCTTTCCGAAATCTGTTTCGCGACGTCTACTCGGCCATCGGTGGGGCCGACGTCTGCTATCCGACTCTTGTCGACGGGCATCGCATGGTTGCCATCGTCGAGGCAATTCAAACGAGTGCACGGACCCGAAGGGCGATCAGCATTGACTAGTTTCCCGGTGGATGAACTGGTGGCAAAGCCCGCGGGTAATGTGAGCGAGCGCGCGAATGCGATCGAATTGCGCGGCGTGGGAAAGACTTACGGTGACGCAGTGGCGTTGCATCCCGTCGATCTGGATATCAGGGATGGGGAGTTCTTCTGCCTGCTGGGGCCGTCGGGTTGCGGGAAGACGACAACGCTGAACATCATCGGTGGCTTTGTCGAGCCGTCCTCCGGAGTGGTCCGGATCGCTGGGGACGATATGACGAAACGTCCGCCCAACCGGCGCCCGGTCAACACCGTCTTCCAGTCGTACGCGCTGTTTCCCCATCTGAATGTCTTGGAGAACGTGTCCTTCGGGCTGCGGATGGCCCGGGTGCCCAAGAACGAACAGCGCACCCGTGCGCGGGAGGCCTTGGAACTGGTTGGCCTGGGAACGTTCGCGGAGCGGCCGGTCAGCCAGCTTTCCGGTGGCCAGGCCCAACGCGTCGCGATCGCCCGCGCACTCGTCAACAAGCCGAGTGTATTGCTGCTCGATGAACCACTCGGTGCCCTGGATCTGAAACTGCGCAAGCGGCTGCAGACCGAACTCTCGCTGATCCAGCGTCATGTCGGCACGACCTTCGTGTTTGTCACGCATGATCAGGAAGAGGCAATGGCGCTGGCGGACCGCATCGTGATTCTCAACGACGGCCGCATCGAGCAGATCGGAACTCCGGAGGAGATCTACCGCAGGCCGGCCAGTCTGTTCGCCGCCGATTTCATCGGAGAGTCGAACATCTTGATGGGCAAGAAGGACGGCACCACCTTTGTACTGGAAAATGGTGCCAGGGTACCGATCTCAGAGCAAGCGCCCGATGCCGTCACCTCGTTGGTGATCCGGCCCGAGGCCCTGCGGATCGCCAAAGACGGATTCATCGGTGCACAAGTACTGTCGCGTGGATACCTCGGGTCGATGACTCGCATGGTGCTTCAGCTGGAGAATTCGGAAATGCAGGTGGTGTCTTCATTGAATGATGACGACATCCAGAATCTCACTGAAATCAGCCTCGAGACAGGCGAATTCGTGAAGTTGTCCTGGTCGAGAGACGCAGCACATCCATTGGTAGAAGCCCACTGAGAGTCAGGAAGTCGCAATGTCCGGAATCGGTGATGTCAAGGTAGACCGCCGCTCATTCGTACGTGGAGCGCTGATGTTGGGTGCGGCAAGTCCGTTCCTGTTGTCCGCGTGTTCGTCATCCGACACCAATTCGTCTGCCGGCGGATCTGGGAACGGCGGGGACGTCAACTGGCTGACCTGGTCGGATCACTACTCCAACGACCAGCTCGCCAAGGTTGCCTCGAGTACCAAGATCACCGGCCGCCCGAAGCTGTTCTCCGACAATGCCGATGCTTTCCTCCAGGTGAAGCAGACCGGACCTCAGTTCGATATGGTGTCCGCCGACGCGCTGTGGGTCAAGAAGTACATGGAGAGCGGCCTGATCGAACCGTTCGACCTCGCTTCGATCTCGTCAAGCTCCGAGCTGTACCCGATGGCCAAAAAGTTCGACTTCCTCAACGATCCGAAGGGCGCACTGGGATATCCGTTCTCGTGGTCCACAGTGCAGATCTACTACAACCCGGACAAGGTCAAGACCGCGCCGACATCGTGGGAGTCGCTGACCGATCCCATGTACAAAGGCCTGATCGTCGCCGAGAATATCCCGACCGACCTGATGGCGATCGCTGGAATTGCCACCGGTTCCAAGTCTCCCTATGCACAGACTCCCGAGCAGATTTCGGCGGCGTCCAATTTCCTCGGAGCCCTCAAACCGAACGTGGTCAAGCTCGCCTCGCAGAACAACGAGATCGTGACGATGATGGCCAGTGGGGAAGCCGCCATTGGCATCTCGAACCTCGGCACCGACGTGCGCGTCAAGGACGCAGGCGGTCCCGAGCTCAAGTCGGCCTACCCACCGGAGGGCACGATCGGTTTCATCGACTCGGAAATGGTCACGGCCAAGGGAGCGAACAAGCCGCTGGTCAAGCCGTTCCTGGATGCGATGCAGAAATCCGAGTGGATCGTGGCGAACTTCACCACGAACTGGCGCCCGCTGTTCAACGAGACGGCGGCCAAAGCTCTGACGAACGATCCGAAGACAGCCGACAACGCCAAGAGGCTCTTCATGACTGATCCGGACAAGGCGCTGGCGATGACCCTCAAGGGACCGGCTCAGGACCAACAGGCCTACACCGAGGCGTTCAACAAGGTCTTCGGGGCGTGACGTGACCGTTGCCTCCACTGCCCGCGAAGCGGGTGGGGGGCCGGGTGAGTCGGAATCTCGACGCGCTGACGTCAAGAAGGAACGCCGAGACTGGCGTCAGTACGTGGGGTTCGTGCCGGCCGCAATCCTTTTCGGAGTGTTCTTCATCGCTCCGTTGTGCCTGATCGTCGTCTATTCGTTCTGGATCACCAAGAACTACGAGTTGGTCCCCGCGTTCACCAAGAACAACTACGCCACCATCATCACGACGAGCACGTATGTGAAGACGTTCGGCAAGACGGTGCTGATGGCCTTCCTGGCCACGATCGCCGCGCTGGCATTGGCCTTCCCGTTTTGCTACTGGCTGGTGCGCTACGTGCCCAAGAGATTGCAGCGGGTGGGCCTTCTTCTTGTGGTCCTACCGTTCTGGACCAGCTATCTGCTGCGGGTCTACGCGTGGGTGGCGATCTTGGGTGACCACGGTGCGATCAACTCGTTGCTCAAGGCGCTTGGCCTGACCCACCAACCGATTCGGCTGTTCCTGTACGACAACCCTGGCGTGTTCATCGTCCTGGTCTACCTATACTTTCCGTTCGCGGCGCTCACGCTGTACGCATCGTTGGAACGGTTCGATTGGCGGCTCCTGCACGCCGCCGTGGACCTCGGCGCACCGCCGATGCGGGCCATCGCCAACACCCTTCTCCCGCAGATGCGCCTGGCGATGGTGACGGCCGGAATCTTCGTGTTCATACCCATTCTGGGTGAGTACCTCGCGCCTGCGGCGATCGGCGGTACCAATGGCGTGATGATGGGAAACCTGGTCGCCAACTTCTTTTCCGGCTTCCTGCTCCCGCTCGGATCGGCGGCCAGCGTACTGATCGCGCTGGTGATCCTCATCGTGCTGATCATCTTCCGGCGCAGCCTCGATACGAAGGACATCTATGTCTGATGATCTGCAGGCGGTGAATCCGCGGGCGCGGCTGTTCCGAATCATCCTGTCGGTCTACGGCATCGGGATCTACATCTTCCTCTTCGCCCCGATAGCCGTGTTGATCCTGTTGTCGTTCAACTCATCTACGGTGGTCGGTTTCCCGATGGCGGGATTCACGACGGACTGGTATGCCCGGCTGTCGCACGACAACGTCATTCTCGATGCGCTGGAAAAATCACTGTTCGTCGCCTTCTGGGTAACCGTGCTCGCGACGCTCATCGGTACCGCGGCGGCCTTTCCGCTGGTTCGGGCCAACATCAAAAACCGCGGCGGGGTGCGGGTTTTCATCACACTGCCGATCATGATGCCGGGTCTGCTCATCGGGGTGGCCATCTTGGTGCTGGCGACGAACGTTCTGCATATCCAGCCCTCGTTGCGGGTGGCGATCATCGGGCAGACCGTACTCGCGACACCGTTCGTCATCCTGGTGGTGTCCTCCCGGCTGGAGGCGCTGGACCGTAATTTGGAGCGCGCCGCTGCCGACCTTGGGGCGAACCCGCTGCAGCGACTCGTATTCGTGGTGCTCCCACTGATATATCCCGGCATCATCGCCGGGGCGCTGATAGCACTCACGCTCTCCTTGGATGAGTTCATCGTCACCAACTTCATCATCGGCGCGGATCAGACGCTGCCGATCTACATCTACAACCAGCTCAAGTTCGGCATCACGCCGGAGGTGAACGCCCTGGCGACATTGATGCTGCTCGGCACGCTGGCCGTGGCCGGCGTGACATTCGGGG
Source organism: uncultured Actinomycetota bacterium (assembly GCA_963770305.1). GTDB lineage: Bacteria > Actinomycetota > Actinomycetes > Mycobacteriales > Mycobacteriaceae > Mycobacterium. The sequence continues at coordinate 94,794 of CAVYPB010000021.1, forward strand.
CGCTGCGCCTGGTAAAGGTGCTTGCGTCGGTCACCAAGAAAACCAAACGATTGGAAGAACCCGCTAGTGCAGAAGTGTGACGTTTCGGTAGTCCTCGAGGCCTTCCTCGACCAGTCCCTCGAGGAGACGCTGACCTGGCTGAGTACCGAGGTACCAGAGGTCACTGCCGTCGAGGTCGGTGCCGGGGGCTATGCCCCGCACCCCCATCTGGATCCCGACGAGCTGCTTACCGATGCGTCGGCACGACAGGCTTGGCTGAGCACTACTCAAAGACCACGGCATCAAGCTGGACGCGCTGAACGTGTGGGGCAACCCGCTGCATCCCGACAAAGCGATCGCCGACGATCACGACGCGGCGCTGCGCCGGGCGGTGCGGTTGGCGGGTGAGCTCGGTACCGACACGATCGTGGCGATGTCGGGTGCTGCCGCCGCTGCCGCGGGCGACAGTGCCGCGGTGTTCGGTGCCGGGGGCTGGCTCCCATATCTGGAGGGCGTGCACGACCGGCAGTGGGAGGAGTCCGTGGTTCCGTACTGGTCCGAGCTATCGGAGTTCGCGGCCAAGGAGAACCCCGACGTCAAGATCTGCATCGAGCTACACCCCGGCACCACCGTCTACAACGTGGAGACCTTCGAGAAGTTCATCACTCTGGGCGAGAACCTCTATGCCAACCTCGATCCCAGCCACTTCTTCTGGATGCAGATGGATGCCGACCGGGTCGTCGAGCGGATCATGTCCCGCATCGGCCACGTACACGCCAAGGACGTGACCTTCGACGAGGATGCCCTTGGTCTCAACGGGCTGCTCGACCACCGGTGGCCCGCACAACCGGACAAGATGCCGTGGAACTTCTCGGTTCCCGGCCACGGCAAGGACGCTGCATGGTGGCGGCAGTTCATCGCCCGCTTCGACGGCTCCGCTGTCCAGGCGTTCTCCATCGAGCACGAGGACCCGTTCGTCGACTCGAAGACTGGGGTCAAGGAAAGCGCAGTCCTGATCCAGTCCGCGCTGGCCGGATCCCACTAATCGCCGCAACTGAATACAGGAGGCAGAACCAATGACTGACCGACTCAAGGTAGGAGTCGTCGGTGCAGGCGTCATCGCGCAAGTCATGCATCTCAATTATCTGCGTGAATTATCCGACCGCTTCGAAATCGTTGCACTGTGCGATATCTCGGGCGAGAACGCCGCGAACAACGCGCAGCGGTACAACATTTCGAAGACGTTCACTGACTGGCGGGAAATGCTTGAAAACGCCGACATCGACGCCGTCTTCATTCTGACCTCGGGCAGTCATGCGCCGATCGCCATCGCTGCGGCGAATGCAGGCAAGCACGTCTTGGTGGAGAAGCCGATGTGCTTCTCCGTCGCCGAAGGTCTGGAGATGAAGGCCGCCGCCGAGGAGGCAGGGGTGACGTTGATGGTCGCGTACCCCAAGCGTTACGACCCGGCATTCGAGCGCTTCCGCGAGGTCGCGGTGAATGTCGCGGAGCCACGGCTCATGCGGGTCACCACGTTCGAGTCGCCTTTCCTCCCGTACATCGGCCACTATGCGCTGGCGCCGGTCGCGCCGATTCCGAAGGATGCGATCGCGAACTTCACCGCGGAGACCCAGGCGAGCATCACCCGCGCAATTGGCGAGGCGAACCCGTTCCTGCGCGAGGAATATCACCTCGTTCTGCTCGACACGCTTGTCCACGAGCTCAACACCGTCCGTGGCGTACTCGGTGAACCGACGAGCCTGGAGTATGTCGACATGCAGAGCGGTCACTTGACGGTCTTCCTCAAGTTCGGCGAACTGTCGGTGGCGATCCATTGGATGGACTTGCCCGGCATCACCCGCTACGAAATGGAATTCGCACTCTATGGCCCGCAGCAGCGGGTGACCTTGAGCTTTCCGTCGCCGTTCCTTCGCAGTGCACCGGCGACCGTCGAGATCATCGAGGGTGAAGCAGGTACAGCCAAGTCGCGCAGCATCAGTGAAATAACCTCGTATGCGAGCGCTTTCAAGCTCGAGCTGGAAGCCTTCCACCACTGCGTGGTAACCGGGGAGGGGCCGGCCACGAGCGCCGAAGACGCAATTCACGACCTCGCGCTGTGCGAGGCCATCATCCGATTCGTCCAAGACCGGCGGCCGATAACAGATCCGAGCGCGATCCCCGCGCTGGCGTCTGCCAACTAGAAAGAACTAAACATGACCAACGACAACGGAATCATCGTCGCCAACGCACCCGTCAGTTATGGAGCCTTCGAGGTGACGATTGGATTCGACCCGAATGTTCCGGACGGCGACGACATCCTCGACCAGGTCAGCGCTGCCGGTTATGCAGGCATCGACCTCGGCCCGGTCGGCTACCTGGGCACTACCGAAGATCTGGGCGCCAAGCTTGCCAAGCGTGGGCTGGGCCTGGCGGGTGCTTACCTGGAACTGCCGTACGCGGACCCGGAATTGTTGGAGAAGACGCTTCCCGAACTCGACGCGATGCTGGACATCTTCGACTCGATCAAGTCGCTCGGACTCGGCCCCGACCCACGTCCGACGCTGGCCGACCTTGGTATCGGCGACGGCGCCGATTTCCGTCGCAACAACCCGGGTTCGGGAGCGCGAAACCCTGCAAGCGGATACACCGATGAGCAGTGGGCGATGTTCGCGAAGGGTATGGCCGTTGTGGTTGATCGGTGCCGCTCGCGTGGCTACCAGCCGGTGTTCCACAACGAGACGGGCACCTACGTCGAAGCGCCGGCAGAGGTCGGCAGAATGCTGGAGGTCTCGGAAATCGGCCTGTGCATGGACGCAGGCCATTTCCTTGTCGGTGGCGGCGATCCCGTTGAGTACGTGAAGAAGTGGGGCGACCGGATCGACCACGTCCACATCAAAACCGCGGACCTGCCGCGGTTCCAGCAGGTCGTCGACGATGGCTTGCCGACCAACGCGATCTGGGAGCGTGAGGTCTTCCCGAAACTGGGTGAAGGCGCGCTCGATGTCGATGCCTTCTTGGCTGCGTTGCGCCAGATCGATTACGCCGGTTGGCTCGTCGTCGAGCAGGACATCTTCCCGACCACAGCGGAGCGTTTTGCGCGCGCAGCCGCCGACCAACGGGCGAACCGTGAATTCCTGAAGGCGCGTGGCCTGTGAGCGCACCTTTTCGGTTCGGTCTGATCGGTGGCGGTCGGATGGGCCGTACCCACTTGCGGGCTTTGGAAGGTTCGACGGAAGTGACGGTCGTCGCAGTCACCGAGCCGGTTGAGGCCGCGGCGGCGCCGCTTCGCGGGCAGGGTCTGGCGGTGTATCCGACGGCCGAGGAGATGTTCGCCGATTCGGAACTCGACGGCGTTCTGATCGCCGTGCCGACACCCCAACACATCGACACCACCCGCAGGTCGCTCGAAGCCGGTCTTCCGGTTCTGTGCGAGAAACCGTTCGGCCTGGTGCCCGACGAGGCCAGGGCGGCAGGCAAACTCGCGAGCCAACAGGGACTGGCCCTGCAAATCGCATACTGGCGCCGATTCGTGCCGCAGCTGGCGACCCTTCGCGGCGATCTGGCCGACGGCCGGTACGGCGCTGTCCACTTCTTGGTGTGCTCACAATGGGATGAGGCTCCGCCACCCCTGAGCTTCCGGCACGACAGCGGCGGTATCTACATCGACATGGGTGTCCACGAAATCGACCAAACGCTGTGGTTGCTCGGCCAGGATTTCGCCGAGGTCAAGACGCAGGTGTTTCCGACCACCGAAGACCCGGGGGCCCAGAACGATGTCGACAGCGCGCAAGCGCTGGTGATGCTCTCGAACGGCACATCGACGGTGATATCGCTCGGCCGGTTCTACGAAGGCGGTGACATCGTCTCCGTGGAGCTATACGGATCCAGGGGTCACACCCGTTTCGACGTAGTCTCGCCGGAGACGGGGGAAGGACCGCAGCTGCATGCCCTGAAATTGCAGGCCGAGGCGTTCGCCCGGCAGGCGCGCGGGGCGGCGCCGGAAGGTGCGACCGCCGAGGAAGCCGCTCGCGTGCTCGAACTAGCCCACGGTCTGACCGAAGCCGCCGGCATCCCGGTGATGGGAGCACCCTAAGCCCTGTTGCGTGCAGGAGGTCCGATGTCAACGGCGCTGCCAAACGTGGTGTGCCAGATAGATGGAACCTGGTGCGACAGAAAGATTATTGTAAGGATCGCCGCATCGCCAAGCTGCCGATCCGTCGGTGACGAATGTGCGCTCAACGAGATCCGATGGCAGGGGACGTCAAATGACTCCGTGGTAGTCAAGATCGGCCTTCCGGAGGCAGTTGATCGCTCGGATCGAGAGTGCCCCGTGTCACGCGGCGCTGTCAACACTTTGTCCTGACATTCTATCTTTCGATCATGCGATGTTAGTATGCAGCTACTGTGCGTCTGGTCCAACACGAGATCGGAGACGACGTGCCCCTGACGGTGGAGCTCGACAGGTCCAGTCCTGTCCCTCTCTACTATCAGCTCGCTCAGGCCATCGAGGCTGCGATCCGTGACGGCGAACTGGCGCCCGGCGACCGCTTCGAAAACGAACTGGCGCTGGCAAAGCGGCTGACCTTGTCGCGGCCGACCACCAGGCGCGCCATCCAGGAACTCGTCGACAAGGGCCTGCTGGTGCGCAAGCGGGGGGTCGGCACGCAGGTCGTACAGAATCCCGTGCATCGTCGCGTCGAGTTGACCAGCCTGTTCGACGACCTCGTCCGCGCCGGCCAGGAGCCGACCACGCAGCTGCTCGACTACCGCGTCGGGCCGCCCGACGAAGAGGTTGCCCGCGAACTCAACTTGGCTGCGGACCGTGAGGTGGTTTCGATTTATCGGCTGCGTTGCGCCAACGGCGAGCCGCTCGCGGTGATGACCAACCATCTGCCTGTCGAGATCGCGCCGGACGCCGACGAGCTGGAGAGCACCGGGCTGTATCAGTCGCTGCGAGGGCGCGGTGTGCACATTCGGCTCGCACGCCAACGCATCGGCGCGCGCGGCGCCACGCGTGCCGAGGCCCGGCTGCTCGACGAGAAACCCAACGCGCCGTTGCTGACGATGGCGCGGACCGCGTTCGACGACTCCGGCAGCGCGGTCGAGTTCGGCACGCATTGCTACCGGGCGTCGCGCTACTACTTCGACACCACCTTGGTCGACCGCTAACGTTTTCTGGCGAGCAGACGCAAGAGCCCCCGACACGCCGGTGTTTTGGGTGCTTTTGCGTCTGCTCGCCAGAAACTAGCCGATCCGGCGGCCGTCGGCTCCAAAGAAGTGCACGCGCTTGAGGTTGGCACGCAGCCGAACGCGGCTGCCCCGCTCGGGCGGGTCGAGCCCGTCGACGCGGGCGGTCACAGGCGTTGGGATGTCGATGATTCGGCCGTACAGGTAGGCGTCGGCACCAAGTTCCTCGACCATGTCGACCTCGAATTCCGCCCCGACGTCGCCGCCCTGGTCGAAGTCCTCGGGGCGGATGCCGACGACGACATCGGGGCCGGTGATTCCGCGGGGCACCGGAATACCCCAGTCGCCCAGCACAACCGAGCCATCGATGATCGGCAGGGTGAACAAGTTCATCGCCGGTGAGCCGATAAACCCGGCGACGAACACGTTGGCGGGGTCGCGGTAGAGCTCGCGCGGCGGCCCGCACTGCTGCAGCGCCCCGTCGTTCAGCACGGCGACCCGATTCCCCATGGTCATCGCCTCGACTTGGTCGTGCGTGACGTAGACGGTTGTGGTGCCGAGCCGGCGTTGCAGCGCGGCGATCTGGTTGCGGGTTTGCACCCGCAGCTTGGCGTCGAGATTGGACAGTGGCTCGTCCATCAGGAACACCTGCGGGCGGCGCACGATCGCGCGGCCCATCGCTACCCGCTGGCGTTGTCCGCCGGACAGATCCTTGGGCTTACGGTCCAGATAGGGCTCGAGGTCGAGCATTTGTGCGACGTCGCGCACGCGGTCGCGGATCGCGGCCCTTGGGGTCCGGCCCACCTTCAACGCGAACGCCAGGTTCTGCGCGACGGTCATGTGCGGGTACAACGCGTAGTTCTGGAAGACCATCGCGATGTCGCGGTCCTTCGGATCGGCGTCGGTGATGTCGTGTTCGCCGATGTGGATCCGCCCGGAATCGACCGGTTCCAGCCCGGCCACCATCCGCAGCGATGTCGACTTGCCGCAGCCCGACGGCCCCACCAGGACCAGGAATTCGCCATCGTCGATGGTCAGATCCAGGTGATCCACCGCAGGCCGGGGCGTCCCCGGATACCGGCGCGTCGCCCGCTCGAAGCTCACCGATGCCATGGCTACCGCCCGCCGAATCCGGTGACGGCGATGCCGCGCTCGAATGCCCGCTGGGCGACGGCGTAGACGAGCACCAGCGGCAGCAGGATCATGATCGACGCCGCCATCAGCACTGGCCAGCGGGAAACGTATTGGCCTTGCATCCAAACCAGGCCGAGGTTGAGCGTCGCGATGCTCTCGCGCTGAATCATCACCAGCGGCCACAGGAAGTCGTTCCACACGTTTACCCAGGTGAGTAACGCAAGCACCGTGACCGCGGGTTTGGTCTGAGGTAGCAGGATCCGCCAGTAGATCTGCCACGGCGTGCAGCCGTCGAGAATGGCCGCCTCCTCGAGATCGGTTGGCAGCGTGCGGAAGAACTGCCGCATCAGGTAGGTCCCGAACGCGCTGCCGAACAGGCCGGGCAGGATCATCGCCCACGGGGTGTCGGTCCAGCCGAACGTGCGCATCAGGATGAATTGCGGTATCACGGTCACCGTCAGTGGCACCATCAGCGTGGCAAGGTACAGCACGAACAAGGTGTCGCGGCCCCGGAACGGCAATCGGGCGAAGGCGTATCCGGCCAACGAGCAGAAGAACACCTGGCCCGCCGTCACGCATCCGGCGTACAGCACGGTGTTGCCGAACATGCGCCAGAACGGCATCAGGACAAATACCTCGCCGTAGTTGGACCACTGCGGATGCGACGGCAACAGCTTCGGCGCGGCGATCTCCGACTGCGTCTTCAACGAGCCCGACAGCGCCCACAGGATCGGGAACAGCGCGCACCAGGCCACCGCTGTCAGCGCGGCATACAGCGCAAAGGCGCGCCCGATGCTCCGCCCGATGACGCGTTTGGTCCGATACGACATCACAGCTCCAGCGACCTCCGTCGCGATAGCCAAAGCTGCAGCGCCGTCAGGGATAGCAGGATCGCGAAGATCACCCACGCCAACGCCGACGCATAGCCGAAGTCCAGGAACGCGAAGGCGTGCTGGAACAACATGATGCCGAGCACGTAGGTGCCGGTCTCGGGTCCGCCGTGTCCGCCGGTGAGCACGTAGACCTGGTCAAAAGCCTGGAACGCGTTGATGATCGAGATGACCACGACGAACGACAAGGCTCCGCGAATGAGCGGCACAGTGATGGAGACGAACTGCCGCAATTCTGAGGCTCCGTCGATCCTGGCCGCCTCGTAGAGCGTGTGGGGCACACCCTGCATGGCGGCAAGCAACACGACGGTCGCAAACGGCACGCTCTTCCACACACTGACCATGCACAGCGAGACCATCGCCCATCCCGGGTCGAGCAGCCAGGGCACCGGGCTGATCCCGATCCAGCCCAGCATGGTGTTGAGCAACCCGCCGTCGGTGTTGAAGACGAACTGCCACACCACCGCCGTCACCACCGACGACACCGCGAGGGGCAGGAAGACGACGGTCCGAAGGATGCTGATGCCCTTGAGTTTCCGGTTCAACAGGGCTGCCACCACCAGGCTTATCAGCACTGTCGGGACGAGTGTGCAGGCGGTGTAGACCACCGTATTGCGCAGCGCGATGACAAACAGGGGGTCGGCGGCGAGCAGGTGGACAAAGTTGGCCAGGCCCACGAACCTTGCCGGGGTGAATAGATCCCATTCCTGGAAGCTCATGTACAGCGAGAATCCCAGTGGGAACAGCATGAACACCGCGATCCCCACCAGGTTGGGCGCGACGAACGCCCGACCCGCTCGCGCGCGTCGGCTGGTGGGCATTGGTCGGTCATCACTGCGGGTCATGGCACGCGTAGCACCTGGTCGATGGCGCGGGACAAGCCGCTCTTCAGCGATGTCGCGGGCCGGGTGCCGCGCAGCACGGGTCCGATCTCGCGGTCCATCAGTGCGTCGATCTTCGGCCACGCCGGGGTGACCGGCAGATAGCCCGAGTGAGCCGGCCCGTCGGTGAGTACGGCCAGATTGCGAATCCTGGTGTGGGCGTGGGCGAATCCGGGGGAGTGGATCGCGGATGCGAGCACCGGCACGAAAAGACCCGATTCGCCGATCAGCGCCTGCCCGACCGGACCGGTCGCGAACTTCACGAATTCCCACGCTTGTTGCTTGCGGGAACTGCTGGCGGCGATGGCCAGGCCAGTGGTGCCGATGTTTGACTGGGCGCCACGTCCCTTAGGACCAACGGGCAGGACGGTGACGTCGAAGTCCAGGACGTCGGCGCGGCTGAACGTCTGGTATCGCCAGTGCCCGCCCAGCGCCATGGCCGCCATGCCGGAAGAGAACAGGTCCATCGTGGAGATCGATTGCTGATCGGCCGCTTTGGGCGCCACGCGGTGCTTGCCCGCCAGGTCCGCGTAGAGCTGCACGCCCTCGATGAACGCGTCGTCGTCGAAATTCAGGTGCGTTGGGTTGGTCTGGGGGCGACACCACGGAGTGCCGTTGTTCATGCCGAACAGCCCGGCCGAGTAATACGGGACCCAGGTGTCCACGAATCCCCACTGGGTGACCTTGCCGGAGCCGTCGCGCTTGGTCAGGGCGGTGGCGGTGGCGAGGAAGTCGGCGAAACTCCACGGCTGTTCCCACCGCGCCGGCGGCTGTCTCAGCCCCGCTTCGGCGAACAGCGCCTTGTTGTAGAACACGAAATTCCCCGACCATTGCTCTGGTAGCGCGTACTGGCCGCTGCCGAACGCGAATGTGTCGTACAACGACATGAAGCCGTCGGCCTTCAGTTGGGCGGTGAAGTCCGGGTCCCGCGCCAGCATCGCGCTGAGGTCGAGCAGCACCCCGCGGTCGGCCAGGCCTGCATATGTCAGCTCCCACGCCATCACCACGTCCGGGCACTTGCCGCCCGCGCAGAACGTCGACACCTGCTGCATCGGATCCGGCCCTGATAACACTGGGCGTACACGGATCCCGGGATGCGCGCGCTGGAACGCGTCCACGATCCGCAGCCTGGTGTCGGCCTCCTCAGGGTTGGCCTGGAAGAAGAACGTCAGCGCGTCGTCGGCGTCGCATCCGGCCGACCACAGACCCAACGACGCGCCGCCGAGCGCACCGGCACCACGCAGCAACGTCCGTCGCGGGAACGGCTGATCGAACACACACCCGATGCTAGGTCGCGAACGCCGAGCGGAACGCCGCCAGCGCCACCGCGCTATCGCCCAACGCCCACGCCTCGAGCCCGACGGTGCCGGCGTACCCGATGTCGCGCAGCGCACGGGCGATCGCCGGGTAATTGATCTCGCCGGTCCCCGGTTCGCAGCGGCCGGGCACATCGGCGACCTGGATCTCGCCGATCGCGTCGCCGCAGCGGCGGATCAGCTCGATGAGGTTTCCCTCGCCGATCTGGGCGTGATACAGGTCGAGCATCATCTTCACGTTGGGATGGCCGACGGCTTCCACCAAGGCCAGCGTGTCCTTGGCGCGGGCCAGCGGGATGCCGGGGTGGTCGACGATGGTGTTGAGGTTCTCGACGCAAAATGTCACGCCGGCCGCCGCGCCAAGCTCGCCGATGCGCTCCAGCGCGCGCAGCGCCGTCGTCCACATCTCGCCGGTGGCCCGGTAGCGGGGTCGCGCCGCCTTGCCGTCGACCAGTTCGGCGGTGTGCAGGTTCAGCCGCGGAACTCCCAGTGTTTCAGCGGCTTTGATCGACAACGCGGCCGTCCGCACGACTTCGTCTGCGGTGGCGGGGTCGATGAGATCGCCATGGAGATAGCCGGTCATGGAGGAGAACCGTGCGCCGGTGTCGGCCAGCACCTGCAGGTCTTTGTCGTGCCAGCTCCATATCTCGACCCCAAAGCCCAGGTCGTCGATGCGCCGCACTCGGTCGATTATCGGCAGGTCCGTGAAGACCATCTCGGAACAGACCGCAAGCTCGAAGTCGCTCATGGCTTTGTCACCTCCCTCTCCCTGACCAGCATGGACGCACCCTAACATTTGATATGCAGTCCTAATGTCCGAACAAAGTATTGACTTTCAGGTGTGAGCCGTATTACATCGAGCAAGAGGGGCGTGTCACGCCGCACTCGAGAGCGAGGAGTAGCAATGAGGTTCAGCCGGCTCGCGGCGATCGCCGGGGCGAGCGTGCTCGTGTTGGGGATCGCGTCATGTTCAAGCACCGGGGGAAAACCGCAGGAAAACGGCGGGGGTATGGGCGCGGGCCAGGCGAACACCCCGCGGGCGACCGTCGCGATGATCACCCACGAAGTGCCCGGCGACTCCTTCTGGGATCTCATCCGCAAGGGCGCACAAGCCGCTGCGGATAAGGACAACATCGAGCTGCGCTATTCGAACGATCCCGAGGCGCCCAATCAGGCGAATCTGGTGCAGAGCGCGATCGACAGCAAGGTCAACGGCATCGCGGTGACACTGGCCAAGCCGGACGCCATGGCGCCAGCAGTCAAGGCTGCCCTTGCGGCGAACATCCCGGTGGTGGCGTTCAACTCGGGCTTCGACAACTTCATGGCGATGGGCGTGCAGGAGTACTTCGGCCAGGACGAAAAGCTCGCCGGGGTCGCCGCCGGCGAACGCCTCAACAAGGACGGCGCCAAGAAGGTGATATGCGTCATCCAGGAACAGGGTCAGGTTGCGCTCGAATCGCGATGCGCGGGCGTCACCCAGGGATTCAAGGGGCAGACCGAGATACTGAACGTCAACAGCAAGGACATGCCGTCGGTGGAATCGACGATCACCGCCAAGCTGCAGCAGGATCCGTCCGTCGATCACGTCGTCGCACTCGGTGCGCCGATTGCGTTGGCCGCGGTGCAGTCTGTCGGCAACGCCGGTAGCTCCGCGAAGGTCGTCACCTTCGATACCAATGCGGCGCTCGTCGACGCGATCAAGGGCGGCAAGGTGCAGTGGGCGGTGGACCAGCAGCCGTTCCTGCAGGGGTATCTGGCAATCGACTCATTGTGGCTGTACATCAACAACAAGAACCTGATCGGTGGCGGTCAACCCACCCTGACGGGCCCGTCGTTCATCGACCAGACGAACATCGACGCCGTCGCAGAGTTGGCCAAGTCCGGGACCCGATAAGCCGCCGCGCAGGAGAGAGCGAATCATGACTACACAAACTGATCTGGACGTTGCCAGTCACAAAGTTGTTCGCGACGAACGAGTCAAAGAACGAAACCGTGTGCAGCGCCTGCTTATTCGCCCTGAGATGGGTGCGGCGATCGGCGCGGTCGCGATCTTCATCTTCTTCTTGATCGTTGCCCCGCCGTTCCGGTCACCCGAGGCCCTCGCAACTGTGCTCTATGCCAGCTCGACGATCGGGATCATGGCCTGTGCGGTCGCGCTGCTGATGATCGGTGGCGAATTCGACCTGTCGTCGGGCGTCGCCGTGACGACGAGTTCGCTCGCCGCGTCGATGCTCGCTTACAACCTGCATCTGAACCTCTGGGCCGGGGCGGCGTTGGCGCTGATAGTCGCCCTGGCTATCGGATTTTTCAATGGGTATCTGGTGATGAAGACCAAGATCCCAAGCTTCTTGATCACGTTGGGCACCCTGCTGATGCTCACCGGCATCAATCTCGCAGCGACCAAACTCATTTCGGGCCAGGTCGCGACGCCGAGCGTGAACGACATGCAGGGCTGGGCTTCCGCGCAGAAGGTGTTCTCGTCGTCGTTCACCATCGCCGGTGTCAGCATCCGCATCACGGTGCTGTGGTGGCTTCTGTTCACCGCCGTCGCGACTTATGTGCTGTTCAAGACCCGCATCGGAAACTGGATATTCGCCGTCGGCGGTGACCAGGACAGTGCCCGCGCCGTCGGTGTGCCGGTGACCGCGGTGAAGATCGGGCTGTTCATGTTCGTCGGCTTCTGCGCCTGGTTCGCCGGCATGCATCTGCTGTTCGCGTTCAATACCGTGCAGTCGGGTCAGGGTGTCGGCAACGAATTCATCTACATCATCGCCGCGGTGATCGGCGGCTGCCTGCTCACCGGCGGATACGGCACGGCGATCGGCGCCGCGATCGGCGCATTCATCTTCGGCATGGTGCAACAGGGCATCGTGTATGCCGGCTGGAATCCCGACTGGTTCAAGTTCTTCATGGGCGTGATGCTGCTGTTCGCGGTGATCGCCAACAACGCATTCCGTAACTACGCCGCGAAGAGGTGACCCCGTGACCGCAACAGTTGATCGTCCCGTGGAAGAGGCCCCGTCCGGCGGCAAGGTGCCGCTGGTCGAGCTGAAGAACGTCGGCAAGTCATACGGCAATATCACTGCGCTGAAAGATATTTCGCTGCGGGTGCACGCCGGCGAAGTGACCGGCATCCTCGGTGACAACGGTGCAGGCAAGTCGACGCTGATCAAGATCATCTCCGGTCTGCATCAGCAGACCGATGGTGAACTGCTCGTCGACGGTGAGCCGATGAAATTCGGCTCGCCCAAAGAGGCGCTGGGCAAGGGCATTGCGACGGTGTACCAGAACCTCGCGGTCGTGCCGCTGATGCCGGTGTGGCGCAACTTCTTCCTGGGCCAGGAGATCCGCAAGAAGTCCTTCCCGTTCTCGTTGGACGCCAACGCGATGCGGGCCACCACGCTCTCGGAGCTGCACAAGATGGGCATCGACCTGCCCGACGTCGACGTGGCGATCGGTTCGCTGTCGGGTGGTCAGCGGCAATGCGTGGCGATCGCGCGTGCGGTGTTCTTCGGTGCGCGGGTGCTGATTCTCGACGAGCCCACCGCCGCACTTGGCGTCAAGCAATCCGGCGTAGTGCTGAAGTACATCACCGCGGCGAAGGAGGCCGGCTTCGGTGTGGTGTTCATCACGCACAACCCGCACCACGCGCACATGGTCGGCGACCACTTCGTGCTGCTCAACCGCGGTAAGCAGAAGCTCGACTGCACATACGACGACATTACCCTCGAACACCTGACGCAGGAGATGGCGGGCGGCGACGAGCTCGAGGCGCTGTCGCACGAATTGCGTGGTAAGGGCGCATAACTGAGGCCAGCGGGCCCCGCCGACCGCCCGGCCGGCGGGGCTTTGCTCGTCACAAAGTTATGCGATCGTTCATCTGGGCGGCAGCATGCCAGCCGAGCCCACATTCCAACGAGACGGCACAATGGGGACGTGCACACAGAACCTGAGGCGAAGGCTCACACGCCAGTCTGGCGTGACCCGCTGTCGGTCGGGTTCCGTGCGCACCGCCACCTGTTGCTGCTGCGGCTACGGTGGCACGAACGCCGCGCGGCCCCCGAAAGCGACCGGCGACGCCCGCAGAACGACCCGCGCCCGGCGCGACGGCGACCGCTACAGCGGAATCACCGTTAACCCGGCATCGCCGTCGGTTCCGACGTAGACGGCGTTGCGTGCGGGATTGACTTTGACCACCCGCGGCTGATCCGTCGGATGCCCGAGTGCCGTGGTGTTGACGACAGACTTGGACGCCGTGTCGATAATCGACGCGAACCCGTATTCGTTGACCACTACCAAACGCTCGCCTGCAGGGCTGATTGCGATGAATTGCGGGTTGGCGCCCTGGCATTCGTCGATGCCGGCCTGCGGAAGCGCGATGTCGTGGGTGACCTCGTTGAGTCGCGTGTCGACCACCGAAACCCAGCCGACCTCGGTCGCCTCATCCGAGGAGAGTCGCACGCCCTGGTTTGCCACATACAGGTATCGGCCGTCGGGGCTCAGCACCGCGGCGGCCGGAATGCTGCGCAGCTGTCGATCTGCCGACGCGTCAATCCTGATCCGCGCCACCACGTTCAGCGTCGACGTGTCCACCACCTCCAGGTGGCCATCGAGGTCGTCGATGTCGAGGTACAGCTGACCGCTGCTGCCGGCCAGGATCGGCTGACGAATGAACGCGGGGGCGTCATTAAGTCCGAAGGAACCGAGTTCTTGGCCCGTGTCGGCCTCGAGGATCACCACGCCGGCCGTGACGTTAGCGCGGCCGAGACGATCGTCGCCGCATAAGTAGATGCGCTCGCCGACCGAAAACATCGCTATCGAATCACCGCCGGAAACGGTTCCGGCCAACACGCGTGCGTTGGGATCGAGGATGAGCACCGCGGGATTGGAGCCGGAGCCGGTCATCAGCGCGTAGAGCCGTGATCCGTTGGGGCTGAGGGCAATCGCCGCGGGTGTGCCGTACCCGACGGGCGACGATCCCTCAAGGCGAAGTGAATCCACTACCCGGTTGCGGGTGGGGCTGCCCTCCCTGATGTCGACGACGCGGATGGTGGCGGCATTGCGATCTGCGACGTAGAGCCGAGACGAATCGGGACTGGCCGCAAGGCTCGTCGGGATGACATCCGCGAGATCGTCGATGGTCTTGAGCACCGTGTTGGCCTGAGTGTCGACAACCTTGACCGCCCATGTGTCGGTGCCGCAGGAGGTCGCGACGTACGCATATCTGCCATCCGCCGAGATGGCGATGTCGCGCACCGGGCCAATCCCCGCGACCGTGTGCACCGGCGCGATGACTGCGTCCCCCTCGTCGGATATGCCCGCGATCACCGGCGCCGCACTCGTCGCCGATGGCCGGTGCCCGCGCGGGAACACCGACCGGACCAGTTCGATCAGGGGTGGACCCGATGGCGATCGGGAGCCGGTATTCGCCGAGGGACGACGCCGCAGGGCCACGAGGATGCCCGAGACGACGGCGATCCAGCCGCGCGACGCCGACATCGTGTCCGGTGCGGACATCCACTGGGCGTCCTGCGCAGTCGTCGCGCGCATGTCGGTCGCGACCGGGGGCAATGTTCCGACACCGGTGGGGTTGATCCCGGCCCGCTCGCCCCGGGTGGCGTGGGCCACCAGTGGTTCTGCCGACATCGCGATCGCTACCCCCAACGCGAGCGCCAACGCACCCGCCCGCCCGATGGATCTTGCTAACCCCAACGCGCTCGTCTCCTGTGATGTTTGAGGAAGGTCGCGGAGTTTGCTCCGCCTCCGCAGCGTATGGACGCACCACGCCGGTAAACACGCGTAGTCCACTACCTGTTTCAGACCCACCGCAGGTCAGCTCCGGGAATGGTGTCGGCCACAGTTTGCTCGTATGCAACGAGAAAACTGGTGGGGCGTCTTAAGATCCGCGAATGGCCATTGAATGGCGCACAGTCCCGCGCGGGCAGTCGCTGGGCCTTTTGGAGTCAACGCTGAAAAGCAAGAACCGGCTGGGCGCAGTGCTCGCCGGCTCCGCTGGAGTCGGTAAGACAGTGCTCGCTAGGCACGCCGTCGACCGGTTTGCTCACCGGCACGGCAACGTTTCTGTCCAGTGGCTAGCGGGCACCGCGTCGGCACGCCAGATCCCGTTCGGCGCATTCAGTCACCTGGTCGACGTCGCGGGCGTCGGCGACTCCCCAACGTTGTTGCGTTCGGCCCGCGCCACGCTGCTGCAACATGGTGGCGGCGGACTGCTGCTCGCCATCGATGATGCCCATCACTTGGACAATCTCTCCGCGACGCTGGTGCACCAACTGGCGTTGACCGGGTCGGCGCGGTTCGTGATCACCGTCAGATCGGGTGAGCAGGCCCCCGATGCGATCACGTCGCTGTGGAAGGACCGGCTGCTCGACAGGCTCGACATCGAGCCTTTTGACGCCGGCCAGACGAAAAATTTGCTGGAAGCGGTGCTTGGCGGGCCGATGGAGACCGCGAGCGCCGAAACTGTATTTTCCGCGAGCCAGGGCAATCCGCTTTATCTGCGGCACTTGGCGGAAAGCGCGATCGGTTCGGGCGCATTGCGTCAAGTCGACGGTGTTTGGCAATTGCGTGGGCATATCGGGCTGTCGGCCGAGCTTTCCGCGCTGATTGGCCGACATCTGGAGGCGCTGCCCGCGACGGTGACGTCGGTACTGGAGTACCTCGCGGTGGAGGAGCCGCTCAGCCTGCGGGACCTGACCGAGCTGGCGGGCCGTGAGGCCCTCGAGGAGGCCGAGGATCAGCGCGTCATCGAGGTCGTCAAGCGCGGCGACGATCTCGTGGTCCACTCCGCTCATCCGCTCTACGCCGAGCAGGTCCGGGCATCCCTCGGCCAGATCGCTACCCGGCGGTTGCGCACACAACTGGTCGCACAGCTGCAGTCCAAGCCCATCGAGCACGTCAGCGTCAGGTTGCGGCTCGCTGCGCTGGCTATCGAGAGCGACACCCCACCGTCGGTGGACGATGTCGTCACGTCGTCGTGGGAGGCGATGCGGCTGGGAGATCTGTTGCTGGGGGAGCGCCTGGCACGGAGCGCCCTCGACCGCTCGGGCGGCTTGACGGCCAGACTGCCGCTGGCACACGCGCTGTCGTGGTTGGGTCGGGGTCGCGATGCCGACCAGGTGCTGACGCCGGTAGACCCGGCCACGCTCTCGGAGTGGGACCTCACCGCCTGGACACTGCCGAAGGCGGCCAACCAGTTCTGGATGCTCGACCAGCCCGAGGCCGCCGTCGATTTCCTCTACGCGATGCGCGACCGTATTTCGGAGCCGGCGGCCGTCGCCACCATCGACGCGCTGGTCGCCACGTTCGCGATGAACTCCGGCGATCCCCGGCGGGCGGTGGAGATCGCCGCCGAGGTGCTTGGCTCACCTGCCAGCCAGGACCTCGCCGTCGCCTGGGCGGCGGCAACCGCCACTCTGTCGAGTGCGCGGCTGGGCAGGTTCGACGACGTCGGCCCGCTGGCCGAGCGCGGTCTGGCGGCGGCACATCCGGGGCTGCTGCGGTTCACCATCGGGCTCGGTGAAATCACCACGCAGTTGATGACCAAGAGCGTGCTGGACGCGCAGCGGCTGGCGCGCCATTTCATGGAGTTCTCCGAACTGCAGCAACCGGGCCGGGCGATCGGCGAAATCCTGCTGGCACGCACATTGATCCCGGCGGGCGAATTCGACCTTGCGACGTCTCTG
The DNA here is from genome assembly GCA_963770305.1 of uncultured Actinomycetota bacterium. Taxonomy (GTDB): domain Bacteria; phylum Actinomycetota; class Actinomycetes; order Mycobacteriales; family Mycobacteriaceae; genus Mycobacterium. The sequence goes on from CAVYPB010000021.1 coordinate 111,884, forward strand.
CTGCGGCAATCCGCCGCCGCGCTGGCTGAAACCGGCTACTCCTGGGGACCGCTCGCGCTCATGTACCTAGCGCAGGCACTCGGTCAGCAGGGCGATGCGGCGGGTTCGGCGGAGATATTGGCGCGCGCCGAATCCCGGCACAGCCTGAGATCTGAACTGTATGCACCCGAACTGGCCTTGGGACGCGCGTGGACGCTGGCCGCCGCCCGCAACATCAATGGCGCGATCAGCGCTGCGCGCGACGCCGCCCGGATTGCCGAACGGTCGGGACAGCTGGCGGTTGCGTTGGAGGCGTTGCACCAGGCCGTTCGGCTCGGCGACGTGACGGCCGCCGATGCGATCGCCCGCGTCGCGGGCGCCCTGGACTGTGTGGCAGGCCGAGCCGCGCTGGCGCACGGCCGTGCACTGGCGGCCGCCGATGCCAACGGGCTGGATTCCGCCGCAGCCGAACTCGCCGACCTCGGCCTGAAGTGCGCCGCGGCCGACGCCGCCGCGCAGGCGGCCAAGGTGTACGCCGCCCGCAACGAGCGCAAGGGCGAGGTGGAGGCCATTGCCCGAGCCGCCGAACTGGCCGGCGGCGCGTCGACGCCCGCCCTCGACCAGGTGCTGAACCCGTTGCCGTTGACCGGCCGAGAGCTCGAGATCGCGGTCATGGTGTCCGAGGGCATGACCAACAAGTCCATCGCCGACCGACTGTGCGTCTCGGTGCGCACGGTCGAGGGGCACATCTACAGGGCGTGTACGAAACTCAACGTCGCCGACCGCAGCCTGCTCGCCGAAGTCGTCGCCGCGGCAAAAACGAGTAGCGGACTACGCAAGACGTCACCGCGGTCGCCGAGCACGCTGTAATCCGGTAGAGCCGCGACGCGCAGGAGGTCAGATGGCTATCGCAGCGCCGCCGTCGACCAATGGACAGGTCGTACCCGACCCGATCCCATTCGACCGCTTCGAGACCCACGAATTCCCGCCGGGGACCGCCGCGTGCTCAATCTCAAACATCTGGCCCCCGCGGTGCAGACCGCCAGAGAACCGGTGCTGCTCATCGCCGGGACGGGCACCCGTGCCAACATCTTCAACCCGCCCACCGAGAATCTGCTTAAAGTGTTGTCGAGCAAGGGTTTTGACCTTTGGGTGCTCAACTGGCGGTCCAGCATCGACCTGCCTGCGGTCAAGTATACGCTCGACGATGCAGCGGTACTGCACATGCCGGCGGCGGTGCGGGCCGTCAAGGACCACACCGGCGCCGACACCATCAAGGCGATAATCCACTGCCAGGGATCATGTGCCTTCATGATGGCGATCACCGTGGGACTCATCAAGGACGTGTCGCTGGTGATCTCGAACTCGTCGGCGCTGCATCCCGTGATGCCCTGGCAGGTCAGGTTCAAATTGCCGATCGCGGTGGCTTTTTGAATCGCACCAAGGTTCCCGGCATCAACCCACAATGGGGCCTGCACGCACCCCGACTACTGCCCAAGATCCTCGACTGGTATGTCAAGACCACGCACGACGAATGCGACAACGCTGTGTGCAACCACACCAGCTTCATGTACGGATACGGACACCCCACCTTGTGGCGTCACGAGAATCTCAACGACGCGACGCACGAGTGGATCAAGGGTGAGTTCGGTCAGGTGCCGATGTCGTACTACGGCCACATCGCCGACTCCTCGGCGGCAGGCGAGATGATGTCGACGGGCAAGTACCCAGAGCAGTTGCCGCCGTTGTTCACCGCCGACGCGCCCCGCACCGATGCCCGGTTCGTGTTCATCACAGGAGACATGAACCAGACCTTCCTGCCGATCGGCATGGGTCGCACGTTCGAGTACTACGAGCGGCATCAGCCAGGCAGACACAGGTTCCAGAAGTTCGCCGGCTACCGCCCCCTGGTTCGGCCAGTCGATCGACGCCGCAGACGGCGAGTTCTCGCTTCGAAATCCCTGCCAGTTCTGGCGTGCCAGGACGCGGCTGAACTGGAATCCACAACTCTCGGTCGGCGCGCTTGACGCGTTCAAGGACGTTCATGTGGCGATGACGAAAGCAACGGGCGGTGAGCCCATCCCGTTGGCCACGTGGCGTCGCATCCGGATGCTGGTCACTCCCCACCCCTTGGGCGGATGCAACATGGCGGCCGCGGCGGGGGCCGGGGTCACCAACCACATGGGCGAGGTGTACGGCTACGACAATCTGTTCGTGATGGACGGGTCCGTGATTCCGCGGGCTATCGGGCGCAATCCGTCGAAGACGATCGCTGCGGTCGCCGAACGCAGTTGCGAGAAGCTGGTCAAGGAGCTGCCCCGCCGCCTCGCCTAGCGCGGGGCCATGCCCGCCGCGCGGTAGGCGGCGTCGACATAGGCCATGTTCTCCACCGCATCGGCCGTGTCGAGCGGTAGCGACGCGCCGTGTTGGACGTGGGCCGCGAACGCTTCGAGTTGGTAGGTGTACGACGGCCGGGTGCCCAGCCGCTCAACCGTGGTGCCTTCCGGGGTGTTGATGGTCAGCCGGTCGTCATCGTGGGGCTTGATGAAGTTGTGCACCAACACATCTCCGCGTGTGCCGACGATGCGAATCGTGAACGTGTAGTCGTCGGCGACCATCGAGTTCGCGCTCAGCCCTGTCGCCCCACCGGCAAAGGCGAGGTCGACGTCACACCACGCGTCGACGCCAGGGCTGCGCTGCTCGGAGTGGGCGCGGACGATCGACGGATGCCCCAGCCGCCGCATGACGTGCAGGCCATAGCAGCCCAGATCCATCAGCGCGCCGCCGGCCAACTGCAGTGACCACCGCGGGTCGCCGTCCTCCGGCGCAGGCATCGCCATCCGCACCTCGACATGAACCAGCTCACCGAGCGTGCCGTCGCCGGCCAGTTCCAGTGCACGGCGGGTGACCGGATGAAACAGGTAGTGAAATCCCTCCATCACGGTGATGCCCGCGGCGTCGGCCGCTGCGGCCACCCGCTGCGCCTCCGTGCGGTCGCGAGCGAACGGCTTCTCGGTCAGCACCGGCTTACCCGCCGCGACAGCCGCCAGATTCCACGGCGCGTGCAGCGAATTGGCCAGCGGGTTGTACACGACGTCGACGTCGGGATCATTGACCACTTCGTCGTAGGACGCCAAAACGCGTTCCACGCCGTGCTTTTCGGCGAACAACTGCGCCCGCTGCGGGTCACGCGCCGCGACGGCGACCAGCCGGTGGCCCAGCTCGGTGCCGGGCCGACGATGGCCAGTTCGGCGATCCGCGACGCGCCGAGTACCCCGATCCGCAGGCTCATGCTGGGGCAGGCGCGGCCACGGACTGACAAATACTGCGCATGTAGGCCACGCTGCTCCGCATGTCGCGTACCGGTCCTTCATCGGTCGGCTCGCCGTCGAGGACGGTGTCCTGTTCCATGACGAACCAGCCGTCAAAGCCGTTGCCGCGCAGCGCTGGTGACGATCCCGGCGATGTCGACGTCGCCGCCGCCCGAGCGGCGTGTACATGCCGTGCCGCACGGCCTCGGTGTACGTCAGTTCACCGGCTTGAACACGGGCCGCGAGGGCGGCGTCGACGTCCTTGAGGTGGGCGTGGGCGATGCGGCCGGGCACCTCGCGGGCCAGCTGCAGCGGATCGGTTCCACCGATCAGCAGGTGGCCGGTGTCCAGGCACAGCTTGATCTGCGAACCGGCCAGCACCCGATCGACCTCGCTGCGGGTCTCCACCATCGTGCCGACATGCGGGTGCAGCACCGCGAGCACTCCCTTCTCCGCCGCCGCGGCGCCGAGTCGATCGAGATTGGCCAGCAGGGTTGCCCATTGGCCGTCGTCGAGCGTCGGGCGGGAGTCGTAGCCGTCGGTGCCGGTCGCCGCGGCCAGCACGAGAACGTTGGCCCCGCAGGCCACCAGCGCGTCGAGCGGGCCTGCGATGTCGGGCAGCGGATCGTGCCCGGCATCGTGCAGCAGGACGGGCGCGAAGGTGCCGACACAGCTCAGCCCATACGAATCCAGCAGGCACTCAGTTCGTCGGGATCGGACGGCAGGAAGCCCTCGGGCCGAGTTCGGTTGCGGCCAGCCCGACGTCGCGCATCTCGGCGAGTACGCGTTGCGGGGTGAGCTGGTGCCCCCACCCGGGCACCTCGCACACACCCCAGGAGATTGGCGCGCCAGCGATCTTCGGGATTTTCACAGTGATCTCACATCCTCGATCCGCACCGGAACACCGCGCTGCAGTGATTCGGTGGCCGCTTCGGCCAGCCAGGCGACCTCGACCGCGTCGGCCACGGTGACCGCGGGTGCTGCGCTGCCATTGACGACGTTGACGAAGGCTGTCAGTTCAGCGCGGAAAGCGTCGGCGAACCGGTCCATAAAGAAGTTGTGCGCCGGCCCGGTCGGAAAATCGTTGCGGGGTCGACGTTTCGCACAGGAACTCCCTGATCCCAGCCGGCGACCACCGCGTCGTGGAACCCGTGCACCTCAAGCCGGCAGTCATGGCCGTGCGCGTTGTAGCGGGCCGCGGACACCACGCCGAGCGTGCCCTGGTCGAAGGTCACCACGACAGCGGCCGTGTCGACGTCGCCGTACTCAGTGAACCGCGGATCGCCCTGCACGCTGCCGGTCGCGTAGACCTCGACGGCCTGCTGCCCCGTGATCCAGCGCAGCACGTCGAAATCGTGGACGGCGCAGTCGCGGAAGATGCCGCCGGAACCCGCGATGTACTCCATCGGCGGCGGAGCGGGATCCATGGTGGTGCTGCGGACGGTGTGCAGCAGGCCCAGCGAGCCGTCGTCGACCGCGCGCTTGGCGGCGGCAAATGCGGCGTCGAAGCGCCTCTGATAGCCGACCTGTACCGGCACGCCGGAGCGAGCGATCACCTCGGCGACCCTGGCGCTCTCCGCGGCGGTCGCGGCGATCGGCTTTTCGCAGAAGGTCGGCAGACCGCGATGTACGGCGGCCAGCGTCAGCTCGGCGTGTGCGGGCGTGGCGGCCGACACGACGACACCGTCGACGCCCGACGCCAGCAGTTCCTCCACCGAATCTGCCGGCGTTGCACCATGTTTGGCGGCGACGGCCGCGACCACGTCGGGGCGCTCGTCGGCGACGACAAGCCCGTCAATTCCATCGATGCCGGACAGCGTGTCGGTGTGGAAGGCGCCGATGCGGCCCAGCCCGATTACGCCGAGAGTGGTCATGGCTTTCTCCGATCGTCTTGGTCGCGCAGCGCGACGTCGAGTTGTTCCCCGGTCAGGTCCTCGGCCAGCGCGGCCAGCACGGTGTCGACCTGGCTGGGCGGGGCCAGACTGCCGATCGGCTGGTCGCTATCGAGATTGGTGGGAAAGGCGTAGCCCTCGGCCGTCGCCACCACAGCGTTGAGCAGTTCGCGCTGCTCGCGGCCCGCCGCCTTCATCGCGCGCAATTCCGGATAGACCGCCCGCACCATCGCGGTGCGGTCCAGTGCCTCCATCGCGCGCCCGAACGGCGAGGTGATCTGCAACAAGTTGGCGATCCGGCGGATATCGGCCGAAACGTTCGACCCCGCACCGTGATACAGCGCCGGGTTGAAGAACATCGCGTCGCCCTTGGACAGCGGCACCTGCACATGGTGCTCGGCGAAGAATTCGATGAACTCCGGCCGGTTGAAGGCGATGTAACCGCCCTCGAAGCGCTGCGAGAACGGCAGGACCATGGTGGGGCCGCTCTCGACCGGCATATCGCAGTGCGCCACTGCGCCCTGCAACGTCATTGCCGGCGACGTGCGGTGCAAGTGCGCGGGATACCCGGCCAGCTGTTCAGCGGGCACAAAGCCGAGGTGATAGTCCCGATGTGGAACTTGCTGTGTCCCACCGGGATTGACGACGTTCACCTGCGAAGTGACCTGGTAACGGGGGCCGAGCCATGCCTGACAGACGACGGCGAGCGCATCGTTGGCGTAGTAGTCGGCGAACACCTGCGGGGCATCCAGCGCGAGCTTCTGCGCGGCGTTCCAGATCCGGTCGTTGGCGCCGGGCTTACCGAAGTGGTCACCGGCGGCCGAGCCAGCCGCATGTTGCGCGTCGATGATCGCGAAGAACGCCTCGCTTGCCCGGTCCACCACGTCGGGTGAGAACGCGTCCTCGAAGATCACCACGCCGGGCCCGTCGGCCAGCGCCCGGATCAGTTCGGACTGCAACCCTCGGCGGTCGGCGGAACCGACGGTGGCCGACGAGTAGACCAGCACATTGCTTCGCACATCCGTCGCCAGGGGGAAGTCGGCGAGATCGGCGTCGCGCAACACCTGTGCGCGAAAGTCCTCGAGCCGGCAGTCGGACTCATCGATCCACTGCCGGTACGTCGTGCTCACGGGCGCAGTCATGTCAGATAGTCTTGCTGTGACAGGGGCCGCATTCAACGCCAAAAATCCATCAAAAACCCCTCACAGTTTCGGCCGAGCAGACGCAAAGGGACCCGCTACACGGCGTGTCGGGGTGCTTTTCCGTCTGCTCGCGCAGAGAACGGAGCCCGATGCCGCACCGCTACAAGGTCCGTGAGATCGCGCAGCAATCCGGGCTGAGCGAGGCCACCGTGGACCGTGTGCTCAATGAGCGGCCGGGGGTGCGGGAGAACACCAGGGCAGAAGTCATGCAGGCCATCGAGGAGCTGGACAAGCAGCGCGCGCAGCTGCGCCTGGTCGGCCGCCGCTACCTCGTCGACGTCGTCATGCAGACGCCGCAGCGGTTCTCTGACGCCTTCCGCGCGGCAGTCGAGGCCGAGTTGCCCGCGTTCTCGCCCGCCATGGTGCGGGCCCGATTTCATCTGTGGGAGTCAGGCTCGACGGCACAGATGGTCGACGCGCTTGGCGGTCTGCGCGGCAGCCACGGCGTGGTGCTCAAGGCGCAGGACGAACCCGAGGTGGCCGAGGCCGTCGACCGGCTGGTCGACGGCGGTGTGCCCGTCGTGACGTATGCGACGGACGTGCCGGCCAGTTCGCGCTGCGGGTACGTCGGCATCGACAACCACGGGGCGGGGGTGACGGCGGCATATCTGATGAACCAGTGGCTGGGGCAGGCGTCGTCGGATGTGCTCATCACGCTGTCCCGCACGGTGTTTCGCGGCGAGGGGGAGCGCGAGGTCGGCTTCCGTTCGGCGCTGCGTGGCTCGGGCCGCGTGATCGTCGAAGTCAGCGACAGCGACGGCATCGATGCCACCAACGAGCGGCTGGTTCTCGAGGCGCTCGAACAACACCCCAATGTGGAAGCCGTCTACTCCGTCGGCGGTGGCAACACCGCAACGGTCGCGGCGTTCGAAGCACTAGGACGCGTCTGCCGAGTCTTTGTAGCCCACGATCTCGACGCCGACAATCGGCGGCGGCTGCGCGAAGGCCGCATCTCGGTGGTGCTGCACAACGATCTGCGCGTCGACGCGCGGCTCGCGATGCGGCTGATCCTGCAGGAGCGCGGTGCATTGCCGGTCGAGTCGCCGCGACCCGTCCCGATCCAGGTCATCACGCCGTACAACCTGCCGAGCCTGTGCTAGCTGCTGGCTACTGATCGGTAACGATTTCCTTAGAAATGACAAACTTTCCAACGTGACGAATAACACACTCGTGTCTCACGGCGTCCGTTCGCACATCTGCTGAGCAGTACGTTCGACCCCCGGCAACCTGCATGTTGCCCGCGAGTCGGTAAAGGGCTGCCTAAGAGAAGTGCAATAATCGGTACTGGCAGTGACATCAAACTTTGGTGGACGTCCACCGACGGCGCGTCGGTCTGACCGCGACTCGGAGGACATGCGCCCGTAAACAGCGGAAGGCAGGCGAGTGGGGGCGAACGGCAACGGCGCCAATCCAGGGACGCGGCAGAAGCTCGAGAAGGTCGTCATTCGTTTCGCCGGTGACTCCGGCGACGGTATGCAGCTCACCGGTGACCGGTTCACCTCCGAGGCCGCTCTGTTCGGCAACGACCTTGCGACGCAACCGAATTACCCCGCTGAGATCCGTGCTCCCCAGGGCACGCTGCCCGGCGTCTCTTCGTTCCAGATCCAGATTGCCGACTACGACATCTTAACGGCGGGTGACCGCCCCGATGTGCTCGTCGTGATGAACCCCGCCGCGCTCAAGGCGAACGTGTCCGATCTGCCCCGTGGTGGGCTGATCATCGCCAACTCCGACGAGTTCACCAAGCGCAACCTCGCGAAGGTCGGCTACGAGGCCAATCCGCTGGAGAGCGACCAGCTTTCCGATTACGTCGTGCAGGCCGTTCCGATGACCACGTTGACACTCGGCGCGGTCGAATCGATCGGTGCGTCCAAGAAGGATGGCCAGCGCGCCAAGAACATGTTCGCGCTCGGCCTGCTGTCGTGGATGTACGGCCGCGAGCTGGAGCACAGCGAGGCGTTCATCCGCGAGAAGTTCGCCCGCAAGCCCGATATCGCCGAGGCCAACGTGCTGGCGCTGAAGGCCGGCTGGAACTACGGCGAGACCACCGAGGCGTTTGCCAGCACCTACGAGGTGTCGCCGGCGAAGCTGAAGTCCGGTGAGTACCGGCAGATCTCCGGCAACACCGCGCTGGCCTACGGCCTCATCACCGCAGGTCAACTCGCCGACATTCAGGTCGTGCTCGGCAGCTACCCGATCACCCCGGCGTCGGACATCCTCCACGAGCTGTCCAAGCACAAGAACTTCAACGTGCTCACCTTCCAGGCCGAAGACGAGATCGCAGGCATCGGCGCGGCCATCGGCGCCTCCTACGGCGGTGCGCTGGGTATCACCAGCACCTCCGGCCCTGGCATCTCGCTGAAATCCGAGGCGATCGGCCTGGCCGTGATGACCGAGCTTCCGCTGATCGTTATCGACGTTCAGCGCGGCGGGCCGTCCACCGGCTTGCCCACCAAGACCGAGCAGGCAGACCTGTTGCAGGCGCTATACGGACGCAACGGCGAGTCGCCGGTCGTGGTGCTGGCACCGCGGACCCCGTCCGACTGCTTCGAGGTCGCCGTCGAGGCCGCGCGCATCGCGGTCACCTACCACACCCCGGTGATAATCCTGTCCGACGGCTCGATCGCCAACGGCTCCGAGCCGTGGCGCATCCCCGACGTGAGCACCTACGCGCCGCTCAACCACGCGTTCGCCAAAACCGGTGAGCCGTTCCAGCCGTACGCACGCGACCCGGAGACCCTGGCGCGACAGTTCGCCGTTCCCGGCACACCCGGTCTGGAGCATCGCATCGGCGGTCTTGAGGCGGCCAACGGCTCGGGCAACATCTCCTACGAGCCGAAGAATCACGACCTGATGGTGCGGTTGCGGCAAGCCAAGATCGACGGCATCGCCGTGCCGGATCTCGAGGTCGACGACCCGACCGGCGACGCCGAGCTGCTGATGATCGGCTGGGGCAGCAGCTACGGTCCGATCGGTGAGGCCTGCCGGCGCGCGAGGCGCAAGGGCATCAAGGTCGCCCACGCGCAGCTGCGCAACCTCAACCCGTTCCCTGCCAACCTGGGCGAGGTGCTGCGTCGCTACCCCAAGGTCGTGCTGCCGGAGATGAACCTCGGCCAGCTCGCCCTGCTGCTGCGCGGCAAGTTCCTGGTCGATATTCAGTCAGTGACGAAGGTGGAAGGCATGGCCTTCCTGGCCGACGAGGTCGAGGGCATCATCGACGGCGCGCTCCATGGGACGTTGGGCGACAAGGAAATTGACAAGGCCAAGTTCGCACGGTTGGCGGCCGCCACCGTGGAGACTGGTGTGGGAGCTAACGCATGACGGCTAAGCGAGAAGCGAAGGCGGATCGCGCATGACCGACGTAATCGGAGTAGATCTCGGGTTGACCGCCGGGATCAGTGGTGTGCCCACGACCGACGAGCCGCAGAAGGCCAAGGACTTCACCAGCGACCAGGAAGTCCGGTGGTGCCCGGGGTGCGGTGACTACGTCATCCTCAACACCATCCGCAACTTCCTGCCGGAACTCGGGCTGCGCCGCGAGAACATCGCGTTCGTCAGCGGCATCGGGTGCTCGAGTCGCTTCCCGTATTACCTGGAAACGTACGGGTTCCACTCCATCCACGGCCGTGCACCGACCGTCGCCACCGGGCTGGCCCTGGCGCGTGAAGATCTGTCGGTCTGGGTCGTCACCGGTGACGGCGACGCGTTGTCGATTGGCGGCAACCACTTGATCCACGCGCTGCGCCGCAACGTGAACATCACGATCCTGCTCTTCAACAACCGGATCTATGGGCTGACCAAGGGTCAGTACTCGCCGACCTCCGAGGTCGGCAAGGTCACCAAGTCCACGCCAATGGGCTCGCTGGACTACCCGTTCAACCCGGTGTCGCTGGCGCTGGGCGCCGACGCGACGTTCGTCGGTCGCGCGCTTGACTCCGACCGCAAGGGACTGTCCGAGGTGCTGCGCGCGGCAGCCGCTCACCGTGGTGCCGCGTTGGTCGAGATCCTGCAGGACTGCCCGATCTTCAACGACGGCTCGTTCGACGCACTTCGTAAGGAGGGCGCCGAGGAGCGGCTCATCAACATCAGGCATGGCGAGCCGATCACGTTCGGTGCTGACGGTGCGTACTGCGTCGTGAAGTCCGGCTACGGGCTCGAGGTCGCCAAGACCGCCGATGTGTCGGCCGACGAGATCGTCGTTCACGACGCCACGGTCCACGATTCGGCGTACCCGTTCGCGCTGTCACGGCTGTCCGAGCAGAACCTCGAGCACATGGTCATGGGCATCTTCCGCCAGGTCAGCAAGCCGACCTACGACGATGCAGCGCGCAGTCAGATCGCCTCGGCGCGTGACGCCAAGCCGCACGACACGGCTGCACTGCAGTCGCTGCTCCGCGGCAAGGACACCTGGACCGTCGACTAACCTCACTGACGTGATGTCCCGCGTGCCGCTTGCTGCAGTCATTCTGGCCGGCGGGGCATCCCGCCGAATGGGTCGAGACAAGGCGAATCTTCCGTACGAAGGCACAACTCTCGTCGAGCGCGCGGTGTCGATCGTGCGCCCGCGGTGTTCGCCCGTGTTCGTGCTCGCCGCCCCGGGACAGCCACTGCCCACGCTTGAGGCCGAGGTGCTGCGCGACGAGGTTCGCGGTGTCGGTCCACTGCTGGCGACGGGGCGGGGGCTGCGGGCGGCCGCCGACGCCGGAATGGAGCTGGCATTCGTATGTGCGGTGGACATGCCGCTGCTCGACTCTGATCTGATCGACGAACTCGCAGGTCCGGCAGTGCGTCTTGGTGCCGATGTGGTGCTGCCGTGGGACGGCCGTGACCACTACCTGGCCGGGATCTACCGAACCTCACTGGCTGACCACGTGGCCGAACTGGTCGCGGCGGGTGAGCGCAGCATGCGCGCGCTGGTGGACACCGTCGACACCCAGCGCATCGTGATGGACGAGCAGCGGTCGCTGACCAACGTCAACACGGCAGCCGACCTGAGCACAGCGCTCCCCCCGCAAATTGCATAGCAAATTGGATGGATGACAATACCGAATTTAATTCATGAACGCACACAATTCGGTGATCGAAATTCGCTATTATATTTTTGTGATAATTGCGTGTGCGCCGGCGATGGCATTTGACTTCAGTGCGCCGGCCGGTTTCGCCCGTTGTCATGAAATCCCTTACATGTCAAGTGGTTTGGCAACAACCCACGAAGACCAGGTATCAATTTCATCACGGCGGGCCGGGCTGCGCGCCCGAATGGGCTGCGTCCGTGCGGTCCTTGCGGCACTCGAGCATTCCGATCGTGAGGAGGCGGGCCGGCGGGGGAGACGGCTGGGGGCGCATGCGTCTTCAGTGGGCCGCGGGCTGGTCGAACGAGATCGAAAAGACCTGCAGTGCAATTAGTTTCGGTCGGACTCGCCTGGACGGCTGACTTCGTGGGCAGTCGAGTGAATCGGATCGTCGACACCCGGTCATCAATGAAAAGACAACGAGGACAGTAAGTTTCGCTTCAGCGAGGATGAAAGCCATCGAGCTGGTTCGTTGGCGAACCACTGGCCGGAGATTGCCCAGTTCAGTGCCTGACCAGTTATTTATCCAGTCACACGGGCGATTTCGGAGCGCGCCCGGTGTCGAACGGATGCCAAAAACCGTGTTCCAGCTCACAAAATGATCGTGATTTGAATCACGGCGACACGCCGGGCTGCGGATTCCTCGGTCGCGTCAAACACGCTGCTGACCTGCACGGACGATTCTCAGGTGTGGCCGTAATCTTCTCGTGATCTAGCCGCGACACACCCTTCACCCGACATGACTTTGCGGCGATGGGTTTGTACGGTCCCAACAGTTCCAAACGGAGCAAATAATTTCAAAACCAAGAAGCCTGCGTGTGAGTCGGGGCTGTCACTGAACAAGAAGGCGGGTTTCCGCTTTCGACGGCCACCGGGCCTGTTGCCCGGTGAGGCGCTTCATGCCTCCCGCTGCCGCACCTGACCGAGACGGTGCGGCCCAACTCCCTCGCCTGTGTAACAGGCAGCTGCGCCCGCGCGTCCGCGCGGGTGTTGATGGCGCGCGCTTGGCGAAAGGATCGAAGTGAAGAACATCCGCAAGACGATTGGTCTCGCGACCTTCGCCGGCGCGCTCGCTGTCGCGCCGTTGGCGCTGGGGACCGGCACCGCGAATGCGGACACCGGGGTCAACTGGGATGCCGTCGCGGCCTGCGAGTCCGGCGGTAACTGGGGGATCGCGACCGGTAACGGCTACTACGGCGGTCTGCAGTTCACCATGGGCACCTGGCGTGCCAACGGTGGCATCGGCTCGCCGCACCAGGCAAGCCGCGAGGAGCAGATACGGGTGGCCGAGAACGTCCTGCGTGCGCAGGGCATCAAGGCGTGGCCGGTTTGCGGCAGGCGCGGCTAGTAGTAGCGAGCGTCCTCATACGATCGACGGACCGGGTGGGTTGAGGTCGTCCCGCGCTGCGGGACGAAGGAGACGAAGGAATTTGAAAGGGCGAGGGATCTCCTCTGTTGGAGATCCCTCGCGTCGGCCTAGCCTCAAGGTTGCTGAGACCAAGGAGGCGATCATGGCCGACTATGCAACCTTACTGCGGGATCACGTCACTTTGACCTGCCGTTCGGTGGACCGGATCTTTTTGCAGGCCTATGTTCCGAAGCTGCAGTGTGTGGGTGGTGTCTGCCAGTTCCTGTACTGGCAGAAAGGATTCGGGATCCCCTCCTCGGCGGCGTTCGGCAAGATCGGCGACGCCTACGTCGCCGAGGTACACCGGTGGGCGAAGAAGAACGGAATCCCGGTGCGCCGGTTCGCTAAGGGCGAGAACAAGGAGCAGATCGCCCGCCCGTTGATCGAGGCTGCCGAACGCGAGGGCGGTGACGGGCGGGTGGTGTTGATCGGCATCGCGCAGGAAAAGGCCCCGATGTGGCGGTCGTGGAAGGCCAAGGGCCAAGAGCATGCGGCGCATCCACACATGGAGTGGGGTCGGCAGATGGGTTTCGTCAACCATTTCTACTTCTACCTGTGGGATCCCGACTGGGGTGGGGCGTTCTGGAAGACCAACGCCTATGCCCCCTGGCCGGTGTGGATCTGGCTCAACGGGCACACTTGGGCGCAGCGGCAGTGCGCTCGGGCCGGCATCGGCTACACCGCCCTGGACAACGGCTTTCGTGACTGTGAGGACCCCGCAGCGCTGCAGAAGATCTGCGACCGGCTGGGATCCGGCGCGGTGAAGAGCTTCTTTTGGCGCTGGCAACAGCGGCTGCCCTCGCCGCTGACCCGCGCGGATGTGCGCGCCGGCTACGTCTACGAGCTGGCGTTTCGCCAGTTCGAGATTTCCGACACCCGGGTGTTCGACCGTCCGGCGGCCGGGCGGTCGTTTTTTGAGCAGCTCATCCGCGATCACCTCGATGTGGGCCGACCCGAATCGGTCTCGTTGATCTTCGACCGACGCATCAGCCGACGCACCCCGGGAACCTGGCGCACCCGGGTCATCACCAAGGGGGTCGATCCGCAGATCAGCTGCTACTACCGGTCCAGCCGGATCAAGCAATATTTCAAGGAGCATCGGGCGTTGCGCACCGAAACCGTGGTCTGCGACACCCGTGACTTCGGCATCGGCCGGCGGGTGACCGCCGAGAACTGGAAAGCCCTACGGGCGGTTGGCGAGCAAGCCAACCAGCGTCTGTGTGACGCGCAAGCCGCCGATGCCCGACCCGCTCCGGATGTGGCCACCTTCACCCAGGTGACCCGACCATCGCAGATCGACGGTCAACATGTCCCGGCACTGCCGTTCGGGGACCCGCGGGTGATGGCGGTGCTGGCCGCCGTCGTCGGCTTTACCCACCTGCTTGCCGGGTTCGACAACCCCGCCCTGGTCCGCACCGTCACCACACTGCTGGGCCGCCCCTACACCAGCCGCCAAGCCACCTACGACCTGCGCCGACTCAAACGCAAGAAGCTCATCGTCAGGCTGCCAGGCCATCACCGCTACCAACTCACCCCGCTGGGCCGCCGCGTCGCGGTGCTGTTCACCAAGGTCTACGGACGTGTCCTCGCACCTGGACTGGTCGAGTTAGACCCAAGGCTCCCAACAGATCTCGCTCACCGCAGCGAACTGGCGCATGCCTGGCGCCAACTCGACCAACACCTGAACCAATTCACAAACGCAGCCCTCACCGCAGCCTGAACCCCAAACTTGGTCTGATCGTGAACTTCGCCCCCACCAAGCGAAGCTAGACGTGCAGAGGCGGTGCTGGGCTCATGCCTGGCACCGCCTCTTCTTTCTCAGAGGCCTCTTACACCAGATAAGTAACGATTAAATCTTTTGACACTCGCGTAACACGTGATGTTCCTCACCCGAAACACCAGATAACCGCAACGGAGAGCACGCCTCTTCACCGCGGGCCTTGTTTCAAACGGTCGGGGAAGGACCGCATGATGAACGTTCGTAAGGCAGTCGCCAAGGGCCTGTTGGCCACCGCCATCTCCGGGGCGCTCGCCGTCGTGCCCATGGCCCTCTCGACGGGCACCGCGAACGCCGACACCGTGAACTGGGACGCGATCGCCCAGTGCGAGTCCGGCGGCAACTGGTCTACCAACACCGGCAACGGCCACTACGGCGGCCTGCAGTTCAAGCCGGCCACCTGGGCCTCAAACGGCGGTGTGGGCAATCCGGCGACCGCGCCTCGCTCGGAGCAGATCCGGGTCGCCGAGAACGTCCTGCGAACCCAGGGGATCAAGGCGTGGCCGAAGTGCGGCGCCCAGGCCGGCAGCCCGGCCGTGTGGGGCACGCCCACCATGCCGACGGCGCCGACCATGACGACCGGCTGTGCCGCCATGCCCTCCAGCGGCTTGTTCGGTTTCATCAACCCGCGTCAGATGTGCACGGCATTGCTCAACCCGCTGGGCACCCTGGGCGCGCGTTAGCCGCCGCCCGCGCGATTAGTCAGGCAGCGCGAAAGCCCGCCCGCCGGCCTGCGCCGGACGCTGGTCCCCGGCCAGCGGAGGCCGTGGGAGATTTGCTCTTCGCTATTTCCTTTCGCGGCAAACCTGCTCATGCCAAGCTGCACTGTGTCTGCGGAGGCACGCTCAAAGGCGCAGACAGCCCGATGCGTAGGCAGTCGCCGGGGGTGTGGACTGACCGCTGTCGCCGTTGCTGGTTATCCACGAAGCCGTGGGTAAGAGGTCCCGCATGAGTCCACAACCGTCCGCCGCCTCTACGGGTGCGTCGCTCGTAGCGAGCGGCTTGGTATGGGCCACGGTCGCATTACTGCTTTTGCTGATCGTGGTTGGTGTGGTGCTGACGGCATTTGCTGGCTCATTCTCCGATGTGTGGGAGACGGTGCGCCTGACCCAGAACCCCATCGCTATGTTCTCGGGTTGTTGGTGGTGGGGCGTTGTTGGGTGGCGCGGTCGAGCAGCCCCGCGTCGACCACCAGGGGCCCCAGCCTGACGGTCACACGGACGCCGTGTCGCGGTCGCTGGGCAGCACGAACGCCGAACGCGCCGCCACCGTTGCCAGGTGTCGGGTCATCAGCGCTTCGGGCGCGAGCACCGTCGCCCGGCTGGCGAGGCCACTGAGGAACCCCGGCCGCAGGTTGACGATCTGGCCGATCAGCTTCGATTCGCGCACCAGAGGACCCACCCGCGGGCGGCGAAACGCCGCGAAGCGCGCGAACGCCGCCGCAAGGTTGTCGTCCCCGTCGACGAACCGCGCCAGCACCCCCGCGTCCTCAAGGCCCTGACACCCACCCTGGCCGAGGTGCGGTCGCATCGGGTGTGCCGCGTCCCCGACCACGACGACCGGTCCCCGCGACCACTGCCGGGCCTCGTCGCGATCGTAGAGATCGTTCCGCAACACATCGTCAGGGTCGGTCGCGGCCAGCACCGCCGGGATGGGGTCGGCCCACGACGCGAACCGGGCCCGCAAGTAGGCAAGCTCGCCCTGCCGCGCGACGTGGCCTTCCGGAGCGCGCTCGGTGGCGAACCAATACGTGCGATCCGATCCGAGTGGAACGTGACCGAACTCGATGCCGGGACCCAATACCTCGCCCGCGACGTCGGGGTCGATGGTGCAGGCGGCCACCCCGCGCCACGCCGTGTAGCCGACGTAGTGGTCGGCGAGTGCACCGTTGAGGTGGCGGGCCACCACCGAACGGGTGCCGTCGGCACCGATGACCGCCGAGGCGCCCCGCGTGGTCGAGTCCGACAGCGTGACCCGCACGCCGTCGGTCGTCGTCACAAGCTCCCGCGCCGACAGACCGGTGTGCACGGTGCCGTCGGCGATTGCGTCGGCCAGCACCTTGGTCAATGCGGAGCGGCGGATCACCACCAGCGGCTCGCCCAGCGCCTTGACCAACCGCTGCGGCGAGGGGTGTCGCAGCCAGCGACCGTCGCGCCAGCGCAGGGCGCCGGCTGTCACCCTCCCGCCTGCGTTACGGACCGCGTCGCCCAGGCCGATCTCATCAAGCGCGGCCAGCGCGTTGGGCCAGATGCTGATGCCCGCACCCGACGAGGAATCGGTGCGCTCCTCGATGACGGTGACGTCGTGGCCGCGGCGCTGCAAGGCCACGGCTGTCGCCAGCCCGGAGATGCCGGCCCCGATCACCAGGATGTGCTGCGCCATCCGTCGAACGTAGCGCGACCCCGGGCAGTTACAGGTCGAAGATCAGCAGCGTGCTGGTGGCCGTCGCGACGACGGCCCCGCTGGCATCGGTCACGACGCCCTCGGCGAAGCCGACCCGCAAGCCGGCCTTCACAACCGTGCCGGTTGCGGTGAGCAGCCCGCTGCTGAGCCGGACAGCCTTGAGATAGTTCACCTTGATCTCGACCGACGTGTATCCCTTGCCTTGCGGAAGGGTGGTGTGCACCGCGCATCCCGTCACCGAATCCAACAGCGTGCAGATCAGCCCGCCGTGGATTGCGCCGATCGGGTTGTACGCGGATTCGTCTGGGACGCAAGTGAATACCGCTCGTCCGGGCTCGACCTCGACGAGTTCGAGCCGCATAAGTCCTGCGATCGGCGGCTGTGGGAGGTCGCCGTCGGCCACGGCTCGCATGTAGTCGATCCCTGCCATGGTGAGGCCCTTGGCCGTGGTCGGGCCTGGCTCGTGCCACGTGACGGTGCGTGAGCGCTCCGGCCCCCACTCGGCGCCGGTCTCCGGCTTCGTCATTTCGAGGGTCATCGTGATTCCTTCAGTTCGCTGATTGGTCGGTACTTGTGCGGTCGATCGGGATCGTCGGGAGAGACGGCATGCACCTTGCCCCACGCCAAGAGGGCATCGAGTACCGGAATGAGCGCTTGTCCCGCTGTGGTGAGCCGGTATTCGTAGCGTGTGGGAGCACTCTGGTAGGGCGAGCGGTCGACGACGCCCGCGCTCTCAAGGGCCTTCAACCTCGCTGCGATCCGGTCACGAGGTGCGCCCGTGCCCGCCACGATGTCGCTGAAGTGGGTCGCGCCGAGCGCAATCTCCCTGACCACGAGCAGCGCCCAGCGCTCGCCGACAAGCTCCAGCGCCGCAGCGATCGGGCAGGCTCGCCCCGGTAGCTCGGCCAACACCACTGTGCTCATGTGGCCCAGCATGGCATCAGTAAGTTTGAAAGTCAAACTTACTGCGCTTGTGCTACGAACGGGACATGACCGAGACGGCCTCGACGCCCTTCTCCGACCTCGACGACTACATCGCGCTACCACGGGTCGCCGGCCTCGCCGTCTCACCGGACGGATCGCGGGTCGTGACCACCGTGACCGAGCTGAACGACAAGCGCACCGAATACGTCAGCGCCATCTGGGAACTCGACCCGGCCGGCCTGCGACCGGCGCGTCGTCTCACTCGTGGCGCGAAGGGTGAGTCGACCCCCGTTTTCACCGCAGACGGCGATCTGCTGTTCGTCGCCGCCCGCCCGACCGAGCAGGAAGACAAGGCGCCGGCCTCCCTTTGGCGGTTGCCCGCCGCAGGCGGCGAGGCCGTCGAGGAGCTTGCCTTGCCCGGTGGCGTTGACGGTGTCCGCACCGCTCGTGCGGCCGAGGTCACGGTGGTCACCGCGAAATTGCTGAGGTCGGCCTCCGCCGTCGACGACGACAAACGGCTGCGAGCACTGCGCAAGGACAACAAGGTGTCGGCGGTGCTGCACAGCGGCTATCCAGTGCGGTACTGGGATCACGACCTCGGGCCCGACCACCCGCACCTGCTCGATGTCGACGGACCCCGTGACATGACCCCGCAACCTGGAGACGCGTTGCGTGAGGCGGATTTCGACGTCAGCCCCGATGGCAACTTCATAGTGACGTCCTGGCATGACCCAGCACCCGGTGCGTCCGTCCGCGGCACCCTGGTCTGCATCGACCTCGCCACCGCGCAGCGGACCACCATCGCCGAGGACCCCGACGCCGATCTGGAACTGCCTGCGATCTCGCCTGATGGGTCGGCGGTTGCCTTCACCCGCGAGACGCATTCCACACCCGACAAAGCGCCGCGGATCACGTTGTGTCACATGCGTTTCGGCGAACCCCTCGTCGAACTGACCTGCGAATGGGACCGGTGGCCGACGTCAGTCAGCTGGTCCGCCGACGGCGCGGCCGTGATCGTCACCGCCGACGACAACGGACGCGGCCCGGTCTTCGCGGTCGACCCGTCAAGCGGCGCGATCGCCCGGCTCATTGACGATGATTACAGCTACTCCGACGTGCGCGCCGCGCCTGGCGGGGCGGTTTTCGCCATGCGCAGTTCGTATGAGGCGCCACCGCATCCGGTCCGGATCGATCCGGACGGCGTCGTGACGGAACTGCCCTGCGTTGGCAGTCTCGAACTGCCCGGCACCCTGACCTCGGTGACCGGCACCGCGGACGACGGTCACCCCATCCGGTCATGGCTTGCGTTGCCGGCAGGCGACGAGCCTGCGCCGCTGGTGCTGTGGGTACACGGCGGACCGCTAGCCAGCTGGAATGCCTGGCACTGGCGGTGGAATCCGTGGGTGCTCGTTGCGCAGGGATATGCCGTATTGCTGCCGGATCCGGCGCTGTCCACCGGGTACGGTCAGGACTTCATCCAGCGTGGTTGGGGTGCATGGGGTTTCGCGCCGTACACCGACCTCATCGTGGCGACCGATGCGGCATGCGCGCATCCCCGCGTCGACGAGACACGCACCGCAGCGATGGGTGGCTCGTTCGGCGGCTACATGGCCAACTGGATCGCCGGGCACACCGACCGGTTCGACGCGATCGTCACGCACGCCAGCCTGTGGGCGCTCGACCAGTTCGGGTCGACCACCGACGGTGCGTACTGGTGGGCGCGGGAGATGACGCCCGAGATGGCCGAACGGAACTCCCCACACCGGTTCGTCGGCCAGATCAACACCCCGATGCTGGTCATTCACGGCGACAAGGACTATCGCGTCCCGATCGGTGAGGCGCTGCGGCTGTGGTACGAGTTGCTGACCGAGTCCGGTCTGCCCGCAGCGGAGGACGGCAACACCCCGCACCGATTCCTTTACTTTCCGTCGGAGAACCACTGGGTGCTCAGCCCGCAGCACGCCAAGATCTGGTACCAGGTGGTGATCGCGTTCCTGGCCCGTCATGTGCTCGACGAGGACGTCGAACTGCCGGAGGCGGTCGGGTAGCGTCGGCGTCGTGAGCGCAGCGCAGCGTGAATTCGACATCGTCCTGTACGGCGCGACGGGCTTCGTCGGGAAACTGACGGCCGAATACCTGGTCAAGTCGGGCGGCGACGCCCGTATCGCGCTGGCGGGGCGGTCCCTAGGCAAGCTGCGGGCAGTCCGCGAGACGTTGGGGGAGAAGGCGCAGTCGTGGCCGCTGATCGCCGCTGACGCGTCCGCGTCGTCGACCCTGAACGCGATGGCCGAACAGACACGTGTGGTGGTGACGACCGTCGGTCCATATCTGAAGTATGGGTTGCCATTGGTGGCTGCGTGCGCGGCGGCTGGGACCGATTACGCCGACCTGACTGGCGAGTCACTATTTGTCCGCGAAAGTATCGACCTCTGCCATAAACAGGCGGTCGACACCGGTGCCCGTATCGTGCATTCGTGCGGATTCGATTCGATCCCTTCGGATCTCACCGTGTTCGCGTTGTACCGGCGTGCCGTGGAGGACGATGCGGGTCAACTGGGTGACACCAACTTTGTGGTGCGCAGGATTGCCGCCGCGTTCTCCGGCGGGACTGTCGCCTCGATATTGGAGCTGATGCGCACCGTCTCCACGGATCCGGAAGCCAGGCGGCTGATGAACGACCCCTACACACTGAGCCCTGACCGCGCTGCCGAACCCGAATTCGGCGCGCAGCCGGACCCCCGATGGCGCCGTGGCGGTGAGATAGCGCCTGAACTCAAGGGCTACTGGACCGGGGCCTTCCTGATGGCCCCGGCGAACACCCGAATTGTCCGGCGCAGCAACGCATTACTCGACTATGCGTATGGGCGCCGGTTCGAGTACGCCGAGCAGATGAGCCTTGGCAAGTCCTTGGTCGCGCCCGTGGCCGCGGCGATGGCGACCGGTGGGAACGCCGCGACGGTCGCGCTCGGCACTCGCTACTTCAACCGGCTGCCGAGCAGGCTCGTCGAGCGCATTGCCCCGAAGCCAGGCACCGGCCCTGGTGAACGCACCCGCGATCAAGGTCACTACACGGTCGAGACCTACACCACGACAACCACAGGCGCGCGCTACAAGGCGACCATGTCGCAGAAGGGTGACCCGGGCTACAAGGCGACCTCGGTGCTGCTGGGCGAGAGCGGATTGGCGCTCGCCCTGGACCGTGATCGGCTGTCGGATCTGCGCGGTGTGCTCACCCCGGCGGCCGCGATGGGCGATGCGTTGCTGGCCCGATTTCCCGCTGCCGGAGTGTCATTGGAGACAACTCGATTGAATTGATCTGGGCGCGCAGAACGCCTGTGCACCAAGATCAAACCGACTAGTGTCGTCACCGCGACCTTGAAACATCCCAGCAACGAAGGTGGACATGTCATGGCTGGTCTCGACGAACTCTTCGCTCAGATTCCGACGCAAGAAATTGCGAGCAGGTTAGGCGTCGACGAAGGCGAGGTGAATAGCGCCATCAAAACCCTCGTACCTGCCCTGGTCGGCGGGGTCGCGGAGAACGTCCAGGCCAACGAGATCGACTCGAGCGAGCTCGAGTCCGCCGTCGCCCAGCAAGGCGCCAGCGGCCTGCTCGACGGCGGGGTCAGCATCGACCAGGTCGATGCGCAGCAGGGCGACCAGTACGTGGCGCGCATTTTCGGCGGCAACGACAGCAATGCCGTCGCCTCCGCGCTGGCCGGGACGGGCGCCGGTGGCGGTGATCTGATCAAGAGACTTCTGCCGATCCTGGCGCCGATCGTGCTGGCCTACATCGGCAAGCAGTTCGCCCAGAGGAGCGCGGCCCCGGCGGGCGGCGGCGCCACGCAGGCCCAAGCCGCGCCGTCCGGCGGCCTCGGTGACATCTTGGGCAGCATCCTCGGTGGCGCCGGCGGAGGTGGAGGCGGGAACAACCCGCTCGGCAGCATCCTGGGCAGTGTCCTCGGCGGCGGCGGCGGAAAGAGCAATCCGATCGGGGAGATTCTCGGCGGCCTGCTGGGCGGCAAGAAGTAGCACGGCGGCGAGCCGGCAAGACCAGCCCTGACGAGCTGGCGCGCCGCACTTCATAGAATGGCGCGGTGACCGCGAGCGCTAGTTCTGATCCCGCCGGTCCGGCGGCCGCCCTGCCCAAGTCCTGGGATCCGGGCGCGGCAGAGGCGCAGCTCTACGAGGGCTGGGTCAAGGCCGGCTACTTCAGGGCCGACGCGTCCAGCGGCAAGCCCCCGTACTCGATCGTGCTGCCGCCGCCGAATGTGACCGGCAGCCTGCATATGGGCCATGCGCTGGACCACACGCTGATGGACGCTTTGACCCGGCGCAAACGCATGCAGGGCTTCGAGGTGTTGTGGCTGCCCGGCATGGACCACGCAGGCATCGCTACCCAAACCGTGGTGGAGAAGCAACTCGCCGTCGACGGCAAGACCAAAGAGGACTTCGGCCGTGAGCTGTTCATCGACAAGGTCTGGGACTGGAAGCACGACTCCGGCGGCACAATCGCCGCACAGATGCGCCGGCTCGGCGACGGGGTGGATTGGAGCCGCGACCGATTCACCATGGACGACGGCCTATCGCGGGCGGTTCGCACGATCTTCAAGCGGCTCTTCGACGCAGGGCTGATCTACCGCGCCGAGCGGCTGGTCAACTGGTCACCGGTGCTGGAGACGGCCGTCTCCGACCTGGAGGTCAAGTACGAGGACGTCGAGGGCGAGCTGGTGTCGTTCCGGTACGGCTCGCTGCGCGACGACGAACCCCACATCGTGGTGGCCACTACCCGGGTTGAGACGATGCTCGGCGACACGGCGATCGCGGTCCATCCCGACGACGAGCGCTACCGCCACCTGGTCGGGACAACGCTGCCGCATCCGTTCCTCGAGCGGGAGCTGATCATCGTTGCCGACGAACACGTAGACCCCGAATTCGGAACGGGCGCAGTCAAAGTCACCCCTGCCCACGACCCGAACGACTTCGAGATCGGCCTGCGTCATCAGCTGCCGATGCCGTCGATGCTGGACACCAAGGCCCGGATCATCGACACCGGAACCGAATTCGACGGCCTGGACCGCTTCGAGGCACGTATCAAGGTTCGTGAGGCGCTCGGCGAGCAGGGCCGCATCGTCGAGGAGAAGCGCCCTTACCTGCACAGCGTCGGGCACTCCGAGCGCAGCGGTGAAGTTATTGAGCCGCGGCTGTCGATGCAATGGTGGGTCAAGGTCGAGCCGCTGGCCAAGGCCGCGGGTGACGCGGTTCGCAACGGCGACACCGTGATTCACCCACCCAGCCTCGAGCCACGCTGGTACGCCTGGGTCGACAACATGCACGATTGGTGCATCTCGCGTCAGCTGTGGTGGGGCCATCGCATCCCGATCTGGCACGGCGCAGACGGCGAAACGGTGTGCGTCGGACCCGACGAGACGCCGCCCGAGGGCTGGGAGCAGGACTCCGACGTGCTCGACACCTGGTTCTCAGCGGCGCTGTGGCCGTTCTCGACCTTGGGCTGGCCCGACCACACCGACGACCTGGCGAAGTTCTATTCGACCACCGTATTGGTGACCGGGTACGACATCCTGTTCTTCTGGGTGGCGCGGATGATGATGTTCGGTACGTTCGTCGCCGACGACCCAGCCATCACCCTCGACGGCAAGCGCGGTCCGCAGGTGCCGTTCGAAAATGTGTTCCTGCACGGCCTGATTCGTGACGAGTTCGGCCGGAAGATGAGCAAGTCGCGCGGCAATGGCATCGACCCGCTGGACTGGGTCGAGCAGTTCGGCGCCGACGCGCTGCGCTTCACCCTGGCCCGGGGCGCCAGCCCGGGCGGGGACCTGTCCATCGGTGAGGATCATGCCCGCGCGTCGCGTAACTTCGCAACCAAGCTGTTCAATGCCACCCGGTTCGCGCTCATCAACGGGGCCAGCCCGGCCGCGCTGCCCGGGGCCGACGATCTGACCGACGCCGACCGGTGGATCCTGGGCCGGCTGGAAGAGGTTCGCGCCGAGGTGGATTCGGCGTTCGATAGCTACGAGTTCAGTCGGGCATGTGAGGCGTTGTACCACTTCGCCTGGGACGAGTTCTGTGATTGGTATGTCGAGCTCGCCAAGGTTCAGTTGGCAGAAGGTGTCGAACACACGACCGCGGTGCTGGCCGCCGTGCTCGACACACTGCTCAAGCTGCTGCACCCCGTGATGCCGTTCGTCACCGAAGTGTTGTGGAAGACCTTGACGGGCGGAGAATCCATCGTCATCGCCGACTGGCCGCGGCCGTCCGGCGTCACGGTGGATCCCGTTGCGGCGCAACGTGTCGTGGACATGCAGAAGCTGATCACCGAGGTCCGCCGGTTCCGCAGCGATCAGGGCCTCAACGACCGGCAGAGGGTGCCGGCACGGCTGTCCGACATCGAGAATGCCGACATCGACGCGCAGATCCCTGCCGTGCGGTCGCTGGCGTGGCTTACCGAGAGCGACGAGTCGTTCAGCCCGTCGGCCGCGGTTGAGGTGCGGCTGTCGCCGGGCACGGTCGTCGTCGAGCTCGACACGTCGGGCACCGTCGACGTCGCCGCCGAGCGGCGGCGGCTCGAGAAGGATCTGGCCGCAGCGGAGAAGGAATTGGCAGGCACCACGGGCAAACTCGGCAACGACGCCTTCCTGGCCAAGGCGCCGGCGGATGTCGTCGACAAGATCCGCGATCGCCAGCAGCTGGCCCGCGAAGAGGTCGACCGCATCACCGCGAGGTTGGCCGGCCTCGGATGAGCGACCCGGAGCCGCTTGGCCGGCGACATCCGGAAGAGGTACCCACCCCGGACGAAATCGCGTCACTGCTACAAGTCGAGCACCTGCTCGACCAGCGTTGGCCTGAAACGAAACTGGAGCCGAGCACGGCCCGTATCTCGGCCCTGATGGAGATGCTCGGCTCGCCGCAGCTCGGCTACCCGTCGATCCACATCGCGGGCACCAACGGCAAGACGTCGGTCGCCCGGATGGTCGATGCGCTGCTGACCGCGTTGAGTCGTCGTACCGGCCGCACCACCAGCCCGCACCTGCAGTCCGCCGTGGAGCGCATCTCGATCGACGGCAGGCCGATAAGCCCGGCGCAGTACGTGGCGACCTACCGCGAGATCGAACCGTTCGTGCAGCTCGTCGACCAGCAGTCGGAAGGGGGAATTCTTGGGGAAGCTGGCCCGCGACTTAGCAAGTTCGAGGTGGTAACCGCCATGGCGTTCGCCGCGTTCGCCGACGCCCCGGTTGACGTGGCCGTCGTCGAAGTCGGCCTCGGCGGGCGGTGGGACGCCACCAACATCGTCAATGCGCCCGTGGCCGTGATCACGCCGATCGGTGTGGACCACGCCGACTACCTCGGCGACACTATCGCGGAGATCGCGGGCGAGAAGGCAGGCATCATCACCAAGCAGGAGGACGAGCCAGTGCCGTCAGGCACAGATCTCAGCACCGTCGCGGTCATCGGCAGGCAGGCGCCGGAGGCGATGGAAGTGCTTCTGGCGCAGGCGGTTCGTGCCGACGCCGCGGTGGCGCGCGAGGATTCCGAGTTCACGGTGCTGGGACGGCAGGTCGCCGTCGGTGGGCAACTGCTGGAATTGCAGGGCCTCGGCGGCGTGTACTCCGACATCTTCCTGCCGCTGCACGGCGAGCATCAGGCGCACAACGCGGTGGTCGCCCTGGCCGCGGTCGAGGCGTTCTTCGGCGCGGGCGCGCAGCGACAGCTCGACATCGACGCGGTCCGGGCGGGCTTCGCCGCCGCAACCAGCCCCGGCCGGCTGGAACGGATGCGCATCGCGCCGACGGTGTTCATCGACGCGGCCCACAATCCGGCCGGCGCCACGGCACTCGCGCAGGCGCTGCAGCAGGAATTCGACTTCCGGTTCCTCGTCGGCGTGGTCTCGGTGATGGCAGACAAGGACGTCGACGGCATCCTGACCGCGCTCGAGCCGGTGTTCGACCAAATCGTGGTGACCCACAACGGATCACCGCGCGCGCTGGACGTCGAGGGACTGGCACTGCGCGCCGAGGAACGGTTCGGGCCCGACCGGGTCGTCACCGCCGCCACGCTGCCCGACGCGATCGAGACCGCAACGGCCCTCGTCGAGGAGTCCGGCAGCGAGGTCGAAGGGTTCGGCGGCGCGGGCGTGGTGATCACCGGCTCGGTCGTCACGGCAGGCGCGGCGCGGACCCTGTTCGGAAGGGACCCCGAATGACCCGAAGACGATCGCGAGTGAGGATCGCAGCGAGGAACGAGCGAGGACCGGAGCGAGCGGGAGTCGAGGCATGAGCTGCGGGCAGCCGCAGCAGGCGCCGGAACCCAATGTCGCCGGCCAGGCGGCTCCGGACCCGTGGAAGAGCTTCCGCGGCGTCATGGCAGGCACGCTGATCCTGGAAGCCATCGTGGTACTGCTGGCGCTGCCGGTCGTCGCCGAGGCCGACCACGGATTGACGCCGCTGACGGCCGGCTACCTGATCGGATTCGCGGTGGTGCTGGTGCTGCTGTGTGGTGTGCAGGGCCGACCGTGGGCGATCTGGGTGAACCTCGGGATCCAGGTGGTGCTGATCGCGGGTTGGCTGGTGCACGGCGCGGTGGGTTTCATAGGCGTCATCTTCACCGCGGTATGGATATTCATCGCCTATCTGCGCGCCGAGGTGCTGCGCAGGCAGAAGCGCGGCCTTCTGCCAGGGCAGCAGTCGCCGCCCGACTAGGCTGTCGGCCGTGACTGAGCGGACCCTCGTATTGATCAAGCCCGACGGCGTCAAGCGGCGCCTTATCGGGGAGATCCTCGGCCGTATCGAAGGCAAGGGCCTGAGCATCGCGGCCCTCGAACTCAAGGACGTCGGCGACGGCCTTGCGCGCAGGCACTATGCCGAACACGAGGGCAAGCCGTTCTTCCCGTCACTGCTGGAGTTCATCACCTCTGGGCCCGTCGTGGCGGCCATCGTGGAGGGCCCGCGGGCCGTTGCCGCGTTTCGCCAGATTGCCGGCGCCACCGATCCGGTTGAGAAGGCCGCGCCCGGCACAATCCGCGGTGACCTGGCGCTTATTACCCAGGACAACCTCGTGCACGGGTCTGATTCGCCCGAATCGGCGGCCCGCGAAATCGAGCTCTGGTTTCCTGGCGGATAGCCGGGTTGTCCAGCCTGGTCGGTCTCGGACGCGTGATGTGGGATACTGGGCTCGGGTAGCCGACCTGTTACGCGGGCCGGGTGCCCGAATGAAGACTTCGACGAGCGCGACCATCGCTACCGCGGTGCGGCGCCGACCGTCCAGCCATCATTCAGACCGGCACCGAGACGGTTCCGAACTGGGACCCCTCGGGGCGAGACCATAACAAGCCCGGGTGAAGTGGCCCGGGGTCCATAGCGAAAGCCCTCGCGTGGCCGCGTTAGACATGACGCGCCCGGGGGCTTGAGGAGAATACGTGGCCGACGATGCCCCTACCCAAGACCTATCAGACGAGACTCAGTCAGGTGAGGACCAGCCAGAGAAGCTGAGGGTCCACTCCCTGGCGCGTGTGCTGGGCACCACCAGCAAGCGTGTGCTCGACGCCTTGACCGGGCTTGACGGGCGGCCCCGCGGTCCCCAGTCCACGGTCGAGGAGCACGAGGCCGAGCGCGTGCGGGAAGCGCTGGCCAACAGTCCCGCGGAGGAAGTGGACGCCGCCGAACCACCCGCCGCCGGACCGCCCGCCGCCGACGACGACGGCGACGAACCGCCCGCCGCCGACGACGACGGCGACGAACCGCCCGCCGCCGACGACGACGGCGACGAACCGGAGTCGCGGCTGATCCTCGAGACCGTCCCCGAACCCGAGCGTGCCGACTACCTGCCGCTGTTCGTGGCGCCGCAGCCGGTCCAGTTCGCCGCCGCCGACGACGACGACGATGACGACGACGACAGCGACGACGGCGGACCGGATTCCGATGACGACCAGGCGGACCGGCCCGCAGGCCGGCGCCGCCGCCGCGGACGCCGTGGACGTGGCCGTGGTCGCGGCGAGCAGGGTGGCGACGATTCCGACGACGACTCCGGCGATGGACAGACCGACGCCAAGGGTGGCGACGAGGATTCCGACGACGACTCCGACGACGAGAGCGGTGATGAGGACAGCGGCGCTGAGGGCGCCACTCGTCGCCGTCGTCGCCGTCGCCGCCGCAAGTCCGGCTCCGGTGACGACAACGACAACGGTTCGTCCCCGGACGATCCGCCCAACACCGTCGTGCACGAGCGGCCGCCACGGACCCAAAAAGATAAAGCCGATAGAGATCAAGCCAACGGCGAGATCCAGGGCATCAGCGGATCGACCCGGCTCGAAGCCAAGCGGCAGCGCCGCCGCGACGGCCGCGACGCGGGCCGTCGCCGTCCGCCGATCCTTTCCGAGGCCGAATTCCTGGCCAGGCGTGAGGCCGTCGAACGGATGATGGTGGTGCGCGACAAGGTCCGCACCGAGCCGCCCCACGAGGGTGCCCGCTACACGCAGATGGCGGTCCTCGAGGACGGCGTCGTCGTCGAACACTTCGTGACTTCAGCCGCGTCGGCATCCCTCGTCGGCAACATCTACCTGGGCATCGTGCAGAACGTGCTGCCGTCGATGGAGGCGGCGTTCGTCGATATCGGCCGTGGTCGCAACGGCGTGCTGTACGCAGGCGAGGTCAACTGGGAGGCCGCCGGCCTCGGCGGCGCTCAACGCAAGATCGAACAGGCCCTCAAGCCCGGCGACTACGTCGTCGTCCAGGTCAGCAAGGACCCGGTCGGGCACAAGGGCGCCCGGCTGACCACGCAGGTGTCGCTGGCCGGCCGATACCTGGTCTACGTGCCGGGCGCGTCGTCGACCGGCATCAGCCGCAAGCTGCCCGACACCGAACGTCAGCGGCTCAAGGAGATCCTGCGCGAGGTCGTGCCCGCGGATGCCGGCGTGATCATCCGCACCGCATCGGAGGGCGTCAAGGAAGGAGACATCCGCACCGACGTCAACCGGCTGCAGGAACGCTGGACCCAGATCGAGGCCAAGGCCGAGGAGACCAAGAAGAAGGCCGCCGGTGCAGCGGTCGCGCTCTACGAAGAGCCCGACGTGCTGGTCAAGGTCATCCGCG
Organism: uncultured Actinomycetota bacterium; assembly: GCA_963770305.1. GTDB lineage: Bacteria > Actinomycetota > Actinomycetes > Mycobacteriales > Mycobacteriaceae > Mycobacterium. The sequence continues at coordinate 140,957 of CAVYPB010000021.1, forward strand.
ACCTGTTCAACGAGGACTTCACCGGGCTCATCGTCTCCGGCGACGAAGCCTGGAACACTATCAACGAGTATGTGAATTCCGTTGCGCCAGAGCTGGTTCCTCGGTTGACGAAGTACGAGCCTGCCCCAGATGGCCCCGACGTTTTCGCGGTACACCGCATCGACGAGCAGCTGACCAAGGCGCTGGACCGCAAGGTGTGGCTGCCGTCGGGCGGCACCCTGGTGATCGACCGCACCGAGGCGATGACCGTCGTCGACGTCAACACCGGCAAGTTCACCGGCTCGGGCGGCAACCTCGAGCAGACCGTCACCCGAAACAACCTCGAGGCCGCCGAGGAGATCGTGCGCCAGCTGCGACTGCGCGACATCGGCGGCATCGTCGTCATCGACTTCATCGACATGGTGCTGGAGTCCAACCGGGATCTGGTGCTGCGCAGGCTGACCGAGTCTCTGGCCCGCGACCGCACCCGCCATCAGGTATCCGAGGTGACGTCGCTGGGGTTGGTGCAGCTGACGCGAAAGCGCTTAGGCACCGGCCTGATCGAGGCGTTTTCCACGCCATGCCCGCACTGCGCAGGCCGCGGGATCCTATTGCACGGCGATCCGGTCGACTCGACGTCGGCGACCGGCCGCAAGTCCGACTCTGGTGGGCGCCGCGGTAAGCGCGGCAAGAAGGGCGGCAAGGCCGACGACGTCGCCGTCGCTAAGGTGCCCGTCCATCCTGCCGGCGAGCACCCGATGTTCAAGGCGATGGCGGCGGCCAACGGGCGCCACGAAGACGACGACGATGAGGTCGAGGGCGAGGACACGACGGCCGCCGAGAAAGTCGCCGAACTCGAACCGGACGCCATCCGCGAGGCGGTGGTCGGGGCCGCCGATGAAGACCTCGAGGACGAGGACTTCGACGAGTCGGAGGACGACGAGTCGGAGGACGACGAGTCGGAGGACGAAGACATTGACCTGGACGCCGACGACGAAGACGACGACATCGACGACGACATCGAAGTCATAAATGGCGACACCGACGATGAGGACTCAGACGAGGACGAGTACGACGAGGACGAAGACGACGACGAAGACGAGTCCGACGACGAGGATGACGACGTCGATCAGGACGACGCGTTCGAAACCGGGCCGCCCGTCGTGACGGCCACGGCCGGCAGGCATCGCCGCCGGGCCGCGGCGCGTCCCGCGGGGCCGCCGATCCACGAAGGCTGAGCGGTGGCGTTCAGCGACGATGAGATCGCCTACCTGCAGTCGCAGCCGATAGCGCGCTTGGCGACCGTCAACGCTGACGGCCAGCCCGACGTCGTACGCCACACGCACCATGCACAAGCCGTGACCTGCGGTGATTTGACCCTGTAGGCGCACCTCACGTACCCTGGAGCAGTTGTCTTTCGGCTGACGCCGACGACAGCGGGGCCCGATGTGGCTCCGCACCCAAGACCCGCGAGCGCACCGACAGGTAGCGCGCAGTCAAGTGAACGACGTAGGAGTGAATATCACGATGGCAGCCGAGAAAGCCATGTACGCAATCGTCAAGACCGGCGGCAAGCAGTACAAGGTCGCCGTCGGAGACGTGCTCAAGGTCGAAAAGCTCGAGTCGGAGCCAGGCTCCAAGGTCTCGCTGCCCGTCGCCCTTGTCGTCGACGGCGCGACGGTCACCACCGAGGCCAAGGACCTGGAGAAGGTCGCGGTCACGGGCGAGGTGCTCGAGCACACCAAGGGCCCCAAGATCCGCATTCACAAGTTCAAGAACAAGACCGGCTATCACAAGCGGCAGGGTCACCGTCAGCAGCTGACGGTACTCAAGGTCACCGGCATCAAGTAAGTAGGGAGCGAACACATGGCACACAAAAAGGGCGCTTCCAGCTCACGCAACGGCCGCGACTCGAACTCTCAGAGGCTCGGCGTCAAGCGCTTCGGCGGCGAGGTCGTCAAGGCCGGCGAGATCATCGTCCGCCAGCGCGGAACCCACTTCCACCCCGGCGTCAACGTCGGGCGCGGCGGCGACGACACACTATTCGCGACGGCCCCAGGCGCCGTCGAATTCGGCACCAAGCGTGGCCGCAAGACCGTAAGCATCGTCCGGGCCACGCGACCAGAGGCCTAAGCTTCGCGACTGTAACGCTACGGCGGACTCGCGAACGCATTTCCGCCCCGGCGTTACTTTCGAAGGAGTTCTCCCATGCCCCGGTTTGTCGACCGCGTCGTGATCCACGCGCGGGCGGGCAACGGCGGTAACGGCTGCGCCTCGGTTCACCGCGAGAAGTTCAAGCCACTCGGAGGCCCCGACGGCGGTAACGGCGGCCGCGGCGGCAGCATCGTTCTGGTTGTCGACCCGCAGGTGCACACGCTGCTCGACTTCCATTTCCATCCGCACGTCGTCGCCCCCTCGGGTAAGCAGGGCGCCGGCAATAACCGTGACGGTGCCGCAGGCTTCGACCTCGAGGTCAAGGTTCCTGACGGCACCGTGGTGCTCGACGAGAACGGCCGGCTGCTCGCCGACCTTGTCGGTGCGGGTACCCGGTTCGAAGCCGCCGCAGGCGGACGAGGCGGACTGGGCAACGCCGCGCTGTCGTCGCGGGCCCGCAAGGCGCCCGGGTTCGCGCTGCTAGGTGAGCAGGGCCAGGTCCGCGACCTCACGCTGGAACTCAAGACCGTCGCCGACGTCGGCCTTGTCGGGTTTCCGTCGGCGGGCAAGTCATCGTTGGTGTCGGCCATATCGGCGGCCAAGCCGAAGATCGCCGACTATCCGTTTACCACGCTGGCGCCCAACCTGGGTGTGGTGTCGGCGGGGGACCACACCTTCACCGTCGCCGATGTGCCGGGCCTGATCCCCGGTGCGTCCGAAGGCCGCGGCCTCGGCCTCGATTTCCTCCGGCACATCGAGCGGTGCGCGGTGCTGGTGCATGTCGTCGACTGCGCGACGCTGGAACCCGGCCGCGACCCGATCTCGGACATCGAGGCCCTGGAAGCCGAGTTGGCCGCGTATACCCCTACGCTGCAAGGTGATTCGACACTGGGCGACCTTGCCGAGCGTCCGCGGGCGGTGGTGCTGAACAAGATCGACGTGCCGGAGGCGCGTGAGCTGGCCGACTTCGTCCGTGAGGAGATCGCAGAGCGGTTCGGGTGGCCCGTGCACGAGGTGTCCACGGTGAGTCGGGAAGGGTTGCGGCCGTTGACGTTCGCGCTGTGGGACATGGTGTCGGCGTATCGCGACTCGCAGCCGGCCATCGTGCCACGGCGTCCCGTCATCCGGCCGGTCGCGGTCGATGAGAGCGGTTTCACCGTCGTGCCGGATGGCCGCGGCGGTTTCGTGGTGCGCGGCACGCGGCCCGAGCGTTGGATCGGCCAGACGAATTTCGACAACGATGAGGCCGTCGGCTACCTCGGGGACCGGCTGGCCCGCCTTGGCGTGGAAGACGAACTGCTGCGGCTTGGCGCGCGGCCCGGCTGCGCCGTCACCATCGGCGACATGACCTTTGACTGGGAGCCGCAGACCCCGGCAGGGATCGATGTGCCGCTGTCGGGTCGCGGCACCGACGCACGCCTCGAGCAGACGGATCGCGTAGGCGCAGACGAACGGAAGGCGGCCCGCCGCGAACGGCGCCGCCCAGGCGAGGAGACGTGACGAGCCCGCATCGAGAAGCAGTCCGTGCCGCCCGGAGCGTGGTCGTCAAGGTCGGCACCACGGCGCTGACCACGCCGTCAGGGGTGTTCGAAGCCAGCAGGCTGGCCGTGTTGGCCGATGCGATCGAAGCCCGGATGAAGTCCGGCTCCGACGTGGTGATCGTGTCGTCGGGGGCGATCGCCGCAGGCATCGAACCGCTGCGGCTGACTAAGCGTCCCACCGATCTGGCCACCAAGCAGGCGGCTGCCAGCGTCGGGCAGGTGGCGCTCGTGAACGCGTGGAGTGCGGCGTTTGCCCGCTACAGCCGCGCGGTCGGCCAGGTTCTGCTGACCGCCCACGACATCTCCATGCGGGTACAACACACCAATGCGCAACGCACGCTGGACCGGCTGCGGGCGCTGCACGCGGTCGCGATCGTCAACGAGAACGACACCGTGGCCACCAACGAGATTCGGTTCGGTGACAACGACCGGCTTTCCGCCTTGGTCGCGCATCTGGTGGGCGCCGACGCGCTGGTCCTGCTGTCCGACATCGACGGCCTGTATGACTCGGATCCGCGAAAAGGCAACGCGCGGTTCATCTGCGAGGTCGACGGCCCAGCAGATCTCGACGGTGTGGTGGCGGGCAGGGGCAGTCACCTCGGCACTGGCGGGATGGCGTCGAAGCTGTCGTCGGCGCTGCTGGCCTCCGATGCTGGGGTACCGGTGCTGGTGGCCGCGGCGTCGGATGCGGCCACCGCGCTGGCCGACGCATCGGTCGGCACGGTGTTCGCGCCGCGGCCCGAACGCATGTCGGCGCGCAAGTTCTGGGTCCGCTACGCCGCCGAGTCGGCGGGCGCGCTGACACTCGACGATGGAGCCGTGCGCGCCGTTGTGCGGCAACGACGTTCGCTGCTGCCCGCCGGTATTACCGCGCTGTCGGGGCGGTTCTATGGCGGCGACGTCGTCGAGCTGCGTGCACAGGACGCAACCATGGTGGCGCGCGGTGTGGTGGCCTACGACCACGCCGAATTGGCGACCATGTTGGGCCGCTCGACGTCCGATCTGCCCGCCGAGATGCGGCGGCCCGCCGTGCACGCCGACGACCTGGTCGCCGTCTAAGCGCTTTCGGCTAACACTCGCGCAGCGAAAGGCTTTCGACAGAATCGCAAATGGCCCTGGATCTGCAGCAGGCTGCACCGTGGGCAGATCCTCGTGGCGCAAGTCCACAGGACAAGGTCGGTAGGATGCCCCGTATGTCGTTAGCGACCGGCCGGATGTTCGCCGGATACGCCATTGTGCGGCGGCTGGGTTCTGGTGCGATGGGAGAGGTCTATCTAGCTGAGCACCCGCGGTTGCCACGCCGCGATGCGTTGAAGGTGCCAGAATGCTTTGCTATCGGTGACGGGCGGATCGGACGCGCCGCCCTCGCACGTGTTGACGTCGCTGCTGGCCACGGTGAGCCGGCGACGCCGCAATGCGCGTTTGGCGACTTGGGCGGCTGCCGTCGTGACGGTGATCGGCGTGCCGGCCGGTGTGCAATTCCATTCGGGCGCACCGGCTTCGGTACCACCGCGCACCGATGCGTCCGCGGTGACGATGACACCAATGGCGCCTACCGAGCTGACCGCCACGGTGGCGGTGACCGCCAGCGCTGGGGAACCCAAATCGACATGAACTGCACCTACCCAGCGGAAGCGGGCACTTCTGCTCCCGACGGGGACGAACCCCCCGCCAAGCTGGCGTTGGTGGTGGTCGGCCGCGACGGCAATGACGACCGACTGGTCACTTTGGATGGCGGTCAAGGGCGTGCGCGCAACTCCCGACGGCAGCACGTCAATGCCGATCGACCAAATCGCCACAGTAGAAATCGTTTCCGCTGACACCGGAGGCGTGCTCGTGCAGCGCACCGTGTGACTCGCGGCCGACGAATCAAAGTATTCAGCACCCCACCCGCCGGTACGGGAACGCCGCTATGTCATTGCGGCGCGACCCCCATTTCTTGCAACCGCGGCCATAACGCTCGCAGCGCGTCGTGCAGCCTCGACTTCACCGTCTCTTCCGCAATGCGGAGTTCGGCCGCTGTCTGGGCTGTTGTGCGGCCCTCGTAGTAGGCGCAGCGAACGATGGCGCGATGGTCAGCGGGCAACTGCGCCAACGCGTCGGCGAGTAGCAACCGGTCCACGGCGGCGTTGACGTCCTCGGGCGCGCCGCGATCGGGCCACACCGAGTCCGCGGCGCCGATCTCGTTCGAGAAGCCCGCGCTGCGCTGCTCGTCGATGACCATGTTGCGGGCGACGGTGAAAAGCCACGCCCGTGCCGATGGCGCAGGGGAACCGGCGACTCCGGGTTCTCGTCTGGCATGCAGCGCGGTTTCCTGCACGACCTTCGCTGCCCGGGCGCGATTACCAGTGAGCAGCAGCGCGTAACGGCGCAACGCGGCCGCATGATCGTCGTGGATCCCCCGCAATTGGCCGGAATCCGGACCGTCCATCCCGCGCTCCCGCCGGAAACACCCTACATAGCTGGCATCGTCCCCGGACCCTACAACTGCCACGAGGTAGCACCGTGACCGGTTCACCAACTGCCGGACAACTACGGCGGCGCCGCCGTCCAGGTGGCCGTTTAGTAGCGATTTCGGCGCGGTTTGTCACGCTGAGCGCAACAAAGCGCGCCGAAATCACGGTTTGAGCTTGGCGAGCATCGACTTGATCTGCTCGGCTCGCTCGTCGGCGTCCTCCATCACGTCGTCCTCGGCGGGACAGATCGTTATCCCGTGCGCCTGCGCGGTCGCCTCGAAACACTGACGAGCCGCCGGATCGGCCAATATGACTGCGGCGAGCATGCCCGGGGACAGTTCACGGGTGTGCAACATGCCGCAGTAGTGCACCTCGGCGGGAATCCGGATCTCGAGTGGGGTTCCCTCGAGTTGTTGCTTGGCGGCGGCGAGGAGCAGCGTCAAACGCCGCCCGCGATATCGCATTGATCAGCATGCCGCGACCGGGAAACCACGGCAGTGGCAGCTTGTCGGCCTGCTTGTCGATACCGCCGGTGAACAGATACCCGATGAGGCTGCGGGTGTGGATTTCGGTTTCATCCGGCCACTTGACGTCGTCGCCATCGAATTCCACGGACTCCTCGCTGATCGCCACACCGCCGAAGTGGTTCAGCCTGCGGACCAGCCCGCGCAGTTTGTTTGGCGTCAGTGAATGGTCGGCCACCATGTCGCCGATGCCCAGCGCCCACCGCCCGACGACCGCACCCGGGTCGGGCCGCCTGCGTTCCAGCAGCGCCTGCAGCCACAAGACGTCGTCGGTGCCCATCAAGCCGAGTTCGCCACGGCCGGCAGCTCATCGCCCAGCAGCGCCAGCATCGGGGAGCACCCGTTGTCGATCTTCACCGTCGCAAGATCGTCGCCGCGTGTGCTGCCCCGGTTGATGATCGCGATCGGGATGCCCAGCGCCGAGGCGTGGCGGACGAACCGGTATCCGGAGTACACCGTCAGCGACGACCCGGCCACCAGTAGCGCGTCGGCTGCGTCGAGAAGCGAATACGCTTCGTCCACGCGGCCTTTCGGCACGCTCTCGCCGAAATAGACGATGTCGGGCTTGAGCATGCCGCCGCACTTCGAACAGTCGACGATCCGGAACGACGTGGTGTCGCCGACGACCGCGTCGGCGTCGGGAGCGACCGCGATGCCGCCGACCGCCTCCGCGCGCTCGACAAACCCGGCGTTGGCCGCTTCGAGCAGGTCGGCGAGCGCGGCGCGTGACATCGTGTGGCCGCAGTCCAGGCAGATCACCTGCGCATAGGTGCCGTGCAGGTTGATCACGGTGCGGCTGCCGGCCTTGGTGTGCAGCAGGTCGACGTTCTGGGTGATCACGCCGGATACCACGCCGGCGCGCTCTAGTTCGGCCAGCGCGCGGTGACCGGCGTTGGGCAGCGTCTCATCCATGTGCCGCCAGCCGACGTGATTGCGCGCCCAGTACCGCTGCCGAAACGCCTCGTCGGAGGTGAACTGGCGAATGGTCATCGGGTTGCTCGGCGGCGAGTCCGGCCCGCGGTAATCGGGGATGCCCGAGTCCGTGGACATCCCCGCGCCCGTGAGCACCGCAACACGTCGCCCTTGCAGCATGGCGACGAGTTGCGGAGCTTCCACGCCTCCAGGCTAGGCGATCCGGTTCAGCTGGCGGGCTGGTGCTGCTCCTCGTCCACGTGCTCTTCCTGCACGTCGGCGTCTTCGGGCTGATCGTCGTCAGTGTCGTCCGTGTCGTCAGTGTCGTCCGTGTCGTCCGTGTCGTCCTCGTCCTCATCCTCGTCGTAGTCGTCGTCCTCGTCGACGAGAATGGTCTCGATCACCTCGACGCGCTTCTCGGTCGGGTGGTCTTCGGAGAGCGGCACCGAGACCGTGAGGATGCCCCTGTCGTAGGTGGCGTTGATGTCGTCCTCGTCGGCGCCGGCGGGCAGCGGCACCGTCCGCACAAATTCTCCGTACGAGAACTCCGAGTGCCCATTGGACTCGCTCGTCTGGGTGCGCTCGGCCTTGATCGTCAGCCGGCCGTCGCGCACGGTGACCTCGATGCCGTCGGTCGGGTCGACGCCGGGAAGCTCGGCGCGAACTTCGTAGAGCCCTTCCTTCATCTCGTCTTCCAACCGCAGCAGGTGGCTATCGAAAAACGGACGCAGACCTGCGAGCGCAGGAAGGTTGGCGAACGTCGGGAAGCCGTTGAAGAGTTCGGACAGCTCGGGCAGCAATGGACGCGACTGACGTTGAACGGCAGGCTTATTCACAATTCCTCCAGGGATTTTCGCGCTGTGGTGATGGTGCGGCGGGTCGACGATTCACGATGCGCGCCGCAATCAAAATCGCCGAATCGGCTGCGGTGCGTACGGGCAAACGGCAGACCAACACGAGGCCAAGGTCGTGGTTTGTGCAGGTGGTGGCGGATCGGGGACGACGTGGTCGGTGACCTGCCCGTATGTACCCCGTCACCGGATCTTGACCTTTGACGGGCGACAATGGACGGTGATGGACTTCTACAGCGCATACCGGCACGGGTTCGTGCGGGTGGCCGCGTGCACCCACCACACGACCCTCGCCGACCCCGCCGCCAACGTCGAGTCGGTACTGCGGCTGGCCAGGGACTGCCACGACGACAGCGTCGCGCTCGCTGTTTTTCCGGAGTTGACGCTTTCCGGCTATTCGATCGAGGACATCCTGCTGCAGGACGCCCTGCTCGACGCGGTCGAGGATGGGCTGCTCGACATCGTGGTCGCATCCGCCGAGTTGATGCCGGTGCTGGTGGTCGGCGCGCCGCTGCGCCATCAGCACCGGATCTACAACACCGCCGTGGTCATCCACCGCGGCAAGGTGCTGGGTGTCGTACCGAAGTCGTACCTGCCGACCTACCGGGAGTTTTACGAACGACGCCAGATGGCCGCAGGCGACGGCGTGCGCGGCGCCATCCGAATCGGTGAGGCTGACGTGCCGTTCGGTCCCGACTTATTGTTCACCGCGGCCGACCTGCCGAGCTTCGTACTGCACGTCGAGATCTGCGAGGACATGTTCGTGCCGATTCCGCCGAGCGCGCAGGCGGCGCTGGCGGGCGCGACGGTGTTGGCCAACCTGTCCGGCAGCCCGATCACGATCGGGCGTGCCGAAGACCGGGCGCTGCTGGCCCGCTCCGCGTCGTCGCGGTGCCTGGCCGCCTACGTCTACGCCGCGGCGGGGGAGGGCGAATCCACCACCGATCTGGCGTGGGACGGCCAGACGATGGTGTGGGAGAACGGCGTGTGCCTGGCCTCCTCGGAGCGGTTCCCCAAGGGCGAGCGCCGGTCCGTCGCCGACGTGGACCTCGAGCTGCTGCGTTCGGAGCGGCTGCGCATGGGCACCTTCGACGACAACCGCATCCGCCATCGGATCACCGCAGAGTCCTTCCGACGGGTGGAATTCCGGCTCGACCCACCGTCGGGCGACATTGGTCTCCGCCGCGAGATCGAGCGGTTCCCATTCGTGCCGTCGGATCCCTCACGGCTGGAACAGGATTGCTATGAGGCCTACAACATCCAGGTTGCCGGTCTAGAGCAGCGGCTGCGGGCGCTCAACTACCCGAAGGTGGTGCTCGGACTGTCCGGTGGGCTGGACTCCACACACGCGTTGATCGTCGCAGCACGCGCGATGGACCGGGAAGGCCGGCCGCGCAGCGATATTCTCGCCTTCACGCTGCCGGGTTTCGCGACGGGTGAACGCACCAAGCGCAACGCGATCCGGCTCGCCGAAGCGCTGGGTGTGACGTTCGAGACCATCGACATCAAGCCCACCGCCGAACTGATGCTCAAGGAAATGGATCACCCGTTTGCCCGTGGCGAGAAGGTCTACGACGTCACGTTCGAAAATGTCCAGGCGGGGTTGCGCACCGACTATCTATTCCGGCTCGCCAACCAGCGCGGCGGCATCGTGCTCGGCACCGGCGACCTGTCCGAACTGGCGCTCGGCTGGTCGACATACGGTGTGGGCGATCAGATGTCGCACTACAACGTCAACGGCGGCGTGCCCAAGACGCTGATCCAGCACCTGATCCGCTGGGTTATCTCCTCGCATCAATTCGATGACACGGTCAACGAGGTACTGGAGTCTGTCCTCGACACCGAGATCACTCCCGAGCTCATCCCGACGGGTGAGGACGAAGAGATTCAGAGCAGCGAGGCCAAGGTGGGGCCGTATGTGCTGCAAGATTTTTCGCTGTTTCATGTGCTGCGGTACGGCTTCCGGCCGTCTAAGGTCGCGTTCCTGGCGTGGCATGCGTGGAGCGACGCGCAGCGCGGCGATTGGCCCACCGGATTCCCCGAACTCAAGCGCCCGGCGTACTCGCTGAAGGAGATTCGGCACTGGCTGCAGGTATTCGCACAGCGGTTCTACTCGTTCAGCCAGTTCAAGCGGTCGGCGATGCCGAACGGGCCGAAGGTGTCGCACGGCGGATCACTTTCGCCGCGCGGTGACTGGCGGGCGCCGTCCGACATGTCGGCCCGAACCTGGCTCGACGAGATCGAACGCGAAATCCCCGAGGACTAAGAGTTGACCAATGATGGGTCATGCAGCGCTAAACAGCTTGGGGGACTGTCTTTTTCGGCTGGTCCCGCGACGTTCAGGCTCGGAGCCCGGTCTGTTCGGAGGTGGGCCGAGTGCTGCTTGCTCAGCAGAGGCCACCGGGTGGCGGCTGCCGGTCCTGTCCGATCCGGCAACTGGTGTTGCTGGTGGCTGGTACCGGTTGACTGAGCCCTCCCACTCTTGCTGAGAGGCCAGCCACGCCCGCAAGGCGTGGGCAAGTCGGTAGTCGACCCGCGCGGTGCTCGGATCATCGGGATCAGCGACGTCAACGCAGGCCGCCAACATGGCCGAGGTGACGTCACGGTCGGCGTGCAGACCGCAGTGCGGGCAGTCGTGGGTGCGCTGAGACAGCCTTTTCGGCACCCGCTGGCCGCACAGGCAGTGCTGGCTGAGCGCGGTGGAGTGGGTGCCGACGCCTTTTCCGGCGTGCTTCTGCGGGATCGCAGCGCCGTTGGTGAATGCGTGACTTGTGACGTCAATCGTCTCGGCACCGGCATATTCCGGGCCGGCAAGCGGACTGCGGCCTTCGCCCGCCCGGAACCGGCGGAGCAGCTTCCCTAACAACGGCATGCCCGGCAGTCTCCCGGCGTTGGTCACGCGCCGCTTCCCGCGCCGCGCATCGCGACGGTGTTGGATCGCAACACGTCCCCCAGCTCGGCAGGCACGTACCCCTGCGCGGCCAGCCGAGGCAGCACGCCTCCGCTGGCGATAATGTCGAGAATCAGTTCGGGCAGCTTCGGGACGCTGCCGCAGGCTCCGGTCGTGTCGTTGTGCCAACTGCCGTCGGTCAGGTCGAACGTCCCGACATCACCGTCGCTGAAAACGGTCGTCGCGTCCGGCACCGTCATCGCGGGCAGCCCGGCGTTGACGGCGTTGCGGAAGAACAGCGAGTTGAATTCCTCGGCAACCAGACCTGCCACGCCCAGCTCGGCGAACAGCGCGGCGACCGGACGTGATGAGCCGACGCCGAAGTTCTTGCCCGCCACCACGATATCGCCCGCAGACACGTCATCGGTCCAGCCCGGCCGGACCTCGTAGAACATGTGTTTGGCGGCTTCGGCCGGATCCATCTTCATCGCGAAGCCGGGGTACATCGCGTCGGTGTTGAGGCCATCGCCGAACACCCACACCTTGCCGCTGAAGTTCATGCCGTCACGCTCCTGGGGTCGGTGATGAATCCTGTGATCGCCGATGCCGCAACGGTGGCCGGTGATGCCATGAAGATCTCGGCGTCGGCGCTGCCCATCCGCCCGGTGAAATTGCGGGTGCTCGACGTGATGCACACCTCGCCGGGACCCACGACGCCCATGTGGTAGCCGAAGCAGGCGCCGCACGTCGAGTTGGTGACGACGCCGCCCGCGTCGGCGATGTCCTGTAGATAGCCGTGGCGCATGGATTCGCGGTACACCGCCTGCGAGGCAGGCGTGACAAGCAGTCGCACACCCGGCGCGATGGTGTTGCCCCGCAACATGTTCGCGGCGATCTCGAGATCCTCGAGCTGGCCGTTGGCGCAGGACCCGATGAACGCCTGGTCGATCTTCTGGCCACTGAGTTCCGACACCGGAAGCCCGTTGCGGCTGACCGTGCCCGGTCGCGCGACGTACGGCTGCAATGACGCGAGGTCGATCTGCCGCACATCGCTGTAGGTGGCATTCGAATCGGGTTCAGCGGCGACGTAGTCGGTGATGCCGAGCCCGTCGAAGAACTCCGTGAGCACCGCGTCCGCCTCGAATGTGCTGAAGTCCGCGGACACTTCCGCACCCTGCGTGGCGATCGTGCGACGGTCGTGCATCGGTATGGCCGCCAGCCCGGACCCGCCGAACTCGAGGTTGAGGTTGGCGGTGTCACCGTATTCGTCGGCGATGTGCAGGAAGATGTCCTTACCAGAGACGACTGCAGGTTTGATCCCCTCGAGCTCGTACCGGACCGTCGGAGCGATCTGGTACCAGGTCGTGCCCGTACACATGATCGAGTACACCTCGGCGGGGCCAAGTCCGCGGGCTGCCGTGTTGTAGGCGCCACCGGCGCAGGTGTGGGAGTCGGTGCAGGCCAGCACTTCTCCAGGGCGGGCAAGCCCGTTCTCGGCGATGACCTGATGGCAGATGCCGTGGCGGCCGACGTCGAAGAAGCGTTTGATGCCGAAGTCGGCGGCGAATGCGCGGGCATGCGATCCACCCGCCGCGTCCTTGATCGTCGGCGCAGGGACGGCGTGGTCCATCACGATGGCCAGCTTGTCGGGATCGTGGATGCGCAGCGGCGGGATCCACATGGTGGCGAACTGCAGATCGATGAGAACCGTCATGTCCACGTCGACGACGACGGTGTCGCCGACCGAAACCGAGTCAAGCCCGGCCTTGCGGGCGAGGATCTTCTCGATGATGGTCATGCCCATGAGCCGGCCCTTCCGTTCGCGAGTTTCTCGTCCAGGTCGCGCCATTCGGCCATCCCGAGGAGGTTGAAGAAGTCCGTAGGCGTGCCGCCGACGTAGTCGCCGGCGTCGGCGCCGGCGAGTTCGCACATACCCTCGAGGATGGCGAACGTCGCACGCACCAACGGGTTGCTCGGGTGGATGGCGACGGCGTATCCCAACTCCTGCAGTCGAGCCGAGGACTGCAGGGGTGTCATTCCGCCGAGCACCAAGTTGATCAACAGTGGAGCATCCACCTCGCGGGCGATCCGCTCGATCTCGTCGATGCCCTGCGGCGCCTCGACGAAGATGATGTCCGCGCCCGCGCGCGCGTACCGGTTGGCCCGCTCGATGGCGGCATCGAGCCCCAGCGGTGACCGCGCGTCGGTCCGTGCCACGACGAGCATGTCGTCGTCCGTGCGGGCGTCCAGGGCCGCGGCGAGCGTCTGTTCGAAGGCCGCCGCATCGACGACCCGCTTGTCGGGCAGGTGGCCGCAGCGCTTCGGAAATTCCTGGTCCTCCAATTGGATTGCCGCAACACCCGCGTCCTCGTATTGGCGGACGGTGCGTACCACGTTCAGTGTTGCGCCGTAACCGGTATCGGCGTCGGCGATCAACGGGACATCGCCGAGGGCGGCGACCATCATGCGGGCACGTTCGGTCATTTCCGTCTGGGTGACCAGACCGATGTCGGGCAATCCGAAGCCGGATGCGGCGACGCCGGCGCCTGTGAGGTACGCGGCGACGTGTCCCGTGCGCCGGGCGAGATGCGCGGAGATTCCATCGAAGACGCCCGGCGCGACGATCAGTTCACGTTTGGCCAGCAGGTCGCGAAGGCGTCGCCGGGCGGGTGTGGTGGGCATGAGGCTCCTTTCAGTCCAGTGCGCCGGCGACCGGCGCCGCGAGGAGGTCGACGAGGTCGCCGATGTCGTCGAGGCGATCGAGGGCCACCACGGCGCGCTCGATCGCGGTGGCGCGGTCGCGGTTCGTGACCCGGTCGGCCAGCGCGTGGAACTTGGCGACGAGTTCCCCATTGGTGATCGGATCGGCGGGTGCGCCGTGCGGTTGGTCGACGCGGACGCGATGCACGTTGCCGTCGTCCGTGGTGACGGCGAGGTCGGTGCCGAAGCGCTCGCTGATGTCGGCGCGGTCGCGCGCCTCGTCGAGGTGGACTTCGGTGCGCTCGACGAGACGCCAGATGTCGTCTGCATCCAGGCGCGCTGGGGTGAACTGTTCGGGCAATACGTTGCCGTCCAAAAGTGCGGCAGCCGTGGTGTATCCGAGGTGCATCTGTGCTCCGATCGGGGTCAATGGGCGTTCGGCGGTCCACCACCCGTGTTTGTAGATCGTGGTGCCGACGGTGATGTCGATGTGCGAAATGCGTTTCGGGTCCACCGATGTGCGCAATCGGCGCGCGGCGTCGATCGCGCCGTGCAGCCCACCCATCGCGGCGTACGACTTCACCATGATCACCGACGTTTCCCATCGCTGGCCGAGATCGTTCGTGAGTGCGTCGGCGTCGGGGTGATGGCCCTCGCCGAAAACACTGAGGAATCCGCCATATTCGCGTTCGAAGACCCGCTTGATCCCGGTGTAGCCGTGTGCTGCGAGCCCCGCTGCGTAGAACCCGTTGCGCGCCGCCAGGCCGTGATGCATGCGTTTGCTCATCGCCTCGTACTGGGCGGCCATCAGGCCGGACGACTGAGTGCCTGCCAGGCCGAGTGCGTCCTCCAACTGAGCGGGGGACAGGCCACGCATCTTGCCGGAGGCCATCGCCGCCGAGTGGGTGCCGAAGACCGATCCGGAATGCCAACCGCGGTCGAGCATTTCGGCGCCATGCAGCGTGTAGCCGACGTGTGGTCCGACCTCAAACCCGACGATCGCGGCGCGAAGCAGATCGGCGCCGCGGGTTTGCGGAAGTGACGACGCGGTGGACAGAAGTGCGGGGATCAGCAGCGAGCAGCTGTGTAGCGGCGCGATCGGATGGAAGTCGTCGAGCTCGAACCCCTGAATGAAGGTACCGTTCAGCACGGCCGCGGCCGGTGCGCTGGCGGTGCATCCCGTGCCGATGACAACGGTGTCGCCGTGCCCGTCGATGTCCAGCACCGCTTCGGTGGCCATCCGCGACCACGGCAGCTGTGCGCCGATGAGTGCGCAGCCGATTCCGTCGAGCAACAGGTGTTTGGCCCGGTCCACCACCGCCGCAGGCACGTCGGACAGGGACAGCTCGGCGACCCAGGTGGCCAGTTTTCCGGTCGGCCCGAGCGGCGCGGTGGTGGCTTGCGGCGTAACAGCGGTCAAGGCGGCCTCCCAATCCTCAGATGTATGCTTGTTATACTTATATAACAACTGCAGTTCAACCGCAAGAATAGAGACGGATCCGCCCTATGCTGGGAGCTCTGATGAGCGTCCACGACTTTCGGGCCTCGCCAGCCAGGGTGACGGCAGGCGCTGGGGTACCGCTGCACCGGCAGCTGTTTCTGGTGCTGCACGACGAGATCGCCAGGGGCGCGCTGGCGCCCGGCGATGCGCTGCCGACCGAACAGACGCTGTGCGACCAGTTCGGTGTTTCGCGGATCACCGTGAGACGGGCATTGGCCGATCTCGCCGACGCCCGTCTTATCGAACGCAGGCAGGGCGTCGGGTCTTTCGTCCGCGAGCAACCTGCGTCACAGCGGAATGCGGGTGGCGGCTCGTTTATGGACGAGCTGCGTCAAACCGAGTTCGAAACGGAAGTCGGCGTCATCGAGCTCGACATCCGGGCCGCGCCCAAGGCGATCGCCGACCAACTGGGGCGCGAGCGCGCGCTGCATGTCCTGCGGCTGCGCCGCGAACGCCGAACCTCAGAACCGCTGATGATCACCGAGGCGTGGCTACCCGACGACTTGTCCGACATCATCACCGAAGACGCGCTGTCGCGAGCGCCGCTCTACCGGCTACTGGCCGACGCCGGTGTCGAGCTGGACCGCGTGCAGCACGAGATCACCGCCGAGATCGCAGGGCCGCGTACTGCGCAGCTGCTCGACACCGCGATCGGGTCGGCGCTGATGCGGGTGAACCGGCTCGCCTTCGCGAACGGTGGACCCCATCACTGTTTGTCGATCCTGTTGTCGCCGAACCGGAGTCGGGTGTTAGTGACCCAATCGGCCGCCGAACTTAAAGCGGGCGACGGCATGTCGATCGCGCACGACGTGCACTTGTCTAGCGAGTGACCCCGACTCCGGGGACGAAGCGTCCGACGTCGGTGAGATAGCCGCGGTACGCGTCGCCGTGCACCGTCAGCAGGTACGGCTCTTCCACGATGCGCACCTGAAGCTCGATCGTGCTTACCAGCAAGAGAAATCCCCCGAGCGCCACCAGATTCGGTGTCACCAAGGCGATTCCGAACCCGAACGTGATCATCGCGGTGAAGATCGGGTTGCGCACCCAACCGAACGCGCCGGTGCGAACCAGCGTCGTCGTCTCCCTTGGATCGACTCCGATCCGCCACGAATCACCCATGTCGACCTGGGCGTAGACCGTCGCAACGATGCCGAGCACCGCGATGACGACCCCGGTGGTCTGGATCCACGGCGCGTGTACAACGCTCACCGGCGACACCACCCCGACCAACTGCAGAACCGGCGCGATGAGCGCGGCCGCCAACGCGACGACGAAGCCGACGCCGGCGAACCATTCCGCCGAACCCAGCCGTCCGCTGACGCCGCGGAAGCCCGTCGATCCGGTGCGGCGTCGTTGTTCCCAACTGCGCCAACCAAATCCGAGCGCGGCGAAGATGGCAAATAAGACGAGCGCGAGAACTGGCACATCTGCTCCGTTCATCAGCAGCACGGGTCCCCGCGCCAAGCGTTGAGGCCTTCTCGTACCGCAATCGCGGCGATACCGAGGGCGGCGATGGGGTCGGCCCACGACCAGCCCCACAGGCTGTTGAGTAGCAGACCCGCGAGCAGTACCGCGGAGAGGTAGGTGCACAGAAGCGTCTGCTTGGAATCGGCCACCGCCGACAACGACCCCAGCTCGCGACCGGCACGGCGTTGCGCCAATGACAGCACCGGCATGATGACGAGGCTGGCGGCCGCAAGCACGATGCCGATCAGCGACGGCCGCGCCTCGCCAAGGCCGAACAGCGACAGAACCGCGTCGACGCCGACATACGCCGCAAGCGCGAAGAAGGAGATCGCGATGAACCGCAGAGCCGCCTTTTCCCGCGTCTCGGGATCCCTTGCGGAGAACTGCCAGGCCACTGCCGCCGCCGATGAGATCTCGACCACCGAATCGAGTCCAAAGCCGATCAAGGCCGACGACGAGACGCGCGTGCCCTCGGCCAGCGCGACCGCCGCCTCGATCACGTTGTAGGTGATCGTTGCGCCGACCAGTAGCCGGATTCGACGTTCGAGTGTCGCGCGCCGCGTCCCGACCGGTGCCGACATCAGCAGCAGGCTTTGGTCTCGGCGTCGGGGCGGCAGGCCGGGTCGACCGCCAGAGCCAGGCCGATGAGGTCGTCGAGCGCGTGGGCGATGCGCTTGTCGGCCAGTTCATAGCGGCTGCGCCGGCCCTCGGGCTGCGCCACGACCAGGCCGCAGCCGCGCAGGCACGCCAGGTGGTTGGACAGGATCTGCCGCGAGACCCCGATCTTCTCGGCGAGGTCGGACGGATAGCCCGGCCCATCGCGCAGCATCAGCAGGATGTCGGTTCGAGTCGCGTCGGACAGCGCGTGTCCGAACCGCGCCAGGGCATCGCTGTGAGTCACCGTCCGCATACGGCAGACAGTACAGCAGATCCTGTATTCAGGGAGGCCTGAACTATCAGATCCGCCCGTCGATCCTCAGGTCTGGATGCACCCAGTCGGGGGACCGGCGGTCCTTGAAGGAGCGGAAGCCCTCCAGCGCTTCGGGTGAGGAGTAGCTGGCCTGCATGCCGATGCGGTCGAACAGGCCCATGTAGTTGTCGAGGCTGGACTTCACCGTGCTCCGCGCCGACGGTGCGGTCCTGCAGCACTGACCGAGGACCTCGCGGGCCGCGTCGAGCAACTCATCATGCGGCACCACCCGCGCGACCATCCCCCACTGCTGAGCCTCGGCCGCGGTCAACGTCCGCCCCGTGAACATCAGGTCCCTTGTGCGCACCGGCCCGATCAGCCGGGCCAGCATCTGGCTGTAGTACGTGTCGGCGATGCCGCGGAACAGTTCCGGTACGCGGAACGTCGCGCGGTCACTGACCACCGTCATGTCGCTGCACAGTGCGATCTGCAGCCCACCGCCCTGACACAGCCCGTTGACCGCCGACACCACCGGCTTCACCGACTGGCGCAGCGTCTCGAACGGCGTGACGTCCATGCCGAGCGCCGACCCGAACGTCAGCCAGTTGTCCGAGCCGTCACCGCCGCCCATGTCGCCGCCGGGTGCGAACACGTCACCGGTACCGGTGATGAGCAGACCGGCGAGGTCGGGGTCGGCGTCGACGTGGCGGACGGCGTAGCGGATGCCGAAGTACATCGCAGGCGTCATCGCATTGCGCGCCTCGGGACGATCCAGCGTGCACACGCCGAACGGTCCCTCGCGGGTGAAACGTAGATACGGCGTGCCCAGCCAGTCGCCCTCGGGTGGACGTGGCCTGGTTGTCGTCATAGGTGTCGCTCCCCGGCTCGTCGATTGGACACGGCATCGTCGATGGCCTCCGCATACGGCGCGCAATCGCCCGCCCCGGGCACCAGCGTCGACAACGCACCGGCCGCGCAGGCGCGACGCAACGCATCTTCGTACCCGGTCAGCCATCCGGCGGCCAGCACCCCGGCGAACACGTCACCAGCGCCTGTGGTGTCGACGGCGTCGACGGGTGGGGCGGGCACGTCGAACCGTTCGTCCTGGCCAAGGTAGCTCGCGCCGCGCGCACCGCGGGTGATCACCAGATGCGGTACGGGCCAATGCCATTCGCGCGCCTCTGCCTCGTTGACCACGACCACGTCGGCCAGCTGGGACAGGGCCAGCAGGTGGTGGGGTTCGGCCCCTGACGGCGACGCGTTGAGCATCACCACTGCGCCCGCGGCCCGCGCCAACCCCGCTGCGGCGACGGCCGTTGCGATCGGGATCTCGAGCTGCAACAGCACTACGTCGCTGTCGGCGATCACGGCGCGGACGTCGGTGGAGGTCACGCCCAGGTGCACGTTGGCTCCAGGCGCCACGACGATGGTGTTCTCCGCCGCGGAATCGACGATGATCACCGCCGATCCGCTGGATCCGGGCAGGCTGACCACGCCGTCCAGCCCGACGTCGTTGTCCCGCAGATGTGCGCGCAACTGATCGGCCGCCGAATCGGTGCCAAGCGCCGCGACGAGTTGCACGGCCGCGCCAGCGCGGGCGGCGGCCACTGCCTGGTTGCCACCCTTACCGCCCGGCGACGACGAGAGCGATGACGCGAGAACGGTTTGGCCCGGCCGTGGCAGGGCATCAACTGTGAAAGTGAGATCGGCGTTGACACTGCCCACTACGCAGACCCGCGCCACCATAACCGTCAACGCTAGACCAGCGGACACGTGGAGGTCACCGTGATCGGTGCGCCGGATTCGGTCGACCAGTCTGCACCTTGACGATCTGCGATCGCGGTTGCTTGGCACCAACCGGGGTTCGCGCATGCGAGCTTGGCGATGGGTCTGGGTTGTCACTGGTCGCTCTTACAGTCAGTGCGTATGCAGATGCGTTATCGGTACCGCATCGAACCGACACCGGCCCAGCAGCGGATGCTAGCGCGGGTCTTCGGGTGCTGCCGGGTGGTGTTCAACGACGCTGTGCGTGTACGCGACGAGGCCTATCAGGCCGGGGTGAAGCTTTCTGACAGCGAGATTCAACGCCGGGTTATCACCCAAGCCAAGAGGACCGTCGAGCGCGGGTGGCTTGCCGAGGTGCCCAGTGTGGCGTTGGTGCAATCGGTCAACGACTCGAGGCGGGCGTGGCGGAACTTCTTCGCGTCTCACACGGGGAAACGCCGTGGCCGGCGACTGGGCCGGCCGCGGATGAAATCCAGGAAGGATCACCGGCAGTCCTTCCGGCTCACTCGCAACGGTTTCCGTGTGCACCCTGATGGGCGTTTGTTTGTTGCAAAAGTCGGACTGGTCCGAGTTCGGTGGTCGCGCGATCTGCCCAGCGAGGCGTCGTCGGTCACCGTCATCCGCGAACCGGACGGGCACTACTACGCGAGTTTCGTCGTCGGCGTCGACGCCACACCGTTACCGCAGGTACAGCGCGAAGCCGGGGTGGATGTGGGCATTAGCCGGTTGGCGACGATCGCCACCACCGACAGAGCGCGCACGGACATCGAGAATCCGAAGTATCTGGGTCGCAAGTTGCGCAAGTTGCGGCGGTTGGAGCGGGAGAAGGGCCGCCGACAGAAAGGATCTGCGAACAGGGAAAAGACGCGGCGCAGTGTCGCTATCGCGCATGGACACGTAGCGCGTGCCCGACGCGACCATCACCACAAGCAGGCTTTGGCGTTGGTTCGCGAGAACCAAGTGATCCACGTCGAGGACCTCAACATTGTGGGTATGGTCGCCAACCGTCGGCTCGCGCGGGCGATCAGCGATGCGGGATGGGGTCAGTTCGTGCGGATCATGGTCGAGAAGGCACACCGCTACGGGCGCTCCGTGCATAAGGTGTCGCGGTGGCTGGCGTCGAGCAAGACGTGCTCGGCGTGTGGGCACCGTCTCGATGACCTACCGCTAAAGGCACGGGAGTGGACGTGCCCGGCGTGCCGGGCGGTCCACGACCGGGACCACAATGCCGCCAAGGTTATTCTCGCCGCCGGGCGGGCGGAGAGACGAAACGCCTCCCACCACAAAGGGCGCGACCACGCAAGTCGTCGCGGTGGAGTCCATTTAAGACCGCAGCCAATTGCGGCCGTGGACGATGAAACAGGAAGCAACCCAACAGCGGCATAGCCGCCCGGAGTCTCCGGCTCCCATGCCGGGGAGCACGTCAAAGCTGTCGAGCACCGCAGGCAGGCAGGCAGGTCCGATACGCTGGGTCAATGAGTCTGCAAGCACCAGCAGCTGCCGACTTGCGCCAGCAGGTCCACGATGCGGCGCGGCGCGCCCGGATGGCGGCCCGCGAGCTGGCCACGCTGAGCACCGCGGCCAAGGATCGGGCGCTGCACACCGCTGCCGACTGTGTGTTGGCGCGTACCCACGACATCCTGTCGGCCAACGCCGAGGACGTGGCGGCGGCCAAGGCGGCTGGCACGCCGGAGGCGATGCTCGACCGGCTCGCGCTCAACCCGGCGCGCGTCGACGGCATCGCCCACGGGCTGCGCCAGGTTGCCGGCCTGCCCGACCCGATCGGCGATGTGCTGCGCGGCCGTACCCTGCCCAATGGACTCCAGCTGCGACAGCAGCGGGTTCCGCTCGGCGTGGTTGGAATTGTTTACGAAGGCCGGCCCAACGTGACCGTCGACGCATTCGGGTTGACGCTCAAATCCGGCAACGCGGTGCTGCTGCGCGGCAGTTCGTCAGCGGCACATTCCAACGCCGCATTGGTCGGGGCGCTACAGGCAGCATTGAGTAACGACGGCCTTACGCGAGATGCCGTGCAGCTGCTTCCCAGCGAGGACCGCGCCAGCGTCACGCATCTGATCCAAGCCCGTGGCCTCGTCGATGTGGTGATCCCGCGCGGGGGAGCGGGTTTGATCGACGCGGTGGTACGGGACGCGATGGTGCCCACCATTGAAACCGGGGTCGGCAATTGTCATGTCTACGTGCATGAATCGGCCGACCTCGGGGTGGCCGAACAAATTCTGCTCAACGCGAAGACCCGCAGGCCCAGCGTCTGCAACGCCGCCGAGTCGCTGTTGATCGACAGGTCGATCGCCGAACAGGCGGTGCCGCGGCTGACCAAGGCGCTGCAGGACGCAGGCGTCACGGTGCACGCCGACCCGTCCGAGGAGGAACTGCGCGCCGAATTCCTGTCGATGGACATCGCGCTGGCCGTGGTCGACGGCCTCGACGCCGCGATCGCCCACGTGAACGAGTACGGGACCGGGCACACCGAAGCCATCGTCACGACGAATCTCGCTGCCGCTCAACGGTTCAGCGAGCGCGTCGACGCCGCCGCGGTGATGGTCAACGCGTCCACGGCGTTCACCGACGGTGAGCAGTTCGGATTCGGCGCTGAGATCGGCATCTCCACCCAGAAGTTGCATGCCCGAGGACCGATGGGGCTGCCCGAATTGACCTCAACCAAGTGGATTGTGTGGGGAGACGGCCACACCCGCCCGGCTTAACAGGAGAACGATGAGCGCTTGCGCGAAGAGAATTGGACCCTGCCAGTGAGCGTCCCCGCACGCCCGGCACCGCTGTTCGCCGACATCGACGATGTCGCGCGACGCTTGGCGGAAACCGGCTACCTGCCCGACACCGCAACGGCCACAGCGGTGTTTCTCGCCGACCGGCTGGGCAAACCGTTGTTGGTGGAGGGCCCCGCAGGCGTCGGCAAGACCGAGCTGGCGCGTGCGGTTGCGCAGGCCACCGGTTCCGGCCTGGTGCGCCTGCAGTGCTACGAGGGCGTCGACGAGGCGCGTGCCCTCTACGAGTGGAACCACGCCAAGCAGATCCTGCGGATCCAGGCCGGGCACGGCGACTGGGACCAGACGAAAACCGATGTGTTCAGTGAGGAATTCCTGCTGTCACGTCCGCTGCTGACCGCGATCCGCCGCACCGAGCCCACCGTGTTGCTGATCGACGAGACCGACAAGGCCGACATCGAAATCGAAGGCCTCCTGCTGGAGGTGCTGTCTGACTTCGCGGTGACCGTGCCGGAGCTCGGCACCATCACCGCCGAGCGCACCCCGTTCGTCCTGCTGACCTCCAACGCCACGCGCGAACTGTCCGAGGCGCTCAAGCGGCGATGCCTGTTCCTGCACATCGATTTTCCCGATTCCGAGCTGGAGCGCCGTATTCTGTTGTCCCGGGTGCCCGAGTTGCCCGAACATCTGGCCGAGGAACTCGTCAAGATCATCGGCGTGCTGCGCGGCATGCAGCTCAAGAAGCTGCCGTCGGTGGCTGAAACCATCGACTGGGGGCGCACCGTGCTGGCGCTGGGGCTGGACACCATCGACGATGAACTGATCGCCGCGACGCTGGGTGTGGTGCTCAAGCATCAGTCGGATCAGGTCAAGGCGGCCGGGGAGCTAAGGCTGAACTGATGGCCGTCCGTCGCACCCGTCCGCCGCAGCCGCTGGCGCCGCACGGAATCCCGGGCCACCTGGTTGAGTTCGTGGAAGCCCTTCGCGAGCAGGGGATTTCGGTCGGTCCATCAGAGACCGTCGACGCGGGTCGAGTGATGTCGGTGCTCGGGCTGGCTGACCGAGAGGCACTGCGCGAGGGCCTCGCGTGCGCGGTGCTGCGTCGAGCCGACCATCGCGACACCTACAACGCGATGTTCGACCTGTTCTTCCCCGCGGCGCTCGGCGCCAGGACCGTCCTGCTCGACGACGATGACGACGACGCGCCAGAAGGCCTGCCGCCCGAGGACATCGAGGCGTTGCGCGCCCAGCTGGTCGACATGCTCAGCGACAACGCCGACCTGGCCAACCTCGACGAGCGGCTGGCGGCGATGATCGCCCAGATCGTCGAGGCCTACGGCCGCTACCAATCCAGCCGCGGCCCGTCGTACTCGTCGTATCAGGCGCTCAAGGCGATGAGCCTCGACGATCTCGAGGGCCGGCTGCTGGCCGGCCTGCTCGCGCCCTACGGCGACGAGCCGACGCCGACGCAGGAAGAGATCGCCAAAGCCCTTGCGGCCCAGCGTATCGCGCAGTTGCGCAAGATGGTGGAGGCGGAGACCAAGCGCCGGACCGCCGAGCAGCTGGGTCGCGAGCACGTGCAGATGTACGGCGTCCCGCAGCTTGCGGAGAACGTCGAGTTTCTCCGCGCCTCCGGTGAGCAGTTGCGCCAGATGCGGCGCGTGGTGGTGCCGCTGGCGCGCACATTGGCAACCCGGTTGGCGGCTCGGCGGCGACGGTCGCGGGCCGGCGAGATCGATCTGCGCAAGACGCTGCGCAAGTCGATGTCCACCGGTGGCGTGCCGATCGACGTGGTGCTGAAAAAGCCGCATCCCGCGCGGCCGGAGCTGGTGGTGCTCTGCGACGTGTCCGGCTCGGTCGCGGGGTTCAGCCACTTCACGCTGCTGCTGGTGCACGCGCTGCGCCAGCAGTTCTCCCGGGTGCGCGTGTTCGCCTTCATCGACACCACCGACGAAGTAACCGAACTGTTCGGGCCCGACTCCGACCTGGCCGTGGCCGTGCAGCGCATCACCCGCGAAGCGGGCGTCTACACCCGCGACGGGCACTCCGACTATGGCAACGCGTTCGTCTCATTCATGGAGAAGTGGCCGAACGTCCTGTCGCCGCGCAGTTCGTTGCTGGTCCTCGGCGACGGCCGGAACAACTACCGCAACCCGGAAACCGACCTGCTGGCCCACATGGTCAACGCGAGCAGGCACGCGCACTGGCTCAATCCGGAGCCCAAGCACCTGTGGGGCAGCGGCGACTCGGCGGTGCCGCGCTACCAGGACGTCATCACCATGCATGAATGCCGGTCGGCCAAGCAGCTCGCCACGGTGATCGACCAGCTGTTGCCGGTCTGACTTGCGCCCAAACGGACAAACGGGCGCAAAAGTGCGAGAGAAATCCGCCTAAACGTCGATTTCGGCGCGCGGAGAGCGGCCGATGCCACTCCCGTAAGCTGGCTGTTTGTGACTTCTCGACGGCGCGTGGGCGTGATGGGTGGGACGTTCGATCCCATCCACAACGGGCACCTGGTCGCGGCCAGCGAGGTTGCCGATCTGTTCGAGCTCGACGAAGTGGTGTTCGTCCCGACCGGCAAGCCCTGGCAGAAGCGCCACCGCTACGTCACCGCCGCCGAGGATCGCTACCTGATGACCGTCATCGCCACGGCTTCCAACCCGCGGTTCTCGGTCAGCCGGGTGGACATCGACCGCACCGGCCCGACGTATACCAAGGACACGCTGCGGGATCTGCGCGCCCTGAACACCGACGCGGACCTCTACTTCATCACCGGCGCCGACGCACTGGCGTCGATCCTGTCGTGGCAGAACTGGGAGGAGATGTTTTCGATCGCCAGGTTCGTCGGGGTCAGCCGCCCCGGCTACGACCTCGACGGCAAGCACATCGCGGCGGCCCTGCGGGAACTGCCGCCCGACGCGCTGACCCTCGTCGAGGTGCCCGCGCTGGCGATCTCGTCGACCGACTGCCGCAAGCGTGCCGGAGAGAACCGGCCGATCTGGTACCTGGTGCCCGACGGTGTCGTGCAGTACGTGACCAAGCGCCAGCTCTACGCCGCCGAGCCAGCCGCGACGAATGACGGGAACCGGCGATGAGCCGCTTGCGCGAATCGCATCAAATATGACCGCCACCGACGAAGCCGTGGAGATGGCCACCGTGGCGGCGAGCGCGGCCGCATCCAAGCTCGCCGAGGACGTCGTTGTCATCGACGTATCCGGACAGCTCGTGATCACCGACTGTTTCGTGATCGCATCGGCGTCCAACGAGCGCCAGGTGAACGCGATCGTCGACGAGGTCGAGGAGAAGATGCGCCTTGCGGGATACAAGCCCGCTCGCCGCGAAGGCGCCCGCGAGGGTCGATGGACGCTGCTGGACTACGTCGACATCGTGGTGCACATCCAGCATCAGGACGAGCGCGACTTCTACGCACTGGACCGGCTGTGGCGCGATTGCCCCGTCGTACCGGTCGATCTGGAGGCGATTCCATGAGGGTGCGCCGACTGGTGATGCTGCGTCACGGTCAGACGGGCTACAACGCCGGGAGCCGGATGCAGGGCCAGCTCGACACCGAGCTGTCCGACCTGGGTCGCGACCAGGCCGTCGCCGCCGCCGAGGTGTTGGCGAAACGGCAACCTCTCGTCATCGTGTCGTCGGATCTCCGGCGTGCGCTGGACACCGCGGTCGCGCTCGGTGAGCGGTCGGGGCTGCCGGTGCTCGTCGACACCAGGTTGCGCGAGACGCACCTCGGTGACTGGCAGGGGATGACCCATCTCGAGGTGGACGCCGCGGCCCCGGGCGCGCGGCTGGCCTGGCGGGACAACGCCAGGTGGGCGCCGCACGGTGGAGAAAGTCGGGTCGACGTCGCAGCGCGCAGCATGCCGCTGGTGGCGGAGCTCGTCGCCGACCAGACCGAGTGGGGCGTGGATGAACCCGAGCGGCCGGTGGTCCTGGTGGCGCATGGCGGGCTGATCGCAGCGTTGACTGCGGCGCTGCTCGCGCTGCCGGTCGAGAATTGGCCGGCGCTCGGCGGTATGGGCAACGCGAGCTGGGTGCAGCTGTCCGGGCATAGCCAGACAGATGGGGCACCTGCTACGTCCTTGGAAAATATCCGCTGGCGACTCGATGTGTGGAACGCCTCGGCACAGGTCGCCAACGATGTCCTGTGATTCGGCGATCAGGCCAACGCTTCTCGTCTTCTGCGACTCGCTGTCCTACTACGGGCCGACCGGCGGTTTGCCGTCCGACGATCCTCGGATCTGGCCGAATATCGTTGCTACTCATCTGGGTTGGGACCTCGAGCTGATCGGGCGGATTGGCTGGACGTGCAGAGACATCTGGTGGGCCGCAACCCAGGACCCGCGGGCGTGGGCGGCGTTGCCCCGGGCCGGCGCCGTGATCTTCGCGACGGGCGGCATGGATTCGCTGCCGTCGCCGCTGCCCACCGCGCTGCGCGAATTGATCCGTTACGTCCGGCCGGCGTGGCTTCGGCGCTGGGTGCGCGACGGCTACGGCTGGGTGCAGCCGCGGCTGTCGCCGATATCGCCCGCCGCTCTGCCGCCGCATCTCTCCGCGGAATACCTCGAAATGACCCGTGGTGCAATCGACTTCAATCGACCCGGAATACCGATGGTCGCGTCGCTGCCCTCAGTCCACATTGCCGAGACGTATAGCAAGGCGCACCGCGGCCGACCAGGCACCGTCAAGGCGATCACTGAGTGGGCCGAGCAGCACGACGTCCCGCTCGTCGACCTCAAGGCGGCGGTCGGTGAGCATGTCATGAGCGGTCGAGGCAATCCCGACGGCATCCACTGGAACTTCGAGGCACATCAAGCAGTCGCCGAGCTGATGCTCAAGGCGCTTGCGGAAGCAGGTGTGCAACAAGAGGATTCACGGTAGGCATGCCTGTCGTCGTGGTGACTGATTCGTCGTCTCGCTTGCAGTCAGATGAGCTCAAGCAGTTCGATATCCGGCAGGTGCCGCTGCACGTCCTTGTCGACGGCACCGATCTGCGCGACGGCGTTGACGACCTGCCGTACGACCTACACGATCGTCCGCGTGTCACCACCGCCGGCGCCACTCCCGCGGAGCTGGCTGAGACCTACCGTCAGGCGCTGAACGACAGCGACGGTGACGGCGTGGTCGCGGTGCACCTTTCGGCGGCCCTGTCCAGCACGTATAGTTCGGCCGTGCAGGCGGCTCGCGAGTTCGGCTCAGCGGTCCGGGTGGTCAATTCGCGTTCGGCGGCGACGGGTGTCGGGTTCGTCGCGCTGGCCGCGGCGGGGTCGGCGGCATCGGGTGTTGACCTGGATGCTGTTGAGGCCGAAGCGCGTTCGGCCGTGCCACGCACCTACGCGTTCATCGTGGTGCACCGGTTGGACAACCTGCGGCGCAGCGGTCGGATCCGACGTGGCGCGTCGTGGCTGGGCACCGCGCTGTCGCTCAAGCCGCTGCTGTGCCTCGATGTGGACGGACGGCTGGTGCTGGATCAGCGGATCCGCACCCTCACCAAGGCGTATGCGGCATTGGTCGAGCGGGTGGCCGAAGTCATGGGCGACAATAGGGCGAACATCGTGGTGCACCACGTCGACAACCATGACGCCGCCGACGAGATCGGTGCGGCACTTACGACGCGGCTGCCCCAGATCGAGTCACTCGTCGTCACCGACATGGGCCCTCTGTTGTCGATCCATGTCGGCGGCGGAGCGGTCGGCGTCGTCGTGCACTTGACCGCGGGCGGGTGACATATTTGACCTCGCGCCGGGAGTACGGTTGTTGCCGGGTCCACTTGGTGTTCGTGTACATCAACCGTACTTTCGGCGAAGCGGATCACACGGCAGGCGCGATGCGGCCGGTGATCGGCGGCAGGTCCGCCAGCGTGACGATGCCGGGCGGGGCGGCGACGACCGCCGGCACCGCGTTGGTCACCGGCATCGCCGTGTAGATCATGCCGAGGCCCATGAACCCGGGTTCGGTCCAGCCCTTCGGCGGCAGGCAGTGCAGCACGGTGCGCATGTTGGGCAAGCCAAAGACCTGGATGACGTGGCCGTGCTCCAACGGCTTGGGCGGGGTGACCTGGTCACCCATGATCCAGTTGAAGCCGACGCTGACGACGTTGCGATCGCCGACCCAGCCACGGTGATAGCCGTACACGCCTGCCACTGTGCCCTTCGGGATCTGCATGAAGCCGAGGTCGGAAGTCCCCGTCGCCGGCGTGAAGGTGACGTCGAACGTAATCTTGTCGAGCTTCGCGCCGATCGCGTCGGCCATCATCGCGGCCGATTCGGCGAAGACCTCACTCTCGCGGCGAACGCTTTCGGCCAGGCCGGGTGTGTCGGGATCCTGCGAGAAGCCCATCGCGGTTTGGGTGCCTGCCGACTCGTAGGTCGAGCAGTCCACCGACTCGGTGATGCGGATCTCGTCGACGCGCTCGCAGGATCCGCTGAGCGCCATGCCGATCAAATTGGTCATGCCGGGATGGGCGCCGCTGCCGAAGATCGTGGAATTGCCCTCCTCGCAAGCCTTCCGGATGCGCTTCCGGTCTTCCGGTGACTGCTTGTCGCCGGTGATCCACGCGGCGCTCGAGCACACGTTGATGCCGGACTCCAGCAGCCGAGTCAGCTCGTCGATATTCGGCCACAGCGGGTTATAGCAGCACGCGTCCGGCTTGAGGGCAAGAAGCGCATCGATGTCGTTGGTCGCCGTCACGCCGGTGGGCTCCGGCCAACCGGCCAGCTCGGCTGCGTCGACGCCAACCTTGTCGGCCCCGTGCGCATACACACCGACGAGTTCCATATCGGCGCGCCCGATGATCGCGTGCAGCGACCGCCGTCCGATGTTGCCGGTGGTCCACTGGATGACGCGAAGGGGCTGGTCAGTCATGGCGTCTCCTCGATGAGTGTCAAATGTGCAGTAGACACTATCGGGAGTTTGTTTACCGAGGTCGCTGGGCCATGTGTTTGGCTGCGAGGTGGCTGAACAACATCGATGCGCCGATCGGGTTGCCGCCACCCGGGTAGGCGGTTCCGCTGACGGCGGCCATCGTGTTGCCTGCGGCGTAGAGCCCATCGATCGGGTTGCCGCCGGTGTCGAGCACGCGGGCGTGGCTGTCGGTGACCAGTCCGCCCTTCGTGCCCAGATCGGACAGGCCGAACGCGGCGGCATGGTAGGGACCAGTCTCGATCGGCACCATCGGCGACCGCCCGCCCGAGAACGCACGGTCGTAAGCCTCGGCACCCCGACCGAAGTCCTCATCGATGCCCGTGGCGACGAACTCGTTGAACCGCTTCACCGTCGACACCAGGTTGTCGGCGTCGACGCCGATTGTCGCCGCCAGTTCGGGCAGCGTATCCGCGGTGTGCCACAGGCCGGCCTCAACGTATCGTTCGGGCTCAACCATCGAGACGTTCGTGGCTTTCACCGGTGGGCCGAGGCCCTCCCGGTCGTCATAGATCATCCAGAAGGGCAACGTCATTGCACCACAGGAAATCTGGTCGATGATGACTTTGCCGATCCGGTCGTAGGGACCGGATTCGTTGACGAAACGCTTGCCGTCCTGATTGACAAAGATTCCACCCGTGAACCACAGCGAGAAGGCTGAGCGCCCATCGGGATGGGTGAGCCCGGGCGACCACCACGCCTGGTCCATCAGGTCGGTCGCTGCACCGACGGCCATTCCTGCCTGAAGGGCCAGCCCCGTGTTGCCCGGCGCTCCCATCGTGTCCCGCGCGTCACCGGGTACGCGGAATCGATGGCGCAATCCGGGATTGTTCTCGAAACCCCCCGTCGCGAGAAGCACACCGGCGCGGGCGCGGATCGCGCGGCGACGGCCCTGCTCCTCGACGACGGCACCGACAACGCCCTCGCTCGACGTGACCAACTCCACCAGCGGGCTATCGAGATGCAGCGATGCGTGCGGATATGTCGTGATCGCCGACAGCAGCCTGCCGATCAACGCCCGCCCGCCGCTGAGGTAGCTCGGCGCCTCGGCGCCCAGCCGTTCCCTGTCCAACGGCCCGCGCACCCGGTGCGCCAGCTCGCCGAGGCGTTGCGCGGGAAGCGGTTTCATCACGGTATGACGCAGGCCGTCGAGGCGCGCGTGCGGCAACCCGCCGAAATAGTCCGGCCATGGAAGCACATCGAATTCGAAGTGATCGTCTTGCTCGAGGTACGCGATCAGGTCGCTGCCCCCATAAACATAGGTGCGCTGCAGCTCGACCGGGGTGCGATCGCCGACCACGGCATGGAAGTAGGCAAACGCGGCATCGAGGGTGTCGTCGCTTCCCGCGCGCCGCAAAACAGGGTTGCAGGGGAACCACATCCCCCCTCCGCCGGAGTAGGCGGTGGTGCCGCCGAACTGGTTGCTGGCCTCGACCACGATGACCGACAGTCCTTCGCGGGCTGCGGTGTATGCGCCGACCAGCGCACCGCCGGATCCGGCGACGATGACGTCGGTTTCGTCATCCCACATCCTCACGCCCCTAGCTTGACCGAATCTGGCGTCCCGTTGAGCTGAACAGAGCATGCTGGTGGATGACCCAGCCATCGAGATCGAGGACGGTATTGGCGATGACGTTGCAGGCGGACACCGACGAAATCCGGCAGATCGAAGCCGAGGCGGCCCCATCGCGATTCGCTCGCGGCTGGCATTGCCTGGGGCTGACCAAGGAACTCGGCGATGGAAGGCCGCATGCCATCCACGCGTTCGGGAAGAAGCTCGTCGTCTTCCGGGGCGGCGATGGGCAGCTCAATATCCTCGACGGCTACTGCAGGCACATGGGGGGCGACCTGAGCAAGGGTGAGGTGAAGGGCAACGAGATCGCCTGCCCCTTCCATGACTGGCGCTGGGGTGGCGACGGCCGGTGCAAGAGCGTTCCCTATGCACGACGGGTGCCGAGACTGGCCCGCACCGCCACCTGGCTCACGTTGGAGCAGGACGGGATGCTGTTCGTGTGGAACGACCCCGAGGGCAACCCTCCGCCGCCGGAGGCGGTGATTCCTCGCATCGAAGGCGCCACCAGCGACGAGTGGACCGACTGGCATTGGTACACCACGCTCGTCAACAGCAATTGTCGCGAGATCATCGACAACGTCGTCGACATGGCGCACTTCTTCTACATTCACGGTTCTCTGCCAACGTATTTCAAGAACATCTTCGAGGGCCACGTCGCCACGCAATACATGAACAGCTCGAGCCGCCCGGACATCGGCACTCCCGATGGCCCGCAGCTGCTCGGCACGACGTCGGTGGCGTCCTACTTCGGCCCGTCGTTCATGATCGACGACCTGACGTATAACTACCAGGACGGCGACCAGAAGACGATCTTGATCAATTGCCATTACCCGATTGACGCGAACTCCTTTGTCCTGCAGTACGGCATCATCGTCAAGAAGTCGGAGATTCTGCCCGATGACGTCGCGACGGAGACCGCGATCAGTATGGGTGACTTCGTCAAGATGGGCTTTGAGCAGGACGTGGCGATCTGGAAGAACAAGGCGCGGATCGACAATCCACTGTTGTGTGAGGAGGACGGGCCCGTCTATCACCTCCGGCGGTGGTACGAACAGTTCTACGTCGACGTCGCCGACGTCGCGCCGGATATGGTGGACCGCTTCGAATACGAGCTCGACACCACCCACCCACGCGAGGAGTGGATGAAGGAGGTCGAGGCGAACCTCGCCGCGATGTCGGTGGGACCTGTCGGATGACCGTCCGGACTGATAACCGGCTCGCCGATGCACCGATGGTGCCGGTGACCTGCCGGCGCTGCGAGGCAGAAGTGATGGCGCGCAAGAGCAGTTGGCAGCAGACGAGCGTGCAGTGGGATGCGGCCGCGCTTTCGCGGTGCCCGCAGCGTCGCGAGGCTCAGGTGCTCTCGGCGCACGGCACGCGCATCGTCTTCCTGTCGTGCTCGGAGTTGCGCGAATCGATTCGTCTGGCCGTGCGCGATGGCGTGCTGCCCGTGCTGGACGAATCGGCTCTCAGCCCTTAGCCGCCGACCGTCCGGCGCGGCGGCCGTAGAAGCTGCCATCACCGAGCGAGACACCGCTGGCATAGCCCCACGCGGCAAGGCCGGACGTGGCGCGACCGGCGGCGAACAGCCCCGCGATCGGATCACCGCTGACATGCAACACCTCTGAGTCGAGCGTGGTCAGCAGGCCGCCGAGGGTGAACCCGGCGCAACTGGCACGCAGATCGATCGCCCCGACCGGTGTGCCGATCGGTTTGCACCATTCCGGTTTCTTATGCAGCAGCGGATCCTCGCCGCGCTCGGCAGCGGCGTTGTAGGCGCCGACCGTCGACTGCAGGGATCCGGTCGGCAGCCCGATTTCGGCTTCCAGCTCGGCGACCGTCTCGCACACCCATGTGGCCGGGCGCTTGAGGAACGGGGTCGCGGACGTCGCGGCCATGGCCTCCTCCTGCGCGTCGCCGTCGATGATCAGGTAAGCCGTGTCGTCCTGCTGGTAAAGAGTGAGCTGCCCGATCCTGCCCGAGTACATGTCCTCGGGGACGTAACGCTGACCGCGCCCGTTGACGAGGATGCCGCGGACGGTCTGCTGGGGATCGATCAGGAACGCCACCTCGGTAGCGTCCATGTGGGCCAGGTCGGCGCCGAGGGCCTGGGCCATCCGGATGGACTGCCCGTCGTGTTGCTCGATGGACGCGGCGGGCCTGCCGACGATGCGGGGCGCGTACTGGGCGACCATCGCGTCGTTGTAGGCGAAGCTGCCCGAGGCCAGCACGACACCGCGACGCGCGCGGACGGCGAGCGTCTTTCCGTATTGACGGGCGAGTAGTCCGGCGACGCGACCGTCGGATTGGACGACCAGGGACTGCACGTGCATGTCGTAGATCGGCTGCACGCCAAGGGATGTGGCTGTGTCGACCAAAGGCTTCATCAGCATGTAACCGGCGCTCGCCTCGCCGGCTCGCTTGTCTGCCATCTGCGGAACGTGCCCGCGCGGAGCGGGTTTCGCGATCGTGTTGAATGGGAACGCGTTCTCCCCGCCGGTGAACATCAAACCCTCGTCGCCGGGCGGCTCCCAGCCCGGCTCGCCCCAGAACTCCGGCTTGAACGGGACGCCACACTGCACCAGCCAGTTGAAGTGGTCGACGCTGCCCGCGCAGTAGTCGGCGATCCGGTTCTCGTCGGCGCCCGGCCCCATGGCGACGTTGAGGAATGCCGCCATGTTGTCGACGGAATCGTCGAAGCCGCAGGCCTGTTGCAGTCCGGTGCCGCCGCCGAGGTAGATGAACCCGCCCGCCATCGCGGCGGCCCCGCCCCACCCGCCAGTGCGTTCCAGGACGAGCACCTCGACACCGGCACTGGCGGCCTCGACCGCAGCGGCGGCACCCGCGATCCCGTACCCGGCGATGACGACGTCGGCGTCGTAGTCCCAGTTCGCTATCCGGTCAGCAGATATCGGGTGGACGTCAGCGCTTGTCGTCACGGCCGCATCGCCACCGGCAGGTCGCCCGTCCACTGGTGGCCCCAGTAGCTGTCGGCGGTGATTTCCTCTGCGGTGTAATACGTTTCGTCGACCCGCATGCCGTCCGTGCCGAACTCGATGTCCCACCCGCCAGGTGCGCGCACGTAGAACGACACCATTTTGTCGTTGGTGTGCCGTCCGAGGGTCGAGGACAATGCGAAGCCCTCCCTGGCCACCCGATCCAATGCCTGTCCGACCGCGTCGAGGCTGTCGACCTCGACCATGATGTGGACGAGCCCGGGTGCGCCGCCGCGGGCGGTCGGGCAGATGGCGAGGCTGTGATGGCGCTCGTTGACGCCGAGGAACCTGATGCGCACCGGGCCGTATTCGGGTGGTGCGGGCACTCGCCACGCGCCGCGAGAGACAAAACCCAGCACGTCGGTGTAGAAATCGAACGCCGCGCCGGGATTCGTCGCAGGCAGCACGACATGCCCCAGACCCTGCGCGCCGGTGACGAATTGAGCGCCGAAGGGGGTCACCACCGGGCTGTGGTCAAGCAGCGCGCCGTGAAACACCTCGATGGTGGCACCGGTGGGGTCGACGAACGTGATGGCCTCCTCGACGCGTCGTGCGTCGGCCTCGCCCTGCGAGAGCGGCTTGACGCCGACGCCCGCGGCCTGCAGCGCCTCGGAAACCCGAAGCAGCGCAGGCCGGTCCCGGACCTCCCACCCGATGGTGACGACTTCGTCGGTGTCACCGGGGGTCACGATTATGCGCGCGGCACGTTCGTCCATGCGGAGGTAGAGGGCGGATTCATCCGGGCCGCGACCGGCCGCGAAGCCGAGCACGTCGAAGGCGAAGGTGCGCCACCGGTCGATGTCGTTGGTCTGAATCTGGATGTAGCCGAGACTCTTGATGTCGCTCACTGGTGTCGTCCCCGTTCTCGATCAGATCATGGCCCGCAGCGCACCCTCGGGCTCGATGCCGAGCGAGCTGAGCGCCGAGGCGTGGAAGGTGGTGCCGGGCACATGGATCGCGTGGGCTAGTCCGGCGTGCGCGTCACGCCAGTACCGCTGCAACGGTTTGTCCATCCGCAGTGCGTTTCCGCCGGAGCGGGAGAAGATCTGGTCGACGGCCATCACGGCGCGCCAGGCCGAACGCACTTGCGTACGGCGGCCGGCGGCCCGGTCCGCGAATGACACGTCGTCGCCGGCGTCCACGATCTCGTAGATCCGGTCGACGTTGGCGAGTAGTTCCTGGCGGGCGGCGTTGATGTCGGCGGCCGCTTCACCGATCGCGAACATCACGTACGGGTCGTCCTTGATCGCGGTCCCGGCGGCGCCGACGCGGTCGCGCTGATAGTCCAGGTGGGCGGCCAGCGCGCCCTCGGCGATCCCGATCACCGCCGAGGTGATCCCGAGCGGGAACATCGTCGACCATGGCATCAGATAGAGCGTCTCGGTCATCCCCGCCTTGCGCTGGGTGGTACCGTCCATCACCTCGGTGGCGTTCATCGTTCGGTACTCAGGCACGAAGGCATCCTTGACGATGATGTCCTTGGAGCCGGTTCCCCTCAAGCCCACCACATTCCAGGAGTCCTCGACGATCTCGTAATCCTTGCGGGGCAAGATCATGTGGAGCATCTGAGGCGGCATCAGCGGTCTACCCTCAGCGTCAGCGACCATGGCGCCCAAGAAGATCCACTCGCACGCATCGGTTCCCGAGCTGAATTGCCAGCGGCCGTTGAAGATGTAGCCTCCGTCGACCGGTTTCGCCACACCCTGCGGGGCGTAGGGAGAGGCGACCCACGTGTCGGTATCGGTCCCCCAGATCTCTTCTGCGACCTTCGGGTCGGCGTAGGCGAGTTGGTAGGGGTGTACACCGACGACACCGTTGATCCATCCCGACGCCGGATCCAGGGACGCGACCGCCATCACCGTCTCGGCGAACTCGCGTGGATGCACCTCGAAGCCGTTGTACTGCTTAGGTTGCAGAAGCCTGATCGCGCCGACGGCCTTGAGTGCCTTGACCGTCTCGTCGGGCAGTTGGCCGAGCCGCTCCGCCTCCCACGCCTGCGCGCGCAAGTGCTCGCCGATCGCCATCACCCTGTCGAGAACCCGGTCGGCCATGCTGTGTCCTATCTGTCGGCGCTAGGAGATGGTGGACCCCGCCGAAGCCATCATGTCTCGGCGTCCCGATCAGCGGAACCGGAATCGCGTTCGCTAGCTGTCGCACAGCAGAAACGCCAGCACTACGGCTTCGAAAGCCCCCTTGGCCTCGATCATCGCCCAATGCCCGCAGTTGGGAAACACGTGCAACTCGGCGTTGGGAATCGTGCGCATCGGGATCAGCGCCATGTCCAGCGGGCTGACCCGGTCATCGCGTCCCCACGTCAGCAGCGTGGGTGCCTGCACCTTATGCATCATCGCCCAGGGCATCGGTGCGTCCGACGTCCGCATCGCTTCCATCATCTGACCGAAGGCGGCCTTGCCGTACATCCGCCGGGCGCTCTCCAGCGTCGGCGGGTCTGTCGCCAACGCCCACCGTTCCTCGATGAGTTCATCGGTCACCAGTGCCGGGTCGTAGACGATCGAGTGCAGCCACTCGACGAGCCGTTGGCGAGTCGGACTCTCGGTGAACTCCTGCAGGAGCCTGATGCCTTCGCTCGGGCCGGGCGTCAAGATGTTCGTTCCGATCCCGCCGATCGTGACGAGGCGTCGAACCTTGGCCGGACGACGGATCGCGTAGTTGATGCCGACACCGCCACCCATCGAATTGCCGATGATGTCAACGGAGTCGAGCCCCAACA
Source organism: uncultured Actinomycetota bacterium (assembly GCA_963770305.1). Lineage (GTDB taxonomy): Bacteria > Actinomycetota > Actinomycetes > Mycobacteriales > Mycobacteriaceae > Mycobacterium. Next base: position 177,607 of record CAVYPB010000021.1, read on the forward strand.
ATTCGACAAAGGTGACCACAGCTCCGTGCGCGGTCACCATCGGGTGACCGCCGAAGTCGTCGCTGACGCCGAAACCGGGGAATTCCAAAATCAGGCAACGGAAATGCTTGGCGAAGGTGCCGAGGATGCCGCGGAAGTTCCTCCAGCCGGTGACTCCAGGGCCGGAGCCGTGCAGGAGCAGCAGGGGAGCGCCCTCGCCCGCCTCGTGATAGCGCAGGACACCCGCGTCGGTAGAGATCTCACGCTGCGTGCCGTCGTAGGTCAGTTCGTCTGCCATCACCTGGCATCGTGACATACGGATTCCACCGGCAGTCCCGATCGGTGGGCGAGACTTGCTGCTCCATTTGAGATTCCACGACGAAGGGGCACCCCTTGTGGGGGTGCCCAGTGCGTTTTGGCGGGTCTACTTGACGTCGACGTAGACCGTCTTACCGGTGATCGTCGTTCCGAAGCTGTCACCGGGGGTACCGGAATCGGTCCGGCTGTAGGTCTGGCCGGGCCGCACCGCGACCACGGTCGCCTGCTCCAAGGGGGTCGCACCGACGCGGTTCACGATCACGTTGTAGCCGTCGGCCTGCAGCTGATTGATGGCCTCCTGGGCGTTGCCCGGACCGGTCGGAGCGGCGCCCGCCGGTGCGGCGAAGCCGAGGACCGCGGCGGCCAGTCCGCCTGCAAGTACAGTGGCGAATCCGAACTTCTTCATTGTGTGGCTTCTCTTCGTCTTCTTCTTTGGTTTCGAGCCGCCGCAACTACTTGTTCGAACCAACAAAATCACCGCTCAATTCCATTGGCAGGATTTGATCGACGGCTGGCAGCAACAAATCTGTTGACGCGTGCACACTCGGTCGCGACGCCATCGCGCCCCGACTGGCATGATCATCCGATGGTGATCCGCCGCACCGAATCGCTGACCGTGCATCAGCTGCAGGCGACCCCGTCGACCGTGCACTGGGGTTACTTTGACCCGCGCCTCGAGCCGGTACTCACCGTCGCCCCAGGGGACTTGGTGGCGATCGAGACCCTAACCCATCACGCCGGCGATGCACCCGACCTGCTGATGGACGCGGGCATCACCGATGTCTTCGACCGCGTCACCGACCGCGGCCCCGGCCCCCATCTGCTGACCGGCCCCATTGCCGTCGACGGTGCCCGTCCGGGAGACGTGCTGCAGGTCGACATCGTCGAGGCCACACCGCGGCTGCCGTATGGCTCCAACCTCGCGGCGCATTGGGGCTTTCTGTACCGCGAGATCCCCGTCGAACGCGTCACCATTTACGAACTCGACACTGAAGCCAGCCTCGGCCGGGCCCTTTTCGGCTACGACTGGACCGCGACACCGCTGGCCGACCAGCCCGGGACCATCGTCAGCCCCGACAAGGACGCGCGCCGGCCCGCGCTGCCCGGCGTCGTCGTGCCCCTGCGGCCGCACTTCGGCACGATGGGCGTCGCACCCGCGGCCAGGCAGCGCGTGTCGTCGGTGCCGCCCGGCGACTACGGCGGCAACGTCGACAACTGGCGCATCGGCGCAGGCGGACGCATGTACTACCCGATCCAAGTGTCCGGCGCTCTGCTGTCCGTCGGCGATCCTCATGTCTCGCAAGGCGACGGGGAAGTCAGCGGCACCGCGTTGGAGTCATCTCTGAATGGTCTGCTGCGCTTGACAATTCGCCGCGATCTGCCGTTCACCGTGCCCGTTCTGGAGACCGCCACCGAACTGCTCGTGCATGGGTTCGGAGACACGCTCGACGAGGCGATGAAGGCCGCGGCACTGCGCACACACGGCATTCTGCAGAGCTATCTCGGGCTTTCGCGTGCGGATGCCTACTCGTTCATGTCCGTCGCTGTCGACTTCACCGTCACGCAGGTTGTCGATCAGCGTCAAGGCGTGCACGGCCGCATCGACAAGCGCTGTTTCCCGCGCTGGACGGGGATGCCGGCGTGAGTGACAACGCAATTCGCTCGTTCACGTTCACCCCCGCCGACGGCGTCCCGCCGACCGTCGCGCCGTTCGCGCACGCCACGGCCGCAGGGCCCACGTTGTATGTGACCGGCCAGATGCCGACCGACGTCACCGGCGCCATGGTCGGCGATTACGTCGCGATCCAGACCGATCAGGTGCTGCGCAACCTGCTACGAGTCACCGAATTGTGCGGCGGGGGGTTGGCCGACGTCGTCTCGGTCCGCGCCTACCTACTGGACTGGAATGACTACGGTGCCTTCAACGCCGCCTACGCGGCCTGGTTTACCGACCGGTTGCCGTCGCGCACGTGTGTCGGTGTCACCGGTCTCGCGGTGGGTGCCCTCGTCGAGATCGATTGGGTGTGCTGGCGAAGTGACGGCTGGGGGTCCACAATCGGGTCATGAGGCCCGCGGGGCCAAAGGACCGCCGCGGGTTGGTCCATCGAGGAGGACACCATGACCATCCTCTCCACACTGACTGCCGCCGGCGTCGCCGGGATCGGCGTGATCTGGCTGGGACTGCAGAACATCCGGGTCATCAAGCAGTTCGAACGGGGCGTTGTGTTCCGGTTCGGGCGCCTGCAGAGCCGTGTTCGCCCACCCGGGCTGACGATGCTGCTCCCCTTCGCCGATCGCCTGCAGAAGGTGAACATGCAGATCATCACGTTGCCGGTGCCCGCCCAGGACGGCATCACCTGCGACAACGTGACAGTGCGCGTGGACGCTGTCATCTACTTCAAGGTGGAGGATCCGGTGCGCGCGGCGGTTGACGTGCAGGACTACATGTCCGCGATCGGGCAGGTGGCGCAGACGTCGCTGCGCTCGATCATCGGCAAGAGCAACCTGGACGACCTGCTGTCCAACCGGGAGCGGCTCAACCAGGGCCTCGAGCTGCTGATCGACAGCCCCGCGCTGGGCTGGGGCATCCACATCGACCGGGTCGAGATCAAGGACGTCGTACTGCCCGACTCGATGAAGCGCTCGATCGCGCGGCAGGCCGAGGCCGAGCGTGAGCGACGGGCCCGCGTCATCACCGCCGACGGCGAACTGCAGGCGTCCGAGAAGCTCGCCCAGGCCGCCGCGGTGATGGCAGTAGAGCCGGCGGCCTTGCAGCTGCGCCTGCTGCAGACGGTTGTCGAGGTCGCCGCCGAGAAGAACTCCACGCTCATCCTGCCGTTCCCGGTCGAGCTGCTGCGGTTCCTGGAACGCTCGACACCGGAACGCGACGACAAGGCCGCCACGTCCACCAACGGCGAGACGCCGGAACTGACCGCGCCCAAGGTTCCCGATGATGTTCGCGGCATCTCGCTCGACGAACCACTGAAGGGACGGCGTTCCGGCCAGAAGGCCTAGCGCCGGCAAACATGTGGTGCATGATCGGGTCATGCCCGTAGACACCGATCTGGTTAACCGCTGGTTCAACGACTACTTCGACACCTTCGAGGCGTGCGCTAGAGGCGATCGGGACATGTCTGAGCTCCTGAGTCATTACGGTGTCCCGCTGATCCTCACCAGTGACGACGGTGTCACCACGCTCATGACCGACGACGAGGCGGCAGCGGTGATGCAGAGCATGGTCGGCGGCCTGCGCGCCAATGGCTATTACCACACCGATGTGCTGCAATCGGAAGTGTCCGTGCTCAATTCCGTCTCGGCGATGTACCGATGCACCTTGTCCCGTCGCAACCACGATGGCGAGGAATTCGACTGCCCCACAGTCACTTTTCTGGTGATCGACGACGTTGCAGGGTTGCGGATTGTCGTGCTGGCCATTCGGCGGCAATAGCTAAAGCGGCGCCCGTTCGGTCGGCGCGGCGGCATCGAGCGCCGCAGGCGTTGCCAGATCCAGGTCGATGACCATGGATTCCAGTGCCGCGCCCCAGCTTTCGTAATAGGGACGCTGCGGGTCCTTGGCGATCTCGTCCATCAGCCACTGGCGAAACGCGTCCCACGGCAGTCCGAGCTTTTCGGTGAGGGCGACCGCGATCGCCAAGGCGCGCGCCTGCCACGGCGCCTCGAAGACGAGCTCGCCGTTGTCGCGGGGCAGCGACGCGTCGTCGAGCGGTGCACCGGTCACAGCCGCTGCACGCCGATCATCGAATCGCGGGTGACGATCCCGGCGAGCTGCTCCTCGGACATGTCCGCCGTCCCGTCCGGCCGCATCGGCAACACCAGATAGCGCGCCTCGGCGCTGGAATCCTGCACCCGGATCTCGACGTCGGCCGGGATGACCGTGCCCATCTCGGCGAGCAGCTTGCGCGGTTCGCGTATGGCGCGTGACCGGTAGGCCGGTGCCTTGTACCACTTCGGCGGCAGCCCCAGCGTCGGCCATGGGTAGCACGAGCACAGCGTGCATACGACCAGGTTGTGGACTTTCGGGGTGTTCTCGACGACGACCATGAACTCGCCTTGCGGCCCTTGGAAGCCGAGTTCGGCGATCGCGGCCGTGCCGTCGGCGAGGAGACGCTCCTTATAAGCCGGATCGGTCCACGCTCGCGCCACCACCTTCGCGCCGTTCATCGGGCCGAGGTTGTCCTCGAAGTGCGCGACGATCGCATCGAGGGCATCGGTGTCGATGATGCCCTTTTCGACGAGCACCGATTCGATCGCGGCGACCCGGGCTTCTACCGGCGCCAGCTCGGCGGGGTGATGGTGGTCAGCCGTCAATGCGGGTCCTCGAGGTAGCGCTCGAAAAGGTCGACGTGCATGACGTCGCCGTCGGCACCGGCTTCGCCCCACAACTCGCGTGACGTGAAGCGCACCGAATACAGGGGATCTGCCACAGATCCGCCGCCGTGCGCGGCGACGTCGTCGATGTCGTGCGCGCCGTCGAAACGCACGACGGTCCCACGCTTGCCCTGCACGTAGCGCGGCGCGCGGGTGTGGCCGGGCGGGTGCCAAGCGCGAACGTGGACTTCGTGGCCGACGGCGTAACGCGGCTCGGAGCGCGGGGTGGGGTCGTCGGGCAGCACACCCCGGTCGGGGCGGGAGAGAGGAAAATGCCCACCGGCACGGCGCTCGAGTTCGTCTGGAGTTGTCAGCCCCGCCTCGACCGCGAGGGTGGAAACACCGGTGAGCCAGTGTTCGTAGTACGGAGACGACAGATAGTGAGCGGGATCCATGCGCTCGATCGAATGACGGAACTTGCCTCCGGGGCTGGCCAGCGAATTCATGGTGCCGATCAACACCCGAAACATCCGGCGCTCCCAGGCCTCCTGAAACAACGGCTCCGACGCTTCATGATCGACGGGGCCGAAGCCATCGAGGCCGCCGAGGTCGTGCACGCCGTCCACGCCGAGAATCCTACGGCGATTATCGTGTGGAGATTCGAACTTTTCGGCCGCTCCCACCGTGTCTCTGAAGGCATCCGCGAACACACCACATAGGGGGCGATATGCGTGCGCATATCCGTTCGTCCGTCACTGTCGGCATGGCCATGATCGGGATCGGCGCACTTGCCATTGCACCAATGGCCCCACCGCCGGAGCCTCACGCCCCACCGCCCGTATTCCGCGAGGTGCAGCTGACGGCCGCGCCTGCGCTTGGAGCGATCCCTCTCGCCTTCATCCGCAATCAGTTTCAGTACTGCAGCCTGATCTGCACGTTCGCCGTGCAGGGCGCGATCACCGTGCCGATCGGCGCAGCGGCGGCTCCGGCGGCGTTCCTCGGCTCGCTCACGTCGACGGGCAACATATTCAAGGCGATCGGCTCCGCCGCCGCGTCGGTGACCGGCCCGGCGGACGCTGCGGTGACACCGCTCATCAACAACGACGTGTTTCTGGTGGTGCCGAAGGCGTTTCACGCGCTCGACGTCGCCGTCGTCGAGGCATTCAACGTCGGCGGGGCGGTATTTACCCCGGGTGGGTTCGTACAGGCGGTGCAGAACGGGCGCACCAATATTCTCGACGCCCTCAATCAGCCGGTGGGCCCGCCATCGACCCCGACGGGCGCCACCAACATATTGCAGGTCGTCAGTGTCGAGGCAATCAATGTCATAACGGCGGTCGCGTTCCAGGCCGGCGAACTGCTCCTGGCGGGCGTGGTGCAGATACCCAACGCCGTAGCGCAGGAACTGGCGCGATCAGGTGATCCCGCCGCTGCGCTGGCTGCCGGTGCCGCTCGAGCGGGCCAGGTCGTCAGCGCGGCGATCGCGCCCGTGGTCACCGCCGTGAACACCGCGGTGACGAACATTCGCAATTCGCTGGCCGATCCGTTCCCTGCCACTGCGAAGTCGACGGCACGGTCGGTCCAAACGCTGACGGTCAAGACCGACCAGCCCAAGGTGGAAGCGAAGAAGACGGACCCGCCCGCGACGAAGAAGGCATCCGAAAGCCCAAGCGGGACAAAGGTCTCAGATCCAGGGACCGCCACGAGCAGGTCAAGTGCCGCGGCGTCGAACGCCGATCATCCGACGAGGCATGTGCACAAGACTCCCGGTCCGGGAAGCACCAAGGACGGCCACCCCGACAACCATCGCGATAGGAAGAAGGGTTAGCCCGATCGTCACCCGGGTACCGGAAACAAGCCTCTGAGTCTTTCGACGACCGATCTGTCGCCGGTGAGGTGTAGCTGTCCGCTGGCAAGCGCGTCGTCGACGGAGCCGTCGGGACTCAGCAGCGACAGCAGCGTGGTTTGGTCCGTGTCGAGTATGAGATCCGGGCTTTCCGCATCGCCGCGATCGATGGCTAGTTGGCCGTCGTCGATGCGAACACGGAAATGCGCATCCCCGAGGTACAGCCCGATTGTGGCGGCCACGCCATCTGCGGCGGGCGGATGGAAACGCGTCTTGAGCGCCAGCATCAGCGAGTCCGGCCCCAGCGGCAGGTCGTAGCGCATGTGCTGCGACTTGTGAATCCAGTGCGCCAGCCCGAGGATGATCTCCTCCAGTTCGGCGCCCCACTCGGTGAGCTCGTAAACCCAAGAGCTGACCGGCGGCCCCAGGCGACGCCGGCGCACGACCCCCGCCTCGCTGAGATCGCGCAGGCGCTGGGTGAGGACGTCGGAACTCACCCCGTGCAGGCCCGCCAGCAGGTCGGTGAAACGCTTCGGCCCCAGCACCAATTCCCGCACCACGAGCAATGCCCATCGCTCGCCGATGACGTCCAGGGCCTGCGCGATTGCACACCCGTCGTCGTACTTCCGTCTGCCTACCACGATGCCACCCTACCAGCAGAAGTCGGGTACTCCTACCAATTACTTGGTTTTTCCAATTAGAAAGATGTATTGTCCAAGTGTCGGCTCTCGACAACCAATCAAGGAGATGAAGAAATGCCCGTATTCACCATCGACGGACCGCTCGGGGCGAGTCTGCAGGCAAAGCAGAAGATGATGCAAGACATTCACGATGCGCTCGACGAGGCCTACCACTTTCCCGACACTCGCGGCTGGCTGCGCGAATACCCCGCCGAAAACGTGTCCCAAGACGGCCGCGTGCTTGCGGAGCCGGTGCGACCGGTGTGCTCGTTGGAGGCGCCCGAGCTGGCCAGCCTGGACGCCAAACGCAAACTTGTGCAAAAGATCGAGCGAGCGATCGGCGAGGCATATACCGGGGTTGCCAACGTCGACGAGGTGCTCGTGCTTATCAACCACTACCCATTGCGCAACGTCGGCTGGCGACACAGCCTGCAGTCCGACAAGCCGGAGATCGTCGCTGCCGTCGATCAACTGAACGCTAACGTCGGTTGAAATCTGCCGTGACGCAGTGACTTTCGACGCTGCCAGTGCAATACCGGGGCCGGGCATCCACCGCTCGGTCCCGGTTTACGTTCTCCTCGGCTGTGCAGCCGACGTCGTCATGGCGGCGGTTGCCCGCGTCGCTGGATCAGTCCTCGGCCGGTTCGCCGACGGTGGCGGGCTGATCCTCCGCCTGCTCGATGGACAACGCGACGCCGAGGGCGAGGAAGAAGAGGATGAACAGCGGCCCGCCGAGGTAGAAGTTCATCGCGCCGCCGGGGGAGATGAAGCTGGCCGGCGGGCCGATGATCGTGATCGTCTCGATCAGCTGCTCGACGGCGAACACCGCGGCGAGTATTCCGAGCCAACGCGGGTATCGACCATCATTGGCCGCCAACAGTATTGGCACTGCCACCATGATGTCGGCAACGGTCAGGATCGGTCCCCACATTGTCGCGATGTCGGCGATGGTGCGCGCGGTCGCCGATCCGAGTTGGTCGGGATGCAGGGCGAGCCCGGCCGTGAACCACATCTCGATGAACACCTCGACGAGCACGACGGCCGAGCCGATGGTGAACACGTAGCCCGACGGGCCTGTCAGGCGATCACGCGCATACCCGAGCACCACGACCAACGCCAATGACCCGAACGTCACGAGCAGCGCCTGCATTCGCATCACGCTGGAATGCTCGTTGACGTGCGAGACGATGGCGTAGCCCGGCTTGTCGATGCCTGGAAGCGTCGGAACCATAAGCAGCGCAGCGGCGAATAACACCGCAAACGCAATGCCAGCGATCATCGGAATACGACGATCCATACCGAATGACTGTAGAGGCCGTGGCTATCCACAGACGGCATTTCATCCACAGGGCGCGTTGCCGGAACCGTGCGCAGGGGCTGCGTGGTGTGACCCCGCGCCTAGTTTGACCGCATGGGAACCGAATTGCCCGCCGAGCGACTGCAGCGCCGTCTCGGTGGCGACAGCGAGCCCGATGCCGACGGCGACCGCGACGGCGAGCCGGACACGTCGCTGTCGCGGTGGCTGCCCGACAGCACCAAGTCCGATGGCACCGCCGGCTGGATTGCGGCTGTCCGGGCCGATCCGGGCCGTGCCGGTGTCATCGCGTTGGCGGTCGTCGGTGTCGTCGCGGTTCTGGTGACCGTGTTCACCCTCGTGCGCGACAGGCCACCGCCGGTGGCATCGGCGAAACTGCCGCCGGTGGAGATGGTTTCGTCGGGCAGGCCGACTCCGGAGCCCGCGCCGCCCAACGCCGACGGACCGGTGGTCGTCAGTGTGGTGGGTCTCGTGCACAAGCCGGGACTTGTCACGTTGACGCCGGGTGCGCGGATCGCCGATGCGCTCACCGCGGCGGGTGGCGCATTGGACGGTGCCGATCTGATCGGGCTGAACATGGCCCGGCGAGTAACCGACGGGGAACAGATCATCGTCGGGATCGTCGCGCCACCGGGGCAGCCGGCGGCGATGGGCAGCTCGGTCAGTACCGGGCCCGCCACCGCGCCGCCCGATGCGCCTCCGACTGCGGGAAAGGAGGCGGCGCCAGGCGGTCTGGTGGATCTGAACGCCGCCACGGTCGAGGAGCTGGACACGTTGCCGGGCGTCGGTCCGGTGACCGCGGCCGCGATCATCGCCTGGCGCGACGCCAACGGCCACTTCACCAGCGTCGATCAGCTCGGCGACGTGGACGGCATCGGGCCGGCGCGGCTGGAGAAGCTGCGTGACCACGTCCACGTGTGAGACCGGTGGATACCGGCGCCGCCCGGCTGGACCTGCGCCTGGTTCCCGCGGCGTTCACCAGTTGGGCGGTGACGGCCGCCGGAATCCTCTGGCAGGTCGGTGGTTCGGTCGCTGCGGTTGCCGTGGCGACCGCCGCGACGGCAGCAGTTGGGCGGTGGGGTAGTGGACGCCGAGAGTCCGGTGCCGATGCCAGGGCGGTCGCTACCGGCGCCGTTGCTGTCGCGGTGGTCGGCGCGGGTTTCGCCATCGCGGTCGGGCTGCGCGTCGACGAACTGCGCCACCATCCGATCGTCGAACGCTACGGCACGGTCGCCGCCGTCGTCGTCACGCCGACCGAGACCCCTCGCTCACTGGGAGGCGGCCAGATGATGTTCCGCGGGACGCTGCAGCGAATCGGCGACAATGAAATATCCGGCCGGGTAGTCGCTTTCACGCGCGGCGTGGAGTTCGCAGAGCTGACGGCGGGTCGGCCGGCGAGTTTCCTCGCTCGAATCGGCCGACCAACCCGACGGGACCTAACCGTCGCTGTCTTGTCGGCAACGGGTGAGCCGAAACTGGGCGAGGCCGCGCCGATCGACCGGGTCGCGCATGACATCCGCAAAGGCTTCGCCGATGCCGCCCGCGTCGCACTACCCGTGGATCAAGCGGCGATGCTGCCGGCGCTGGTGCTGGGCGACACGTCGACGGTGACCGCGCAGACCACAGCGGAGTTCCGCGCGTCCGGGTTGACACACTTGACCGCGGTGTCGGGGGCCAACGTCACCATCGTGTGCGGGGCGGTGTTGATGTCCGCCGCGCTGCTCGGGCCGCGGTTGGCTGTCGCGCTGGCCGGACTCACCTTGGTGGCCTTCGTCATTGTCGTTCAGCCCTCGGCCAGTGTGCTGCGGGCTGCCGTCATGGGCGGCATCACGCTGCTCGCCGTGGTGTCGCATCGGCGTAGGCAGGCGATTCCCGTGTTGTCGGCCGGCGTCATCACACTGATGATCGCCGCGCCCGAACTGGCCGTCGACGTCGGATTCGCGCTGTCGGTATCGGCGACGGCGGCACTTGTAGTGATCGCACCGGTGTGGTCACGGCGCCTGGTTGGGCGGGGCTGGCCCAAGCCGCTGGCCGATGCGGCGAGTGTGGCCGTCGCGGCGCAGCTCGTCACCGCACCGCTGGTTGCCGGGATATCGGGCACCTTCAGTGTGGTGTCGGTCGTCGCCAACCTCGTCGTGGCCGCGGTGATCCCGCCGATCACGGTCGTCGGCACGACGGCGGCCGTGCTGTGTCCGCTGTGGCCATCGGGCGCGCAACTGTTGATCCGGTTCACCGGTCCGGAGTTGTGGTGGCTGCTGCGGGTGGCCCGGTGGGCGGCGGGTGTTCCAGGTGCTTCTGTTGGCGTGCCGTCGGGTCTGCTCGGTGTGGTGTGCGTCGCCGCAGCCGGTATCGCCGCGGTGGTGTCGTGGCGGTGGCGGTGGGCTCGCATGGCAGCGGGTGCGGCAGCGTTGTGCCTGCTCGCGTGGACGGTGTCCGGGGCTGTCGGGTGGCCATGACACGATCGTGGGGTGAGCCAAGAGATGGCGGGCCTGCACCTGGTGTTGGGCGATGAAGAGCTGCTCGTCGAGCGTGCGGTCGCCGCCGTCCTTCGGCACGCGCGCAAGGAGGCCGGCACCGACGACGTGCCGGTGAACCGGTTGCGTGCCGGAGAGGTGAGCACCTCCGAGCTGGCTGAGCTGTTGAGCCCGTCGTTGTTCGCCGACCAACGCGTGGTGGTTCTGGAGGCCGCGGCGGAGGCGGGTAAAGACGCGGTGACGCTGATCGCCTCCGCCGCCGCCGACCTGCCCCCGGGCACCATGCTGATCGTCGTCCACTCCGGCGGCGGCCGCGCCAAGGCTCTCGCCGACCAACTGAAAAACCTTGGTGCGCAGGTGCATCCGTGCGCGCGCATCACGAAGGCCAGCGACCGAGCCGACTTCGTCCGCCGCGAATTCCGTGCTTTGAAGGTCAAGATCGGCGACGATACGGTCACCGCCGTGCTCGACGCGGTCGGCTCCGACATTCGCGAACTCGCCGCTGTCTGTTCGCAGTTGGTCGCCGACACCGATGGCACCGTCGACGCCGCCGCGGTCCGCCGCTACCACTCCGGCAAGGCAGAAGTGAAGGGCTTCGACATCGCCGACAAGGCCGTCATCGGTGATGTCGCGGGAGCCGCCGAGGCGCTGCGCTGGGCGATGATGAGCGGTGAGCCGCAGGTTGTGCTCGCCGACGCGCTGGCCGAAGCCGTGCACACCATCGCCAGGGTCGCGCCGCTGTCCGGTGACCCGTACCGGCTCGCGGCCGAGCTGGGCATGCCGCCGTGGCGGGTCCAGAAGGCGCAGAAGCAGGCGCGCCGGTGGTCGCGCGCGTCGGTCGCCGAAGCTATGCGGCTAGTCGCGACGCTGAATGCCGACGTCAAGGGCGCCGCGGCAGACGCGGACTATGCGCTGGAGGCAGCGGTCAGAAAGGTGGCCGAACTAGCCGCGGACTGATCACAGCTGGTTGAGGGCGGCCGCGAGGCCCGACTTGCGGTTGGCCGCCTGATTCTTGTGGATCACGCCCTTGCTGACGGCCTTGTCCAGCTTGCGGCTGGTCGTCGCCAGCAATTCGGCGGCCTTGTCCTTGTCGCCGGCCTCGATCGCATCACGGAATCCACGGACCGCCGTGTGAAGCGACGACTTCACCGACTTGTTGCGCAGTCTGCGGCGCTCGTTGGTGAGGATGCGCTTCTGCTGCGACTTGATATTGGCCACGCGTGGAGTCCTTCGTAAATCTCGACGGGATTGCTAAGTCTGATGTGACGCGCCCGGCAGTGGGCAGCGACTGATCAGGGTACCAGCGTGCCCCCAATTCCCCCAAAGTGAGGCCTACTGGCCTGCCGAAACGGCCAAAGTGTTGCAGCATGTGATGGGTGAGCCTTCGAACCTTACCCACTGAGACGTCGCGGCCGTCACGCAACGACGAGCGAACGTCCAAACGGTACGAGGCCATCTTCGACGGCTACAACAATCTGGGCACCTATTCGCAGGCCTTTGACGAGATGTTCGACGGCCAGGGCAACGTCCGCGGACCATACAAGGGCATCTTTGCCGAGCTATCCCCGTCAGATGCCTCTGACCTGGAGGCCCGCGCCGACGCGCTGGGCCGCGCATTCACCGACCAGGGCATCACCTTCTCGTTGTCCGGCCAGGAACGCCCGTTCCCGCTGGACCTGGTGCCGAGGGTGATCTCCGCCGCCGAATGGACACGGCTCGAGCGCGGCATCACCCAGCGGGTCAAGGCGCTGGAGCACTATCTCGACGACATCTACGGCGAACAGGAGATCCTGCGCGACGGCGTCATCCCGCGCCGCCTGGTCACCTCGTGTGAGCACTTCCATCGCGAAGCCGTGGGCATCGTCCCTCCCAACGGCGTCCGGATCCACGTCGCAGGCATCGACCTCATCCGGGACGCCCAGGGCAACTTCCGGGTGCTCGAGGACAACCTGCGCTCGCCGTCGGGTGTCTCCTACGTGATGGAGAACCGGCGCACGATGGCGCGGGTCTTCCCCAACCTGTTCGCCACGCATCGGGTGCGGGCCGTCGGCGACTACTCGTCACATCTGCTGCGCGCGCTGCGCAACGCGGCGGCCTCCAACGTCGCCGACCCGACGGTCGTGGTGCTGACGCCCGGCGTATACAACGCTGCCTACTTCGAGCACTCGCTGCTGGCCCGCCAGATGGGGGTCGAGCTGGTCGAGGGCCGCGACCTGTTCTGCCGCGACAACGCCGTCTACATGCGCACCACCGAGGGGGAGCGGCAGGTCGACGTTGTCTACCGCCGCATTGACGACGCCTTCCTCGACCCCATGCAGTTCCGGCCGGACTCGGTGCTGGGCGTGGCGGGCCTGCTCAACGCCGCCCGCGCCGGCAATGTCGTCATCTCCAGCTCGGTCGGCAACGGCGTCGGCGACGACAAGCTGGTCTACACGTACGTGCCGACGATCATCGAGTACTACCTGGGCGAAAAGCCGCTGCTGGCCAACGTCGACACCTACCGCTGCTGGCTCGACGGCGAACGCGAAGAAGTGCTCGACCGGATCGACGAACTCGTGATCAAGCCGGTGGAAGGATCGGGTGGCTACGGCATCGTGTTCGGTCCGGATGCCTCCGACAAGGAGCTGTTGGCGATCAGCAAGAAGATCCGCAGCGACCCGCGCGGCTGGATCGCGCAACCCGTCGTGCAGCTGTCCACGGTGCCGACCCAGATCGACGACAAGCTGGCGCCGCGGCACGTCGACCTGCGCCCCTTCGCGGTCAACGACGGCGACGACGTGTGGGTACTGCCGGGTGGCCTGACCCGCGTGGCGCTGCCCGAGGGCTCGCTGGTGGTCAACTCCAGCCAGGGCGGCGGCTCCAAGGACACCTGGGTGCTGGCGTCGCGCGCATCGGTGGCCGACCGCGAGCTCGCCGCGGCCGAGGTGGTTCGATCGCTGCCCAAGACGCCGAAGGCTCCCAAAGCCGAGAACGGCTCCGACGGGTCGTCACAGCAGCAGCAACAGCAATCGCAGGTACTGCGGCCGGTGAGCGGCTCGCAGCAGAGTCAGCAGCAGCAGCAGTAGGCGGTGATTGACTGATGTTGGCGCGCAACGCCGAATCGCTGTACTGGATCGGCCGCTATGTAGAACGTGCGGACGACACCGCGCGCATCCTCGACGTGACGGTGCACCAATTGCTCGAGGATTCCAGCGTCGACCCGGACCAGGCGTCGCGGACCCTGCTTGAGGTTCTGGGAATCAAACCCCCCGGGGCACCGCTTGACGTGTGGTCGTTGACCGACCTCGTCGCATACAGCCGCGACACCGAGGGTGGTTGCTCGATCGTCGAGTCGATCTCCGCCGCTCGCGAAAATGCCCGTGGCGCACGGGAAGTCACCTCCACCGAGATCTGGGAGTGCCTCAACACCACCTACAATTCGCTGGCCGAACGTGAACGTGCAGCCAAACGCCTTGGCCCGCATGAGTTCCTGTCGTTCGTCGAGGGCAGGGCTGCGATGTTCGCCGGCTTGGCCGACTCCACACTCAGTCGCGACGACGGCTACCGATTCATGGTGTTGGGACGCGCGATCGAACGGGTCGACATGACGGTGCGGCTGCTGTTGTCCCGCGTCGGCGACAGCGCATCGTCCCCGGCCTGGGTCACGCTGCTGCGGTCCGCCGGTGCGCACGACACGTACCTGCGCACCTATCGCGGTGCGATGGATGCCGGCCGGGTCGTCGAATTCATGCTTCTGGACCGGCTTTTCCCGCGGTCAATCTTCTACTCGCTGCGGCTGGCCGAACACAGCCTCGACGAGCTGCTCAACCGGCCGCACAATCGGCTCGGCGCCACCGCCGAGGCGCAGCGGCTGTTGGGCCGGGCCCGCAGCGAGCTGGAGTTCCTGCGGCCCGGGGTGCTGCTCGAATCACTGGAGAAGCGGCTGGCCGGTCTGCAAGAGACCTGCCACGACGTGGGAGAGGCATTGGCGGTGCAGTACTTTCACTCCGCGCCGTGGGTGGCGTGGCACGATGCGGGCCAGAACGGTTCGTTGGTCATCGAGGAAGGCGAAGTCTAATGACGAGCGACTTGCGCGAGGGACATCGCTAATGTGGCGGCTGCGGGTCGTGCATTCGACGGGCTACGCCTACAAGTCAGCGGTCACGGCCTCCTTCAACGAGGCCCGGCTGACGCCGCGCTCGGATTCCCGGCAGAACGTCATTCTCAATCGCGTTGAAACCGTGCCCGCCACAAGGTCGTACCGCTATGTCGACTACTGGGGCACCGCGGTGACCGCGTTCGACCTGCATGCCCCTCACACCGAGCTCGAAGTGACGTCGAGTTCCGTGGTGGAGACGGACCGTGGCGCTTCGCCAAGGGACGAGGACGGCCAAGTCAGCTGGGAGGACCTGCGCTCCGAGGCGGTGATCGACCGGTTCGACGAGGTGCTCGGCACGACGCACTACACGCCGCGGAGCAAGCGCATTCGGCGGGTGGGGGAGCGCATCGCCAAGTACCACGATCCGCGCGAGGCCGTCACCGCCGCCGCGAATTGGGTGCACAGCGAACTCGAATACGTCGCAGGAACCACCGGGGTGCACTCATCAGGGCTCGATGCGCACCGCGAAGGGAAGGGTGTCTGCCAGGACTTCGCTCATCTGACGCTGATCCTGTTGCGCGGCATGGGGATTCCGGCGCGCTACGTGTCGGGCTATCTGCATCCCACGAGCAAGGCGAAGGTCGGCGACACCATCGACGGACAGAGCCACGCCTGGGTGCAGGCCTGGACCGGAGGTTGGTGGAATTACGACCCCACCAACGACGCCGACATCAACGAGCAGTACATCAGCGTCGGGGTCGGCCGTGACTACTCCGACGTCACACCGTTGAAAGGCATCTACTCCGGGGAAGGGTCGACCGACCTGGACGTCGTCGTCGAGATCACCAGGCTGGCCTAGCCCGAGTTGGTGGCACGTCCGAGCGCGCGGTAGCCCGGGTGAACATGTGGCGTCAGGCCTTGACGCTCGGCGATCGTCGCCAGCAGTTGGTGCAGGGTGTCGCGCTGCCGTGTATCCAGCCCCGCGGTGAGCAGCCGGTCGTGCTGACGCCCCAGCTCGCCGATCTTGCTGATCACCTTCTTGCCGGACGCGGTCAGATGGAGCGCATGGAGTCGGCGGTCGTCGGGGTTGCGGCGACGTTCGACGTAGCCGCGGTCCTCCAGCTCGTCGACATAGGCGACGACCCGGCTCGGTAACAATCCCAGCTGGCCGCTGAGCGCCTGCTGGCTGCGCCCGGGATCGGCCGCGATCGCCCGCAGGATCCCGGCGTGCGGGGGAGTGAGGTCGATCGACGCGATCAGGTCGGCGAACACCGAGGCGGACCGGTGGCCGAGTTGGGACAGTAAGAATGCCACACTGTCACCGTTGCTTGCTGCTGCTGACATGCATAAATCGTAACATTCGTGAACGATTTCTCCTGCAAATCGTTGAATCATCTTGTCTGTGCGCTTGATCGGGCCTATCGTTCAAAATATGAACGATTCATCAGTTGAGACGGATAGGACTGTTGGACGACCACCGCAGGGCGGCCCTCCACTGTCGCTGCTTGCCGCGATCTCGCTGGTGCTGCTGCTCGCCGGCCTCGTGATCGGAGTCGCGCTCGCCGGTGTCATGCCCCTTCCGTATGGCTCAGCGACGGCGATCCAGGATTACGTCGCCGGTCACCACGCGGCGGCCGTTGCCATCGCGGTCGGGACCTTCGGCTCGTCGATACCGCTGGCCATCTATGCGGCCACGGCGAGCGCACGTCTGCGTCAACTCGGCATCACCGCGCAGGGGGCGACGATCGCATTGGCCGGGGGCCTGCTCGCGTCGGCCGGCCTCGGGTTATCGAGCCTGACGGCCTGGACGCTGTCACGGCCGGAGGTCACCTCCGACGTCGCGTTGGTTCGCGCGCTGTACTACCTCACCTACCTGACCGGAGGTCCATGGCATGTGGTCACGCTCGGCCTGTTGATCGCCGGCATCGCGGTGCCCGGCCTCATCGCCGGGTTGCTGCCAAGGGCTGTCGCGTGGACCGGCCTCATCATCGCGGGCCTAGCCGAACTGACCACACTGGTGCTGATCTGGCCGGGACTGTCGCCGCTGTTGCCGGTCGCCCGGTTCACCGGATTGATCTGGCTGATCGTGGCCGGCGCGCTGCTGCCCCTGCGCCGACGGAACCGGCGGGAGGCCCAGGCGGCGGGGGCGCGGTGACCACTAACTGCGGCGCAGAGCGAACCGGCGCTAGCTCGTGGCGTCGAGTCTCGCGCTGAAAGCGGCCACGGTGCCGACGATGTGTGACTCCATGGCGGCACGAGCGACATCGGGGTTCTGCGATCTAATGGCGGTCGCGATGACGGCGTGGTCGTGGTTGCGATCCTGGATGGAGTCGGAGAGCTGCTGGACGCCACCGACCGTGGTGACGAGGAAGTCGGAGAGGTCCCACATCCGTTTGCTGAGGTCTGCCATTACCCGGGAATGTGACATTCGGTGGATGGCCAAGTGGTAGTTGCGATTCAGGACGCGGTATTCGCGCGACCGTTCCTCAGGGTCGTCGAGCTCCTCGAGATCGCCGATGCGCTGCCACGCGTCGTCGAGCTCGAGGAGCTGGGCGTCCGATCGCCGCGCCGCCGCCGCGGCGGCGATCTCACCTTCGAATCGGCCGAAGAGGTTGAAGAAATCTTTGATCTCCTGTGCGGAGTAGTGCGCGACACGGCAGCCACTCTGCGGGACGATCTCGACGATCCCGATCGCCTCGAGCCGACGCATGGCGTCCATGACCGGTTGTTTGCTCACCCCGAACTCCGCCTTCACCTCCTCGATCGAGATCTTCGATCCGGCCGGGTAGCGGCCGGCGAGAAGCCTCTCCTTGAGCTCGTCGAGGAGCGCCAGGCTTAGCCGCCGACCTGTGCGTGTAGACGGGATGGAGTCCGGCATCGACCCGCTCCTTCCTGTCATCGAAAACTCGTTCTAGCATGCCAGATTGCGACCGCGGTTTTCTCTTGACGACGAAACTGGAGATGCTTAGGCTCGCGAAAGCCAAACTGGCATGCCAGTTTGCCAGTGCTCGATACAGGAGACACGAAGAATCATGATCGATGTCCGGATGCCACCAGCGGCCGCGGCCGAGGACGCCGCGCTCGTCAACGAGCTCTCGGCCCTTGTCAACAGTGTCTACGCCGTCGCCGAGGAAGGACTCTGGGCGGACGGCACGTCGCGCACGACGCCGGAGACGATGGCCGAGTTGATCGCCGCAGGGCAGATCGCAGTCGCGAGGGGAGATGAGCGCATCGTTGGTGCCGTCCGAGTCCAGCGGCTGGACACTGGCGAGGGCGAGTTCGGGATGTTGGTCGCGGACCCCGCTCACCGTGGCCAGGGCGTCGGGCGCGAACTCGTCCGGTTCGCCGAGCGTTGGTGTCGCGAGCGAGGCCTCGACAGGATGCAGATCGAGGTCCTGGTGCCGCGGCAGTGGTCGCATCCGAGCAAGGAGTTCCTTACAGCCTGGTACGCCCGCATCGGCTACCGCCCGGTGGGGACCGGGCAGTTCGAGAAGACCTCTCCCGAGCTCGCGCCGCTGCTCGCGACACCCTGCGACTTCGTCATCTATCGCAAGAATTTGTAGGACTTGGCCGACCCCTGAGGGATGCGACACGTAGTAGATCAACCGATGGCCAGCGCGCCGCGTTGTAGCGGGTCGATCAAAGGTTGAGGCGCAGATCAGCTGGCGGGCTTGGCGCATACGCCCGGGTGAACCTCCACCCGGTGTAGGTCATCGCCCAGCTCGATCTGGCGGTCGAACTCCGTGGCGGCCAGCGCGCGCCAGTCGTCCTCCTGGTCCGGTTCGATCCCCGGCACGTAGTGGGTGAGGATCAGGATGCCGACACCGGCGCGCGCCGCGGTGGCCGCGGCCTCTTCGACCGACGAGTGGTAATCGCAGATGTCGCGGATGCGCTGCATCGGCATCCTCTCGATGAGGTCCTTGCGAATCACGGTGTGCACCAATGCACCAGCCCCGGCCGCCAGCGCGTCGAGGCTCTCACACGGGACGGTGTCACCGGCCAGCACCACCGAGGCGCCGCCGTGTTCGATGCGGAATCCGATGGTTGGCGCGACCGGCCGGTGATCCGTCGGCGCCACCCGGATCGTCACACCGTCGCGGTCCCACACCTCGCCGTCGGTGTACTCGTGAACCTCCACCAGCGGTGGCGCAGTCAGGTCGGCGTGATGTGAGATCCGGTAGCCGATGTCAAAACCGAAGGCCTTGAGCGTGGCCTCGACGACCTCGGCCGTGCCGGGCGGCCCGATGATCGGCAAGGGCGCCGGGTTGGGATCGAACGTGGTCACCCATCGGGTGATGAGCACGTCGCCCAGGTCGGCGATGTGATCGCTGTGCAGGTGCGTCAGCAGCAGCGCGGTCAACGCGTTCGCGCCGGTGCCTACTGCTGTCATGCGTTGCTGCACACCGCGGCCACAGTCGATCAGAAACGTCTGCCCGCCTGCCCGCACAAGGGTCGACGGCCCCGCTCTTCTGGCATCGGGAATGGGACTACCGGTGCCCAGGAGCGTGACCTCGATCATGACGTCATTCCTACCGCTTTCGGGCACGTCACAAGGTGAAACCTTGGTTTCAATACTCTATTGAGGCAGAGGCAGAAAGGCGCACGTAGCTGGCGCAATCGTGCTGACCAACTCCCGTCGAAATTTCAATAGGTCATTTACAGCCAGGAAACCGACCCGCAACACAGCGCCCATAGCGTCAGCGGTATCCGCCACCCGAGACACGAGGAGCAATAGTGTCTTTCGACTATTCCCGCCTGACGGTTACCTGTGCCGTCGAGTCGCCAGACAAGGCGATCACGCTGCCGCCCGAGGCGTACGGCAGCGACGATCTGTACGGCGCCGAGGTCGACCGGATCTTCAAGCGGGGCTGGATCCCGCTGTGCCGTGTCGAGCAGGTGCCCACGCCCGGCAGCTACTACAGCATCGACATCCTCGGCACGCCGCTGGTGGTCACGCGGGACAGGCATTCGGAAATCCGGGTGCTGTCGCGCAACTGCAGCCACCGCTGGATGGAGGTGTGCAGCGGTGCAGGGGAAGCCAACGTGCTGCAGTGCCCGTATCACTTGTGGTCGTTCGGCCTTGACGGGCACCTCGCCGGGGCGCCGCAGATGAAGAAGTCGTCGGGATTCGACCGAAAGGACTATCCGCTCAAGAACTTCCGCCATGAGGTGTGGAAGGGCTTCGTGATGGTGAACTTCGACGGCCAGGCGGAGTCGTTGGCGAGCCAATACGCGGCGCTCGATCCGATCGTCGACGTCTACGACCTGGAGAACTACCAGACCGTCGAGCAGACGGACTGGGGCGTGTGCGACTGGGACTGGCAGATCATGGTGGACAACTTCATGGAGTGCTACCACCACATGGGTCCGCACCGCGGGTCGCTCGAGGACCAATTCCCGGCCGCGCTGAGCTACACCGGTGAAGTCGGCGACTACTTCACCACGATGTGGTCGCAGCAGGCTCCCGGCTATCCCGCGGAGCCGCCGTTCCTCACGCCGGGCGCCGAGACGCTGAGCCCCGAACACCACCACAAATCGCTGATCTTCATCGGGTACCCGCTGCTGCAGATCGCGATGGGCCCCGCGTACATGTACTGGCTCAAGACACTTCCGCTGGGGGCGGGCAGGATCGAGCTGCAGCTCGACATCTGCATGTCCCCGGCCGCGTTGGCCGCGCCAGGGGTCGAGGAACGCCGCAGCCAGCTGGTCAAGACGATCTGCGACATCCACCGCGAGGACATCGACGCCTGCACCGCGGTGCAGCGCGCCGTCTGGTCGGGCGTGACCGGCATCGGCAGGCTCTCACACCTCGAACGGCCGCTGTGGGAGTTCTACCGCTACCTCGGACGTGAGCTCGGAATCATCAACCCCACAACCACTCTCGCATCGGCAGGATGACACATCAGATGACGACAACCCTGAACGGGCAGACCACCAATGTCGCGTCGGCGGCCCGCGATGTCGCTGACGAGCTGGCGGCCAAGGGCGTCAAGTACGCCGCTATCAGCTTCGTCGACATGCATGGCAAGCCGAAGAGCAAGATGGTCCCGCTCGGCCACCTGACACAGGCGGCCCTCGGATCGGAGATGTTCACCGGGGCCGCGCTCGACGGCGTGCCCCAGGACGTCAACGACGACGAGGTCGCGCCGCATCCCGACCTCGATCACCCGATCGTCATGCCGTTCAATCGCGAGATCGCCTGGTTCCCAGGCGATCTGTGGATAGGGGACACCCCGTTCGACGCGTGCAGCAGGCAGATCCTCAAACGTGTTACCGCCGACGCGTCCACGCTGGGGTACACCTTCAACCTGGGCATCGAGACCGAGTTCTTCCTGCTCACCGACACCGACAAGCCAGCGCCTGCCAGCCCCGACGACAACCTCGACAAGCCGTGCTACGACCTGCGGACGATGCTGCACAACTACCCGGTGGTCGACGAGATCGTGTCCGCAATGAACGAACTCGGCTGGGATGTCTACTCGTTCGACCACGAGGACGGCAACGGCCAGTTCGAGACGGACTTCACCTACACCAATGTGGTGTCGATGTCGGACCGGTTGGTGTTCTTCCGCATGATGGTCGGCGAGATTGCCCGCAAGCACGGCTTGTTCGCGTCGTGGATGCCCAAACCGTTCGCCGACCGCACCGGCAGCGGCGCCCACTACAACATGTCGCTGGCCGACGACTCCGGTGCGAACCTCTTTGCTGCTGGGGAGGATCCGCGCGGGTGCGGGCTCTCGACGCTCGGATACCAGTTCATCGCCGGGGTGCTGCGGCACGCGCACGCGATCTGCGCGGTCATCGCGCCGACGGTCAACAGCTACAAGCGACTCGTCAAGCAGGGCAGCATGTCGGGCCTGACGTGGGCGCCCGTGTTCGCGTGCTACGGGGACAACAACCGCACGAACATGCTGCGCATCCCGAAAGGCGGCGGACGGGTTGAGTGCCGGGCCGCCGATGCCACCAACAATCCCTACCTCGGTGGTGCGCTGATGCTGGCCGCCGGGTTGGAAGGGATTCGTGAGCAACTCGATCCCGGCGATCCGAACCGCGACAACCTCTACCGCGTCACCCAGGACGACCTCGCGGCGCGTGGAATCGGCTGGCTGCCACGGTCACTGGGCGAGGCGATCGATGCACTTGAGGCGGATCCGCTGGTGCGGTCGGTGTTCGGTGACACGATGTTCGGCTCGTTCGTCGCCGAGAAGCACGCCGAGTGGGACGGTTACACCGCGCATGTCTCGGCGTGGGAGACCGAACGTTACCTGAGGTTCTGGTGACTGTGAGCCACAAGTGGGAAGAGCTGACGTCGCCGCAACTGGCCGATCGCTTCGCCGCGGATCCGGACTGCGTGGCGCTGATCCCCGTCGGTGCGACCGAACAACACGGCCCGCACCTGTCGGTGGGCACCGACACGATCATCGCGACGGCACTCGCCGACGCCGCGGCGGGGGATGCGGCGGTCGTGCTGCCGCCACTCGCGTTCGGCGCCAGCTTCTTTCACGGCACGCGGCTGGCGGGCACCGTCGCGTTCTCGGGTGAGGAGATCGCCGTGACGGCCGGGCTGGTCGCCGAAGCGTGCGTGGACTCGGGTTTCCGACGGCTGCTCTTCTTCAACGGTCACGTGGGAAACGCGGCCGCGCTGTGGATCGCGTGCGACCGCTTTCGGCGGGAGTTTCCCGACCTGCGGATCGGGGTCATGCAGTGGTGGGATCTGACGCCCGCCATTGCGCGGCGGGCCTCCGAGGACGCGGCCGACTGGCATGCCAACGCGGCGGAGACCGCGATCATGCTCGCGCTGCGCCCTGAACTCGTCGACACCGACAGGATGCGCGACGCCGACGACCCCGACCGCACCGAGGGCGCCGTCTTCCGCTACGCCGTCCAGCATGTCTCCACCAACGGGGTCACCGGATACCCGTCGCGCGCGTCGAAGTCGATGGGGCTCGAGCTGTGGCACGACGTGGTCGCCGCGGCACGTGACCTCGTCGAGCGCGCCCACACCGAGAAGCCGCCGCTTGGCTAAGATCCACGCTATCGGACGACCCCGCAACAACACCGGCACCGCGCCGACGACGTCACCTCGTGCCGACATCGTCAACGCGGCGACCAAGCTGTTCTCCGAAAAGGGTTATGCGCAAACGACGATGAGCGATATCGCGCGCGCGTCGGGTCTTCAGCAGTCGTCGCTGTACTACTGGTTCCGCAATAAGGAACAGCTGCTCCAGGAGGCCCTGCTGGTGAACAGGGCGCCGCTGAAGTTCATCGCCGAGGTCGGTGCCGGCTCCGGCTCGCCTGCGGTCAAGCTGTACCGCCTGCTGCGGTTCGACACCATGCAGCTGGCGCTCTCGCCCATCGACTTCAACGAGATCCAGCGCATCGCCCACAATCAGCGCACCGAATTCCACCAGTTCTGGACGGATTACGAACGGCTCAAGGACTGGGTGGTCGACCTGATCGGGGCAGCGATCAGCGAAGGCAAGTTCATCGACTGCGACCGCCAGGAAACCGCGGGCCTGCTGCTGAACTTCGACGAAGGCGCACAGAAGCGCACCCGCTTGCACACGGATGAGGGCGACCGCGCCGAGGAGGCGATCCGTGTTGGCGAGCAAGTCGCGATCATCGCTGTCCGCGGATTGCTCAAGCGACCGAGTGAAATCACCAGGATCAGCGCCCAGGCCGCTCAATTCGACGACGCCTCGATCGCCCTCCACGTCACCCGGCCGCAGCCAGACTGACTACTCGCGTCCCGCCGACACCCAGCTCAGGTCTGTGAAGCGGTGGCCGGTCACGGACGCGCCCGCGGCGTCCAGCGCTTCGAGCTGCTCGGGTGTCAGCGTGACCGACAACGAGCCGAGGTTTTCCTCAACGCGGGATGCCCTGCGAGTGCCGGGGATCGGTACGGAGGCAATGCCCAGCGCGTCGGCGCGGTAACGCAGCCACGCCAGTGCCACCTGCGCGGGCGTCGCGCCCTGCTGCTCGGCCACCGACTTCACCACATCGACGACGGCGAGGTTCGCGTCGAGCGCGCCCTCGGCGTACCGCGGCATGTGGCGACGGAAGTCCGTCGACGACAGATCGGCGGCCGAGCGAATCGTTCCCGTGAGGAAGCCGCGCCCGAGTGGTGAATATGGCACGAAGCCGACGCCGAGTTCGGCCGCGGTGGGTACGACGTTGCTCTCGACGTCCCTGCTCCAGATCGACCACTCGCTCTGTACGGCGGCGATCGCGTGTACCGCGACAGCGGCTTGGAGCTCGTCGGCCGTCACCTCTGACAGCCCCAGATGGCGCACCTTGCCCGCAGCCACCAATTCGGCCATCGCGCCGACCGTTTCCTCGATAGGCACGTTCGTGTCGCGGCGGTGCATGTAGTAGAGGTCGACGACATCGGTCTGCAGCCGTTGCAGGCTTTCATCGATGCACTGGCGGACATACGCTGCGTCGCCGCGCGCATTGAGCCCGCCCGCGGCGAGGTCGGCTGGGTTGGCCGTGATGCCGAACTTGGTTGCCAGCGTGACTTCGTCGCGACGGTCGGCAAGCAGTCGGGCGATCAGCTTTTCGTTGTCCCCGTTGCCGTAGATGTTGGCGGTGTCGATGAACGTCACGCCGACGTCCACGGTGCGATGCAGAGTGGCCAGCGACTCGGCGTCGTCGACCTCACCGTAGACATGCGTCAACGCCATCGCGCCGAACCCGATTGCACTGACAGTTAGTTCGTCGCCCAATTTGACTGTGGGCACTGAGTTGGCACTCGTCATGGTCGCTCCCAACGAATCCCCGCGAAACGGTATTCCGGCAGGGCCTACCCGGACTTCTTCTGCCGGAATACAGTTTCACGCAGTTTGAGCGCCAGCGGCATCAAACGGACGGTGAGGTTGCGGGCTGCGATGCCCGCGGTGGTGGCGGGAATGAGCAATCTCGCCGCGAGTGTCACGGAGTTCTCCTTGGCCGCGCGCTGGGGCCGGTGCCGAGCCTCATAGGCGCGCAGTGCCGATGGGATGTCGTCACCGAGCGCGTCGGCCAGTGTGAACGCGCCGGTCATCGCTAGGCTCGAGCCGTCGCCGAACAACGAGACGCACGATGCGGCGTCACCGACGAGGCCGATTCGACCGCGAGACCACGTCGGCACCTCGATGCGGCTGACCGAATCGAAGTACAGGTCATCGGCGACACGAACGCGGTCCAGCAGCTCGGGCACCCGCCAGCCCACGCCCGCATATGCCGCGGTCAGCAGGCGCTTGTGCTGGTCGAGGTCTCGGTGATCGAACTGGGGAATCTGTGGTGCGCGGAACATGAATGCGGCGCCAGGATGGCCACCCGCAGGGTGGATCGCCACCGCTCGACCCGGCGTGTTGTACATGACGAGATCAGTCCCCGTCTCGCCGTCCAATGGCAGGGTCGCGACGTAGACGCCGAGGTGCTGGAGGTAGTCCGCCTCGGGACCAAAGGCCAGCGCACGCACGCCGGAGTGCGCCCCGTCGGCGCCGAGGACGAGATCGAAGCGGCGCGGGGGTCCCGAAAGGAATTCGGCCGTGACTCCGTCCGTGTCCTGAGTGAGCGCCTTCACGGAGTTGCCGAACTCGAATTCCACCTCGTCGGGCACCGCTTCGCGCAGGATCGTCGCGAGCTCACCGCGGGACAGCTCCACGTCGCCATGTTCGGCCCACGTGCTGCGCATGTCGACGCGGCTGACCACGCGGCCGCGGCTGTTGACGAAGACCATGTCGCGCACGCCGGTGTCGGCCTCGCGGATCTGCGCCATGACGCCCATCCGCTCGGCGACCTCGACGGCGGCGCCACGGACGTCGACGGGGCTGCCGCTGGATCGCCCGTCTGCGGCCTGATCAACGACCGTAACGTCGAAACCCGCCTTGGCCAGCCAATATGCCGCTGTCGCACCGGCGATCCCCGCACCAGAAATCAATGCCTTTCGCATAGATCGAGCCTAGTTGCATCAAGTGCAAAATTGCAATGAGTGCAGAGAATCCTCAGTTTCGCGGTAGGCTCCGGTCATGTCGTCACTGCGTGAGCGCAAGCGCGTCCGCACCCGGCAGGCCCTGATCGACGCCGCCGCCGACCTGTTCGAGCGGCGCGGGTACGACGGCACCACGATCTCCGACATCGCCGCCGCAGCCGACATCAGCACGCGAACGTTCTTCTCCTACTTCGCCACAAAGGAGGACGTGCTGTTCCCCGACGCCGACGCACGCGTGAAGGCGGCGCTGACGGCGATCGACAACCGGCGGCCGGACGAGCCGCCAACACGGATTCTGTTGCGCGCGTTGGGCGAACTCGGCGATACCGGTGACGACCTGGTCGGGCCGATGGCGGCGCTGCGACTGCGCTTCGTGCGTTCGGTACCGTCCGTCAGGGGTCGTGGTCTGCAGCGCCAGCTCGATGCGCAGACCGAGATCGCCGAGCGTCTGCACGCCGCGTTTCCCGATGAACTCGATGAGGTCGAGGCGGCCGCGTTGGTCGGCGCGTTCGTCGGCGCGGTCGGGGGCGCGCTCGAGGTATTGCTCCGTGACGGCCATGCCGACCCGGACACGCTGCGCGAGCGACTGCAGCGAGCGACAGCCGTCGCGCTGCGGCCGTGGACGTGACCCGGTTGCAACCTCGGAATCCCTTTCGCGCCGAGCGCGTCGGACCTAACCTGTGAGTTAGGTCACGAGTGGAGGCATCGATGCGGATCGCGGACGTATTGCGGAACAAGGGTGCGTCGGTGGCGACCATCACCCCGGAGACGTCGGTCGCCGGGCTGCTCACCGAACTCACCGTGCACAACATCGGCGCGATGGTCGTGGTGTCGCCCGACGGGCTGGTGGGCATCGTCTCGGAGCGCGACGTCGTGCGCAAGCTGCACGAACTGGGCACCGACATCCTGAGGTGTCCTGTATCGGAGATCATGACCACGCTCGTGGCGACCTGCACGCCCACCGACTCCGTCGACAGCCTCACCGCGCTGATGACCGAGCGCCGCGTCCGGCACGTGCCGGTGATGGACAACGGTCGGCTCGCGGGCATTGTGAGCATCGGCGACGTAGTCAAGACCCGGATGGAGGAACTGGAGGCCCAGCAGGAGCAGCTCCAGGCCTATATCACCCAGGGCCGCTGAGTGCAGGCAGATATTGAAGTCCGCTTCGCGCAGAAGTCGGACATCAAGGCGCTGGCGCGCACGCTGGGCCACGCGTTCTACGACGACCCGATCATGAACTGGATGCTGCCCGACGATCACCGGCGGGCCAATGCATTACCCCGCATGTGGGCGACGATGGCGCGGCATCACTACGTGGAGGGCGGTGGGGCGGAGGTCGCCACCAACGGCTCCGACGTTGGGGCCGCCACGCTGTGGGATCCGCCAGGACGGTGGAAGCAGACAACGCTTGAAGAGCTGCGGATGGCGCCGGCCTTCCTGCTGGCCTTTCGATCGCGGATGGCCCCCGCTCAGAAAATCGCCGACATCATGAAGGAGAAGCATCCCGAGGAGCCGCATTGGTACCTGTTCGCTATCGGCAGTGATCCGACGGTCCGCGGGGCGGGGTTCGGTCAGGCGCTGATGCGCTCGCAGCTCGACCGGTGCGACGCCGAGCACGCGCCCGCCTACCTGGAATCGACCAAAGAGGAGACTGTGCCCTATTACATCCGGTTCGGCTTCGAGGTCATCGGCGAGATGAAGCTGCCAGGCGGCTGCCCCACCATGTGGCCCATGTGGCGACAGCCACGTTAAAGCAGATGTGGCGGGCGGCGCGCTAGCTCCAGGAGTACTCGGTGCGCAGCCGCGCGGCGACCACCTCGAACACCTCGCGCTCCAGGATCGCCCCTTCGCGACGGATGCCCTCTTCGGGGACGTCGAGTACCCGGTCCAATCGCACCCAGCTGGCCCGGCCCTGGTAATCCCAGCTGCCGCTCCCGATGCCGACCCAGTCCTTGTCGTCTCGGTGGTACTCCTGGCTCGACAGCATCAAACCGAGCAGCGTGCGGCGGTCACGGCCCACCACCAATACCGGCCGATCCTTGCCGTGCGTGGGGTCGTCCTCGTAAACCACCCACGTCCACACGATCTCGCCGGGATCGGCGCGGCCGTCGAGATCCGGCGCGTACACCAGCCTGCGGGCCCGGTGCGCGGTGGGAACGCTGTTGCTGGTGATCGGGCGGCCCGCGGTGATCGCGGGCGCCTCTTCGGTGGAAGCGCCCGCGATCGCGTCCAGGCCCAATTTGATGCCCTGCTGGATGCCCTGGCCGACATAGCGTGGCAGTCCCTCAGGCTTCTGCAGTTGACGAATGAACCTCGGCGCCTCGTTGAACACCAGGTTCTCTGTGTCTCTGAGAATCCGCTGAAACGCCTTCCACTGCGACGCCATGTTCGCAGCATAGGTGAATCAGACCCGCGCGATTGTGTGGTGGGGGCACGCCCTCGATAACCTGGGAGGGCCCATTTACGGTTCACCAGGAGATTCCCATCAGCAGCTTCGCCGACCAAACGTTCACCGCGCCGGCGCGGATACGGAACTTCTGCATCATCGCCCATATCGATCACGGCAAGTCGACGCTGGCCGATCGGATGCTGCAGTTGACCGGCGTGGTTGCCGATCGGGATATGCGCGCGCAGTACCTGGACCGGATGGACATCGAACGCGAGCGCGGCATCACGATCAAGGCCCAAAACGTCCGGCTGCCATGGAAAGTGAAAGACCAAGACTACGTCTTGCACCTGATCGACACGCCCGGTCACGTCGACTTCACCTACGAGGTGTCGCGTGCGCTCGAGGCCTGCGAGGGTGCCGTGTTGCTGGTCGACGCTGCCCAGGGCATCGAGGCGCAGACGCTGGCCAACTTGTATCTGGCACTCGACCGCGACCTGACGATCATCCCGGTGCTCAACAAGATCGACCTGCCCGCTGCCGACCCTGACCGCTATGCCGGTGAGATCGCCCACATCATCGGCTGTGAGCCGGAGGACGTGCTGCGGGTGTCGGGCAAGACGGGCGACGGCGTGGCCGATCTGCTGGACCACGTCGTGCAGCAGGTGCCTGCGCCCCAGGGTGATTCCGACGCGCCTGCGCGGGCGATGATTTTCGACTCCGTCTACGACATCTACCGCGGCGTGGTCACCTACGTCCGTGTCGTCGACGGCAAGATCACGCCGCGGGAGCGCATCGCGATGATGTCGACGGGTGCGACACACGAACTGCTCGAGGTGGGCATCGTCTCGCCCGAACCCAAGCCGTCGGCCGGACTCGGCGTCGGCGAGGTGGGGTACCTGATCACCGGCGTGAAGGACGTGCGCCAGTCCAAGGTGGGCGACACCGTCACCAGCGCGCGAAACGGCGCGAAGGAAGCCCTCACCGGGTACCGCGAGCCGAAGCCGATGGTCTACTCCGGGCTATATCCCGTCGACGGCTCCGACTACCCGGACCTACGGGACGCGTTGGAAAGGCTGCAGCTAAACGACGCGGCATTGGTTTGGGAACCGGAGACGTCGGTAGCACTGGGGTTCGGATTCCGATGCGGGTTCCTTGGGCTGCTGCACATGGAGATCACCCGCGAGCGGCTGGAACGCGAGTTCGATCTCGACCTGATCTCCACCTCGCCGAACGTCGTGTACCGCGTCGTGAAGGAGGACGAATCCGAGATCGTCGTCACCAACCCGTCGGACTGGCCCGACGGCAAGGTCCGCGCGGTGTACGAACCCGTCGTGAAGACCACGGTCATCGCGCCAAGTGAATTCATCGGCACCATCATGGAGCTGTGTCAGTCGCGTCGCGGTGAGCTCGGCGGCATGGACTACCTGTCGCCCGAACGGGTCGAGCTGCGATACACGATGCCGTTGGGCGAGATCATCTTCGACTTTTTCGATTCGCTCAAATCGCGTACCCGCGGCTATGCCAGCCTCGACTACGAGGAGGCAGGCGAGCAGGAGGCCGATCTGGTGAAGGTCGACATCTTGTTGCAGGGCGAGCCGGTCGACGCGTTCAGTGCCATCGTGCACAAGGACTCGGCCGCGGCGTACGGCAACAAGATGACCACGAAGCTCAAGGAGCTCATCCCGCGCCAACAGTTCGAGGTGCCGATCCAGGCCGCGATCGGTTCGAGAATCATTGCGCGCGAGAACATCCGAGCGATCCGCAAGGACGTGCTTTCCAAGTGCTACGGCGGTGACATCACCCGAAAGCGCAAGCTGCTCGAGAAGCAGAAGGAGGGCAAGAAGCGGATGAAGACCATCGGAAGGGTCGAAGTACCGCAGGAGGCCTTCGTCGCCGCTCTGTCGGCAGACGCCGCCGCCGACAAGGCCAAGAAATAGCCCGGATGCGTTGGGCGGCAGGCGCCTTGGTTGTGCTCGTGCCGCTCGTCGGCTGCGCGCACACGGTCACTGGCTCCGCCCGGCAGGCAGCCCGGGCGGTCGAGATCCTGCCAACCGAGGGCGAGGTCACTGCCGCAGTCGGAAACACCTTGAGCACCTTCGGGTTCCGACCCTTCATCGGCAACGTCGAGATCCTGCCCGACGGCTATCGCACCGAGACCGACGCGTCGCCCATCGCGTGCGTTGCCGTCACAGACACCGCGCCACGGATCGTCTACGAACCTGCACCGGTCCTCGAAGTCGCCCGGCAGAGCTACTTCAACTGGGACGCCGGGGTAGACATCTCGGGCGCCGACGCCGCGGCGGTGCGGTTGTCGACGACCGACGCGGCGCGGGCCACGTTCGAGGCGTTCGTGCGGCACTGGCAGCAGTGCGACGGCGTCGCCGTCGTCAAGCATCCCGGCGGCCAGACGAAATCGGAGATCGACGCCGACGTCAGTGAGGTCAGCGAAGCGAAGATGGTGCTGTCTGCCACGGTTCGCACCCACGGTCGGCCCAATGTCCAGGCCGCGACGTACGAGCGTGCGATAGGCGTACGGGCGGACACCGTCGTCGAAGTGTCGCTAGCCATCACGCCACAGGGCGAGCGGCAGTCCACGGCGCCGACACCCTCGGTCCGCCTCGTCCAAGTGATGCTCGACAAGGTCCAGTGAAACGCCATCGAGCTCGCCGACGACATGCTATTCAGGGTTGTTACGGCCGGGCGGATGGGAAACGCATGAGACGACAACAGCGCGGCATCGCGATCGCGGCCGCGTGCGCCGTTCTGGCCGCCTGCGCGCCCACGGTGGATCAACGGCCCGTCGTCCACATCGCCGAGGCCGCCAAGCCTTCCGTGTCGCGTCCGTTGAACCAGGTCCTGCCCACCGGCGACGAGCTCACCACCACCCTGGGCGTCGGCCCTGGCTTCACGGGTCAGCTCGTCGTGGGCGGCGCCGACATGCTGCTACAGGGTGTCGGCGAATCCGAAGCGACGCCCATCGAATGCGTCAGCGCCGGCTACCGGTTGCAGAAGGTGGTCTATGCCGCCAGCCCGGTGCGCGAGGTGGCCAGTCAGTCGTGGGCCGGGGGCGACCTCAACGGCCCGCCATTGTCCGGATTCTTCGGAGCGGTCAAATTCGCGACGGCCGACGACGCGAAGGGGTTCTTCGCCGCATCGGCCGACAAGTGGAGGCGGTGCAACGGCCAGACGATGGTCCTGCACCAGCCGGAACACGGGGCCGATGGGGTGAGCCGGATCACCGACGTAGTCGTCGACAGCACGGTCGTCTCGGCCGTGGTGCTGCACGACGACGGCTCGACGATCCAGCGGGCACTTGGCGTGGCGGCGGATTGCGTTGTGGACGTCGAGATTTCGGACGTCGACCGCGGTGGCGGAGCGCGTGGCGCCGTCGCCGTCGCCAACCTGATGCTGCAGAAGATCAAGAACTAGCAAAAATTGACGCCAGCCCGACACATCCCGTGGCGGTCGGTCACAATAACGCGGTGACCAACATCGGCACGGCCACCCGGGCATGTGCTGTCGGGGTCGTCATCGCGGCGTCCGTCCTGCTCTCCGCGTGCGTGAGCACAGTGTCCGGCACAGCGGTGCGCGCGCAGCACGCCGCGCCGAGCGACGTTCCGCCGCTGACCGAAGCCAAGCTCGGCGACATGCTGCTGTCGGCTGGCGAACTCAACGGCATCATGGGCTCCACGCAGATGAAGGTCACGAGCGAGCTGGAAGAGATGACCGACCACTCCGGGCAGGTGTCGGACCCCGACTGCCTCGGTGCGATCTACGGGGCGGAGGAGCCGGTGTACGCCGGCAGCGGATGGACGGCGATTCGTGACCAGGTGGTACGCGAAGCCGGCGAGAACAACGAACACTGGGTGGAGCAGACGGCTGTGCTCTACAGGTCGGCCGAGAAAGCGCAGAAATTCTTCGACGACTCGAAGTCGACATGGGAGAAATGCTCGGGCTACTCGGTCTCGGTCGACGATCAGGACGCCACGTACCTGTGGCAGATCGACAGCGTCACCTCCGAGGACACCTTGATCACCCAGATGACAGCACAAGAGGACGCCGAGGGGTGGGGATGCCAACATGCGCTGTCGGCGGTGTCGAACGTGATCGTCGAGGCATGGGCGTGCGGCTACAGCATCAAGGACGAGGCGGCGACGATTGCCAACGACATGGTCGCCAACGCGGCCAAGAAGTAGCGCGTCATATCGTGACCGAAAGCGCGGACATCACGATCAGAACGATGATCGCCGCGCCAACGAGGTACACCTCCCGGCGGGGCGAAATATGTTTTGGGAGTGGACGTTTCGCGAGCGTTCGCTGGCGCCGGGCGGCAATCAGATAGGTCGACAGCGCCAGTAGGGCGGCAAAGGCGGCCGCCACGAACCGCAGTGCGTCGGCGTCGCGATGGGCGTCCTTGAGCAGGAGGAGCGCGCCGTTGGCCAGTACTCCGAGCGAGGTTCGAGTCCAGGCCAATGCGGTTCGTTCGGCTTGTGTTTCGCGCCCGCGGCGGCCGCCCCGGCCGGTGTTGGTCAACCGGTAACCGCCTTGATGACGACGAGGCCGACTGTCAATAGGCCGACCACGACAAGACCGATTCCGAGATAAATAGGCGTGGGATGCCGGGGCAACGGCAGGTCGCGGCGCATGGCACGATCGACCTGCCCCCATCGAAGTATTCCCATGCCGGCGGTCAGGATCGCGAGCACCGCCAGCACGACTCCAAGCACGTGGCGGGCGCCGGCAATCGACAACTCGGGGACCAGCTGGACCACCGCTACGGCTGCGGCGAGCAGACCAAGCGCGGTGCGCTCCCAGGCGAGAAATGTTCGTTCGTTCGCAAGGGTGAAGCGGTAATCAGGCTCGACCTCAGGCACGCTGTCCGGCGGCTCGCTAGTTGTGTTGTCGGGGTCGCCCGCCACTTCACACAGGCATTTCTGCCTAGTTGGCCAGCGAAAGCGGTCGGCCTCGCTCGATCAGCTCACCCCACACCACGAACGCTTCGCCATGCTCCGAGGCCGACGATCCGCTGGCGAGCGCCACTAATTCGGCGGCCAATCGTCCGATGCCGACGCCCGTCTGATGCACCGTGCGGACCAGTTCGTCGAATGCCTCCTGGTCCGAGCAGCCGCGCAACCCGACCAGGATGCCCGTGGCCACGTCGATCACTCGGCGCGATGTGTCGTCCCCCACGCGATAACTCATGGATGCGATCGTCCTCACCCGGGGCAGCCGCGACAAGACGTCACGCCAGGATGATCCTGAACCGCTACCTCGCCTTCACCGGCGCGCAACCGGCCCTACATCGGCGCGTTGGCAGGCTGGAACACCCCGGAGCTGTCGGCCTCTTCCTCGGCACGGATGACGTGCACCACCGCGTTGATCAAGGCCAGGTGGGTGAACGCTTGCGGGAAGTTGCCCAGATGCCGCCCGGTGCGTGGCTCGATCTCTTCGGCGTAGAGGTGCAGTGGACTGGCGAACGACAGCAGCCGCTCGCACAGGTGTTTGGCCCGGTGGATCTCACCGATCTCGACCAGCGCCGACACCAGCCAGAACGAGCAGATCGTGAACGTGCCTTCCTCGCCGGACAGGCCGTCGTCGGTTTCCTCGACGCGATACCGCAGCACCAGCCCGTCCTCGGTGAGCTCGTCGGCGATGGCCAGCACCGTCGCACGCACCCGCGGGTCGTCGGCGGGCAGGAAGCGGGTCAGTATCGCCAGCAGGAGCGACGCGTCCAGCGCGTCGTCGCCGTAACGCTGGGTCAACACCCCGCGCGAGTCGACGCCGTGCGCGAGAATGTCGGCCTTGATCTCCTCGGCGATCGCCCGCCATTGCTGGGCATAGGACTTCTCGCCCTCCAGCTCGGCCAGCTTGGAACCGCGGTCCAGCGCGACCCAACACATGATCTTGCTCGACGTGAAGTGCTGGGGCTCGCCGCGCACCTCCCAGATGCCGCGGTCGGGTTCGCGCCAGTGTTTGATGGCTTCCTCGACCTGTTGCTTCAGCACCGGCCACAACGTGTCGGAGATCTGCTCGCGCGATTTCGCGTGCAGGTATACCGAATCCAGCATCGTGCCCCAGATGTCGTGCTGCTGCTGGTTGTATGCGCCGTTCCCGATGCGCACCGGATGGGCGTTGTCATAACCGGACAGGTGGTGCAGCTCCTCTTCGACGAGGCTGCGTTCCCCGCCGACGGCATACATCACCTGAAGTGGGTGGCGCTCACCATTGTTGGCGCCGGACACGTCGGCGATGAACGCGAAGAAGTCGTCGGCCTCGCGGTCCAGCCCCAGCGTGTAGAGGCCCCACAACGCGAATGTCGAATCGCGCACCCACGCGTAGCGGTAGTCCCAATTTCGTTCGCCCTGAGGGGTTTCCGGCAGCGACGTGGTCGGCGCCGCCAGCAGGGCGCCGGTGGGCGAGTAGGTAAGGCCCTTCAGTGTCAGCGCGCTGCGCTGCAGGTACGACCGCCACGGGTGGTCTGGGAAGTCGCCGATATTGATCCACTGCCGCCAGCTCTCGCTGGTCTGCCACATCTTGTCGGCGGCCTCTTCATAGGTCTGCGGTGCCGGATGCTTGGACCAGCTCAGCGCGACGAACGCGTTGTCGCCTTCCTTCATCCGGGTGCGGGCGCGGGCCTCACGGCCCTCCAAGCCGATCCGCAGATTGGTGGTGATTCGCAGGGTTGGATGCGAGTCGGGATCGTTGTGGGCCCGCGCGATCGCTTCGCCGTACGCCTGGGCCGAGTACTCCCAGGTGGCGTTGCTGCGGTGGTAGTCGAACGACGGTTCGCAGCTCATCACCAACTCGACGGTGCCGCTCACGCACCGCACGGTGCGCAGCAGGATGTGCTCGGCGTCCCAGTCCATTGGGGTGCGGCGATGCGTGCGGGACCGGGTCTCGATGTCGTGCCACGGTCCCATCACCAGCGTGTCGCGCACGATGACCCAGCCGGTGTGGGTCTGCCAGGTGGTCTCCAGGATCAGGCTGCCCGGCAGGTAGCGACGGGCCGCGGGCACCGTAACGCCGTACGGGCCCATCCGGAAGTGCCCGGCGCCGCGGTCCAGGATGGCGCCGAACACGCTGGGGGAGTCGGGGCGGGGCACGCACAGCCATTCCACCGAGCCGGCCGACGAGATCAGGCAGGTGTTCTCGCAGTCAGACAGGAACGCGTAGTCGGCGATCGGCGGAAAGGGATTCCGCAACGACCCGCTGGAGACATACGGCACCGGTGCCGTCACGGTGAACGGGGCTTCCGACTCGCCGACCTGGACGGGCCTCGACCCGTTGTCGGTATCTGCGGCCTTCGGCGCCCCGTCGGAGGGCTCGGTGTCTGGCAGAACCATGCGGACATCATCGACTGCCGAGAGGCCCGGCGTCCACTCGTGTCGGGCGCGTGTCCTGCGGCGTTTCACTCAGCGCCGGGCAAACTCCGGCACATGTTCGGGCAGCGGACCGATCGCGATGGCGTATCCCGCCGCGGCCCGCAGCGCAGGCACCTTGTCGGCGATCCGCACCAGAAGGGGCGGTATGGCGGGCTGACCGGCCGAAACGGCGACCGCGATGACCCGGTTGTGGATGATCCGCTGGACCGACTGGATCAGCGAAGCGGGCAACCATCGCCGCGCCTGCACACGGGCCAACTGCCTAGTGGAGACGGTGCCGCGCAGCAGCGGGCCTGCCAGCGCGCCGGCGGCCGCCACGGCGTCGGCGACGGCCAGGTTGATCCCGACCCCGCCCACAGGTGACATGGCGTGCGCCGCGTCGCCGATCAACAGCAGCCCGTCGGTGTACCAGCGCCGCAGCCGATTGAGCTGAACGTCCAGAAGTTTGACGTCATCCCAGGACGTCACCGCCGTGACGTGATCCGCCAGCCACGGCACCAGTGACACCACTCCGCGGTGCAGCGTCTCGATGCCCTGCGCACGCAGCTCTGCGTCGCGGCCCTTGGGGATGACGTAGGCGATCTGGTAGTAGTCGCCGCGGTCGATCGCGATGCACGCGTGGCCTACGCCGAGCACGCCTGCCAGACCATGCGGATCGTCGGCATGGCGCGGCAGCCGAAACCACCACACATCCATCGGCGCCCCGAAGCTCCTCGGCTTCAACCCCATTGCGTCGCGCAGCGTCGACGAGCGGCCGTCGCAGGCCACCGTCAACTCGGCACGCAGCTCACGCGCCTGGCCCTCGCTGTCGCGGTACCTGACGCCGAGAACCTTGTCGCCGCGGCGAATCGGCCCCAACACCTCGGTGCTGCGCAGCAGCCGAAACGTCGGCTCCTCATCGGCGGCGGCCACAAGCAGCTCAAGGAAATCCCACTGCGGAACCAGCGCAATGTACTTGTGCGGACCCGGAATTCGCCTCAGGTCGATGCTGATCTCAGTGCCCTGGATCTTCATGTTCAACGAGTCGATCTCGCGGTGCGGCATCCGGGCGAAATCGCCGGCCAGACCCAGCTCGTCGAGCAGCCGCAGGGTGCTGGCGTGCACGGTGTCGCCGCGGAAGTCGCGCAGAAAATCGGCGTGCTTCTCCATCACCGTGACGTCGACGCCGCCGCGGGCGAGCAGCAGGCCCAGCATGATTCCGGCGGGACCGCCGCCGGCGATGACGCAGGTGGTCTTCTCCGCGTGGTCTGCGGCCGGCACTCGGTCATCTTCGCATCGAATAGTCTGGCCGGGTGGGCGGCTTCCTCAATTGGTGGGATGGGGTCGAACTGTGGCTGTCCGGACTGCCGTTCGTCGCCCAGACCGCCGTGGTGATGCCGGTCGTGCTGGCGCTGGCGTACGGCATCGCGATAGGTCTCGACGGGGCATTGGGCAACGGGATCCGGCTGCTGCGGCGCGCGCGCCACGAGGGCGAGGACTCCGAATGAGCGGGCTGCCCCGGTCGCGGGTGACCTTGGTGCTCGTCATCCTTGTGGTGCTGGTGATCGTCACATGGCTGCTAACTCGTTAAGCGGGCTAAGGCACCGCCGCGAGCGGCGACGACATCCCGGCTGAGCGTGTTGCCAGACTCTGTTATTCTTCGCGCCATGCATGCAGCGTCCGGCAGTACCGAGGGCCACATCTTGGCCCTCATTGCCGTGGGTAGTTGCGCTGTTGCAGACGTGCACTGTTGTCGCTGACTCCATGCCCGTCCGCGGTTTGGTGTCGGTAGCGGCTGTCTTCCTGCCCAGGTACTGATCCCTCGCCTTGCTGTCATGACGGGCTGTCCCGTTAGTCCCCTGCAAGGAAAGGTCACCAATGCTCAACATCCGTAAGTCCTGGCGCGCCACCGCGGCCCTCGCCGTCACAGCGACCCTGCTCGCCGCCTGCGGCGGCGGATCCAGCGACGTCGCCGGCGGCGGCCAGCAGCCTGCCGCCGAGACCACACTGACGCTCGTCGCATACGCCGTGCCAGAGCCGGGCTGGAGCAAGATCATCCCGGCGTTCGCTGCCACGCCGGAGGGCAAGGGTGTGGCCGTGACCACGTCCTATGGCGCCTCGGGCGACCAGTCGCGCGCCGTCGTCGACGGTAAGCCCGCCGACATCGTCAACTTCTCGGTCGAACCTGACGTGACGCGCCTGGTCAAGGCCAACAAGGTGGCCAAGGACTGGAACGCCGACGCCACCAAGGGCATCCCGTTCGGGTCGGTGGTTTCGCTGGTCGTGCGCAAGGGCAACCCGAAGAACATCAAGGACTGGGACGACCTGCTGCAGCCCGGGCTCGAGGTCGTCACCCCGAGCCCGCTGAGCTCCGGCTCGGCGAAGTGGAACCTGTTGGCGCCCTACGCCGCGAAGAGTAACGGCGGTAAGGATCAGCAGGCCGGGCTGGATTTCGTCAACAAACTGGTCACCGAGCACGTCAAGTCGCGTCCCGGGTCCGGGCGCGAAGCCACCGACGTCTTCCTACAGGGCACCGGCGACGTGCTGATCAGTTATGAGAACGAGGCGATCAACGTCGAACGCCAGGGCAAGCCCGTCGAGCACATCAACCCGCCGCAGACGTTCAAGATCGAGAACCCGGTCGCCGTCGTGACGTCCGGCACCCATCTGGACAAGGCCACCGCGCTGAAGAACTTCCTGTACACCCCTGAGGGGCAGAAGGTCTGGGCGCAGGCCGGATTCCGGCCGGTCGACCCGTCCGTGGCCGAGCAGTTCGCCGCCGACTTCCCGACGCCGCAGAAGCTCTGGACCATCGCCGACCTCGGTGGCTGGAATTCCGTGGATCCTGCATTGTTCGATAAGGACAACGGAAGCATCACGAACATCTACAAGCAGGCGACTGGATGACGGCAACCGTCGAACCCAATCCGGAAGCGACCCGGCCCGAACTCGCCGAGAACGATGAGGGCGGCCGGGCGCCCAGCCTTTTCGGCGGCCGGTACGGGACGACGTCACTGCGAGTGGGCGCCGCGTCGATCTGGCTCAGCATCATCGTGCTGCTGCCGCTGGCAGCGATCGTGTGGCAGGCCGCAGGCGGCGGCTGGCAGGCGTTCTGGGCCGCGGTGACGTCGAATGCGGCGCTCGAGTCATTCCGCGTGACGCTGACGATCTCGGCCGGCGTCACGGTGGTCAACCTCGTCTTCGGGCTGTTGGTGGCCTGGGTGCTCACCCGCGACGACTTTCCCGGCAAGCGCCTCGTCGACTCTGTGATCGACCTCCCGTTCGCGCTGCCGACCATCGTCGCCAGCCTGGTCATGCTCGCGCTGTACGGACCGCACAGCCCGGTGGACCTTCACCTGCAGCACACCAAATGGGGTGTCGGTATCGCGCTGCTGTTCGTCACCCTGCCGTTCGTCGTGCGTTCGGTGCAGCCGGTGCTGCTGGAACTCGACCGCGAAACCGAGGAGGCAGCCGCCTCGCTCGGCGCCAACAACTGGACGATCTTCACCAGAGTGATCCTGCCTGCGCTGCTGCCCTCACTCCTGTCGGGAGCCGGGCTGGCGTTCTCGCGGGCCATCGGCGAGTTCGGTTCTGTCGTGCTGATCGGCGGCGCGGTGCCGGGTGAGACCGAGGTGTCGTCGCAGTGGATCCGGACCCTCATCGAGAACGACGACCGCACCGGTGCCGCCGCGATTTCCATTGTGCTGCTTGTGATTTCCTTCGCAGTGCTGTTCATCCTGCGCGCCATCGGGTCACGGGCGGCCAAACGTGAGGAGTTGGCGCGATGACTCCCTCACCGGTCGTGCGTCATCTGCTGCGTTACCTCGCATTGGCCTATATTGCGATCCTGGTCATCGTGCCCGTGGCGCTGATCCTGTGGCGCACGTTTGCGCCCGGCGTCGGGGCGTTCTTCGAATCGATCACCACCCCGGCCGCTGTCTCGGCGCTCCAGTTATCGTTGCTTGTGGTGGCGATCGTCGTGCCACTCAACGTCCTTTTCGGCGTGCCCACCGCATTGGTATTGGCGCGCAACAGGTTCCGAGGCAAGAGCGCCCTGCAGGCGGTGATCGACCTCCCATTCGCGGTGTCACCCGTCGTGGTCGGTGTCGCGTTGATCCTGCTGTGGGGGTCGGCGGGGCTGTTCGGGTTCGTCGAGAACAACCTCGGGCTCAAGATCATCTTCGGCTTCCCTGGCATCGTGCTGGCCAGCATCTTCGTCACCGTCCCGTTCGTGATCCGAGAGGTCGAACCGGTGCTGCACGAGATCGGCACCGATCAGGAGGAGGCGGCCGCCACGCTCGGATCGAAGTGGTGGCAAACGTTTTGGCGGCTCACCCTCCCGTCTATCCGGTGGGGCCTGACCTACGGCATCGTGCTGACGATCGCGCGCACGCTCGGCGAGTTCGGCGCGGTCATCATGGTGTCCTCCAACCTGCCGGGAACATCGCAAACGCTCACGCTGTTGGTGGCCGACCGGTACAACCGCGGTGCGGAATACGGCGCCTACGCCGTGTCAACCCTGCTGATGACGGTGGCGGTGATCGTCCTGATCGTTCAGGTGGTCCTCGACGCCATGCGCTCTCGTGCGAGCAAGCAGGCGTAAGGAGACGCGAGAAATGACCAACGCAATCATGGTGCGGGGCGCCAACAAGCATTACGGCGCTTTCGCGGCGCTGGACAACGTCGACTTCGAGGTGCCGTCCGGGTCGCTGACGGCGCTGTTGGGACCCAGTGGCTCAGGTAAGTCCACACTGCTGCGTGCGATCGCCGGACTGGACCTTCCCGATACCGGCACTGTCACGATCAACGGCCGCGACGTCACGCACATCCCGCCGCAGCGGCGCGGTATCGGATTCGTCTTCCAGCACTACGCGGCGTTCAAGCATCTGACCGTGCGCGACAACGTCGCCTTCGGGCTGAAGATCCGCAAGCGGCCGAAGGCCGAGATCAAGGCGAAGGTCGACAACCTTCTGGAAGTGGTGGGGCTCAGCGGGTTTCAGACCCGCTATCCGAATCAGCTTTCCGGCGGTCAGCGCCAGCGCATGGCGTTGGCCCGCGCGTTGGCGGTCGATCCCGAAGTGTTGTTGCTCGACGAGCCGTTCGGCGCGCTGGACGCCAAGGTTCGCGAAGATCTGCGGGCCTGGCTGCGTCGACTCCATGACGAGGTGCACGTCACCACCGTGCTGGTCACCCACGACCAGTCCGAGGCGCTCGATGTCGCGGATCGCATCGCCGTGCTCAACAAGGGACGCATCGAACAGGTCGGCTCACCGACTGACGTCTACGACGCGCCCGCCAATGCGTTCGTGATGTCGTTCCTGGGGGCGGTGTCGTCACTGAACGGCTCGCTGGTTCGGCCCCACGACATCCGTGTGGGGCGCAACCCGGAGATGGCGATCGCGGCCAGTGATGATTCGGTCCAGGCCACTGGTGTGGTGCGCGCGACGATAGATCGAATTGTGATGCTGGGCTTCGAGGTTCGC
This sequence comes from uncultured Actinomycetota bacterium, assembly GCA_963770305.1. Taxonomy (GTDB): domain Bacteria; phylum Actinomycetota; class Actinomycetes; order Mycobacteriales; family Mycobacteriaceae; genus Mycobacterium. The sequence goes on from CAVYPB010000021.1 coordinate 218,834, forward strand.
GTGGAACTGACCAGCGCAGCTGACCATACGCCGTTCACCGCGCAGATCACCCGCGGCGACGCCGAGGCGTTGGGGCTGAAGGAAGGCGACACCGTGTACGTGCGTGCCACCCGGGTTCCACCGCTGCCGGGCGGCACCGAGATCCCACGGGCCGACAACGCCGACGATGACGAGGCGCTGACGACCGCCTGAGTCGCGTGGGTGGTTGTGGTCGCGCTGGTGATCGTTGCCGTAATCGTCGCGGCGGGCCTCGACCGGCCCGGCTTTTAGGCAGCGACGCGAGTGGCTAGCGCTTGATCAAAGCGGTCCAGCACTGTCTCGGCCACCAGCCTGTGCGGCCCGAGCGGTCCGGCCATCGCAATCCCGTTGGCGCGCGCGAAGTTCGCGACGCGATCGGTGATCCGCCCGTGGGCGAGGAACCAGGGCGCGATGACCAATCGGGTGGCGCCGCGGTCCCGCACGACGTCGGCGGCCTCTGCGAGCGACGGGTGTGGTCCCGTGGCAAACGCGATGGTCGCCGTCCAGCGGGTGTTTTGCACGAGGTCCTTGGCGACCAACGCTGTTCGCGCATTGGCCTGGGGGCGCGAGGAACCCACTGCCGTGACGAGAACGCCCACATCGGGGTCGAGTTGCGACACCCCGGCATGAGCGAGGCGCTGACGCAGGACATGCACGAGCCTATCGTCCTCACCGAGGACGTCAGCTTGCCGGGCAGCGGAACCCGATTCGCCGATCATCGTGGGGATGTCGACGCCGGCGTGATACGCATCCGCGAGAAGCAACGGCACCACGACTGCATTGCGGGGAGATGCTGCGAGCACATCTCGGAGATTGGGGGTGTTCTGCTCACAGAACGCCACCCGCACATCGACATTGCGTCGCACCATTCGGATGGTGTGCGCCACCTCGTGTGCCGACGCCGCGGACCGCGGATCGGCGCTGCCGTGCGCCGTCAGGACGAGTGCCGGGTGGGATTGGACGGGAGCGAACCGAGTCACGAGGCGTGCAAACCGCATTCCGTTTTCGACAGGCCCGCCCAACGGCCGCTGCGCGGGTCAGCGCCCTCGGCCGGCTTCGCGGTGCACGGCGCGCAGCCGATCGACGGATAGCCTTCGAACACAAGGGGATTGACCAGCACATCGTTGGCGTCGATGTAGTTCTGCATGTCCTCGTCGGTCCACGCGGCCAGGGGGTTGATCTTCACCAATCCAAAAGCCTTGTCCCAACTGATCAGCGGCGCATTGGCCCGTGTCGGCGCCTCGACCCGACGGATGCCGGTCACCCATGCGGAGTATCCGCGCAGTGCCTTGCCCAACGGCTCTACCTTGCGCATCCGGCAGCACTCGTTCGGTTCGCGCGCGAACAGATCCTTGCCGTAGAGCTCGTCCTGTTCGGCCACGTTGTTCTCGGGCGTGACGTTGACCACGTTGATGTCGTACACCGCCTCGACGGCGTCACGGGTCCCTATGGTCTCGACGAAGTGATAGCCGGTGTCCAGGAACAGCACGTCCACGCCTGGGCGCACCTTGGCGGCCAGGTCGACGAGCACCGCGTCCTGCATGTTGGATGCCACGATGTAGTTGCTGCCGAAGTGCTGGTCGGTCCAGCGCACCAACTCGTCGGCGCTGGCGCCGTCGAGTTCGACTGCGGCGCGCTCGGCCAGGTCCTGCAACTCTGCCTCGGTAATCACATCTGTCATCGGTGTCCTCCGCTCTTCGCGCAAGCGCTCATCGCAAGTCCGCCTCGTCTGCTCGTACTGCCCAGGTAGCGAAACGCTCACCCTGCTCGCGTTGTTTCACGAAATTCCGAACAACTCTGTCGATGTAGTCGCCCAGCTCGGTGGAGAGCACTTTGTGCTGGCGTAACTTGCGGCCGAATCCACTGTCCAGGCCCAGGCTGCCGCCCAGGTGCACCTGGAAGCCCTCGGCCGGCCCGTCGCCGTCGTCGACCATCTGACCCTTGAACCCGATGTCGGCGACCTGGATGCGGGCGCACGAGTTAGGGCAGCCGTTGATGTTGATGGTGATCGGGACGTCGAGCTGGGCGTTGATGTCCTCGAGCCGCTTCTCCAACTCAGGCACCAGGACCTGGGACCGCTTGCGGGTCTCGGCGAACGACAGCTTGCAGAACTCGATGCCGGTGCAGGCCATCAAATTCTTGCGCCAGTGCGACGGCCGTGACGGCAAGCCCAGCGCGTCCAGACCGGCGACCAGCTCGTCGACCTTCTCGTCGGGCACGTCGAGGACGATCAGCTTCTGATACGGCGTGAACCGGATGCGGTCGGATCCGATCGCCTCGGCCAGGTCGGCCACCTTGGACAGGATGGTGCCCGACACCCGGCCGGCGATCGGGGCGACGCCGACGGCGTTGAGCCCGTTCTTGAGCTTCTGGACGCCGACATGATCGATCGTGTGCACGACCGGTTCCGGCGCCGGACCGTCTATGAGCTTGCGGCCGAGGTATTCGTCCTCGAGCACCTGACGGAATTTCTCGACACCCCAGTCCTTGATCAGGAACTTCAGCCGCGCCTTGGAGCGCAGCCGCCGGTAGCCGTAGTCGCGGAAGACCGACACCACGGCCTCCCACACGTCGGGCACCTCGTCCAGCGGCACCCAGGCACCGACCCGCTGACCCAGCATCGGGTTGGTGGACAGGCCGCCGCCCACCCACAGGTCCAGGCCCGGGCCGTGCTCGGGATGGTTGACGCCGATGAACGCGACGTCGTTGACCTCGTGGCAGACGTCCTGCAGGCCCGATATCGCGGTCTTGAACTTGCGCGGCAGGTTCGAGTACTCCGGCTTGCCGATGTAGCGGCGGACGATCTCGTCGATCGCAGGCGTGGCGTCCAGCACCTCGTCCACCGAGTCGCCTGCCAGCGGTGAACCGAGGACGACGCGCGGGCAGTCGCCGCACGCCTCGGTGGTCTGCAGCCCGACCGCGTCGAGCCGCTTCCAGATCTCTGGCATGTTCTCGATCTGGATCCAGTGGTACTGCACGTTCTCCCGGTCGGAGATGTCGGCGGTGTCGCGCGCGAACTCCGTGGATATCTCGCCCAGCGTGCGCAGCGCGGCCGTCGAGAGGGCGCCGCCGTCGCAGCGCACGCGGAGCATGAAGTACTTGGCCTCGAGCACGTCGATGTTCTCGTCGCCGGTCCAGGTGCCGTCGTAGCCCTGCTCGCGCTGGGTGTAAAGGCCCCACCAGCGCATCCGGCCGCGCAGATCCTGCTTGTCGATGCTGTCGAAGCCGCGAACGGCGTAGATGTTCTCGATGCGGTCGCGCACGTTGAGCGGGTTGTCGTCCTTCTTGACCTGCTCGTTCGGGTTGAGCGGCTCGCGATAGCCCAGCTTCCACTGGCCTTCGCCCTTGCGCTTCGGCGGGCGTTTGGTTGGGGTTTCCGTCATGGGTGGTGTGGCTCCTTCTTGGAGCCGGCGTTCAGACCGCGCGTTCTCACCGGTGGGCTGTCCGGCGGCGCAGATCCGGCGGCCAGCTGAAAGTTCGGGGTGGGCTGGGTCCTAGATCAACGCATCAAGGCAGACAACAACAGGTACAAACGCGCTTGAAGTCGACATGCCGCCGCGCCACCAACGCAACACGGTGCTGGAAGCTGCGGGCGGCGGTCACGTGGCCAATTGTGCCACGGACACCGACAACTGCCCTAACCGGGGACGATTTGCGCTCCTGATGAGTAAAAGTGCTGTCCGCTCTTTGACTAAACATGCTTATGTGGTGCGCATGGATGCTCCTCAACTAGTGGCCGCTAGATCGCACTCCTGAAGCCAGAATCGCGGTCGTTTTGAGGGATGTCGTCACTGCTGGCACCCTATCGGCACCCCTGCCAGCTGGAATCCGCGCGATCTGGCCGGCGTCGGCTGCGTAACACTTGGTGATATGACGGTCCGAACGGCTTCCACTGCGCTGCCCGGCCTGGTCACGACGTCAGGCAGAGCGTTCGGCATTTATATCCATGTGCCGTTCTGTGCGACGCGCTGCGGCTACTGCGACTTCAACACCTACACGCCCGCCGAGCTGGGCGGCGCGAACTCCGGCGCGGACGAGAGGAGCACTGAATTCGAACGTTGGCTGAAGGCCCTGCGAGCGGAGCTCGGCCTCGCGGCGTCGCGCCTGGCCTCAACACCGGCGGTCGACACGGTGTTCGTCGGGGGCGGGACGCCCTCGCTGCTGGCCGGTGCGGGCTTGGGGGCGGTGATCGACGCGGTCCGCGCCCATTTCACGCTGGCCGCGGACGCGGAGGTCACGACGGAGGCGAATCCGGAATCCACATCGCCGCAACTGTTCGAGCACCTGCGGTCGGTGGGGTTCACGCGGGTGTCGCTCGGCATGCAGTCCGTCGCCCCCCACGTGCTGGCGGTACTGGACCGGGTGCACTCGCCGGGCAGGGCGCTCGACGCGGCGCGCGAAGCCCGCGGCGCCGGCTTCGCCCACATCAACCTCGACCTCATCTATGGCACGCCGGGGGAGTCCGACGACGATCTGCGCCGTTCCGTCGACGCCGCGATCGACGCCGGCGTTGACCATGTGTCCGGCTACGCGCTGGTGGTCGAGGACGGGACGGCGTTGGCGCGCCGGGTGCGGCGCGGCGAAATCGCGGCCCCCGACGACGACGTGCTCGCGCAGCGCTACGAGTTGCTCGACGCGCGGCTTTCGGCGGCAGGCTTCGACTGGTACGAGGTCTCCAACTGGAGCCGGCCCGGCGGCGAATGCAGGCACAACATCGGGTACTGGAACGGCGGCGAATGGTGGGGCGCCGGACCAGGAGCGCATGGTTACGTTGGCGCCACCCGTTGGTGGAATGTCAAGCACCCCAACGCTTATGCGCAATCATTGGCCGACGGACTGCTGCCGGTGGCCGATTTCGAGCGGCTCGATGCGACGACTCAGCACGTCGAGGACGTGATGCTGCGGCTGCGGCTGCGCGACGGTCTGCCGGTGGCCTTGTTGAGCGATGGCGAACGGGCCCGCGCCAAGACCGTGCTCGATGACGGCCTCGTGGCGCTGGCCGCCGACCGGCTGGTGCTCACCGACCGCGGCCGGCTCCTGGCCGACGGGGTGGTTCGCTCGCTGCTCGACTGACGAGTTCTGGGCCCAGGCCGCCACGGTGACGTCAACGGCTAGATAGTGTCCTTAATCGATGGTTCGCGGCCCGGTTGGGCTGGTGTACTTGTAGGAACGGCAAGCCCGCGTTGATCGCCCACCCTTTTCGCGAACTTTCTTGGGTCCGCAGATCTGGGCAAACTGCGTTGAACGTTCGGGCCGTGTCGCATCGTTGTGCTGAACGAAGGCTGACCGAAAGCAAGGGATGCGCAGGGGATGAGTCATGACTGACGATTCCGAGCAGGCGGCGCTGCTGCGGGCGGTGCACGACGAACACGCCCACTCGCTGCTGCGTTACGTGTTGAGATTGACCAGGGGTGACATGCCGTTCGCCGAGGATGTGGTGCAGGAGTCGCTGTTGCGGCTCTGGCGTAAGCCGGAGGTACTGCAGCAGCCGACGGACAATGTGCGGGCGTGGCTGTTCACCGTCGCGCGCAATCTGGTGATCGATGACCGGCGCAGCGCCCGGTACACCCGTGAATTGCAGACCGAATACCTTCCCGAACGGTCGTCGCCCGACGCGATCGGCCCGGCGTTCGACAAGTGGATACTGTCCGACGCCCTGCTGTCGCTGTCCGCGGACCATCGCACCGTGATCGTCCGCGCCTACTATCTCGGCCAAACCGTCGCGGATATCGCGCAGCAAGAGGGGATTCCGGAGGGCACCGTTAAGTCCAGGCTTCATTACGCGCTTCGCGCGTTGCGAATTTCATTGCAGGAAAGGGGGGTTGTCCGGTGACGAACTTCAAGCCCGAAGACGACCTTGCCGAGTGGGACGCCGCCTACGTTCTGGGCGCGCTGAGCCTGGAGGACCGGCGTACCTACGAAGACTATCTCGCGGCCAACCCGGAGCGGGCCACGGAGCTCACCGAATTTGCGGGGATGCCTGGCATTCTCAAGGCGCTCAGCCGTGACGAAGCGGTCGCGCTGACCGACCTTGCCGGCGCGCCGCCGTCTGAGAGTCGGCCCGACAACGTTGCATCGCTCGCCAAGGCGGCGGCCAAGCGGCAGCAGCGATCGCGGCGCACGTGGCTGGCGGCGGCGGTTGCGTCGGCAGCCGCACTCTTGATCGCCGGTGCCGTCGTGGGTGCGACGGTGTTTCCCAACTCGCCCAAGCCGACGCAGACCGCGGCGATGCAGGCAATGCAGCCGACCCCACGCGGTGGCCTGACTGCCCAGCTCGCCGTCACCGAGAAGAAGTGGGGCACGGAGCTGAACTGGGCGTGCCAGTACACCAAGGACTGGTCGAGGAACGTCAAGAGTTACGACATCGTGGCGACGACGCACGACGGCGTGCAGCACGCGGTCGGCTCATGGAAGCCCGCCGGAGATGAGGCGACAGGACTGTCGGCGGCGACGAGCATCCCGACCTCGCAGATTCGCACGGTCGACATCCGGGTGACCGGGAGCAACGAGCCGCTGGCGATCACCACGCTGCGGTAGGTCCCAATTTCCGGCAAGGCGTTGTTCCCGGCCGTCGCCGCGTCGGGCACCCCGAAGGCGGCGAGCGTCGACGCCTCCTGCGCCTGGACGAGGGCCCGTGAGGGCTGTATTCCGGTGTGGTGGCGGTGTTCTCGGCTGCCGCTACCCTAACGCCGCGGCCAGCCGGCGCCACTGCTCGCGGGGGAATTCCCGTGGATCGGCGGTGAGGACTTGAACACAGACGTGGTCGGCGCCGGCCGCGCGATGTTCGTTCACCCTGCGCAGGACGGTCTCCTCGTCGCCCCACGCGATGATCGCATCGAACAACCGATCGCTGACCGACGACACGTCGTCTTCGGTGTAGCCGGAGCGAAACATTCTGTTGGCGTAGTTCGGCAACGTGAGATAGGTACGCAACCAATCGGTTCCGATGGCGCGCGCCTCGTCACGGTCGTCGCTGAGGATCACGGTTTGTTCGGGCAGCAGCAGCGGACCGTCGCCCAGCACCCCTCTGGCCTGGCGGGTGTGGTCGGGCGTGCCGAGGTACGGATGGGCGCCGTGGGCTTGCGTTGCGGACAGCTCCAGCATCTTCGGGCCGAGCGCGCCGAGCACCCGGTTCTGGACGGGCACCGGCTGCTCGGCGGCATCCAATGCGTCGAGGAATGACCGCGTGGCGGCCAGGGGCTTGCGGTAGCGGCCGGGCTCCTTGGCATCGACGAGCGGCGCGTGGCTGCAACCGATACCAAGCAGAAACCGCTCACCGTGTGTCGTGGTCAGGGATGCGTAGGAGGCGGCGACGTCGGATGGCTCGTGCATCCAGAGGTTCAGGATGCCGGTTGCGATGACGGTGTGCTTGGTCGCCTCCAGCAGATGGGCCACGGAGTCGAGCACGGGACCGCCGACGTCGGGAATCCACTGCGCGGTGAAGCCGAGGTCCTCCAGCTCGGAAGCCGCTTCAGCAGACTGCGCGGGGTCGCCGTAGCGCAAATGGTGGCTCCACACGCCAACGCCCGACAGATCCATGTGGTCATCCTTTCCACTCACCGACAGCGTCACGCTACCGTCGGCGGATGGCATTCGATCCCGGCGCCATTGGCCGCGCGTTCTCCGAGCATCGGTTCGACGAGGCACTCGGCCACCTCGCCAAGGATGTGCGCTGGACGATCGTCGGATACATGGTGCTCGACGGCGCCGACGCGGTCCGGCAGACGTGCCACGACACCCTGGAAAGCCTCGAGGGCACCACGACGACCTACGACCGATGTGTGATCGCGGCCGGCTCAGACACCGTCGCCGTCGACACGTTCGCCCGCTACACCCGCCCCGATGGAATGACCGCGGTGGCCAGTTGTGACATCTACGAGTTCAACGGCGAAGAGATCACGGCGATCACCTCGTATGCCGTCGAGGTCGACCCGGAGGACGCCGGAGCTCAGCCGCCGCCCCGCTGACAGCGCTGGGCAACGGTCGAAGCGATGCAATTAGCCGAGCCGTTCCGTGTCAGCGGTGCATGCCATTTCGAGGACATTCGCGCAGAGCAGTCTCTCGAGAAATTGTCAGATTAGGTGCCGGTTTCCAAACCTACGGCCCTGGGGAAGGAAGGACGAGGATCCGCATCACCACTGAGGACGACGAGCACGGGTTCTTCTTCGCCGGCGCGAGCTGGGGCGAGCCGGAGGACTGGATCACGTCCTAGGCCGACGAGTTGATCTGCCTGTCGATCGCTCCGCTTGTCGACCTTGCCGACCGCCGTGGTTGGCAAGGTCGACATCGGCGCCAGTGACGTCCGGACGAGAATGGGCAGCGACGTCACGTCTGTCGAGATAGCCGTTTAGCTCGGGCAATGTGACGGGCCGACCGCTGAAAACAACGGCCGTACAGATCGCCCGTCGGCATCGTCGAGCGGGTGCCCGTGTACTCGATCCTGGCGTGGCAGGTCTTGAGCGCTGTCGTCCTGCTGACCAGGCGTGCCGGGCGCGGCGACGGCTAGGCGTGCCGCGCGAGGGGCATGTCCATGTCGAACACGCGCGCGTGCAGCACCGTCCGGTTCCGCAGCGCGGCCCGCACCGCGCGGTGCAACCCGTCCTCGAGGTAGACGATGCCTTTCCACTTCACCGCGTGCGGGAACAGGTCGCCGTAAAACGTCGAATCCTCCGACAGCAACCGGTCCAGCGCCAGCACGCTCGTCGTGGTGACCAACTCGTCCAGGCGGATCTGGCGGGGCGGGATCTGCGCCCACTGCCGATGAGACAGGCCATGATCCGGATATGGTCGGCCGTCGCGGACCCCTTTGAAAATCATCGCCCAGCTATCCCTCGGTCTTTCCCCCAGGCGTCGGCGCCACAGTCAAAGGCTAGTCGCAGCCAGCCCGTTCGCCACGCGAACAGCCTCTCGCGCGGTATCGCCGCTGTTGATGACCGTAAAATGGACGCCAACTGGGTGGGAGGGGAAGGTGAACACATGGGCAGTGCCGACGATCGTCGCTTCGAGGTGCTGCGTGCCATCGTCGCCGACTTCGTTTCCACCAAGGAGCCGATCGGCTCCAAGACCCTCGTCGAGCGGCATAATCTCGGCGTCTCAAGCGCGACCGTGCGGAACGACATGGCGGTCCTGGAGGCCGAGGGCTACATCACCCAGCCACACACCAGCTCGGGCCGGGTGCCCACGGAGAAGGGCTATCGCGAGTTCGTCGACCGGCTGGATGACATCAAGCCGCTTTCGTCGTCGGAGCGCCGCGCGATCCTGGGCTTCCTGGAGTCCGGAGTCGACCTCGACGACGTGCTGCGTCGCGCTGTGCGGCTGCTGGCGCAGCTGACCCGCCAGGTCGCGGTTGTCCAGTACCCGACACTGTCCACCTCGAGCGTGCGGCATCTCGAGGTCGTGGGGCTCACGCCCGCCAAGCTGCTGCTCGTGGTGATCACCGATTCCGGGCGCGTCGACCAGCGCATTGTCGAACTCGGTGACGCCATCGAAGAGCATGAGCTGGGCCAGCTGCGCGACCGGCTCGGTCAGGCGCTAGAAGGCAAGCCGCTCGCGGCCGCCTCGGTGGCGGTGTCTGATCTGGCTGCTCATCTCGATGGGAGCGGCGGCTTGGGCGATGCCATCGGCCGGTCGGCGACGGTTCTGGTGGAGTCGCTGGTGGACCACAGCGAGGAGCGCCTGCTGCTTGGTGGCACCGCGAACCTGACCCGCAACACCGCCGACTTCGGCGGTTCGCTGCGGTCGGTCCTTGAGGCGCTCGAGGAGCAGGTGGTGGTGCTGCGACTGCTGGCGCACCAGCAGGAGGCCGGCAAGGTCACCGTGCGCATCGGCCACGAGACCGAGGCCGACCAAATGGCAGGCACGTCCGTGGTGAGCACCGCCTACGGCAGCTTGGGCAAGGTGTATGGCGGCATGGGCGTGCTGGGACCCACCCGGATGGACTATCCGGGAACTATCGCTAATGTCGCAGCGGTTGCTCTCTATATCGGTGAAGTCCTGGGCAGCCGTTAGGGCTGGTGAAAGGTTAGGCGTGGCACGCGACTATTACGGGATGCTCGGCGTTAGCCGGGGGGCGAGTGATTCGGAGATCAAGCGCGCCTATCGGAAGCTGGCCCGTGAACTGCATCCCGACGTCAACCCCGACGAAGCGGCGCAGACGCGGTTCAAGGAGATCAGCGTCGCCTACGAGGTGTTGAGCGACCCGGAGAGGCGGCGGATCGTCGATCTCGGCGGCGACCCGCTCGAGACCGCGGCCGCGGCAGGCAACGGCTTCGGCGGTTTCGGCGGGCTGGGCGACGTGTTCGAGGCCTTCTTCGGCGGCGGAACGACCTCCCGCGGTCCCATCGGCCGGGTCCGGCCGGGTTCGGATTCGCTGCTGCGCATGCGGCTCGACCTTGCTGAATGTGCCACCGGCGTGACCAAGCAGGTGACCGTTGACACCGCGGTGCTATGTGACCTCTGCCAAGGCAAGGGCACCAATGGCAACTCGACACCGGTGGCCTGCGACACCTGCGGCGGGCGCGGCGAGATCCAGACCGTCCAGCGCTCGCTGCTCGGCCAGGTAATGACGTCGCGGCCATGCCCGGTGTGCGGCGGGGTCGGCGAGGTCATCCCCGACCCGTGCCACCGATGCGGCGGCGACGGCCGTATCCGGGCGCGACGGGACATCAGCGTGAAGATCCCGGCAGGCGTCGGCGACGGGATGCGGGTGCGGCTGGCGTCCCAGGGCGAGGTCGGCCCCGGCGGTGGGCCTGCAGGCGACCTGTACGTCGAGGTCCACGAAAAGCCGCATGACGTGTTCGTCCGCGACAGCGACGACCTGCACTGCACCATCTCGGTGCCGATGGTCGACGCAGCGCTGGGCACCACGATCACCGTCGACGCGATCATCGACGGTCCAACCGAGCTCACCATCCCCCCAGGCACCCAGCCCGGTTCGGTGACCACGCTGCGTGGGCACGGCATGCCTCATCTGCGCTCCGGGGTGCGCGGTGACCTACACGCCCACATCGATGTTGTGGTGCCGTCGCGGCTCGACCACGAGGACATCGAGCTGCTGCACAAGCTGAAGGAAAAGCGCGTCCGCGACGTGGCCGAGGTTCGCTCAACCCAAAGTGCGTCCACGGGTAGCGGGTTCTTCAGCCGGTTGCGCGAAACCTTCACCGGCCGCTGATTTTTGCGGAATGACGCTGTGTCTGACGCTGTTCGCGCAAGCGCTCATCGCACGCTCTTCTACGTCGACGCGCTCCCCGAGGTCGATGAGCTAGCGGTCGTCGACGGCGAGGAGGGCTTCCACGCGGCCAACGTCCGGCGCATCCGCCCGGGCGAAGAACTCGACCTTGGCGACGGCGACGGCACGGTGGCGCACTGTGTCGTCGAGGACGTCGCCAAGGGCCGGTTGTCGGCGCGGGTGCTGGACCGCCGGACCGTCCCGGCAGCCGCTCCCGCCGTCACCGTCGTGCAGGCCCTGCCCAAGTCCGATCGCTCCGAGCTGGCGATCGAGCTGGCCACCGAGGCGGGAGCCGATGCGTTCATCGCCTGGCAGGCCTCGCGCTGTGTGGCTCGGTGGGACGGGCGGGCAAGGGTCGACAGGGGTCTGCACCGCTGGGGAGCGGTGGCGCGGTCGGCGGCACGCCAGTCGCGACGCCCGTACATTCCGCCGGTCACAGGTGTGGTGTCGACGGCCGAGTTGGCGCAGCGGGTGCGTGACGACGGCGCGACCACGCTCGTGTTGCACGAGTCAGCCACCATCAAGCTGACGGAACTGCCAGTGGCGCAAGCGCATTCGCTGCTGCTCGTTGTCGGGCCGGAAGGCGGAATCACCGACGACGAGATCGCAGAGCTGTCGGCCTCCGGGGCGACGGCGGTGGTGCTGGGGCCGACGGTGCTACGAACCTCGACGGCCGCGGCCGTCGCGTTGGGCGCCCTGGGCGCTCTGACGCGGCGCTGGCGGTAAACCGGCCTGCCGACTTAAGCATTGGGATGCGTCGCTACCCGGCGGTAAAATGGGTATTCGATAGCAAACCACCAGGCTAAAACCCAGAAAGCAGGCAGAAAACCCCACGTGACGCCCAGCGAGACGAACGCTGACTCGGACGCACCGGTTCGCAGCATCATCAATGTTCCGCCCGACCTCGTCGTGGGCCTGCTGGGTTCCGCCGACGAGAATCTGCGCACACTCGAGCGCATCCTTGCCGCCGATATCCACGCGCGTGGCAACGCGCTCACCCTGTCCGGCGAGCCTGCCGACGTCGCACTGGCCGAGCGAGTGGTTTCCGAACTGATCGCGATCGTGGCCAGCGGTCAACCGCTGACACCTCAGGCGGTGCAGCACAGCGTCGCGATGCTTACCGGCACCGGCAACGAATCGCCGGCCGAGGTGCTCACTCTCGACATTCTTTCGCGGCGCGGCAAGACGATTCGGCCGAAGACGCTGAACCAGAAGCGCTATGTCGACGCGATCGACGCCCACACCATCGTATTCGGCATCGGGCCTGCAGGTACCGGCAAGACATACCTGGCAATGGCCAAGGCGGTCAACGCATTACAGACCAAGCAGGTCAGCAGGATCATCCTCACCCGCCCGGCCGTGGAGGCCGGCGAGCGCCTCGGCTTCCTGCCCGGGACGCTGTACGAGAAGATCGACCCGTATCTGCGGCCGCTGTATGACGCGCTGCACGACATGATGGATCCCGAGCTGATCCCAAAGTTGATGAGCGCCGGGGTGATTGAGGTCGCCCCGCTGGCGTTTATGCGGGGTAGAACCCTCAATGACGCGTTCATCATTCTCGACGAGGCGCAGAACACCACCAGCGAGCAGATGAAGATGTTCCTGACTCGCTTGGGCTTTGGTTCGAAGGTCGTCGTCACTGGCGACATCACGCAGGTGGATCTGCCTGGTGGCGCGACCTCGGGCCTGCGTGCGGTGATACGCATTCTCGACGGGCTCGACGACATCCACTTCGCCGAACTCACCAGCGCCGACGTCGTTCGGCATCGGCTGGTGTCCGAGATCGTCGACGCCTATGCCAAATCCGAGGAGCCCGCGCTGATGAACCGGGCGGAGCGGCGGGCCTCCGGCAGTCGTCCGCGAAGGTGACCGCATGAGCATCGAGGTGTCCAACGAATCGGGCATCGACGTTTCCGAAGACGAACTGGTCAGCGTCGCGCGGTTCGTCATCCGCAAGATGAAAGTGAATCCCGCGGCGGAGCTTTCGATGCTACTGCTGGACACCGCGGCGATGGCCGATCTGCACATGCGGTGGATGGACCTGCCCGGCCCGACCGACGTGATGAGCTTCCCGATGGACGAGCTCGAACCCGGCGGCCGGCCCGACGCGCCAGAGCCGGGGCCGTCGATGCTCGGCGACGTCGTGTTGTGCCCGGAATTCGCGGCAGATCAGGCCGCCGCCGCGGGCCACACCCTTGGCCAGGAGCTCGCGCTGCTGACCGTGCACGGCGTGCTGCATCTGCTGGGCTACGACCACGCCGAGCCGGACGAGGAAAAAGAGATGTTCGCCCTCCAGCGCCAACTGCTCGAGGAGTGGGTGGCCGACCAGGTCGAGGCTTATCACCAGGACCGCCAGTCCGAGAAGGACCGGCGGCTGCTGGACAAGTCCCGATTCTTCGACGAGCCGTGACCGGTATAGCCCCGCTGCTGGGCGCGATAGCGCTCATCGGTCTCGGCGGGCTTTTCGCGGCCATCGACGCCGCCATCAGCACCTTGTCGGTGGCTCGTGTCGAGGAGCTCGTGCGCGACGAACGCCCCGGCGCGACCCGGCTGGCCCGAGTGATGCGCGAGCGCCCGCGCTATATCAATCTCGTTGTGCTGCTACGCATCACCTGCGAGGTGACCGCGACGGTGTTGCTGGTCGCCTACCTCGACGGCCTTCTCGGCGTGGGCTGGGGGCTGGTCGCCGCGGCCGCCATCATGGTGGTGGTCAGCTTCGTGGCCATCGGTGTGGGCCCGCGAACCGTGGGCCGGCAGAACGCGTACACCATCTCATTGCTGGCCGCGCTTCCGCTGCAGGCGATCTCGGTGCTGCTCACCCCGATCAGCCGGCTGCTGGTGTTGATCGGTAACGCGCTGACACCCGGTCGCGGGTTCCGCAACGGCCCGTTCGCCTCCGAGATCGAGCTGCGCGAGGTCGTCGACCTGGCCCAGCAGCGAGGCGTGGTGGCCGACGACGAGCGCCGGATGATCCAGTCGGTGTTCGAGTTGGGTGACACCCCGGCCCGCGAGGTGATGGTCCCGCGCACCGAGATGGTGTGGATCGAAAGCGATAAGACCGCGGGTCAAGCGACGTCATTAGCGGTGCGCAGCGGGCATTCGCGGATCCCGGTGATCGGCGAGAACGTCGACGACGTCGTGGGCGTGGTCTACCTCAAAGACCTCGTGCAGAAGACGTATTACTCGACCAACGGCGGTCGCGACACCAAGGTGTCCGAGGTGATGCGCCCGGCGGTGTTCGTCCCCGACTCCAAACCGCTCGACGCGCTGCTGCGCGAGATGCAGCGCGACCGCGTCCATATGGTGCTGCTGGTCGACGAGTACGGCGCCATCGCGGGACTTGTCACGATCGAGGACGTGTTGGAGGAGATCGTCGGCGAAATCGCCGACGAATATGACACCGACGAGGTCGCGCCGGTGGAAGACCTGGGCGACAAGCATTTTCGGGTGTCGGCCCGGCTGCCGATCGAGGACCTTGGCGAGCTGTACGAGATCGAGTTCGACGAGGACCTCGACGTCGACACGGTCGGCGGCCTGGTGGCGCTCGAGCTGGGCCGTGTCCCGTTGCCTGGCGCCGAGGTGACGTGGGACGGGCTGCGCCTGCGCGCCGAAGGCGGGTCGGACCATCGCGGCCGGGTCCGCATCGGCACCGTGTTGGTCAGCCCCACCGAACCCGTAGAAGAGGAGCGCGAATGACCGAGCTCGACGCCGAGGACGCCAAACTGGTCGTGCTGGCCCGTGGTGCAATGGGTAGGGCCGAGGCGCCCAGCGGAGCGGCGGTGCGCGATCTCGACGGCCGCACCTACTCGGGCGCGCCCGTCGCGTTGGACGCGTTGCAGCTGACCGCGCTGCAGGCGGCCGTCGCCGCGGCGGTGTCCAGCGGCGCGACCGGTGTGGAGGCCGCGGTGGTGGTTGGTGGTTCTGCCGACGACGCGGGCGTGGCCGCGGTGCGCGAGCTGTCGGCCGACGCGACGGTCATTGTCACCGACCGGGCGGGCACCGTGCAGTGACCAATTCTGCTCCTCGCGTGTGCGAAACCGAGTTCCGTTCCGGCTTCGTCTGCTTCGTCGGCAGGCCGAACACTGGAAAGTCGACACTGACCAACGAGCTGGTCGGCGCGAAGGTTGCGATCACGTCGAACCGCCCGCAGACCACCCGGCACACGATTCGCGGCATCGTGCACCGCGAAAACTTCCAGATCATCCTCGTCGACACCCCCGGCCTGCACCGGCCGCGCACACTGCTGGGGCAGCGGCTAAACGACCTCGTCAAGGACACCTATTCGGAGGTCGACATCATCGGGCTGTGTATCCCGGCCGACGAGAAGATCGGCCCGGGGGACAGTTGGATCTACGAGCAGATCCGCACGATTGCGCCGAAAACCACGCTGATGGTCGTCGTGACCAAGATCGACAAGGTGTCGAGGGACCGGGTCGCCGCGCAACTGCTCGCGGTGAGCGAGCTCGCCGGGCCGGACACCGAGATCGTTCCGGTGTCGGCGACCACCGGCGAGAATCTCGACGTCTTGACCGACGTGCTCGCCGCCCGGCTGCCGCCCGGCCCGGCGTTCTACCCCGACGGGGAGCTCACCGACGAGCCCGAGGAGGTGCTGATGGCCGAGCTGATCCGCGAAGCCGCGCTGGAAGGCGTGCGCGATGAGCTGCCGCACTCACTGGCCGTCGTCATCGAGGAGGTCAGCCCGCGCGAGGGTCGCGACGATCTCAACCCGCTTGTTGATGTACGCGCCAACCTCTACGTCGAACGTGACAGCCAGAAGGGCATCGTGATCGGCAAGGGCGGCGCGAGGCTGCGCGAGGTGGGCACCGCCGCGCGCACCCAGATCGAGAAGCTGCTTGGCACCAAGGTGTACCTCGACCTGCGCGTCAAGATTGCGAAGAACTGGCAGCGCGACCCGAAACAGCTTGGGCGGCTGGGCTTTTAGGCATGGCGGATGAACCGGTTAGGGCGTCCACCCGGGAACCTGGCCGAAGTCGCGGATGGACGACGGCACCTGCGGCGCGCCGTCACCCTTGCCGTAGACCGCGACCACGACGGTGCGGTCGAGCACGCTGTCCGACCACACACCGATGTCGACATTGGAGCAGTCCGCCATGGTCGCGTAGTAATCGGGCCGGTAGTACCACTGGTTGATCAACTCGACACCGCTGATGGCCAGGGCCGGGTTAATCGCCACCGTCTCGGCCACGGCCCCGGCGTAGCCGGCGTTGCGCCCGCGATCGGCGACCGTCGTCCCGTTCGACCCGATATCTCCGTCCAGTGCCCGGTTGTTCAGCACGTCGTCGGTGTGCCACTGGGCAGCAAGACGAAGCTTAGGGTTGATCTTGATTTCGGTGGTACAGCCCGCCTGGTGTTGCACGGTGTAGACGTTGGCCACCACCCCGTCGTTGAGCCGCCTGTTGTCGGCGTTGGCGGCGGGGATGCCCGCGACCGCCGCACCGACCACCGTGACAACTGGCAGCGCGCATACCCCGCGGCGTGCCATATCGCTGACTGTCACCCTCGGGAGATTACGCGACCTCGTCCGAAACCGGCTCCTCAACTGCGAGATTGTCCAAAGCGGCCTCGGGGACCAACTCCGGGGTCGGCGCACGTTCAGCTTGCCGCGCGTCCCACCAGACGTCGGGCTGCCGCATCACCCAGCCGTTGAGCGCTTCCAGCTCGGCGGCCAACGAGATCAGCAGCGGCTCGCTGTTCGCCGGACCCATCAGCTGGACGCCGATCGGCAGCCCGCCGTAGGTGAACCCGGCGGGCACATTGATTGACGGCCAGCCCAGCAGGTTCCACGGCCACGTCACCGCGCACGCACGGATCATCGCGCGGTCGGTCGACAGCCCGCCGCGGTGATCGAAGTCCTTCACCCTGGGCGGGGGCAGCGCGGTGGTCGGCGTCAGCACAACGTCAACCAGGTTGAAGATCCATCCGATCCGGCGCTGTGATGCGGCCTCGCGGGCGCGCGCCTTGCGCAGCGTGTTCTGCGACAGCAGCAAGCCGGTCCGCGCATTGGACATCGTGCGCTCGTCAAGCCTTACGTTCGGGCCGAGGCGATCCACCCAATCGAGCAATCCCGACGTCGACCGGGACAGAAAGTTCCACGACATCCGCATGTTGTAGTCGGGGTCGGCCCTCACGATGGTGTGCCCGAGCTCCTCGAGCTGACGCGCGACGGTCTCCATGGCCGCCCGGATCTCCGGGTGCAGCTTGGCCCGGAAGAACGTGCACGGGAACTTCGTCGACAGCGCGATCTTCAGCGGGCCCGGAGCCCGCGCGACGAAATCGGACACCTGCACCGGCGGGGGCTGATGCAGGTCGCCGGGGACGTTGCCCGACGCCGCGTCCAGCACCATCGCCGCATCGGTGACAGTGCGGGCCAATACCCCATTGACGGTGATGCCGTTGAACGCCTCCGGCAGCGGCCAGGTGGAGATTCGTCCCCGCTGCGGTTTGATGCCGACCAGATGCGTCCACGCCGCGGGTATCCGCACACTGCCCGCGCCGTCCGAGCCGATGGCCGCCGCCACCAATCCGGCCGCCACGGCCGCCGCGCTGCCACCCGAAGAGCCGCCCGGAGTGTGTTCGCTCGACCACGGGTTGCGGGTGTGCCCGAACCCCGGGCCGCTGGTGAACGGCCATTGACCTAACTCACACGTGTTGGTCTTGCCGACGATGATCGCGCCCGCGGCCCGCAATCTGCGCACCACCTCGGAGTCCCGGTCCGCCTTCCTGACGTATCCGTGGCTGCCGAACCGCGTGGGGACACCCGCGACGTCGACGTCATCTTTGACTGCGATCGGAATCCCCAACAACGGAAGTTGTTCGCCCGCCGCACGTTTGCGATCCGCTTCGGCCGCGTCGGCCAGTGCCAGTTTGGTCAGCACCACGCGGAAAGCGTTCAGCGTCGACTGGCTCGCTTCGATGGCATCAAGTGATCGCCGTACCAGTTGCTCGGACGTTACGATGCCGGCGGCGAGCTGATAAAGCTGGTTGGTGATCGTAGGAAAATTGGCGGAGTATCGGGTTCCGCTTGTTCTTGACTCGACCATCACTTGAAAGAATATCGGCGCTGCTAACCGCTAACTGTCAGATTACGGTGAGAGACTGTCTTAATGCGGCTGTACCGGGACCGAGCGGTCGTGCTGCGCCAGCACAAACTCGGCGAGGCCGACCGGATCGTCACCCTGCTCACCCGTGACCACGGGTTGGTGCGTGCGGTGGCCAAGGGCGTGCGGCGTACCAGGAGCAAGTTCGGGGCACGGCTGGAGCCGTTCGCGCACATCGACGTTCAGCTGCATCCCGGCCGAAACCTCGACATCGTCACCCAGGTGCAGGCCATCGACGCGTTCGCCACCGATCTCGTCAACGACTACGGCCGTTACACCTGCGCGTGCGCGGTGCTGGAAACCGCGGAGCGGCTGGCGGGGGAGGAGCGGGCCCCGGTGCCCGCCCTGCACCGGCTGACCGTGGCCGCGCTGCGGGCGGTGGCCGACGGCGGCCGCCCCCGTGAACTCGTGCTCGACGCTTATCTGTTGCGTGCCATGGGAATCGCGGGCTGGGCGCCGGCGCTAACCGAATGCGCCCGCTGCGCCGCGCCGGGTCCGCACCGGGCGTTCCACGTCGCGGCCGGAGGCAGCGTATGCGTGCACTGCCGCCCATCCGGGTCGGTGACCCCGCCGCAGGGCGTGCTGGACCTGATGGCCGCGCTCAACGACGGCGACTGGGAGCACGCGCAGGCGTCGCCGCCGTCGTACCGCAGCCAGGCCAGCGGGCTGGTAGCCGCCCACCTGCAGTGGCATCTGGAACGTCAGCTGCGGACCTTGCCGCTGGTCGAACGGGCATACCGGGTTGATCGCGCGGTCGCTGAAAAACGTGTTTCGTTGTTCGGGCAGGATGTGCCCCATGGCACTCAAACGGGCGGGCACGGCGACGACCTACCCGCAGCTGCCCCCGGCGCCTGACGACTATCCGACGTTCCCCGACAAGTCCACATGGCCGGTGGTCTTCCCGCAACTGCCCCCGCGTACCAACGGCAGGTTCGCCCGGCCGCCGCAGCACCCGTCCAAGGCCGCGGCGCCGCAGATTCCCGCCGACCAGGTACCCAACCACGTCGCGATCGTGATGGACGGCAACGGCCGATGGGCCACCCAGCGTGGGTTGCATCGCACCGAGGGTCACAAGATGGGCGAGGCGGTGCTGATCGACGTCACCTGCGGCGCCATCGAAATGGGCATCAAACATCTCAGCGTGTACGCGTTCTCCACCGAGAACTGGAAGCGCAGCACCGAGGAGGTGCGCTTCCTGATGGGCTTCAACCGGGAAGTGGTGCGCCGCAGGCGGGAAAACCTCGACGCGATGGGCGTGAACATGCGCTGGGTGGGTTCACGGCCCAGGATGTGGCGCAGCGTCATCAAGGAATTCGACATCGCCGAGCAGATGACCGTGACCAACGACGTCATCACCGTCAACTACTGCGTCAACTACGGCGGCCGCACCGAGATCGCTGAAGCCGCAAGGGCCGTCGCCGAGGAAGCCGTTGCGGGCGAGCTCAACCCGCGACGCATCACGGAGGACACCGTCGCCAAACACCTGCACCGCAACGACATCCCCGATGTGGACCTGTTCATCCGGACGTCGGGCGAGCAGCGGGCAAGCAACTTCCTTATCTGGCAGGCGGCGTATGCCGAATACTTCTTCCAGGACAAGCTGTGGCCGGACTACGACCGCCGCGACCTATGGGAGGCGTGCGAGGAGTACGTGAACCGCAACCGCCGCTTCGGCAGGGCATGATGACGCTTGAGGAAAGACTGGCCGCGGTGCTCGATGACATCCTGCCGATCGAGCAGGAAGACGACGGCGCGCTCACCGTGCACTACGACGAGACGTTCGCCTCGCTTCGGGTCGTGACGATCGCCGAGGGCCTCGACATGGTGTCGCTGACGCAGATTCTGGCGTGGGATCTGCCGATGGACAGCAAGATTCGCAACAAGGTCGCCAGGCACGCGCGGGAAACTCTGCTGGGGACGGTGTCGCTGGTGGAGAAGAGCGCGGGCGCCAAGCGCAACTCCAAGAAGGTCGGCGACGTTCTGCTGCGCTACAACTTCCCTGCCGCCGGCCTGACTGACGATGCGCTGCGGACATTGATCCTGTTGGTGTTGGGTACCGGCACCGATGTCCGTCGCGACCTCATCGCAGTCCCCGGCGCCTAGCTCCCGTCGGACAGCACCGCCCGCAGGTCATTCACCCCGGTCACGATGTCGTCGTCGTCCGTATGCTCGGTCAGCGCTGACAGCAGTTGCACGAGCGCAGACCGCTCGGGGCCTCGTTCGGTATCACGCAGCAGTCGTACGGCCCCGTCGTTCGAGAGCGCGTTGACGATCAGGAAGACGCCGTTGTCCCAGATGTCCGGGCCCACCTTCGTCAGCCAGGGCAGGCTTCGCGCGACGTAGTGTCGCAGCGCGGTGATGAGAAATCGGATGTCACCGGACTCGAGCCGAAGGTGGCTGTTGTAGTTCGACACCAACAGGCGGGCGAGCTGTGGGTCGGTATCGGGATCTTCGAAGAACTCGAGCGCCACTCGCGGCCCGCGCAGGCGCGTAGCGACCGCAATGAAGCTCTTTGCGACGACGGTGTCGGGTTCCGATGCAGCCGTCGATTCAAGCAGCTTGCCCGCGCCGCGATCGTTCAAGGCCAGAAGTGCCTTGGCGGCGGCCAGTTTTCGCGCTCGGTCGTCGCCGTTCAGGCTGCGGCGCAGGTTCTCGACGAGGTCGGTCCGTCGCGCCTGCCCGGCAGCATCGGCAAGCTCCGTGCTCAGCGGCCCGTCGTCGCACGCAGCCTGATCGAGGTCGACGTCGCTGACCACCACGCTGACGCCGTCGCCGTTGAAGGCTTCGTAGATCGCCACCAGCTACGACGACTTGGCCACGCAGTCGCCGCAGATGCCGAAGATCTCGATGGTGTGGCTGACCTCGGCGAAGCCGTGGTCTCGGGCGACCTCGGCGGCCCACGCCTCGACGTCGCCACCCTGGATCTCGACCGTCGAGCCGCAGGCGCGGCAGACCAGGTGGTGATGGTGGTGCTCGGAGCAGCGCCGGTACACCGACTCGCCGGTGTCGGTGCGCAGCGTGTCGACGAGCTCGTTGGCGGCCAACGACTGCAGGGTGCGGTACACGGTCGTCAGGCCGATGCCCTCGCCGCGGCGGCGCAGTTCGTCGTGGATCTCCTGGGCGGACCGGAACTCGTCGAGGTTTTCCAGCAACGCCGAGATTGCAGCGCGCTGCCGGGTGGCACGCACCCCGGTAGTGCTCACTGGCCGCCCTCGGCGGCGTGGGTCACCGCCGCGACGACGATGTCGGCCAGGTGATGGTCCACGAGCCGGTACATCACTTCGCGTCCGGACCGTTCGCCTGCCACGACGCCGGCCGCCTTGAGGATGCGCAGGTGCTGGCTGACCAGCGGCTGCGGAACTGCGAGCGCGTCGACGAGTTCGTGCACGCAGCGCGCCGACTCACGCAATTGCAGCACGATCGCGATGCGAACCGGCGCGGCCAGTGCGCGTAATAGGTCGCCCGCGGTGTCGAGGACGTCGCGCGACGGCAGGTCCGGTGGCGGCGTGCCACCGTGGTCGTGCACCTCGGCTGAAGTTGGATTCTCTTCGCGCGAGCGCTCATCGCCCGACAAAGTGGAAACGATTTTCATTATGGCGCCAGAATACATGCGCGGACGCGCATGTCAACGTTGTCGCGCCGGTCGCTCGTCGCACTCGACCGCACCATCAGCCAGCCCAGTCGCGCCACCACCGACCCGGCCCACCCGGCATTGCCCGACTATCACCCGGCATTGTTGGTGAACCAATCTGGATGCGTGCACATCGTGGCCGAAGCTATTCTCAGCGGGAGCGCAGCGAACCCATGGGGGCTGGAATGCCGTCAACGGCCTCCCCGCACAAGGAATCAGGCTAATGCTCGAGGTAATCGACAAGGGGTCTTGCAGTGAATCTCACCCGGCGCCGCTGCTCTTCGTCCACGGCGCCTGGCATGCAGCCTGGTGCTGGGACGAACACTTCCTCGATTACTTCGCAGACAAGGGCTATCGCGCGGTGGCTGTCAGCCTCCGTGGCCATGGAGGCAGCCCAGCGCAAAAGCGCATGCAGACCTGTTCGGTCGCCGACTTCGTCAACGATGTCGACTCAGTAGCGAATAGCTTGCCCACACGGCCGGTGGTGATCGGCCACTCGATGGGCGGCTTCGTGGTGCAGAAATACCTCGAGACGCACGACGCCCCTGCGGGCGTCCTAGTCGCATCCATCCCCACGCGCGGGGCTGGTGGGTTCTTGCTGCGTGGTATGAAACGCCACCCATGGCATGCCATCAGAGCCGTCGTCACAACGAGATCGCTGCACGGTTACAACACGCCCAAACTTGCACGCGAATACTTCTACTCCCCATACACCCCCGACTCCGATGTCGTCCGCTATGCCGCACGACTTGAAGAAGAGTTCGTTGGAAGAATCACGCGGGACGTGGCTCTACTCGATCTGCCCAAGCCCGAGCGGGTCACTGCGCCGCTCTTGGTCTTGGGTGCCGAATGCGACGGCTGCTTCACACAGGAGGAAGTCCGCGCGACCGCGCGTGCTTACCGCACCGAAGCAGAAATCTTCCCGAACATGGGTCATAACATGATGGTCGAGCCCGGGTGGGAAGCCGTTGCTCAACGAATCCACACCTGGCTTGAAACGCTTGCCCCCACGACACAGTCCCGGCAATCGGGAGAGCACATTGCCGACCGGTAAGTAGTTTGTTGGCATTAGTCCGGTGAATGCCCGCAATGCGGTGCCATCAACACCGGCCTGGAGCTCGCTGATCGGGTGTTCAACTGTGGTTGCGGACATTCTGTAGACCGCGATCTCAATGCTGCGATAAATCTGGCCCGGTGGGGCCAAACCCATCATGAGCCTTCCTCCGAACCCCGGACCCTCAAGCAGCGGGGCCGGGCTACCAACGCCCGCCGACGGGACGGCTCTGACCAGCACCCTTCGTGTGCCGGTGAAACCGGCCCGGTTGAAGCGGGAACCGACGTTCACGCCGCGCCAGCGGCCGGAACCGACGACGCCCGAGAAGGGCGGTGACGACCACTCGACCTGAGTTGTTCGACACGCTTTACGCTGTTCACCCGTGGCGTCCATCATCGACACCGTCGCGAACGTGGCCAAGCGGCGTGGTTTTGTGTTCCAGGCCGGCGAGATCTACGGTGGCACGAAGTCGGCCTGGGACTACGGACCGCTTGGCGTGGAACTCAAGGAGAACATCAAGCGGCAGTGGTGGCGCTCGGTGGTCACCGGTCGCGACGACGTCGTCGGCCTCGACTCGTCGATCATCCTGCCCCGCGAAGTGTGGGTGGCCTCCGGCCACGTCGAGGTGTTCCACGACCCGCTGGTGGAGTCGCTGATCACGCACAAGCGTTATCGCGCAGACCATCTCATCGAGGCGTACGAGGCCAAGCACGGACGTCCGCCGCCCAACGGGCTGGCCGACATTCGCGATCCCGACACCGGTGAGCCGGGTCAGTGGACCGAGCCGCGCGAATTCAACATGATGCTCAAGACGCACCTCGGCCCGATCGAAACCGACGAAGGCTTGCACTATCTGCGGCCCGAGACCGCGCAAGGCATCTTCGTGAACTTCGCCAACGTGGTGACCACCGCACGCCGCAAGCCGCCGTTCGGCATCGGCCAGATCGGCAAGAGCTTCCGCAACGAGATCACCCCTGGCAACTTCATCTTCCGCACCCGCGAGTTCGAGCAGATGGAGATGGAGTTCTTCGTCGAGCCGGCGAGCGCCACCGAGTGGCACCAGTATTGGATAGACACCCGGCTGCAGTGGTATGTCGACCTCGGCATCGATGCCGAGAACCTGCGGCTCTACGAGCATCCCAAGGACAAGCTGTCGCACTACTCCGACCGCACGGTCGACATCGAGTACAAGTTCGGTTTCCAGGGTAATCCGTGGGGCGAACTCGAAGGCGTCGCAAACCGCACGGATTTCGACTTATCAACGCACTCAAAGCATTCCGGCGTCGACCTGTCGTTCTACGACCAGGCCACCGACACCCGCTACGTGCCATACGTGATCGAGCCTGCGGCCGGTCTGACCCGGTCGTTCATGGCGTTTCTCGTCGACGCCTACGCTGAGGACGAGGCGCCGAACGCCAAGGGGGGCGTGGACAAGCGCACGGTCTTGCGGCTTGACCCGCGGCTGGCGCCTGTCAAGGCCGCGGTGCTGCCGTTGTCCCGTCACGCCGACCTGTCGCCGAAGGCGCGCGACCTCGCCACCGAGTTGCGCAAGTGCTGGAATGTCGAATTCGACGACGCGGGCGCCATCGGCAGGCGCTACCGCCGCCAGGACGAGATCGGCACGCCGTTCTGTGTGACGGTCGACTTCGAAACGCTCGAGGACCAGGCGGTGACCATCCGCGAGCGCGACGCGATGACGCAGGACCGCGTCGCGCTCGACGCCGTGACCGACTATTTGGCGGCACGGCTCAAGGGCTGCTAGTGGGCGGTCGGTCCTAGAACCGGCCTCCGCTGTAGCTGCGGCCCGACGAGTGTGACGAGCCGCCATAGGACGTCGAGCGGCCCATGCCCCGGCCGCCGCCGAAGCCGCCTCCGTATCCCCCTCCGAATCCGCCGGAATAGCCTCCCCGCAGAATGTTGCCGATGACGATGCCGCCGATGACGGCGCCCATGTCAGATCCGCCACCGCTGTATCCCGAGGAGTAGGACCGCTGCGCGGCGCGAACGTCGTCGTTGGCCAGCGATTGTGCCTGCGCGGCCAGCGTGGCGGCGCCGTTGGCATGTGCGACGGCTTCGACGGTGTTGGTTTGGCCTTTGGCCAGTGCCGCCTCGATCTGACGCTGGGCCTCGGCGAGCCGGGTCCGCGCCTCGGGACCGATACTTCCGCGGCGCGTGTCGATGAAGTCCGACACGCCCTTCACCCGCGACTGGGCCGTGGCCAACGCCTGATCGAACGCGCGGGCTAGACGTTGGGCCGCCTCGCGTTCCTCGTCCACGCTGGCCAGCAGCCGGTCCAGGTCGGCGTCGGCCTTTGTCAGCCGGGTGAACGTGCCCAGCGGGTCGCTGCTGCCGGACTTCTGCGCCTGGGCCACCGCGGACGCCGCAGCGTCCCGTGCTGCGGTGAGTTCGACAGCTTGCGGCGTGTTGGGCTGCTTCAGCTGTGCGCCGGCCTGGTTGATGCCGTTCTGGATGTCGGCGATCGCCGACGGCAGCGTGGCCACCGCCCGGTTGATGTCGGTCGCTGCGCTGTCGACGGCGTCGAGTAGTGAGCGGGCCTGGCCGAGTGAAGATTCGGCGGCCCGGATCGCGTCGACCAACCCCATCTGCTGGCCGGCCGGACGCTCCACCAGCCCGCGGGCATTGGTGATGTTCTGGTCGGCGAACGCCAGCCGCTGCTTGGCTGTCTCGACGTTGTCGGCGACGGAAGTCAGTGCGGTGGCGTCGAATTGGCTGTGCAGCGCTGCCAGGGCCTGCCCCGAAGGTCCGATCCGGGCGGTGATGTCGACCATCATCTGGGTGAGCGCGTCCAACCGACTCGGCGCGTTGATGACCAGGTCACGCAGCTTCTCGAAGGCCTCGCCCTGCGCGTACAACTCCTGATCGGCCTTCGCCGCAGCGACGACCACCCGCGTCAGCAGATCGCGGCGCTGCTGCGGCGTCTCGGGGACGGCGTCGTCGAGAATCTGGCGGACGTTGAACGCTTGCGCCAGCGTCGTCCTGGCGGTGGTGACCGCGCGGCTGAATGGTTCGGTCTGCGCGGTGCCGAATTCCTCGACGGCCAGGGCCAATTCGTTGTCGCTGGTGCGGACCGCGTTGTCGACGTCCACAACGATCGCCTTGGATAGATCGTCGAGGGCGTCGATCGGCACCGCGGCCAGCGCGTCGGGGTCACTCGGGTCCACTCGCTTCGCGGCGGCGAACTCGGCTTCCCGCCGCTTGCGCCGCCGGCGCCGCATCCACAGCCACAGCAGCAGGACGGCGACGACGATGATCGCAAGCACGACGAGCAGGCCGAACCACGACATCCCGAGGCCGGTGCTGGTCGGCGTGTTGAGCCCATTGGCCGCCGCCACGGCGGCACCGGCCCAATCGCCTCGGCGCAGTGCCGGCTCGATGTCGTTGCGGCGGATGTTGTCGGTCAGTGTCGACGTGCCACCGGTGACCGCGTTCGGCACGTCGAAGGCGACCGCCCGTTCTTCGGTGGCGATCGCCAGCAGCACATCGTCGTCGCCGAGATTGCTTGCACTCGTGGTGCTTTGCGCCCAGCTGAGCCAACTCTGGCCGGAGAAGTCCTTGACGTACACCACCCACAGCTGGATCTGCTTGTCGTTGTACAGCTTGTCGACGGCCGCCTGAACGTCGTTGCGTCCCGAGGCGGACAACACTCCAGCGTTGTCGGTCACCTGGGTCTGGAGCCGGAACGGTGGTTCGGCTGTGGCGGCTGGCGCGACCAGGAGTCCGGCGGCCAGGATCGCGAGGACCAGGCTGAGCGAGCGGGCGATGAAGCGCATGGTCGTAGATCCTGGCAGACTGTGCGTCGGTGGCCGACTGAAGACCGACCTCTACGACGAGTTCGACCGGCAGCGTCTGGTGGTCGAACCGCCGAAGGGTGCCCGCTGCCGGGCACCGACACCGAACACCGCACCGATTTCGCCCGCGACCGGGCGCGCGTCCTGCACAGCGCTGCCCTGCGCCGCCTGGCGGACAAGACGCAGGTCGTCGGGCCACGCCAGAGCGAGACGCCGCGCACCCGGCTGACCCACTCGCTTGAGGTGGCGCAGATCGGCCGCGGTATGGCCATCGGGCTTGGCTGCGATCCGGACCTCGTCGACATGGCCGGACTGGCCCACGACATCGGGCATCCGCCATACGGTCACAACGGTGAGCGCGCTCTCGACGAGCTGGCCGCCGACCACGGCGGCTTCGAGGGCAACGCGCAGAACTTCCGCATCCTGACCCGGCTGGAGCCCAAAGTCCTTGGCCCCCATGATCACAGCGCCGGGCTCAACCTGACCAGGGCCGCGCTGGACGCGGTGACCAAGTACCCGTGGCGGCGCGGGCCCGCGCATCGCAAGTTCGGCTTCTACACCGACGACGCCGCCGCGGCCGACTGGATGCGGTCGGGCGCCACTGGCGAGAAGCCGTGCCTTGAGGCCCAGGTGATGGACTGGGCCGACGACGTCGCGTACTCGGTGCACGACGTTGAGGACGGCGTCGTCTCGGGCCGCATCGACATGCGGGTGCTGGCCGACGACGATGCGGCCGCAGTGCTCGGGCGCCTCGGCGAGTCCAGCGGGGTGGGCGCGGGCCTGCGCGCCGACGACTTGGTGGCGGCAGCCGAGCGACTGTCCGCTCTGCCTGTGGTCGCCGCGGTCGGCAAGTACGACGCCACGCTGGCCGCGGCTCGTCGCATTGAAGCGGTTGACCAGCGAGCTGGTTGGCCGGTTCGCGTCGGCCGCCATCGCCGCCACCCGCGAGGCCACAGGCCCGGGCCCGTTCGTTCGCTACCAGGCCGTGCTGCGGGTGCCCGATCTGGTGCGCGCCGAGGTCGTGGTGCTGAAGATCCTGGCGCTGCAGTTCATCATGTCTGACCCGCGGCACCTGGACCTTCAGGCGCGGCAGCGCGATCGCATCCATGCGTCGCGCAGTGGGTGTTGGCGGGTGCGCCTGCCACGCTCGACCCGATCTTCGTGCCCGCCTTCAACGACGCAGACGACGAGCGGTGCACGGCTGCGGGTCGTCGTCGACCAGATCGCGTCGTTCACAGAAGGGCGATTGGAGCACCTGGAGCCGGCTTAGCGGATCGCGCCGGAGCCCGTTGGCCGCGCCGGATCCCTGATCGCGATATCGCGGCCATTCGCGAACGCGTCCGGATCGAGGACGTGGTCGGCGACTACGTGCAGTTGCGGCGCGCAGGCGCTGATTCGCTGAAGGGGTTGTGCCCGTTCCACGACGAGAAATCGCCGTCGTTCCACGTCCGGCCGAACCACGGGCATTTCCACTGCTTCGGCTGCGGCGAGGGCGGCGATGTCTACGCGTTCGTCCAGAAGATCGAGCACGTCAGCTTCGTCGAAGCCGTCGAGCTGCTCGCCGACCGGGTCGGCTATACCGTTACGTACACGGGTGCGTCCGCGACGAATGTGCAGCGCGACCGAGGCAGTCGCAGCCGGCTGCTCGCCGCCAACGCGGCCGCCCAGGAGTTCTATGCCGCGGCCCTGCAGTCCGAAGAGGCCGCGCCCGCGCGGCAGATCTGCTCGACCGCAACTTCGACCCGCAGGCCGCCGCTCATTTCGGCTGCGGGTTTGCGCCGTCGGGCTGGGATTCGCTGACAAAGCATTTGCTGCGCAAGGGGTTTGAGTTCAAGGAACTCGAGGCCGCCGGGTTGTCGCGGGAGGGTCGACGCGGCCCGATGGACCGATTTCACCGCCGCCTGCTGTGGCCGATCCGGGCCAGCGGCAGCGAGGTCATCGGCTTCGGGGCGCGCCGCATCTTCGACGACGACTCGATGGAAGCGAAATACATCAACACCCCGGAGACCGTGCTCTACAAGAAGTCGTCGGTGTTGTTCGGCCTCGACCTGGCCAAGCGCGACATCGCCAAGGGCCATCAGGCGGTGGTGGTCGAGGGCTACACCGATGTGATGGCCATGCACCTTGCCGGGGTGACCACCGCCGTCGCCTCGTGCGGCACCGCGTTCGGCGATGAGCATCTGGCGATGCTGCGGCGACTCATGATGGACGACAACTTCTTTCGCGGTGAACTGATTTATGTCTTCGACGGCGACGCCGCTGGACGTGCGGCGGCGGTCAAGGCCTTTGAAGGGGAACAGAACCTTGCCGGACAGTCGTTCGTCGCCGTGGCCGACGACGGGATGGACCCGTGCGACCTGCGGTTGAAGTCTGGTGAAGGCGCGCTACGGGATCTGGTGGCGCGGCGCACACCGTTGTTCGAGTTCGTTCGCACCGCGCTCTCCGAAGTTGACCTCGACAGTGCGGAAGGTCGGGTGTCGGCGCTGCGACGGTGCGTGCCCATGGTGGCCCGGATCAAGGACAGCATGTTGCGCGACGAGTACGCCCGCCGGTTGGCCGGTTGGGTTGGCTGGGCTGATGTGGCCCAAGTGATCGCGCGGGTGCGCGAACAGGAGGCGCAACGGCGGCACGCCGGAACAGTCGTCGAATACGGCGGCGCGGATGCAGCTCCGGGCCCCGCACCGACCGTCGGGCACGCCCCGACATCCGGTGGATCCCACACTGTGGCCGCAGCGCGAGGCCCTCAAGTCCGCGCTGCAGTACCCCGCGCTGGCCGGGCCGGTGTTCGACTCGCTGACTGTGGAGAGTTTCACCCATCCCGGATATGCCGCGGGCTAGGGCGGCCATCGGCGCAGCAGGCGGGACGTCGGCGGGACTGACGGGCGCGCAGTGGATCGAGGCGGTGCGCGCGCAGACGGCGGCACCGGCGGCCGCCAACCTGGTCAACGAACTGGGCGTCGAGGCGATCAATGTGGACGACGACGACAAATTGCGGCGCTACATCGGCGGGGTGCTGGCTCGGCTGCAGGAAGTGTGGGTCGGCCGCCAGATCGCCGAGGTCAAGTCCAAACTCCAGCGCATGTCGCCGGTGGAACAGGGCGACGAGTATCACGCATTGTTCGGTGACCTGGTGGCGATGGAGGCCTATCGGCGCAGCCTGCTCGAACAGGCCAGCGGCGACGACCTTACTGCGTGAATGCCGCGAAGGGTTATGGTGTAGGCGCTGTCGGGGACCGTGCGGAGAGGGAGCCTATGTCCAACCGAACTCGGCTGATTGCGGGCGCCTTCGCGGCCGCCGCGGTGGCCGTTCCGCTCTATGCCGCGGGCGGTGTCGACGGATAGGCTCAGGTCTCGGCGACGCCGGCCTGCCTGGGATGGTTCGGCAGAGAAAGACGACGGCAAGCGCCGTCCTACTCCAACGGACAGCCCGTTTTCGTCGGAACGCCGGAGTTCGGTGGCTACGGGCCCGACGCGGGCAGCAGCCAGGGGTGGATCGGCGTGAGCACCGGGCCTCTGCTGCCGGCAGACCATGAATCCGCGCATCGGCTAGCTAGCCGTCTTTCTTGGCATCGTCTCCGGGTGCAGCACGTCGGTTTCGGAGTCGATGGGCGTCAGCGTGACCAACGCCGGATCGGGTGAACAGCTCCCGGTCGGCGATCTGCGGCGCCCGGCGAGCTGATTACGGCCTTGGCGGCCGGACTCTCGGTCACCGCTTTGTAGGTCCCGGCGATCTGCTCATCGGCGGCGTCCGGCCTTCGAACCCAGCACATAGCCGACTGCCAAGACGACGAGATACCGGATCACAGGGCCCCTCCCGGACGACGGTGTGTTGCAGTCCATCCTGCCTCACTTGCCTGTGTACGTGCGGGGCGGCGGCGTATTGGCGGGCCGAACGGCGGGTGCGCTAAAGTCGTCTCTTGGTTCGCGGCCGTGTCCGCGTGCAGGAACGGTCCCCTGTAGCTCAATTGGAGAGCATTCGGCTGTTAACGAGGTCGCCGTTCGAGTCCAGCCGGGAGCAAGTGTTATCGCAGTTCAAGATATGTTAACTGAGACCAACCAATCAACCTCTGTGCCTTCCCAGTGCCTTTTCGAATTGCTCTGTTCCTTTTCCGCCCCGACTACTACCACCGAGCGCGAACATACTCGGACAAATGACAACCAGCACAAGCACATCCGACGTCCCGTTGCCTCCCGGTACGCACACCCTCAGCACCTGCTAGTATCGGGGTGGTGACTACCGCATCGTCTGGGAGCTGACCGCCCGGCGCCGGTAGCCAACATCAGCCTGCGCATCCTCACGCAGTTCAACTCCGCGACGGCACAATCGACGACGGCATGGTCGAGGAGCCGCCCGGCATCGCGGTCGACGAGATCGGCGACGATCTCGCCGGGGCGAGCACTTCAGCGTCACTATCAAGGGGGCTCGGACTCCTTCTCAAGG
Source organism: uncultured Actinomycetota bacterium (assembly GCA_963770305.1). GTDB lineage: Bacteria > Actinomycetota > Actinomycetes > Mycobacteriales > Mycobacteriaceae > Mycobacterium. The sequence goes on from CAVYPB010000021.1 coordinate 250,132, forward strand.
GCGCTCATCGAGGTGGCCGACGAGCTCGACGAGTGGATGACCGCGATGACCACTACCCCCACTGAGCTGCTGCAAGCTCGGCAGGTCGAACAAGAGCTGAACGAGCCGCTTGGCCGTCGGGGTCGACGAAAAATGCAGTCGGCTCGACGTGTCCAGCCTGAACGAGCTGCTGAGCCTCCGACAACAGCTCCTGCGATACCGGCCCGTCATCCCATGGAGCTGCTTTGTCGTTATCGGCTCGAGGCCGAGATGTCGCGCGCCAAGCTCTACGTGAACATTCACAAGCTCATTGCCGCCGGGAAGGGCACGAGCCGACCACCTGCGTCGGCTCGTTCCG
>CAVYPB010000022.1:0-65114 GCA_963770305.1 uncultured Actinomycetota bacterium
GGTTATGGTCAACGGCGAACAGCGCCCGGTGGTCAATGTCGAGCCGTACGTCACCGCGCTCGACTGGCTGCGCGATCAGGGGTTCACCGGCGCCAAGGAGGGTTGCGCGGAGGGCGAGTGCGGCGCCTGCTCGGTGATGGTGGCCCGGCCCGACGGCGACGGTCGCACCCTCTGGACCGCACTGAACGCGTGCCTGGTGCCGGTCCTTGCGCTGGATGGCCAGGAGCTGGTCACCGCCGAGGGTCTCGGCACGCCGGGCGCGCTGCATCCGGTGCAGCGGGAGGTGGCGTACCGCGGTGGCTCCCAGTGCGGCTACTGCACGCCCGGCTTCATCTGCTCGATGGCCGCCGAGTACTACCGGCCGGACCGGACCCCGGCCGACCCCAGCGGCAACGGGAAGCAGGCGGCCGACCATGAGCACGGGCCGAACGGGTTCGACCTGCATGCGATGAGCGGGAACCTGTGCCGCTGTACCGGGTACCGCCCGATCCGGGACGCCGCGTACGCCCTGGACGCCCCGCCCGCGGACGACATGTTCGCCCGCCGCTGCGCGGCGCCCGCGCCGGCCGCGGCGGCCACCCGGGTGCGGGTCGGTGACACCGAGTTCGTCCGGCCCGCCGACCTGGCCGCGGCGGTCGCGCTGCTGGCCGAGCGGCCGGACGCCACGGTGATCGCCGGGTGCACCGACTGGGGCGTCGAGGTCAACTTGCGCGGTACCCGGGCCCGGTTCGTGGTGGCCGTGGACCAGCTGCCCGAACTGCGCACGTTCGACGTGGGCGATTCCGAGATCGAGATCGGCGCCGCGCTCACCCTGTCGGAGGCCGAGCGGCTGCTGGACGGGCGGATCCCGCTGCTGGACCAGTTCTGGCCGCAGTTCGCGTCCCGGCTGATCCGCAACGGCGCCACCCTGGGCGGCAACCTGGGCACCGCCTCCCCCATCGGGGACGCCCCGCCCGCGCTGCTGGCGCTGGAGGCGACGATCGTGCTGGCCGGGCCGGGCGGCGACCGCGAGGTCGCACTGGCCGACTACTTCACCGGCTACCGGCAGACCGTGAAGCAGCCGGCCGAGCTGATCCGGTCGGTGCGCATCCCGCTGCCGCTGGCCCCGACGGTCGCCTTCCACAAGATCGCCAAGCGGCGGTTCGACGACATCTCCAGCGTGGCCATCGCGTTCGCCCTTGAGGTCGCCGGAGGAGTCGTCGAGCGGGTGGCCATCGGCCTCGGCGGGGTGGCGGCCACCCCGCTTCGGGCGACCGCCACCGAGGACGCGCTGCGCGGCCGCCCATGGACCGCCGACACCGTACGGGAGGCCGCCGCCCTGCTCGGCCGCGAGGGCACCCCGATCGACGACCACCGGGCCAGCGCCGCATTCCGGGCGGCGATGCTCGAGCAGTCGCTGCTCAAGTTCCATGCCGAGTCCGGAATACCAGAGGGGATCGCGTCATGAGTGAACTCAGCACCCGCCCGCCGCGCCCGGTGGTCGGCGTCGAGATGCCGCACGAGAGCGCAGACCTGCACGTCACCGGGTTTGCTCTCTACACAGACGACCTGGTCAGCCGCTACCCGGGTGCCCTGCACGCCTACCCGGTGCAGGCCCCGCACGCGCACGCGCAGGTGAGCGCGCTGGACACCGCGCCGGCGCTGGCCGTGCCCGGGGTGGTGCACGTGCTCACCGCGGCCGACGTGCCCGGGGTGAACGACGCCGGGGTCAAGCATGACGAGCCGCTGTTCCCCAGCGAGGTCATGTACTACGGGCACCCGGTGTGCTGGGTGCTTGCCGAGACCCTGGAGGCGGCCCGGATCGGGGCCACCAAGGTCGCCATCGAATACGACCCGCTGCCGTCGTTGATCACGATCAAGGAGGCCATCGCCGCGGAGAGCTACCAGGGTTCTCGGCCCGTGCTGCGCCGCGGCGACCCGGAGGCGGCCTTCCCGGACTGCGCGCACGTCTTCGAAGGCGAGTTCGAATTCGCCGGGCAGGAGCACTTCTACCTGGAGACCAACGCGGCGCTGGCCAGCATCGACGAGAACGGGCAGATCTTCGTGCAGTCCTCGACGCAGCACCCGACCGAGACGCAGGACATCGTCTCGCACGTGCTGGGCAAGCCTTACCACGCGGTCACCGTCCAGTGCCTGCGCATGGGCGGCGGCTTCGGCGGCAAGGAGATGCAGCCGCACGGGTATGCGGCCATCGCGGCGCTGGGCACCGTGGTCACCGGCCGCCCGGTGCGGGTCCGGTTCAACCGAACCCAGGACATCACCATCTCCGGCAAGCGGCACGGCTTCCACGCGTTGTGGAAGGCAGGCTTCGCCGAGGACGGCACGATCCAGGCGTTGACCGCGACGCTGACCGCGGACGGCGGATGGAGCCTGGACCTGTCCGAACCGGTGCAGGGTCGCGCGCTGTGCCACATTGACAACGCGTACTGGATCCCGAACATCGAGGTGCACGGGCGGATCTCCAAGACCAACAAGACCTCGCAGACTGCGTTCCGCGGGTTCGGCGGGCCGCAGGGCATGATCGTGATAGAGGACATCCTTGGCCGGTGTGCGCCCGCGCTTGGCCTGAGCGCCCGCGAGCTGCGACGGCGCAACTTCTACACGGCCGGGCAGACCACCCCGTACGGCCAGGACGTGCGGCACCCGGAGCGCATCGAGCAGGCCTGGAGCCAGGTACTGGAGACCGGCGACGTGGATCGGCGACTGGTCGAGATCGAGGCGTTCAACGCCACCCACGAGCACACCAAACGGGCGCTGGCCATCACCCCGGTCAAGTTCGGCATCTCGTTCAACCTGACCGCGTTCAACCAAGCCGGCGCGCTGGTGCACGTGTACAAGGACGGCTCGGTGCTGATCAACCACGGCGGCACCGAGATGGGCCAGGGCCTGCACACCAAGATGCTGCAAGTCGCGGCGACCGCGCTGGGGGTGCCGCTGTCGATCGTGCGGCTGGCGCCGACCCGCACCGACAAGGTGCCCAACACCTCGGCCACCGCGGCCAGCTCGGGCGCCGACCTGAACGGCGGCGCGGTGAAGAACGCCTGCGAGCAGATCAAGGCCCGGCTGGCCGAGGTGGCCGCCGAAGAGCTCGGGGTGCACCCGGCCGACGTCCGGTTCGTCGACGGCAAGGTGACCGGGTTAGGGGTCGACCGCGAGCTGATCTTCGCCGAGTTGGTGAACCTCGCCTACCACCAGCGCGCGCAGCTGTGGGCGGCCGGCTTCTACCGCACCGCGGGGCTGCACTGGGACGCCAAGCACATGCACGGTTCGCCGTTCAAGTACTTCGCCTACGGGGTGGCGGCCAGCGAGGTGGAGGTGGACGGGTTCACCGGGGCCTACCGGCTGCGCCGGGTGGACATCGCGCACGACGTGGGCGACAGCCTGTCCCCGCTGATCGACCTGGGCCAGGTCGAGGGCGGGTTCGTGCAGGGCGCCGGCTGGCTGACCCTGGAGGACCTACGCTGGGACACCGGCGACGGGCCGTCCCGCGGCCGGCTGGCCACCCAGGCGGCCAGCACCTACAAGCTGCCCAGCTTCTCGGAGATGCCCGAGGTGTTCAACGTGGCGCTGCTGGAGAAGGCGCACGAGGACGGCGCGGTGTACGGGTCGAAGGCGGTCGGTGAGCCGCCTCTGATGCTGGCGTTCAGCGTGCGAGAGGCGCTGCGCGAGGCGGTCGCCGCATTCGGCCCGACCGGGCACTGCGTCGACCTCGGCTGCCCGTCCACCCCCGAGCAGGTGTTCTGGGCCATCCAGCGCGCTCGCTCCACGGATGCCCCGATGCGCCCCACGGAGGCACCCGTCGCCCAGATCGCCGGAGGCGGCGCCTAGAAATGCACTGGATGAGCGCGATGGCGCGGCTGCGCGAGCACCAGGTGCCCGGGGTGCTGGTGACCGTGATGGCCGTGCGCGGTCACGCGCCCCGGGAGGCCGGGGCGAAGATGGTGGTGTCCGTGCACGACTGCTGGGGCAGCATCGGGGGTGGCAACCTCGAGCAGTCTGCGCTGCTCGCGGCGCGCGAGTTGTTGGCCGCGGGAACCTGGGAGCCGGAGACCCGGACCTGGGGCCTCACCGAGCGGGCTCCGGCCCAGCACGGCGTCCAGTGCTGCGGCGGCGAGGTGACCGTGTTATTTGAGCCGCTGCCCACCGTGCCCGCCGTCGCGATCTTCGGGATGGGCCACGTCGGCTGCGAGCTGGCCCGGATCTTGGCGCGGCACGACATCGAACTGCACCTGGTCGACTCCCGCGCGCAGCACGTCGAGCCGGAGCGGTTGGCCGCGCTCACCGCCGACGCCGAGGCCCGGGTGCATAACCATCACGCGGTGGTGCCGGAGCTGGTGCTCGGCGAGCTGCCGGCCGGCTGTCACGTGCTGCTGATGACCCACGACCACGCCGAGGACGTCGCGCTCTGCGACGCCGCGCTGCGCTGCGGACACCTGGGCTCGATCGGCCTGATCGGGTCCTCGGTGAAGTGGCGCCGGTTCGCCAAGCGGCTGGCCGAGGAGGGGCACGACGAGGCGGCGCTGGCTCGCATCACCACCCCGATCGGGCTGCCCGAGATCACCGGTAAAGAGCCGGCGACCATCGCCGTGAGCGTGGCCGCTGACCTGCTGCTGCGGTTTCAGCGCGAGCGCCCCGCGAGCACCGAGGCGAGCGCCGAGGCGGCGGAGGCGACCCGATGACGATCTATCGCGGAACCGTGCTGGACACTCCCGATTCGCCGTTCACCGGCGGGGTGCTGCGGGCCGAGGCCGACGCCGGGGTCGCCGTGACCGACGGTGTGATCACCGACCGGGGACCGTTCGCCCGGGTCCGCGCGGCGCACCCGGATGCCGAGGTGGTCGACCTGACCGGCGGCGTGGTGCTGCCCGGTTTGGTGGACACCCACGTCCACTTCCCCCAGGTGCGGGTGATCGGCGCGCTGGGCATGCCGCTGCTGGACTGGTTGGACCGCTGCGCGCTGCCGGAGGAGGCCCGGATGGCCGACGCCGACTACGCGCGCGCGGTGGCCGCCGAGTTCGTCGACGGGCTGATCCGGGCCGGCACCACGACCGCACTGGTGTTCGGGGCACACTTCGCGTCCGCGGTGGACTGCCTGTTCGAGCGGGCGGCGGCCAGCGGAATGCGGGTCAGCGCCGGGTTGGTGGTCAGCGACCGGCTGTTGCGCCCTGAGCTGCTGACCACCCCGGAGCAGGCGCACGAGGACGGGCTGGCACTGGCCGGCCGCTGGCACCGCAAGGACCGGCTGCGCTACGCCGTGACTCCCCGGTTCTCGCTCTCGACCAGTGCCCCGATGTTGGAGTCCTGCGCGGCGCTGCTGCGGGACGTCGACGGCGCGCTGTTCACCTCGCACGTCAACGAGAACACCGCGGAGATCGACACCGTGCGTGGGCTATTCCCCACGTGCGATTCCTACGTGGACACCTACGGCCGTTACCAGTTGCTCCAGCGGTGCAGCGTGCTGGCGCACAACGTGCATCCCGGCGACGCCGAGCTGGACCAGCTGGCCGCGGCAGGCGCGAGCGTGGCGCACTGCCCATCCTCGAACAGTGCGCTGGGCAGCGGGCTGTTCCCGTTGCGCCGGCACGTCGAGCACGGGGTGCGGGTGGCGCTGGGCACCGACGTGGGTGCCGGCACCAGCTTCTCGCTTCTGCGGGAGGGCCTGCAGTCTTACTTCATGCAGGCCCTGCTCGGGGCGGACGGGCTGCCGCTGACCGCGGCGCACATGCTGTACCTGGCCACCGCGGCAGGCGCCGCCGCACTGGATATGGCAGGCGAGGTCGGTGACCTGTCTGTGGGCAAGCAGTTCGACGCGGTCTGGGTCGGCCCGCAACCCGGCGGCACCCTGGACGTAGTGCTCGAGCACGCGGCCGATCCCGACGACGCCCTGGCCAAGGTGTTCGCGCTGGCCGGGCCGTCCGACGTGCAGGGGGTCTGGGTGGGCGGTGATCGGCTGCGCTGAGTACGGCGCTCAGGCTCCGGACGGGGCTCGGACGGCCGTGCGGAACGACCGCACGCGCATGAGCAGGTAGTACAGCAGCACGGTTCTTCCTTCTTGTCGGCTTCTTCGGTGGATTGATGGCGGGCGCGATCCTGCGCGGAAGGCGTCGCGAGCTGAACGCGCTGAGAGCAGTCACCCGGTGCGCTGACGTCCGCCAACCGGGGCCGGGATGCGTGGTGGCACTTGTCGTTTCGCTGCTCGCGCGCTCACTTTTGCGGCATCACATGCTCGACTTGGATTGTCGCCGCCCGAATGTCACCGCCAACCGGATGTAGCGCAACGACGCGCGCGCACCGCCACCGACGGGTGCGGGACCTCGACACGAGCCTGATCTGCGGCCCTCTTAGTGGAACTACCGGGAAGCGGCCCAAGCGCGCCGTTTTTGAGGCGGATGCCTCATGTGCCGCGATGGTTGCCCAGTCCACCATATCGGCATGCATATCTTCGACACCGCACGCGAAGCCGCTCCCGCGATTCAGCGGCACCGTTGGGACAAGGCGCTAACAGGCGGTCTTGGGCTGCGGCACAGCAAGCGGAAAGGATTGGGAGACAATCATGTTCACGATCGATGAGCTAGCCACGATTCCGCTCTTCTCGGCGCTTGAGGACAAAGCGCTGGAGTACCTTGCCGGTGAAGTTGAGGACATCCACCTCACGCCCGGGGAGTACGTGGCCCACGAGGGCGAAGGTCGGGCCCTGGCGGTCGTGGTCGAGGGCCAGACCGAGCTGACGAAACTGGTGAACGGCGTCGAGCAGGTGATTGGCGTCCGACTTCCTGGGGAGCTCGGAGGGGAGATCCCGATGACGCTCGGTACGCCGTTGCCAGCCAGCATGCGGGCCGTCGAGCCGTCGCGCGTGCTGAAGGTGACCGTCGAGGTGTTCCACACGCTCGCCGCCATGGCGCCCCAGGTCTCCACAGCGGTCGGTGCCGCCGCGTTGGAGCGCATCGAGATGCTCAGAAACGCCACCGCGCAGCCGCTCGAGCCCTCGATGTTCGTAATCGGTCCGCGCCTCGACCCGGGGGTCCACAGTTGCGACAGCTTCCTTCACCGCAATCAGATTCCCTACGAACGCCTGGACCCGGACGATCCTCGCGCCATTGCACGCACCGGAGGTGAAGCCACCGTGGCCGCCCCCTATCCGGTGGTGTTGCTCCGCGACGGCACTCAGCTGATTGCCCCGACGATGCGTGTGGTTGCAACCGTCTCTGGACTGACGGTCGCGCCAGGCCGGGCGCGCTACGACGTGGTGATCGTGGGCGGCGGGCCGGCGGGTCTGACGGCGGCGGTCAACGGCGCCTCCGAGGGCCTGGAGACTGGGCTGATCGAGTCCTTCGCCCCGGGCGGTCAAGCCGGCACTTCTACCCGGATCGAGAACTACACGGGGTTCCCATACGGCGTCTCCGGGGACGAGCTCGCGAGCCGGGCGCTGCAACAGGCGAAGCGGCTTGGCGCTGAGATTGTCGTGACCCGCCGCGTCGAAGCCATCGACCCTGTCGACATGACCGTCACGCTGGATGGAGGCGACGTTCTCCGAACGAAGTCGATCGTGCTTGCGATGGGCGTGCAGTGGCGGCGCCTCGAGGTCGACTCGATCGATCGATTCGTCGGCTCCGGTGTCTACTACGGTGCGGCACCCAGCGACGCCGGTCTCGCGCAGGGAACCGATGTCTATCTGATCGGGGCGGGCAATTCTGCCGGGCAGGCCGCCATCTTCTTCTCCAACCACGCGCGATCGGTGACGCTCCTCGTGCGGGGCGAGTCGCTCGGAGAAAGTATGTCTCACTACCTCATTGAGCAGATCGCAACGAAAGCGAACATCCGTGTGGAGACGAGGTTCGAGGTTGTCGCGGTGCACGGAGACGAACAAGTCGAGGCGATCGAGGTCATCGATCGAAGGACGGGCACGACATCTCGACGGGATGCGCGAGTGGTGTTCGTCCTCATCGGCGCCGAAGCTGCGACTGACTGGCTCCCCTCGCAGATTTCGCGCGACGAGCACGGATTCGTGTTGACGGGAACGGACGCGATGAAAGCGGAGCAGTGGAAGGCCGATCGGGAGCCGTTGGCTCTCGAAACGAGCGCACCGGGCATCTTCGCCGTCGGCGATATCCGCTCCGACTCGGTGAAGCGCGTAGCAGCATCCGTCGGTGAGGGCGGTGTGGCGATCGCCCTCGTTCATCGCTACCTCCAGCTCTCCTCCCAGCCATGACCAATCCGCCGTCCGACTCCGACCTCGCGGCCGTACTCTCCGACGCAGGTTCAGCGCACCACGAATACGAGGAGACTGCCCTGAAAGGCGTGCACGATGAGCTGTGGGCAGGCTTTTACGCCGCCTACGTCCTCGGTCGCCTCGGCGATTTCACGGCAGCGAGCAGGCTGGCGACCCTTCTCGAAGAGGTCGACGCGCCGTCGAACTGGTCAGCGGTCGCGGCGGAGCACGTGACGACCGCGTTGACCTCGAAATCGGACACGATGGCGCCAACCGTCACCGACGTCACAGACCGTCGGCGCTTTGAAATCGCGGTCGGCGGGGCCATCGTGGGCTTCGCCGATTACCGACGCCGACCCAGCGTCATCTCCTTGATCCACACCGAGATCGACCCGGCGCGCAAGGGTGAAGGCCTGGGAACACTGCTCGTCAAAGCCGCGCTGGACACCGCACGAGCAGAAGGGTTGGCGGTGCTGCCCTACTGCCCATTCGTCCAGAGCTTCATCGACCGTCATCGCGAGTACCTCGACCTAGTGCCGGTAGAGCGACGCGCCAAGTTCGGGCTGGACGACGCCTGACGACTCGCCACTCGGACTGTCAAACGCGCCATTCGAAGTCCGGCTCGCTCATGGTGGAAACTAGATGGCAACTTCGCACGAGTCTCCCCAGCGCAACAATCCGCTGACGCTGGTATCTCGCGCAGCTTGCGCGCCGGCGTCAACTCGACAGCGGCCCGCCTCTCGGCGTCGGTCTGTGCCGTCACCAACAACTGATAGTTCTTCACCGCCGCCGACTTGGTATACACCTGAGGATCTCGAGATCCGTTGCATGGCAACGTTGTCTGACGGTCTCCACGCTACGAGAGTCCCGCATCGCGAACCGCGGAGTCCTCGTCGAGTTCAGCTGTCAGAGTGGCGATTCCATTGTCGCGGGGGATGATGCGCGGTGATCGCAAACCGGCGGCAACCGCCCGCGGCAGCTCGATGCCCAGCCGGATGCGCTCATTTTTGATCCGGGCAAGGAAGTCGGCAAGGGTCGGGTCGACCAGACGCAAGGCGTCATTTTCTCGGCGGACGAGACGACGGACGGCGGCCGCGAGACGGGCACCACTGTCAGCCCCGACTGCACCGCCCACATGAGCAAGTTCAGCGGCAAGATCAACTGGGTGCAGATCGATTTGACCGAGGACGCTGCCGAAGCCGACCACTACATCGACGCGGAGGAATGCTTCCGGATTGCGATGGCGCGACAGTAGGTCGGCTCTGCAATGAGTCCGAACTCTTCGTCGCCATCAACATCTCGCGGTCGCCCTTGGGGCTGGTAACCCGACGACGCGGCTGAGGTCTTCCGAGAGACTTGAACGGTGTCGGAGGGGCTTAAATGTTCTGATCCACGTCAGCGCACCGAACCACCCACACGGGCGACAGCCAACACCGCGCTTCACTCGGGGTCCCCCAGCACGGTGGCCACATAGTCGTCGACGTATGTGGACAGCTCACGCGGCGGTCGGTGATAGTTGCCGGACCGCACCGGGTGCGCCGGCAAGTCCACCTTGGGAGCCTCGACGTCTTCGTAGTCGATCGTGGACAGCAGGTGGGCCATCATGTTCAGGCGGGCGTGCTTCTTGCTATCGGATTCCACCACGTACCACGGGCTCGTCGGGATGTCGGTGTGTACCATCATCGCGTCCTTAGCGCGCGAGTAGTCCTCCCACCGGAAGATCGACTCCAGGTCCATCGGCGAGAGCTTCCACTGCCGAACAGGATCGTTGCGCCGGGACCTGAACCGTCGCAGTTGCTCCTCGTCGGATACCGAGAACCAGTACTTGCGCAGGATGATGCCGTCCTCGATGAGCATCTGTTCGAAGATGGGCGTCTGCCTCAGGAACAACGCATGCTCTTGCGGCGTACAGAATCCCATCACCTTCTCGACACCCGCCCGGTTGTACCAGGACCTGTCGAACAGGACGATCTCACCCCGCGTCGGCAGCTGCGCGACATAGCGCTGGTAGTACCACTGCCCGCGCTCCCGCTCGGTGGGTGCCGGCAGCGCGGCTATCCGCGCGACGCGAGGGCTCAGATATTCGGTGATGCGTTTGATGGTCCCACCCTTGCCCGCGGCGTCGCGACCTTCGAAGACGATCACGATCCGGGCTCCGGTTTCCCGGGCCCATTCCTGGAGCCTCACGAATTCCGTTTGAAGGCGGAAAAGTTCGGCTTCGTAGATCTTTTTGGGGATCTTTCGCGCGGACTTCTCGCCCGATTTCTTCCCATCCTTACTCATCGCCGCATCGTACTGCGGGCGCGACTCACTGGGCGGCTTCCAGCAGTTCATCGAGGAATTCGTGCAGCAGGCACGGCGGCCCGTCGAGATCGCTCATCGCTTCCCGGTACCGCCGCGGCGTTTCCACCATTGACGGCCGGGACGATCGCGAGTGTAGACAACGCCTGTAGCAAACATGTCAGTCCGCACCGGCCGTGGGGCAGCGCCGAGAAAATCGTCCGCCACGTCGGCGACGGTGCGCAACCGTTCGATCCCGCCGAATCTCTCTGTCAGCCCTTCGCTGCGCAACCGGTCGCGCACCTGCGAGTGCGCCTCCACGGCCTGGATCTCGATGCCCTTCGCGGCGAATTCGTCGGCGAGGCCCGCCAGCATCTCCGCGGCGTGCATGTCCACTATCGACACTTCGGACAGATCCAGCACGACTAGCTTGGTTTCCTTTTCCTCCCGCACTCGTTCCTCTATCGTGTCGCGCACGTAATTCATGTTGAAATAAAGCAAGCTCGCGCCCGGGCGCACGATGAGCATGCCGGGAATCGTTTCGTTCTCCGGATGGCGCTCGCGATCCGAAAACCGGCGCGTGCCGGGGATGCGACCGAGCACGGCGACGGGCGGTAGCGACGCGCGCCGAATCAACAGCACGAGCGAGATGAGCGCGCCGATCGCCACGCCACGCAGCAGGCCCTGCCCCAGCACGCCGAACATGGCGACCATCGCGATGACGAATTCACGGCCATCACTGCGCCAGAGATGCCTGAGGGCGGACACACTGACAAGGCCCATCACCGCCACCAACACAACCGCCGCCAACACCGGCTGGGGCAACGCAGACAGCAGCTGCGAGAAGAACAGCACCACCACCAGAACGAATACCGCCGCGACGCCGCCGGACAGTGGCGTTCGCGCGCCCGCACCCTCGTTGACGACGGATTGCGACATGCCGCCGCTGATCGGGAAACCTTGGCCGAACCCCGCAGCAAGGTTGGACACGCCGAGCGCCAGAAATTCCTGGTTGGCGTCGAGTCGCCCGCCGTGCTTGGCCGCGAACGTGCGGCCAATGGCGGCCGTCTCCACCGCGGCGAGCAGGAAGCACGCGAAGGCCAGGGGCAACATCTCGTTCAGGTCTTCCCAACGAACCGCGGGGAGGCCGAGGTCCGGCAACCCTTGCGGCACTTCGCCGAGCAACTTCACCCCGCGCGCGTCCAGCCCGAGACCGCGCGAAGCCACGATGCCGGCCACCACGACGAATAACGCCATAGGTACCTTCTTGAGGAAGATCTTCCCGAGTACGAGCACCACCAGCGCCGTGCCGCCGATCGTCAGCGCTGCGAGGTTAGTTTCGTTCAGGTGCTTCAGGAAGGTGCCGCTGTTCTCCCAGAAATCGCCGTGACCGGCGGGGATGCCACACAACTTCGGCAACTGCGTACTGGCGAGGAACAGCGCCACACCGCACTTGAACCCGATCATCACGCTCTCGGAGATGAAGTTGATGATCGAGCCCGCCTTGATCAGCCAGGCGATGATGGCGATGAGCCCGACGAGGATGGCCGTGCCGGCCGCCAGCGCGGTGAACCGCGTCGGGTCTCCACCCGAAATGGTGCCGAGCGTCGAGCCGATCAACAGCGAGATGGCGGAGGTGACCGTGATGGTTGTGTGCCGCGAACTGCAGAACAGCCAGAAGACCAGCCCGCCAAACATGCACGCGTAGAGACCCGCTTCGGGCGGCAAGTTGGCGAGCGAGGCGTCGCCCAACCCGGCCGGCAGTAGGTAGGCCGCGAGGGTGATACCGGCGGCCAGGTCAACCCGCAGCCAACCCAGCCGATACGACGCGAGCCACCCGACTGCCGGAATCCAGCGCGCCAGTCGGGCGGTGAGAATCAAAGTTGATGATGGGCTCATAATCTTCCGCTGGCCACCAGGTTGTTCGTCCGCCCCCGGGCGCCAGGCTCCGGGAAAGGGGCGACCGTGTGCCGGCGGGCCATGCCCGCAGAATCTACGCCTCGACGCGCGGTAAAAGACGGGAACTACGACTCCGGTCGTAGATCGGTGTGCCGCGTGTTTGCGCTGGTAGGAGCGGTGCGTGATCATCGCTGGTTGTGAAGAAGACCGCGACGCTGCCCGCTTCAACGCCGTGCGCTGCCGAGTCAGTTCACGTTCGCACTCAGCCAGTGATCCGAGGACGCCGATCATCATCCGTCCGGCCGGTGTGGAGGAGTCGATACCGTCCGTGAGCGACACCAGTGACACCCTCGGCCGCTGAGCGCCTTAGCCGTTTCCAAACATGTGCAACATGTTCCGGCCGAGCCGGTCCGTTGACGCCAAACTGCGCGTTCCACGCCACGTTGGCGTGCTAGAACATGTAGCGCAGGATGCGCCCGCCCTGCGCCCGCAGCGCCGGGATGCTCTTCATGACGGCACAGGTGGTGCGGTATGCCTTCGAGGCATGGGAGAGCCATGGTGACTCGATGATCATTCGCTCCTCGGCGAGTTTGACTGTGGGATCGAACATTTCGAGTGCCCGCGGATCGTCGAGCGACCATTGGAGCGTGGCGCCGACCCTCTTCACCGCCGGATGTCTGTTGGCCAGTTTGACTTGGAGCGCGGTGGCCGCATTGAACGCGATCTGGCCGGTGGGAAAGTGCGCGACGATACGAGAAAAGCTTCTGGCGAAGCTCCTGCTCAGTCAGGAACATGAACACACCGTCGGCCACAATGGCGACTGGCCTGTCGCGGGGCAGCGGATCCAGCCATGAGTCGTGCGTGAGGTCGGCCCCGACCGTGTCGTGGCATTGGTGCGCCGGATAGAGGCGATTGCGCAGCTCGATGACATCGGGATAGTCGATGTCATACCAGTGACCCTCGCTGGGCGGGTTGACTCTGAACACCCGGCTGTCCAGACCGGCGCCGAGATCGAGAACGATCGCATCAGGGTGGTCGGTGACGAAATCTCTTGTCCATTCGTCCATCTGGCGGGTGCGTACGCCGACGCCGTAGCGTTCCTTTTTGGCCGTACGGAACTGTGTGAAGTCGAAATCGAGGCGGTTGATGATCTCCTGGGCCCATCGGTCGCCAAGTATCGGATGTGCGGAGCCGTTGTCGAGCGCCCCGGCGTAGAGGGCGAGCAGAGCCGTTGCGCGAACTCCGCTGAGTTCAGCTACGAGACGATTCACGGGTTGCTCCGTCTCGGTTCGGGGGGTTTGGGACTGGCGTCAACAAGGCGGGCCAGCCAGTCGAAGGCGTGATAAGCGGACTGCATTCTTGCGGCTTGCGCGGATCTTGGTCCGGTGAGTTCCTTGCCATCGCGAGCGACGTTCTTGAACGCGGCCATGCTCGCAAAGCGGGTGTGCAGTACCCGTTCCCACGCGTCGTCGTCGATCCAGAAATACGCGGTGCGCTCGCCTGGCCGGGATCGCCGCCGCACAAATCCGGCAGCGGTCAGTTGCCTGATGTTGGCGGTAAGCGAGGCCCAACTGGACGCGTGCGCATCGTCCAGTTCAACCCCCGCCCAGTGATCGGACATTGACAACGTCACCGTCCGGCGGAATAGTGATCTCGGACTAAACGAAAACACTATTTTCAGATAACGGGCTCCTGGGCACTCACAGACGCGGAGAAAACGTGGGCGATGCGCAGATGCCGTTGGCGTGGTTGCCATTCTCGATTGCGGAGGCGTCGCTAACCGGCAAACCGGGCAGCGACGACGTCGGCCTGCCGCAGGCCTGGTCATATCTGCTGAACAGGCTCGGCGAGGCAGCACAGATCGTTGAATCCGATTCGGTGAGTCGGAATCGGGTCGACTTTGCGGCGGGCATGCGGCATCTACTGGTTCTGCTCGTGGCCGGCGTCGACGAGGCATTGCGATTCGATCCGGATCCGGTCTTGAGTGTCGAGCGCACCTCCACTGACGACATCGTGACCTGGGGAATGGAGTGCCCGGATTGCATCTATACCCGCGCGACGATGCGCGGCGGTGAGAGCTACCGACTGTTCGGCAACCGTGGCACCGCGCGGTATGTCGGACTGCAGACGATGAACGGGATCGTCTCCACCGCAAACGAATTGGTTGACGAACTCGAGGTAGACGCCGACGGAAATTTCGAGATCGTCCTGTCCGCCGATGAGCGCGACGGAAACTGGATGCGGATTGACGGCGAGCATCCCACGTTGACAGTGCGCCACTTCTTCTACGACTGGAACACCGAGGTGCCGTCGTCGCTACAGATCGAGCGGCTCGGCAACCCCGTTGAGGCTGAACACCGCGTCGTCGATCCAGATGTCGCGGTGTCGCGACAGCTGGTCGCCCTCGGCGACTTCGTTCACGACAACCTGCAGTTCTTTCTCCAGTTCGGCGGAGCGGCGCCGCGCAACGGTTTCCTGCCCCCGATCGATCGCACCGCGATGGGCGCGGCCGCGGAGAACAAACCGGTAATCGGTCGCTGGGAAGTGAGTCCCGACGAGGCACTCATCCTCGAAGTTGAACCACCGGAGGGCGTCTACTGGAGTTATTCGCTCGGCAACCCGTGGTGGGAGACGATCCATTACGGTCGCCACCAGTCCAGCCTGAACGCCCATCAGGCCGTTGTGGACCCCGACGGGCTGGTGCGTGTCGTGCTATGCGGGCGTGACCCGGGAGTCGCGAACTGGCTCGACACCGCCGGCTTCAGCAACGGAGCAATGATCCTGCGCTGCGTGCGCACCGCAACGGCACCGACACCGAGAACCCGCGTGGTGGAATTCGACGACATCGCGTCGACGCTGCCAGCCGAGACCAAGACCGTCACCTCTGAGGAGCGGGCGTCCGTCCTCGAGCGACGCCGCCGCGCCGTGCACGAAAGGTTCGCAGTGTGACGTTCTCAGCCGACGAGCTAGAAGACGGTGCCCGCGCCGCGACCGGTCTGCACGACTTCGGCTCGCCTTACTACCGGGAGGGCCTCGAGCGCACCGTGGAGGCATTGAACACCGAAGCCGACCTCAACGACATGGGTCAGATCATCCAGCACGCCACCATCAGTAACGCCTTGATCCAACGTCTCAAGATCGAGGACACCTACACCCGGCACCCAGAGATCGACGACGAGGCTGTGGGTGGCCCAGTGTTTGTCATCGGGCTACCGCGCACGGGGACGACAGCATTGAGCCAACTCGTGGCCGCCGATCCCCAGTTCCGTTCACTGCGAATGTGGGAATCGCAGGCCCCCACGCCGCCACCAGAGGCCACAACCCAGCACACCGATCCGCGCATCGCGCAGGCCCAAGCAGGCCTGGCGATGCTCAACGACATGTTCCCGTTGATGAAGACCCTCTACAACTCCGAGGCGACGGCCGCGACCGAATGCCAGGACCTGATGGGCATGAGTTTTCGCACCTTCCATTTCGACGGCGTCGTTCGAGTCCCGGGTTACCTTGCGTGGCTGATGGACTGCGACATGCGCGAGACCTACACGTTCCATCGCCGGGTGCTCAAACTCTTGCAATGGCACTGCCCACCGGTTCTGTGGCACCTCAAGACACCGGTGCACATGTTCGCGCTCGATGCGCTCGTTGAGGCGTATCCGAACGCCAAATTCATGTGGAGCCACCGAGATCCAGCCAAAGTGATGGGCTCGGTGTGCAGCCTCATCCGATACGTGCGCAGCTGGAGCAGCGACCGCGACGATCCCGAGGAACTCGGCGCGGAGCAGCTCGGCAGCTGGGCCGACGGAGTTCGGCGGGCGATGGACTTTCGCAAACGTGTCGGTGACGATCGTTTCGCCGACGTCTCCTTCGCCGACCTGCAGACCCACCCGGTGCAAACCTTGGAGTCCACCTACACGTCCCTCGGCTTGACGTTTACCGACGCCACCGTGCGGTCGGTCGAGCAGTGGGCCCGCGAGCACAAACCCGGATCTCGTGGCGCACACGACTACGACCTCGCCGACTACGGCCTGACGCCTGAGGGTGTCCGCGAACGGTTCGCGGAGTACCTCGGCACCTATGACGCGACGGCGTGACCCGACCACGCACACGACAACGCGACAAACTCGCCCCCGACCCCGGTGTGCGCCGCGCCATCCTGGCCGCGGCGTCCAAATCTGTTCGCGAGCAAGGAGTTCGAGGACTCAGCATCGCTGCGGTCCTTGATCGCGCCCAGCTGAGCACCCGCGCCTTCTACCGGCATTTCGCATCAAAGGACCAGCTGGTTGCGGCGGTCTTCCTGGACATGGCGCGAGTTGAGACGCGTCGACTGAAACGGAAGATGGCGTCGGCAACCACTGCAGTTCACGCAGTCGCCGCCTGGATCGACGGGCGGCTCGACCTGGCGTTCGACGAGAACATCAAATCTGATCTGCGCTACCTGTCGTCGGAAGCCCAATCACAGACGTTCGCGTCCCCCGATCTGGTTCAACCCGCATATGCGGTGATGCTCGAGCCGCTCATCGAACAGCTTCAGCGGGGCCTGGAACACGGCAAGTTCCACGACATCGATCCGGTCACCGCGGCACAGTCGATCCAGGGCGTGGTGTGGGCGGGCACCGAACGGCAATGGGCCACAGGTGATTGCGATCGCGCTGACACTCGCGAGCGTATTCTGCGCTTCTGCTTGCGCGGGATAGGCGTGGCCCCAGCACCGATCGCTGAAATCGTGCACTCTCGTTAACCAAGCAGCATCACTGATCGAAAGGAGAATCGATGGACCTGGGCTTCGACGGATCCAAAGCCGTTGTCACCGGCGGCAGCAAGGGCATGGGGCTGGCCGTCGCCGAAACCATGGCATCCGAGGGAGCCAGCGTTGCCGTGATGGCCAGAGGCCGAGTGGCGCTCGACGTCGCAGTGGAAACACTGCGCGAGGCCGGTGCTCCGGACGCCGTCGGAATCACCGTGGATATGGCCGATGCCGATTCCATCGCCGCCGGCTTCGCCACGGTCGCCGAGCGCTGGGGACAACTAAACAGCCTGGTGCACACGATCGGTCCGAGCGATGGGTATTTCGAGCAGATGGACGACACCGAATGGGAAGCCGCGTTCGCGCTCGGCACCATGTCGGGTGTGCGCTCAATCCGCGCCGCGCTCCCCATGCTGCGCGCAGCCGACTGGGCCCGCATCGTGACACTGTCCGCGCACTCCATTCAGCGACAGAACCCGCGCATCGTCGCCTACACGGCATCGAAGGCAGCACTCACTAGCGTCACCAAGAACTTGTCGAAAAGTCTTGCCAAGGACGGCATTCTGGTGAACTGCGTGTGTCCGGGGACCATCGTGACAGCCAGCTTCACCGAACAACTCAATGATATCCTCGCCGCCGACGGCCTCGATGCCACCAATCCGCATGACGTCATGACCTGGATTGACAACAATTTCCACCAGCCGTGCGATCTCGGCCGTGCCGGACTGCCCGAGGAGATCGCCTCCATCACCACCTATCTGGCGTCCCGGCGTAACGGCTATGTCACCGGCGCGACGGTGAACGTCGACGGAGGGTCGGACTTCGTCTGAGAAGGCGAGTTCGGCACTAGCTAATGCGAGCCCGGCCACACCGATCACGAGGGAGGGGCGCTCAAGCGAGCTGGTGCAGTCCTGGATCGACAAGCTGGGCCGGGAGTTCGCGATCGCCGAACCCCACGGCGCGCGGGAGGAGACCGCCTACGCGCAGTGGTTCGACGAGCAGGCGCAGCGCCGCGACGGTCGGCGCGAGCGCCTCGCCGAGGCGACCCCGTTCGTGCCTCTCCCGCTGTGGTTCGTGCTGGCCATCGGTGCCTCGCTCACGCTCACTTACATGGTCGCGCAGGCCGACCGACGCGAGGGGGTCCTTGTCCGGTCGATACCGATCGCCTTCGTCAGCGCCCTCGCGACCGCGGGCCTGCTCGTGGTCTTTTTCCTCGACCACCCGTACACAAACGAAAGCGGCAGTATCGCGCCGACCGAGATGCGCCGGACGCTCACGCTCATTGATCACGGCAGCGCCACTCCCTGCGACGGTGCGACGTCCGCTCGAGCGCCGATGTGGATGCCGCCGTGACTGACGCCGTCGCAGAGTTCGGGGGCCTCGACGGCCTGGTCAACAATGCGGGCATCGAGATCGCCAAGCCGATCACCGAGTTGTCCGAGGACGAGTTCACGAACCTGTTCGACATCAACGTGACTGGCACTTTCCGGTGCACCAAAGCGGCGATTCCCGCCATCGCGGCCGCCGGCGGCGGTGCCATCGTCAACCTCGGGTCGGTCGCCGGCACCGCTGGTGGGCCGCTGCTGAGCGCCTACTGCGGCTCGAAGGGTGCGGTCATCCGCTTCACCGAGTCGGCTGCGATCGAACTGCGGAGCCTGGGCATCCGTGTCAACGCCGTGTGCCCCGGCATCATCGCCACCGAGATGGGCGATCGTCTCGTTGCACCCATCGAAGGGATCGCGCCGATGCCCTTCGATGAGCTCATCGCGCTCAAGCAGGGCCGGATGGGCACCCCCGAGGAGGTCGCCGAAGTGGTCGCCTTCCTGCTTTCCACCGACGCACAGTTCGTCACCGGTGCCCACTACATGGTCGACGGCGGGCTCACAGCCGGCCTGCTCTAAGGAGGAATCGACATGTCACTACACGTTGAATCGAGTTCGGCCGGCCGCATCGCGTCACGGGACCTCGAAGGAAAGGTCGCCGTGGTTACCGGTGCCGCCCGCGGCATCGGACGCGCGATCGCCGGAGCCCTCGGTGCCCAAGGGTCGACGGTCGTCATCTCCGACGTGACGCCGGACGCGGCGACTGCTACCGCCGCCGAGATCGACGGCGCGGACGCGGCCGCATGCGACGTCAGCGACGAGGCCCAGGTCGCCGATCTGTTCACAGGTGTCCTGGCGCGGCACGGCCGTGTCGACATCGCCGTGGCCAATGCCGGCATCAGCGGTTTGGGCCCACTCATGGAACTGTCGTTGCAGGACTGGCGAAAAATGATGGCGGTCAACCTCGATGGCGTCTTCCTGACCGTCAAGCACGCTGCACGCGCGATGGTCGGCGCGGGCAACGGCGGCTCGATCATCACCATGGCGTCGGTGACCGGACTGGCGGGCACCCCCCTCACCGGGCACTACGCGGCAGCCAAAGCCGGAGTCATCAACCTGACCAAGACGGCGGCGCTCGAATTGCGTCCGGCCGCCGTCCGCGTCAACGCAATCTGTCCGGGATTCGCCGACACCGATCTGGTGACCTCACAGAAGGCGGTCTATGAACAGGCCTTGGGCTTGCCCAGCTTCGACGCGCTGATCGAGCAGGCCCAGGGCGGCTACGTCACGCTCGACGACATCGCCCGCCTGACCGTGTTCTTGGCGTCGGAGCGGTCGCGCTTCTGCACCGGAGGTGCGTATGTGGTCGATGGTGGTCTCACCGCATCGCTGCTGTGACTGTGAACATTCCAAGAATGTCGAGCATTGAAGGTCCCCCTCCTGAACGGTCGTGAAGTATCAATGGCCTAGCCGCGCGGATGTGGAGAGGGCGCCATGAGCTTGACGGAGTACAAACCAGGTAGCGCGTTCTCAGGCCGGATGGGCCGGACCGTCGGCGAGTCGGATCCGGCGTGGCCCGCACCGGTGCGCTCGACACCGGGCGCGCCGAACGTTCTGTACATCGTGCTTGGACGACACCGGTTACGGGCAGTTCGGTTGCTACGGCTCGCCGATCAACACCCCCAACCTGGACCGGCTGGCGCAGAACGGGCTTCGCTATACGAACATGCACACCACGGCGCTGTGCTCGCCGTCGCGGTCATGCATGCTCACCGGGCGCAACCATCATTCCAATGGCATGGCGTGCATCACCGAGGGGTCAACCGGCTTCCCGGGTTCCAACGGTGCGATTCCGTTCGAGAACGGATTCCTGTCCGAGATGCTGCTCCCCCACGGCTATGCGACCTTCTGCGTCGGCAAATGGCACCTGACCCCGGCGGAGCAGATCAGCGCGGCCGGCCCCTACGATCGCTGGCCGCTGGGTCGCGGGTTCGACCGCTACTACGGCTTCCTCGGTGGCGACACCCATCAGTACTATCCCGACCTGGTCTTCGACAACCATCAGGTCGAGCCGCCGATGACCCCCGAGGAGGGTTATCACCTCACGGTGGATCTGGCCGATAAGGCCATCGAGTTCATCGCCGACCTCAAGCAGGTCGCGCCCGACAAACCGTTCTTCCTCTACTTCGCGACGGGTGCCAACCATGCGCCTCACCAGGTTCCGAAGGAATGGGCCGACAAGTACACGGGCAAGTTCGACGACGGCTGGGACGCCTACCGCGAAAAGGTGTTCGCGCGGCAGAAGGAATTGGGGATCGTCGCGACGGACGCGGTGCTGTCGCGACACGACCCCGACGTGCAGCAATGGGATGAACTCTCCGATGACGAGCGGCGGCTCTACGCCCGCATGATGGAGGTTTTCGCCGGATTCTTCGAGCACACCGATCACCAGATCGGCCAACTGCTGGATTTCCTGGAGGAGATCGGCCAGCTGGACAACACGTTGGTCATGGTCATCTCGGACAACGGGGCAAGTGCGGAGGGCGGGCCGCACGGCTCGGTCAACGAGAACAAGTTCTTCAACAACGTGCCCGACGACCTGCAACAGAATCTCGCCGCTCTGGATGAACTCGGCGGACCGAAGTACTTCAACCACTACCCGTGGGGCTGGACCTTCGCGGGCAACACCCCGTTTCGCCGGTGGAAGCGCGAGACCTATCGCGGCGGCGTCTCCGACCCGTTCCTCGTGCACTGGCCCAAGGGCATCAAGGCCAGAGGCGAGATCCGCGATCAGTACGCGCACGCGATCGACATGGTGCCCACCGTGCTGGAATCGCTTGGTCTTGAAGCGCCGACCGAGATCCGCGGCGTCGCGCAATCCCCGATCGAAGGTGTCAGCTTCGCGCACTCGTTCGACGACGCCGATGCGCCGACCAACCACCACACGCAGTACTTCGAGATGTTCGCCCACCGCTCGATCTATCACGATGGCTGGCGGGCGGTGTGCCCGTTCCCTGGAACGTCTTTCGCCGAGGCGGGGGTGAGCTTTGGCATGCTCGAACTTTCCGAGGACAAGCTGCGGGAGCTGGATGCCACGGGCTGGGAACTCTACAACGTCGAGGTCGATCCGGCCGAGACGAACAACCTCGCCGCCCAAGAACGCGCAAAGCTCATCGAGATGATCGCGCTCTGGTACACCGAGGCCGGCAAGTACAACGTGCTGCCACTCGACAGCCGCGGCACGATGCGCTTCACCGATGAGCGTCCGCAGATCGCCGCCGAACGGGATACCTACGTCTACTTCCCGCGCACCCAGGCCGTACCGGAGAATGTCGCCGCCAAGGTCCTCAACCGCGCGCACACCATCACCGTCGACGCCGAGCTGAAGGCCGGCGATGAAGGTGTATTGGCTTGCCATGGCAGCAATGTCGGTGGCTACGTCTTCTTCGTGCAGGACGGAACACTGCATTACGTGCACAACTATGTCGGCGCGGAGGAACTGCGGGTGTCATCGGATCAACCGGTGCCGCCCGGAAAGCACTCATTGAGTTACGAATTCGAACCGACGGGCGCCCCCGACCTGAAGAACGGTAAGGGCACACCGGGCATCGGGAAGCTCTTGGTCGACGGCGAACTCGTAGCACAGGCGGATTTACCGGTGACCGTTCCGCTGGCGTTGGGCCTCGGCAGCGGTTTCGCCGTCGGCAGGAATCCCGGATCCTCCGTCACGGAGATGTACGCATCGCCCTTTCCGTTCACCGGCCGATCACAAAGGTGACCGTCGATGTGTCCGGGAAGTCGGACGACGACGAGGACGAAGTGAAGGAGTCCCAAGCGCGAGTCGCCATGGCACGACAGTAAATCCGTATCGCCAGAGACTCTCGAGGGAGAACGACCGTGGCCAAAACACCGAAGATGACCAAGACCACCACGGCTGCCACGGAGGGAAGTCCTTATCGTGCAAGCAGATTGACTAGCCTGTTGAAGAGAAAGGGCAACGTCTGCGCGGCTGGGACGATGCCTGCGCGCAGCGGTGCGTGTGCGCTCGCCTGAAGCAGCGCCGCAGTCAGTGCTCGATAGCGCCGCGTCATCTGGCGCCACCGGCGGTCGTACACGCCGGGCCGGTCGTGGATTACGCAGTCGACCAGGAGGTCCGCAGCGCCGAACGCCAGTCCCATGCCCTCCCCGGTCAGTGCGTCGATGTAGCCGGCGGCGTCGCCGACTAGCAGCACACGGCCCGCCGCACGGCTGCGGGCCTTCTGCCGGAGCGGGCCCGCCGCGCGGTCCTGACCGTGGGCGTGACCGTGCACCCGGTCCCGAAGCTCACCGAACACCTCGAAGTGACGGTCGAATCCGCCGCGGCTGGCGCTGAGAATGGCGATCCCGACGCAGTCGTCGGCGATCGGCGTCACATACGCCTCCGCGCCGGGCGCCCAGTGCACCTCGACGGAGTCGGTCCACGGCGCGACCTGCACGTGGCGGCGGATGCCCCAGCGGCGGGGCCCGGCGCACGGTTGCGATAGCCCCAGCGACTTGCGGATCGGTGAATGCAGTCCGTCGGCCGCCGCCAGGTAGCGGGCTCGAAAACCGCCCGCAGAAACCGATTCCGCGTCCTGGGTGAGCTCGCCGAGCTCGCCGTGGACCAGCTTCACCCCGGCCGCGTTCGGCCGCTTGCCACAACGCGGCGTGCAACACGGTCCGGCGCACGCCGCGGCCGACGCCCGAGCGGAACGCCGCGTCGACCCGCCGGTCGCCTGCGACGTAGGTGATGCCGCGCAGCGGTCTGCCCTCCGTGTTGATGCCGAGCCGCTCCAGGTGTTCGAGGGTGTGCGGCATCATGCCTTCACCGCACGCCTTGTCCAGCACGCCGTCTCGGCGCTCGACGACGGCGACGTCCAGCCCTGCCTTCGCGCCGTACAGTGCGGTGGCCAGCCCCGCGGGCCCGCCGCCGGCGACCAGCAGGTCGATCACGCCAGGCTCGCGAGCGCGTCGTTCTCGACCTTGATCCGCGTGCGCAGCAATGCCGTGTTCAGCACGGTGAAGACCAGGCCGGTGAGCCACGCAGAGTGCACCAACGGCAACGCGATTCCCTCGACGACCACCGCCACGTAGTTGGGGTGCGGAATCATCCTGTAAGGCCCGCCGGTCACGCGCGGCGCACCAGGAACGACCACGACGCGCGTGTTCCACTGGTGCCCGAGCGTGGTGATGCACCACCACCGCAGGCCTTGAGCGGCGATGACCACGGCCAGAATCGGCCACCCCAGTGACGGGATGAATGGGCGGTCGGCGACCATCGGTTCGACGAGACATCCGACGAGAAGACCGACGTGAAGCACGACCATCGTGGGATAGTGGGCGGTGCCAAGCTCGGAGCCGCCCCGCTCCCGGCTCCACGCCAAGTTGCGTTTGGAGACAACGAGTTCGGCGATCCGCTCAACGGTGATCGCGGCGATCAGCAACGAATACCAGAGCATCGGATCTACCCGCTCAACGCCAGCGCAGCAGCACGAGCTCCGAGCAGAACCCCGGACCCATCGCCATCAGCACGCCGGGGCTGCCCGCAGGCGGTCGCTTGGCCATGGTGTCGCGCAACACGTGCAGCACCGACGCAGACGACAGATTGCCCACCTCGGCGAGCGAGCGCCAAGTCAGTTCGAGCGCTTCGTCGGGCAGACCCAGGGTCGCGGTGATGGCCTCGATCACCTTCGGCCCGCCGGGGTGGCTCACCCATGCGCCGACGTCAGCGGATCTCGAGGTCATGGGAGGCAAGGAATCCCGTGACGTCGTCTGCCAGATAGCGTTCGACGACGGCGGGCACGTCAGGCGAGAGCACCAGCCGGAACCCGCTGGCGTCGACGTCCCACCCCATCGTGCGTAGCGAGTCCGGGTAGAGGTGGCTGCGCGAGTCGAGCACCTCGGGCCCCGACGCGTCGATCGGCCTCGGCGCGGCGATCCCCGACGGCCACCACTGCCGCGGCGCCGTCGCCGAACAGCGCACTGCCGACGAGTGTGGCCATCGACGGGTCGGTCTTCGGGATGAGCGAGCACAGTTCGACGGCCAGCAGTACGGCCACGCCGTCGGGATCGCCACGCAAGTAGTCGTGCAGGCGCGCCGTGCCGGCAGCGCCGGCCACGCAGCCCAGCCCGAACAGCGGCACCCGCCGGACGTCGGGTCGCAGCCCGATCCGTCCCGCGATCCGGGCGTCCAACGTCGGCACGGCGATCCCCGTGACGGTGGTCGTCATGATCAGGTCGACGTCCGACGGCGTCAGCCCCGCGTCTTCGAGCGCACCGAGGATCGCCGCGCAGCCCAGTTCGACTGCGTGCTCGATGAATACGTCGTTGGCGGCGCCGAAGTCGGTGAGTCCGGCGTAGTCCTCGAGCGGCAACACCGTGTGCCTGCTGTCGACCTTGGCGCTCCGGTGCACGGCACGGACGAAGTCCGCATGCTCCGAAAAGCCTGGCATCGCGATCAAGGCTTCGGCCACCTCGGCCTGGGTGTAGCGGCGTTCCGGCACTTCTCCCCGTACGGCGGCGATGACGGTCATGACACGGTCCTCCTGTTGGTCGATACACCTGTTTCGTCAACTGCAAGGGGCGCGACCGCCATTGGCCGCTTCGAGCGGATACCGTCTTCGATGCCGATCCGGTTGTGAAGCTTGGTCATCCACTTGGGCGCCCACCAGTTCCACTCGCCCATGACGTGCATGAACGCTGGGAGCAGCACCATCCGGACCAGGGTGGCGTCGACCAGGATCGCGAGCGTCAGGCCGAGTCCGAACATCCGCATGAACGACACTTGCGCGGCGATGAGCGCCGCGAATGAGATGGACATGACCACCGCGGCCGCCGTGACCACCCGACCGGTGCGCGCGATGCCGAGCGCGACACTTTCGTCGCTGCGCACGTGAGGAGCGATTGAGGTCCCGTCCGCGCGTGTGTGCGCCGAGTTCACCCAGAACTCGCGTATGCGCGAGACCAGGAAGACCTCGTAGTCCATCGAGAGGCCGAAGGCGATGCAGAACAAGAGGACGGGGATGTTGGCGACGAGGATTCCGGTGGCCGTCGTGCCGAGTCCACCGAGGTGCCCGTCCTGAAAGATCCACACCATCGCGCCGAAGGCGGCGGACAGCGATAGCATGTTCAGCACCAACGCCTTCAGCGGGATCATCACGCTGCCGGTGAGCAGGAACAGCACCGCGAACATGATCACCGCGATCAGTCCGAGCACCACAGGCAACCGCGACGTGATGGCGTCGACGCTGTCCCGGTTGACCTGCGCGGTGCCCGCGAACAGTACTTCGCGCCCGCCGGGAGCCTGGACTGCGTGTAAGCCGTCGAGCTGGGCCTCGGAGGACTCGGAGAACAGCGGCGCGGTGCTGCGCACCGTCAGGTACGCGCTGCCGCCGACAACCTGGACCGGCGACACCCCTGCGACGTCGGGCACGTGAGCCAGATCGGTTGTGTACCGGTTGATCTCGGCTTCGGTTAGGCCACTCGCATCGGGCACCACGATGGTCACCGCGGTGGCGGAGTCGTCGGGGAACTCGGTGCGCATCTCATCACCGACCTGGTGTGCCGACGCAGTCGTCGGCAATACCCGATCGTCGGGGAATCCCCACTTCACCCCGAGGAACGGGGCACCGAGCAGCAGGAGCAGCGCGACGACCGCCAACCCGGCGGGGAGTGCGTGCCGCATGACCGTCTTCGTCCAGCGATAGAGGAGCGGCTGCTCAGCCTCGCGGTGCGTGCCGTGGTAGCGGCCGAACAGTCGGCGAATGTCCCACTTCTGCAGCCGATCTCCGAGTATCACCAGAGTCGCGGGCGTGACGAACAGTGCGGCCAGTGCGGCGAACGCGACGGTGGCCACTCCCGCGTAGGCGAACGACTTGAGGAACGCCATCGGGAACACGACCATCACGGCCATCGACAGGGCCACGATCGTCGCCGAGAACACGACGGTTCGGCCTGCCGTCGCCATGGCCTGAACCAGCGCGTCGTCGCGGCTCGCGCCGTCTGCGAGCTCGTCGCGGTACCGACTGATGATCAGCAGCGTGTAGTCGATGGCGAGGGCCAAACCCATTGCGGCGCTGAGGTTCAGCGCGAAGATCGAGACGTCCGTGAAGTAGGTGACACCGCGCAGCACGGCGAGCGCACCAAGAATCGCCATGCCGCCGACGGCGAGCGGCACCGCGGCAGCGAGTGCCCCGCCGAACACCCAGACGAGCACGAGGAAGCTGATCGGGATCGCCAGTGACTCCATCAGCAGCAAGTCGCGCTGCGACTGTTCGGTGATCTCGACGTTCACCGTCGCGTCGCCGCCCGCGCGTACCGTCACGCCGTCGCGGTCGTGGACGAGCCGGTCCGATCAGGTCCTTCGCGTACTCCTGCGTCTTGCTCTCATCACCTGCGATTCCGGCCACGATCAGCCCGGACCTGCCGTCCGTGCTGACCAACGCCGCCCGCTCGGGAGCCGGCGCGGTCCACAAGCGACGTCACCGACGCGACGTGCGGCGAGCGCCTCAGTTCGTCGACCAGTTCGGTACCCACCGCACGCGCTGCACCGCCGTTGGCCCCGTCCGGAGCGGAGACGACGATCACCATCTGCACGTCGCCCTTGTCGAACGTGTCCGTCAGCAGTTCCTTCGCCTTGGCCGACTCCGACGATGGGTCCTCGAATCCACAGGCGCACAGGCTCTTTGCCACCGGCACGCCGAAGATGCCCGCCGCCACCGCCACCAGTGCCGCCACGGTGAGCATTCGCCGCGGCGCGCAGATGGCGAGACGTGCGATGCGGTGCAGGACGCCAGCCGTTGGCGGAGGGGCCGCTTCGCCGACCACAGTCCGAGAAGTCTCTGCGCTAGAACGCCCGATGCCGACAGCCATGGGACCACCCGCCCTCTGACAGCTAAATCATCCGTCGATGACTTTTGTCATCCGTCGATGACTTAGGAAGTTACGCCGGCGTTGGCGACAAGTCAACAGCGGACGACATAGAGTTTGGACGATGACTACACCACGGCCTCGCAATGCAGCCCAGACGCGCGCCGACATCCTGTCGGCCGCGCGCCGCCGCTTCGCAACGGACGGGTACGAACCCACTACCCTGCGGACCATCGCGGCGGATGTCGGTGTCGATGCAGCGCTGGTGATCCGTTACTTCGGTAGCAAGCAGGATCTGTTCGCGACAGCTACGGAGTTCAGGATCGATCTGCCAGACCTGTCGGCCGCAGACCCGGACGACATCCCGAGCATGTTGTTGCCGCGGTACTTCGCGGTGTGGGAGGACGACCAGAGCTTCTTGGCGCTGTTGCGCGCGGCGGGGACGAGCCGGATCGCAGCGGACACGCTGAACCAGACGCTTGCCACGGATGTAGCGCCGACGTTGCGCACCGTCACCCCAGACAATCACCGTCAGCGGATCGCGTTGACGGATGCATTCGTCATCGGGCTTGCGATGACCAGATCTGTACTCGCAAATCCACCAATCGCCGACCTCAGTCGCGAAGAACTCAGCAGCTGGGCCGGACCTGTGTTTCGGCAGCTACTCGTTGGCCCGGCACCGTCGTAATCGAAGGGTTGGGTCTGACCACTCGCTCGCCCTGGAGAGTGCGTCGCCTCATGTGTCCCTTGGGGCGCCTTCACCCGTAGGACCGGACCTGCCGATCGGCGACAACGACGAAAATCCAGGACGCCTTCGACGAACAGCTCGGCGACACGCCGGATCTGTTGTGGCAGCGGATCGCTAACGCTTCACGCTCGCTTTGGTCACAAACACTGGTTAGCAATGCTTGTCCGGCGAAGACGGTGGTTGGATCGGGCAAGCGGCCTACGCTGACCACGGCCCGGAGGTTGCTGTATGGGGTCGCTCGGACCGACACAATCGATTTCTCTGCTCCTCGCGGTCGCCATCATTGGCACGACATGTGGGTTCATCGCATCGGCCGTTGCGGTGAGGAACAAGCGACGCGTAAGGGGTTTCTTCCTTCTGGGCGTCTTCTGTGGATTCATGGCGAGCGCGACCCTGCGTAAAAGACGTCGCGGCCTGAACGCGCTCGGAACCGTCGCCCGGTGCGCTGACGTCCGTCGACTGACAGTCGGGAGACGTCGTAGCACTGGCCGTTTCGCTGCTCGAGGGCTCACTTTGCGGCATCACATGTCCGACTGGAATCGTGGCCGCCGCAGTCGCAGCGACAGATGAGCCACCGGCCCGCGCTGGGATGGGGGCGATCACTAGGTGCCGTCGCCGACATACACAACTGCGGTTTCGGCCACGTTCTTGAGCCGCTGGCCAATCGCATATCCAACGCCGTGCAAGGTTTGCGCCCCCGCCACCAGGGTGTAGCGAAAGAATCAGTGCTGACGTAGACCCGTACACCGCCGCGTCGCTCACCGCAAGTGCAACCGGTCGTCCGGTTGTGCCTGAGACGGCCAGCCTCACCGAACACGGCTGGCACTGCAACGCTGGATTCACGTTGAGCGAGCCCGCGGACCCTGGGACTCCTCTAAAGTAAGTGGCCGTGCGCATCTGGCTCGCGGCACTTATTCTCGTCGTGGTGGTCACGGCGGCGATCACCATCAAGTTGCTGGTGCGCCGCCGCGCGCCTGTCGGCGGCTGGTTTAGCGACTCGTCGCGCAGCGCCGGTACGTTGTCGGTGATCGGCACGATGTTCGCGGTCATGCTCGCGTTCGTGATCCTCCTCGCGCTCCAGAGCTATCAGCGTGCGCGGGAGGGGGCGAGCGTCGAGGCCGTCGCCGTGACCGAGCTCTACTCCATCGCTAGTGTTTTTCCACCACCGGTGAGCGATCGTCTGCACGGCGAATGGGTCTGCTATGCGCGCGCCGTAGTCGAGGATGAATGGCCCGCGATGAGGCACGGGCGCTCCAGCGACCTGGTGCAGTCCTGGATCGACAAGCTGGGCCGAGAGCTCGCGATCGCCCAGCCCCAGGGCGCGCGGGAGGAGGCGGCCTATGCACAGAGGTTCGACGAGCAGGCGCAGCGCCGCGACGGTCGGCGCGAGCGCCTCGCCGAGGCGACCCCGTTCGTGCCTCTCCCGCTGTGGTGCGTGCTGGTCATCGGTGCCTCGCTCACGCTCGCATATATGGTCGCGCAGGCCGACCGACGCGAGGGGCCCTTTATCCAGGCGATACCGATCGGCTTCGTCAGCGCCCTCGCGACCGCGGGCCTGCTCGTGGTCTTTTTCCTCGACCATCCGTACTCAAACGAAGTCGGCAGCATCGCGCCGACCGAGATGCGCCGGACGCTCACGCTCATTGATCACGGCAGCGCCACTCCCTGCGACGAGCGCGGCGTGCCCCGTTCCACCTAGGTCATTCTCAGGTTTACCGCCTGAGTTGTGGCGCTGCCGGGAATCGAACCCGCTGCAGAAATCGGCGTGACCTGCGAAGACGCCATACTCATTGACGCGAAATGACGCGAGACGACCTGCGGGAGCGCGAAAGGTGTTGACGCAATAACGCCAGGCGCGGTACGTCCCGAATCCCGCCCTCTCCGTATCGGTTCACCAATAGCGGGCGGCACCCTGAAACATCTTCGCGAGCAACGATTTATCGCACTCGATCGGCGCGTTTTGCAGGAGACGCTGTTGAGGCCACGCGCCGTCGGCCAGACTGGTGCAGTCCGCTTCGGCGTGGCCCACCGCAGACAACCCATTGGGCATGCCCACTGCGCGCATGATTCGAACGACCTCCTCAGCGATGACCTTGCCGGCGTCCTCAGGGGCGACGTCGCCGACGTCGGTGCCGAGGTGATGGGCAGCTTCGACATGCCGTTGGGGGTTGGTAGCCGCGGTCAAACGGAAAACAGAGGGAGCGTTGAGGATTACTGCCATGCCGTGGGGGACCACGGGTTCAGACCCCGGGTAACTGTCGGGATGAAAGCCGCGCACCTGCCCGGCCACCGCGTAGGCCATCGCGTGCGGTATGTGCACTCCCGCGTTGCCGAACGCAATGCCTGCGAGAGTCGCGGCCCACATGGTCTGTGACGCGAAAGCCGCTGCTTGCCTGAAGGACTCATCCGTGGGTTCAATATGGACTTCGGTGTACGGAATGACGTCAATGCCCGCCGCGCGCAGAGAGCGCTGCGCCGTGTCGAAGACCGACAGTCTGGCCACAACGGCATCCGAGAACAACGCCACTCGGGTCATCCCGAGAGCCTGAGCGCGGTCCCCAAGCTCCTCGAGGCAGCCTCGGCCGAAGGTGATCCTGGATGCATCGACTGTGAATGCCGTATCCAGCCCATCGCGGTGGGCTGATAATGACAGCAGCTCATCGAGCCTCCCATTGCCTGCATGCGAGCCTATAACGATGCAGCGGCAGCGCTGATGACACCGGTACGCCGGTGACGGGGATGGTGGGAATGTGAACGGATTCGACACGGAGAGCGAAGGCGCGATGGCAACGACGGGCACCGTACTGCAGGAAATGATCGACGAGTTCCAACTGCGGAAGCTCGTCCATGCCTACTGCCGCGCCGTTGACCGAGGTGACTTCGCGCAGCTGAAGAACCTCTATCACCAGGATGCAGTGGACGCCCACGGCGGATTCTCGGCCGGTACCGCTGACCACTTCCTCAATCAACTCACTGCCGCGCGCCCCTATATGCGGTCGATGCAGCACAACATCACCACGGTGAACTTCGCGATCAGCGGACGCGCGGCCGAAGGTGAGATCTACACAATCTCGATTCACACGCTCGCCGGGAGTGGTCGAGACCTCGACGTCGTGGTCGGCGGGCGTTACCTCGACAAGTACGAGAAGCGGGATGGCGCATGGAAAATCATCGAACGGACGATCGTCACTGACTGGGCCCATGTGAACGACCCATCCTCTGTGGACCTGAGCCACCCGATCACGAGAGACACACTAAAAGGAACCCCTGACGCGAACGATCCGTCATACCGGTTCTTCTCACTGTTGTACGGCACGCGCTCGGACCCGACGGGTGTTGATGGCACCACGTGACCGAAGCCGACTCACCACTGATCGTCGACGAGATTCAGGAGTGATCGCGTGCGACGTGAATGTCGTACTGCGCGATCTTGCGGTACAGCGTGGCGCGGCTCATCCCGAGTTCCGTCGCCGCATCGGCCATCGTCAGTCCGTCGGTGCCCAGCACCCGGATGATCTCGCCGCGTTCGAACGCCTCTATCCGCGACAGATGACGGGTTGTTCCCGCCAGTACCTGCGGGGGCAGGTCGCCGACGTCGATAATGTCCGCGCGACCGGCGGCGTCAGCGATGACGCGGGACAGCTCTGCGACGTTGCCGGGCCAGTCGTAACTGCGTAATGCTCGTGACGCGGACGGCGTGAAAGCGAGTTCGCGACCACGGACTCGCTTGGCGACGTGGTTGGCCAGAGCGAGGACGTCGTCGCTGCGATCCCGCAGCGGCGGCACCGGCACAACCGTGTCGACGAGGCCGGCCAGTGCGGGCGGGATGTCCTCGAAACGCTCGGCGGTCACGGCAAACGGCACCGAAGTGCTTGCGCTGCTTCGCAACACGAGATCGCGCAACCGTTCAGCGACCCACGGCGGCAACAGATCGACGTCACGGACGATCACCGCGGTGTGCGATTTGCCGAGTTCGGGCGCCCACAGCCCCAGCCACGTCTGGACGTCCGTCGGGGCCGGCGCACTGGCCGAGAGAATGCGGTCGCGGGGGTAAGCGTGGCGCGCTGCTTGCGCAAGTGCTGTCGCCCGGCCCGCGCCAGCCTCCCCCACCGCGGCGACGATGCCGCCGTTCGCCATACCCTCTTCGGCGCGGTCGACGGTGGCAGTCCACGCGTTCGACAACACATGCAACGTCCCCGAACCCGGCTCGAGCCTCGGCATTTCCACACGGAACACCTGTCCGCGCGGAGTCGGCCGCGACTGTCGTCCCCTCGACCGGGCGAGCATCAGGGCGGTCGTGTTGCTCGCCGCCGAACGGGCAAGCGCGAGAAGGAGTTCGCTAGAGGAGCGCGACCAGGTGGTCAGGTTGACGCTGCCCTCCAGCCTGCCCGACGACGGATCGAGGACGGGGACCGCCGCGCACGTGAAGGTGCACAGGCTCAGCGAGTAGTGCTCGTCTGCGCGCACGAGCGTGGGCACCCTGTCGGCAAGCGCGAGGCCGAGCCCGTTGGTGCCCACCTCCCGCTCCGAGTAGGCGAAGCCCGGCGCGAGGTGGACGTCGTCGAGCGCCTGCAGCAGGCTGTGGTCGCCCGACAACCGGGATAAGACGACGCCCTCGGCGTCGGTGAGCATCATGCTGACCGGCTCGCTGGCCAGCGTGCGGTGCAGGTCGGCGAGCACTTCGTTGCCGCACTCGAAGAACAAGGAGCTCAGGTCGTCGGTGCCTGTGAAGGCGGGTTCGACCGCGTCGAGCGGCACCCCGTAGTCCTCGCTGCGCTGCCAGGACGCGAGCAGCCGCCGACGGACCACGGCGTCGTCACTGGTATGCACGCGGTGCAGTTCGATACGCTCCGGTAACCCTTCCGGCACGGTGCTCCTCCTGTGACCCACGTTACAGAGCCTGACAGCCGAACAGGGCGGATGCAGCTTCCGGACGTCTCAGATTGAGACACGCGGGGCCTCGGCAGCCCCAGCCCACGCTCCTAGGCTCGGCCCCAGGTTTGTGACAGCCGTCACACGCAACCTTGGGAGGAGCCCACCCCATGTACCGCACGGACGACAACAGCTACTTCATCGTCGACGCCCACATCGCTCTGTGGGACGCGCGGCCCGAAAACCAGCGCAACGTCCACGGCAAGCAGTTCATCGACTGCTTCTACGACTACCACCGCAACCTGTCCCCCGAATCAGAGGTGTGGAGCTACGAGGAATACCTCTACCAGGGCAGCGAGCGGCTGATGAAGGACCTGTTCGACGACGGCTACGTCGATCACGCCATCTTCCAGCCGGCGCAGCTCGGCGAGTTCTACTACAAGGGGTTCGGGCAGACCGACGAGGCGTTCGGCCTCGCCTCCCAACATCCGGACAAGCTGACCTACAACCACAACTTCGACCCGCGTAACGGCGAGGCCGGCCTCGACCAGCTACGCGAAGACGCCAAGAAGTTCAGGCTCAAGGGCGTCAAGCTCTACACCGCGGAGTGGCACGGCGAGTCCCGTGGCTGGCGACTCGACGACCCGTGGGCATACCGCTACTTCGAGGCCTGCCGCGAACTCGGCATCCGCAACATCCACGTGCACAAGGGCCCGACGATCCGGCCGCTGGACCGCGACGCGTTCGACGTCGCCGACGTCGACCACGTGGCATCGGACTTCACCGACCTGAACTTCGTCGTGGAGCACTGCGGGCTGCCGCGGCTGGAGGACTTCTGCTGGATCGCGACCCAGGAACCCAACGTGCACGCCGGGCTCGCGGTGGCGATGCCGTTCATCCACACCCGGCCGAAGTACTTCGGACAGATCATGGGCGAGCTCCTCTACTGGGTGGGCGAGGACCGCATCCAGTTCTCGTCGGACTACGCACTGTGGACACCGCGCTGGTTGGTCGAGAGATTTGTGGACTTCCAGATTCCCGACCAACTCGACGAATACGCGCCGATCACCACCGACCAGAAGAAGAAGATCCTCGGGCTGAACGCGGCGAAGATGTACGACATCCCGGTGCCCGCAGAGCTCCAACTGCCATCCGCTGACGATCCCGCCGTCGGGCCGCGGGGCGCCGACAACCTGGTGGGTGCGTGAGATGGGTCGGTACGAGCAGGCGTACCACGCGCTCGGTGCAGTCGTCGACCCGGAACTGGACGAACCGATCACCGACCTCGGGTTCGTGCGTTCGCTGACGGTGACACCCGCCGGCAACGTGAAGGTGCACCTGCGGCTGCCGACCTCGTTCTGCTCGCCGAACTTCGCCTATCTGATGGCCTCGGACGCCAAGGACGTTCTGGCGAAGGTGGATTGGACGCGGAAGGTGGTGGTCGAGCTGGACGACCACCACGACTCGGCGATCATCAACGCCGGCCTCGCCGCCGATGCCGGCTACCGCGGCACCTTCGGCCATGAGGCCGACGAGAGCCTCGACGAACTGCGGGAGACGTTCCGCCGCAAGGCACATACCGCCGCGATGGAACGCTGCTTGACCGGATTGCTGCGGTCCGATCCGGACCGCACCGAGGCGTCGGTCGGTGAGGTCAAGTTGGCCGACCTGCCCGACGACGACGCCACGGCCGCACTCCTCCAGCACCGACGCGGACTCCGATTGTCCACGGCGCCAAATGCTCTCGTCATGGTCGACCACCTCGGCAGGAGCTACGAACCCGATGCGGCGCCGATGGCCCTGCGGCGGGCTCGCTCGACCCGGATCTCCATCGACGGTAACGCGCACTTCTGTCGCGGCCTACTGCGCACCCGCTACGGCGACGAACCGCCCGCGTTCGTCGCACTGTCCGCCGTCACCGTCCCCAACTAGCACGGAAGGAACAGCATCATGAGCACCATGCGAGCCGTCCAGGTCGTCGGCTACCACCGGAACCTGGAGATGGCTGAGGTCCCGGCACCCACTCCTACGGGGCCGTTCGACGTCATCGTCAAGATCGGCGGCGCCGGGGTGTGCCGGACCGACCTGCACATCCTCGAAGGCCAGTGGGCCGAGAAGAACCCCCAGTTACAGCTGCCATACACGATCGGGCACGAGAACGCCGGTTGGGTGCACGCGATCGGCTCGGCGGTGACCAACGTCGTCGAGGGCGACAAGGTCATCGTCCACCCGATCATCACGTGCGGGCTGTGTCGCGCGTGCCGCTCCGGCAACGACGTCCATTGCGAGGCAAGCCAATTCCCCGGCATCGACACCGACGGTGGCTATGCCGAGTATCTGAAGACGTCGGCGCGCAGCGTCGTCAAGATCGACGACTCGCTGGAACCGTCCGATGTCGCGGCGTTGGCCGACGCCGGCCTCACTGCATACCATGCCGCGGCCAAGGCCGCTCAAAAGCTGACACCGCGCGACCGCTGCGTGGTCATCGGCGCGGGAGGCTTGGGACACATCGGGATTCAGGTGCTCAAGGCGCTGTCGCCCGCCGAGATCATCGTGGTGGACCGCAACCCCGAAGCTCTCAAGCTGGCCGAGTCGATAGGCGCCGACCGCGGCGTCGTCGCCGACGGCACCCAGGTCGAGCAGGTGCTGGACCTGACCGGCGGGCATGGCGCGGAGACTGTCGTGGACTTCGTCGGTGAGGGCGGCGCGACGGCAGAAGGCGTCGCGATGCTGCGTCGCGCGGGTGACTACCACGTCGTCGGCTACGGCGAGAACATCGACGTGCCGACCATCGACATCGTCTCCACCGAGATCAACTTCATCGGCAACCTCGTCGGGTCGTATAACGACCTCTGCGACCTGATGGCGTTGGCTGCCCGCGGCGCCGTCAACTTACACACCCAGAAGTACACACTCGACGACTTCCAGTCCGCCATCGACGATCTCGACGCGGGCAACGTCCGCGGGCGCGCGATCCTCACCCCATAAAAGAAGGAATGATCTGCTGTGATTTTCATTGTCGTCAAGTTCAAGCCGAAGCCCGAATACGTCGAGACCTTCCCTGACCGGGTCGCCGACTTCACCAGGGACACCCGCAGCGAGCCGGGCAACATGTGGTTCGACTGGTCACGCAGCCTGGAGGACCCATCGGAATACGTTCTGGTGGAAGGCTTCCGCGACGGGGACGCGGGAAAGGAGCACGTCACCAGCGAGCACTTCAAGAGGTTCATCGCCGACACTCCGCAATTGCTGGCGTCGACGCCTCAGATCATCAGCCAGACCATCGACGCGGCCGGCTGGTCGGACATGGGCGAGATGAAAGCGGGCTGACCATCGGGGGAAGTCGTGGATGCGCCGGCGCAGCAGGTGAAAATGGAGCCGTCAAACCCCGGGAAACCCCAGGTATTACGCCTCGTAGCAACAAACGGACTCACCTGCCTGCGGGGAAGAACGAGTTCGGCGAGACGGCGATCCTCGACGTGCAGCGTCGACTAACGGACGAATGTTGATGGGACATCGAAGGGGACGGAAAACAGGCCAGAACTTTCGTCCTGGCCTGATTCCAATCGGTGGGGCTGCCGGGAATCGAACCCTTTCGTAGAAAGCTTATTGACCTGCAGGTATATCGACAAGCACAATGCGAAAGCACGCGAAACGACGTACGGCGACCTGCGGATACGCCAGCGTTGTTGATGGCATCAACACCTCCTGCATCACATGTAGCCGCCACCGGTCACTTCGGCCACCGTCCCGGTCATATAGGACGACAGGTCTGATGCGTAGAACGGTGCCACTAAGGCGATTTCCTCCGGCTCGCCGGCGCGTTGCATGGGAACCTCGGCCAGTTTCTGTTCCCAGACTTCTGGCGGCACGGCTTCGGTCATGGCCGCGCGGACCAGATGCGGCTCGGGCCTGCAGGCAGTGCTGAGCCCGGCCGGGCCGCGCCGCCAACTCGCGGGCTGCCAACGACTCGAGGGCGGCGCGAACGTTGAAGATGTCCCGAATCTCCTTGCTATCGAGATGGCGCACCGACAGCCGGCCGCGCGCTCCTGCCGAGATCAGGCCCTCCTGCTGCAGTTGGCGCATCGCCTCCCGCAAGGTGCCACGACTGATCTGCAACGCGTCTGACAGTTCGGTCTCCACCAGGTGCGTTCCGGGAGCCAACTGCCCAGAGGTGATGGCCTTTCGCAACGCGGTCAGCGCCTGCTCGCGAAGACTGGTCTTCTCCAGTCGCAGCAGCGACGTCGAATCGACCGACATTGAGCGCTCCCTCGATTGTCAACATTTACTTGTCAACAGCCAACCTTACAGTTGCGCCAGCACGGTCGCGACGATCCGCGCCGTCGACAGGCCGTACCGGTCGTGCAGGGTCGGTAAGGCGCCCGCAGCCAGAAATTCATCAGGCAGGCCGATCGGCGTGACCTGCTTCGCGATCCCGCGCCGCACCGCTGCCGACGCCACCGTCTCGAACAAGCCGCCGACCACAGTGTGGTTCTCAAGCGTCAAAGCCAGACGGTCCGAATCCACCTGCGCCAGAACTGTTTCAGCGTCGAACGGCTTGATGGTCGGTGCATGGACGACGGCGACGTCCACGTGATGCGCAGCTCAACTTCGTCGGCGGCTTGCAGCGCCCGCATGGTCATCAGCCCCGACGAGATCAGCACCACGTCGGCGCCGTCGCGCAGCAGCTTGGCCTTGCCGAGTTCGAAGCTTGTAGTCGTATTCGTCGAGAACGGTCGGCACGTTGCCACGGAGGAGCCGCAGGTAGGTGGGCCCGGGATGCTCGGCCAGTTGGGGCACCGCCTGCTCGATGTCCACCGAGTCGCACGGGTCGACGATCGTCAGGTTGGGCATCCCGCGGAAGATCGCGATGTCCTCCGTGGCTTGATGCGACGGTCCGTATCCGGTGGTGAGCCCGGGAAGGCCGCCGACGACGTTCACGTTGAGGTTCGGCTCGGCGATGTCGAGGCAGATGAAGTCGTATGCACGCCTGGCGGCGAACACCGAATAGGTGGACGCGAACGGCACCAGGCCGGTTTCGGCCATGCCCGCGGCAGCGCCGAAGAGCAGCTGCTCGGCCATGCCCATCTGGAAGAACCGGTCCGGAAACTGCCGCGCGAAGATGTGCATGTCGGTGTACTTGCCGAGATCCGCGGTCAACCCGACGATCCGGTCGTCGGCCTGCGCAGCCCGCACCAGGGCATGCCCGAATGGAGCCGAGGTGGTCTTCTGACCGGGGTCGGCGAACGATGCGATCATCGCCGATGTCTTCAATGGTGCAACGGATGTCATACGAGTACTCCTTCGTGGCCGGCGGCGAGCTGATCGCGACAGGTCTGCCACTCGTCGGCGTCGATGCGCATAAAGTGCGCCTTCTCGCGGGTCTCGAGCAGCGGCACGCCACGACCGATCCGCGTGTCGCACAAGATGACCGACGGGACACCGACGGGTTCTGAGTGCACGTTGTCGAACGCGTCCAGCAGCGCGTCGACATCGTTGCCGTCGATGCGCTGGGCGTGCCAACCGCACGCCGTCCACTTGTCGGCGACCGGTTCGGTGCGCAGCACGCCAACGGTGGGACCGTCGGCCTGCAGCGCGTTGATGTCGACCATCGCGATCAGGTTCCCGAGCCGGTGGTGCGAGGCACCCATAGCAGCCTCCCATGTCGAGCCCTCGTCGAGCTCGCCGTCGGATAGAAAGTTGATGACCCGCGCATCGGATCCCTTGGTGGCGTAGTCCGAGCGCCATGCCGACCGCAACAGTGAGACCATGGCCCAGCGATCCACCGGAGATCTCCATTCCCGGTGTGTAGCTTGCCATCCCGGACATCGGCAGTCGTGATCCGTCGGAGCCGTAGCTGTCGAGCTCGGCGACCTCGATGATGCCCGCCTCCGCCAGCGCGGCGTACAGCCCGATGGCGTAGTGGCCGGTCGAGAGGAGGAATCTGTCTCGCCCGGGCCAGTGCGGGTCGTCGGCACGGTAGCGCAACTGGTCGGCGTAGACCGCGGCCAGCATGTCGGCGGCGCCGAGGGCCTGACCGACGTAGCCCTGGCCTTGCGTCTCACCCATGTTCAAGGCGTGGTGACGCATGCGATAGGCGGCTTCGCGCACTTTCTCGTTACGCATCAGGCGACCAGCGCATGTGGATCGGCGGTCTCGGCAGAGGCCTTCTCGGCCAACTGACGCTCGCGCGGACCCCACGTCTCGCGGGTGACAATCGCGGCCACCAGGCCGATGGCCATGTACCCGCTGAAGAGCAGGGCCGGGCCCCACCAACCGTAGGCCTCGAACAGCAGCGTGGTGATGAACGGAGTAAAGCCGGACACCATCGCCGAGATCTGGTAGGCCAGCGACGCGCCCGAGGAGCGGGTGTTCGCGTTGAACAGTTCGGGGAACCACCCGCCCTGGGAGCCTGCGAGCGCGTTCTGGAACACGCAGTAGGCGATGACGAATGTCGCAATGATGAGGATGAACAAACCGGTGTTCACCGTGACGAACATCAGTACGCCGAACGGAATGCCCAGTGAGCACACCCAGAGGTACAGCGGGCGGCGGCCGATCTTGTCGGTGAGCTTCGCCCAGCCGAAGGTGGCGAAGATGCCGAGCGCAGCCGCGATGCACAGGGCGCCGATGGTCTGGGACCTGGTCGCCAACTCGGCGCCCTTCAGGTAGGACAGCATGTAGGTGATGGACACTGCGTAGCCGGCCGTCTCGGCGACACGAAGAGCGATGCCGCGCAGAATGTTTCGCCAATCCGTCCTGACCACCTCGACGATCGGCGACTTGACGATATTGCCCTGCTCCTTGACGTCTTCGAAAACCGGCGACTCCGGCACCTTCGCACGGATGATCAGACCGACGATGACAAGGATGATGCTCGCCAGGAATGGCACCCGCCACGCCCAGTCACCGCCGAGATGGATGCTGACGAAGAACACCAGGTTGGCGATGAGCAGACCGACGGGGAAGCCCGCCTGGACGATGCCCGTGTAGCGGCCCTTCTTCTTCCACGGGGCGTGCTCGTAGCTCATCAAGATGGCGCCACCCCACTCGGCGCCGAACGCCAGGCCCTGAATGATGCGGACGGTCACCAGCAGGATCGGTGCCAGCACACCGACGGCCGCGTAGGTCGGCAGCAGGCCGATCGCGAACGTGGCCAGGCCCATGAGGATCAGCGACGCAACCAGGACTGGCTTGCGGCCGACCTTGTCACCGAGGTGACCGCCGATGATGCCACCGAGCGGCCGGGCGACGAACCCGACGCCGAGCGTCGCGAACGACAGCAGCGTG
The DNA here is from genome assembly GCA_963770305.1 of uncultured Actinomycetota bacterium. Taxonomy (GTDB): domain Bacteria; phylum Actinomycetota; class Actinomycetes; order Mycobacteriales; family Mycobacteriaceae; genus Mycobacterium. The sequence goes on from CAVYPB010000022.1 coordinate 40,251, forward strand.
CCCGCCAGCGGGCTGGAGTTCGGAAAGAACGCGTGGCCGAAGTAGAGCGCGGCCGCAGTGCCGAACCCGATGAAGTCATAGGTCTCGATGACGGCCCCGACACTGGAGCCGATTGCTACTCGCTTGGCGTCCTTGGTGCCGTGCACCGGACCCCTCATTGTCAGAGCGTCGTCGCTCATGATGGCCATCCTTCCAATCCTGATCTAGCTGGGCAATCAAGGTCACTGTTGACGGTCAACAGTGCGCTGCATCACCCAGTGTGACCCCGCGCACAACCATTGTCAACAGTCGACATTAATTGATCGTTACCCGTTGACTGTTAACAGTCGACGAAGTAATGTGGTCGCTCATCACAACTCTTGGTAAGGACCAGCAGATGCCGCGTTTCGACAGCCGACTGGGCTGCTCAACCATCAGCTTCAGGCACCAGCCGCTGCCCGAGGCGCTGGCTACCATCGCCGGACTCGGTTTTTGCGAGATCGACCTCGGCGCACTGCCTGGGGTCTGCGACCACGTCCCCTACGTCCTCGACATGTCCGCCGTCGAGGACGTCGCGCGCACCGTCATCGCGTCCGGCCTACAGGTCCGCTCGATCAACGGCGACATCGGTGACCTCAACGTGCCCCTCGCCGACGAGCCCCGGGCCGGCCGCCAGGGTCACCTCGACATGCTCGTCGCGCTCGCCGTCGCAACCGACGCACGCGCGCTCGTGCTGCCCTGCGGGGCAGCCGACCACACGCCGGTCGAGACGCTCGAGGCCGACGTCACGCGGGTCGCCGACGAACTCGCGTCGGCAGCCGACGTCGCCGCCTCGCGCGGCGTGCGAGCTGTGGACCGAATCGCTGCACCTACATCGGCTGTGCTGGAACCTCGAGCGTGCGCAGCTGCTCACCGATCGGCTGCCCGGACCGACGTCGGGATCGTCATGGACTTCAGCCACGTCGTCGCCTCCGGCGGAGACCCGGTCGAGTTCGTCGACCGATTCGGGTCGCGCATCGAACACGTCCACATCCGCGACGCCGAACCGGGCAACATCAACCTCTCGGTCGGCCGCGGCACGGTCGACTTTCGCGAGAGGACTCAAGGCACTGGCCGACGCCGGATTCGCCGGCCACTTCTCGCTCGAACTCGAGACTCGCGACGTCACCCACGACCAACGGCCCGCTGCCAGCCGCCGCGGCCGGACACCTGATTTCCGAACTCATCTAAGGAGAAACATGAACACCGCACGTACTGCCGTCATCACCGGCGCGACCTCCGATCGCGGCATCGGCATGACCGTCGCTCAGCGCTACGCCCGCGAGGGCTGGGCCGTAGTGATCCTCGACCTCGACGGCGAGAAGTCAGCGAAGGTCGCCGCGGACATCGGCAACCAGTTCGCCGTTGCCGGCGTTCGGCCACTCCGTCGACGTCACCTCCGAGGAGTCGGTGACCGCCGCATACGACGCCGTCGCCGCAGAGGTCGCCACCGGAAACCTGCCCCCAGTCGGCGCGTTGGCGAACATCGCAGGCGTCACGTCACCGGTGCCGTTCCTCGAAACCACCCTCGAACTCTGGAACAAGGTGATGGCAGTCAACGCCACAGGCACCTACCTGGTCACCAAGGCCTTCCTTCCGGGCATGATCGAGCAGGGCTGGGGCCGCATCGTCAACATGTCGTCGGTGTCCGCGCAGCGCGGTGGCGGCGTCTTCGGCAAGGTCCCGTACTCGTCGGCCAAGGCCGCCATCCTCGGATTCACCAAGGCCCTGGCCCGCGAGGTCGCTGATACCGGAGTCACGGTCAACGCCGTCACGCCGGGCGCGGTCGACACCAACATCCGCATCGGCACCACTCCGGAGAACGAGGCCAAGCTCGCCGCCGACATCCCGGTCGGCCGCGTCGCATCCACGGAGGAGATCGCCGCCGTCATCACCTTCCTGTCCAGCCAAGACGCCGGTTACCTCACCGGATCCACCGTTGATATCAACGGCGGCAGCCACATTCACTAGCGACGGAGCCTCTGATGACACGGTTGTTCAACGATCCAGCCACTTTCAGCGAGGACATGCTGGCAGGGTTTCTCGACGCGAACTCGCGATACGTGGCGGGGGTGCCCGGCGGTGTGGTGCGGGCGACGGAGACGCGGTCCGACAAAGTCGCCGTAGTCGTGGGCGGCGGAGCGGGACACTACCCGGCGTTCTGCGGTGTCGTCGGGACGGGCTTCGCAGACGGCGCGGTGGTCGGCAACATCTTTACCTCACCGTCGGCCGCAGAAGCGGCATCAGTGGCGCGAGCCGCACACGGCGACGCAGGCGTGCTGTTGCTGACCGGAAACTATGCCGGCGACGTGATGAACTTCGGCTTGGCAGTGAAGCAACTGCGCGACGAAGGCATCGACGCCCGCTACCTGGTTGTCACTGACGACATCGCCAGTGCACCGCCGGACGAGTCCGCCAAGCGCCGCGGTATCGCCGGTGATTTCTCCGTGTTCCGTTGCGCCAGTGCTGCTGCCGAAGACGGTGCCGACCTCGACACCGTCGAGCGAATCGCCGCCAAAGCCAACGATTCGACACGGACACTCGGAGTGGCGTTTGACGGCTGCACGATGCCCGGCGCCGACCGCCAGCTGTTCACCGTAGCGGCGGGCAACATGGACCTGGGCCTCGGAATCCATGGCGAGCCCGGCGTGTCGAGCCACCCGATGCCCACCGCCGCCGAACTGGCGCAACTGCTCGTGTCGGGCGTGCTCGACGAACGGCCAGAAGGCACATCGAACCGGATTGCCGTGATCCTCAACGGACTTGGCCGCACCAAATACGAGGAACTTTTCGTGGTGTGGAAGACCGCAAGCAAGCTCCTCGCCGACGCCGGCTACGTCGTAGTGGAACCCGAGGTGGGCGAACTGGTTACCAGCCTCGACATGGCAGGCTGCTCGCTGACGGTCACCTGGCTCGACGACGAACTCGAGCGGTTGTGGACCTCCCCCGCCGACACTCCTGCATATCGCAAGGGGCAAGCCATTGCATCCGAAGGGACGCCCCGCGTCCAACTCGCCCGAACCGCAGATGCCGTGACGGTGCAGGCCGCGGATTCCGGCGCGCAGGTCTCAGGATCGATTGTTGCCGAAGCACTTTCGGCTATCGCTTCGCACATGGTAGACGTCGAGCACGACCTGGGTCGCATCGATGCCGTCGCTGGCGACGGCGACCACGGCCGCGGAATGGTCAAAGGAACCGGTGCGGCGGCAGATGCCGCGACGTCCGCCGCCCGCCAAGGCGCGGGCACCGCCACTGTTCTGAACGCAGCCGGCGAAGCGTGGGCCGCGAAGGCGGGCGGCACCTCCGGGGTCTTGTGGGGCGCGGCACTGGGCGCTGCCGCTCACCGCCTCGGAGACACTGGAACGCCCGACGGCCGAGACGTCGCCGAGGCACTCCGCGCTGGACATGACGCCCTAATGCGACCTGGGTGGGGCAAGGCGCGGTGACAAAACCATGCTCGATGCACTCGGACCCTTCGTCGAATCGTTCGAAGCCGCGGTCGGCGCCGGAACCGACTGGCTTGCAGCGTGGTCGGCATCGGTTGAGGTGGCGCAAAAGTCCGCCGCCGAGACCGCAGAACTGCGTCCCAAGGTGGGTCGGGCTCGCCCGCTCGCCGAGCGCAGCGTCGGCACCCCTGACGCAGGCGCGACATCTCTGGCGATGTGTGCGCACGTCGTCGCCGAACTGATCGAGGAGCGCCGTAGATGACATTGCGCATCGTGGTGGGCTGCGACGACGCAGGCCTGCAGTACAAGGACATTCTGCGACGCGATCTCGAGGCCGATGATCGTGTCACCTCGGTGGTCGACGTCGGAGTCGGACCTGACGAACACACCGCGTATCCGCATGTGGCCGTCACTGCGGCCCGGATGATTGCAGATGGCACTGCCGACCGTGCATTGTTGGTCTGCGGCACCGGACTTGGGGTGGCTATTTCAGCCAACAAGGTTCCAGGGGTGCGTGCGGTAACGGCACACGACAGCTTCTCGGTTGAGCGCGCAGTGCTGAGCAACGATGCCCAGGTCCTATGCTTCGGGCAGCGCGTCATCGGCATCGAACTCGCCCGCCGCCTCGCAGCCGAATGGCTCGAATACCGCTTCGACCCCATGTCGGCCTCGGCCGACAAAGTTGCGGCCATCTGTGGGTACGAGCCGCAAAGTATCTAAGTCCTCACTGAAGACCGGAAAGAAATCAGGCCAGGACTTTTCAGTCCTGGCCTGTTCCTTTCCGGTGGGCTGCCGGGAATCGAACCCGCTACTGAAATCCGGCTGACCTGCAGAAACGCTGAACTTGACTCCGCGAAAGTACGCCAAACTACCTGCGGATACGCGAAAGGTGTTGATGCCATCAACAGCCAGTAGCCTCTGGGGCCAAAAGTGGGCACATTCGAAGGCGCGGCAACGACGGGTGGTCAGCACACCTAGCCAACGCGGTGGTTAGACCCCACGCTCGACGGGCAGCATCCCGCGGTCGACAGCGGCGATCAGCGCGGCGTGGTCGGCTTCGGTCTGGTCGGCGTAGCGCCGGGCGAATGCGCACAGCGCCGTGTCGACTCGATCGGAGCGGCCCATGTAACCCGAGATCATTGAGGCGCCGCTGGTTCGGGCGTGTCCCTTGGCCAGCAGCTGACCCACCACTGCCGCGTAGTCGGTCAGTGCGGCCGCGTCCATCGCGTCGATCGGGATGGTGCCCTTCATATTCCGGAACTGCCGAACGTAATACTGCAGCCCGTCTATCGTCGTCCAGCCCAGCAGCGGGTCGCTGACCGTCTGCAGCGCCTGCTGGTACTCCACTACCCGCTGGCCCTGGTGTGCGTGCCACGCCGACTCGCCGTGCACGTAGCGCGCCAACACCGACCGGCGCGCCTGCTTGAGCTGCAGGAACACTACGTCGTCTGCAGAGGAGCCCTCCAACAACGCCACGTAAGCTCGCAACCCGACACTGCCCACGCCGACTACCTTGTGCGCGACGTCGACCAGGGTGTAGCCGCCGAGCACACGACGCCAATGCGGCGAAAGGGTTTGTAGGTACTCGTCGAGCGCCTCCGCCAGCAACTCCGCCTCGCGCTCCGGGAGCCGAGTGATCAGCGGCGGTTCCTCGACGATTTTCCGGACCCCGTCCACCTCGCGGGTGAACCGGGGCAGCGCACGGTCGCTGGTGCGGTTACGCGCCCGCTTGGCCGAGCGCGCCACCCCTTCCTGCAGTGGACCGGCGGTCTCGGCGGCAAGCCGGTCGACGTCCAAGCGGACGAAGGAGCGCGAGAAGAGCGACTGATCGGCCAGCCGCCGCAGCTCCTCGCGGTATGCGGCGACACAGGACAGCGCCGATGCTCCGCACTGCTCCTCGGAGGCCCCGTTCTGGCGCCCGGCGATCCAGATGCTGGCGACCAACCGGCGCAGGTCCCACTCCCAGCCGCCCGGGTGGGCCTCATCGAAGTCGTTCAGGTCGATCACCAGGTCCCGCTCCGGCGAGGCGTAGAACCCGAAGTTGCCCAGGTGGGAGTCACCGCAGACCACCGGGGTGATACCCGTGGATGGCAGCCGGGCGACGTCCTCGGCCATCACCACGGCGCTGCCGCGCAGAAAGCCGTACGGCGAGGCGATCATGCGCCCGACGCGGACCGGGATCAGGCGGTCGGCCCTGCCCTGGTGGCTGACCATGATCTGTTGGATCGGGTCGGGCCGGTCGCGGGGTGGTGTCCAGTCGGCCAGTGAGCGCCGGGGCACCCGCTTGCGAAGACTCTTGCCGAGCGCGTACCGCTCCGCCCGTGTCACCGGCCGCTGCCGCAGCGACTGGTAGGCGCTGCCGTCGGCCTCAACGAGTACGGTGTGCCCGCTAGCCTGCTGCCCCGTCACGAACTAGACCTTCGGGACGAAGCGGCCGTCGACGGCGGTCCATCCGCCGTCGACTAACTGCAGGGTGCCGGTCACGAAGGTGGATGCGTCCGATGCCAGGAACAGGATCGCGCCGACGATCTCGTCCGGCTTGGCCCAGCGCTTCAGCGCGGTCTTGTCCGCGTAGGCGCCGTACCAGTCGGGATCGGACTTGATCTGCTCCGTCAGAGGTGTCTCGAACGGGCCGGGCGCCACGGCGTTCACCCGCACACCCGACGGACCGAGTTCGGCCGCCAGGACCTTAGTCAATTGCAGCACACCGCCTTTCGCGGCGGCGTACAGTCCCTGACCCGGCTCGACGACCAGCGCCCGGAAGCTGGAGAAGTTGATGATGCTGCCCCTGCCGCGGGCGACAAGCCCCGGCCCGAACGCCTTGGCGAGCCGGTACGTGCCTTTGAGGCTGACGTCGATGACCCGGTCGAACTCGTCGTCCGTGGTGTTGAGTACCTGCTTGCGCACGTTGATCCCCGGTGTGGCCACCAGAACCTCGGTTTCGGGATGTGCGGCCGCCAGCGCGACGACGGATTCGCTTTCGGTGACGTCGACTTCGGCGGATTCGGCGCTGTAGCCCTGCGCTTCGATCTCGGCGACGGTGTCCTTCAGACCGTCCACGTTGACATCGGCGACCACGAGCTTGGCGCCGTACTGCGCCAGCGCGATGCTGGCGGCCCGGCCCAGCCCGCTGCCGCCACCAACTACGACAACCTTGCGGCCGTCGAGCCGGAACAAGGAGGTGTAGTCGGTCGAATCGGACATTTTCTTCTTCCTCCGTACGTCCGGCTTTGTCAGATCGATGCGGTGGCGGTGCCGCGCAGGATCTGGATGACGGAGGAGTCGTCGGCGCGTCCGAGGCCGGCGCGGCGCCCGGCGAGGTAGAGCTGTTCAGCCGCCGAGGCCAGCGGGGTGGGGTAGGCCTTCGCACGGGCCGCTTCGGTGACCAGGCCCATGTCTTTGACGAAAATGTCGATGGTGGAACGGATGTCGTTGTTCGGATTGTCGATCATCCGGGCGCCGCGGTCGTCGAGCATGAACGAAGCGGCCGCACCGTGTCGGAGCACTTCCCAGGTCTCACCGGCGTCCAAGCCGAGCGCCTCGGCGTAGGCAAGGGCTTCCGCGGCCACCGCGATATGCACCCCGCACAGCAGCTGATTGACGAGTTTGACCTTCTGTCCTTCCCCGGGTTCGGTACCGACGACGGGGGCGTTGCGGGCCATCACGTCCAGCAACGGTTGCACCGTAGCCAGCGCGGTCTCCGAACCGCTGACCATGATCAGCAGATCACCCTGGCCGGCCCGGGCGGCACCACCGGACACTGGGGCGTCGACGATCTGCACGCCGGTCACGATCAGGCGCCGCGCCCAGTCCTCGACAGCAGCTGGTCCGACGGTGGCCATCAACAGCACAACGCTGCCCGGTTTGAGTGCCGCGGCGGCCTTGCCGTCCCCGTAGAGCACCGATTCGGCCTGCTCGGCGGTGGCGACCATCAGCACGAGCACATCGGCGTCGACCGCCGCATCACTGATGGTGGCCGCGGCTTTGACGCCGTCGCCGGCTAGGGCCGCGGCCTTCTGCGGGTCGATATCGAAGGCCGTGACCGCGTGTCCAGCCTTGGCGACGAAAGATGCCATGGGAGAACCCATGGCTCCCAGCCCAATCCATCCGACGTTGGTCATTCTGCTGTTTCCTTCTCGTTGTGGTGCGGAGTGAGCGAGGTTGGGGCACAGGGGTTATCGGCGTCCGGCGAAGAGGTCGACGACGTCGGCGAGGGTGTCGTCGTCGCCGACGTTGCCGGCAAAAACCACGTAGGGGGTGCCGACAGCTTCGGGTGCCGCCTCGATGGGGCGGAAGACCGACACCATGCCGGGGAACAGTTGGCCGATGACCTCTGCGCGGCGGATGCCGAGGCCGCGGACCGCGACGTCGTGGGAGGTGATTCCGCCCTTGGCGACGACCCAGGCCGGGTGCGCGGCAAGTGCGGCGCGGACGACCTCGATGACCGCAGTGGACACGGTGCGGGAGATGGCCAGGCTGTCATCGGCATCACCGCCACGCATCAGGGTGCGACTGGTGAACAGCATTACATCGGAGGTGGCGAGCGCCTCGGCGACCTGTCTGCCGATGGCGGCGACATGATCGTCGCGTCGTTCGGGGTCCAACAGGGTGGGCACGTGCAGTTCGGTTTCGGCGAGCCCGCCGCGTTCCTGCGCCTTGGCGACCTGCCGGCTGGTCAGACCAACATGGGAACCGACGACAACGAGCCCCTGGCCGCCCGGACGACCGGTCGGCCAGATCTGCGCCGCGGTGAGCGGGCCTTGAGGTTCGAGCCCGGCCAGAGCACGGGGGAACGACGGACCACAACGGTATCCGAACGACTTGCCCCGCTCCTGCACCTCCAAGAGTCCCAGGACGACGATCTCTAGGTCGGCGTAGTCGGTCGCATTGACCACGACGAAGGCACCGCCGGAGACTCCGCCCAGTATCTCGGCGACCCGAGTGGGCCCGCCGAGCCTGATGTCCTCCAGGGAGATGGTGTGCACCTCGTCGCTGGTGATGGTGCCGCGGCTCTTCTCGGCGATGAAGTCCCGCAGGTTAGACGAGGTATAACCGAACGTCGAGTCCTGGGCGAACTCCGTGTCGCCCGCTGGGATGGGCCGCCCGGAAACGTTGGCCCAGTGGATGTCACCCGCGGTGAAACGGCCCGCCTCGAAGAAGCAAGGGACCAGCAGCACCCCGTCGAACCCGGCACCGGTCACGCGGCGCCGGGCGGCGTCGATGGCCTCGATCTCGGCGACAACGTGGCCGCGCAGCGTGGAGTCACTGCGGCTGACGACTTCCATGGGGCCGCCGAGACTCTTGCCGAGGGCGAACAAGCTGGCGGATATTCCGGTGTTCAGTTCGACGGCGGTGTCTTCAGGCAGGCTGCGGGTGTTGGTCAGGATGAAGCAGGTGGACCCCGGTGCGGCGAGACCGGCAGCATACTCGTCGGCTTCGAAAACGGTGACGACGGCGACATCGTGCACGGTCTGCGAGCCGGTCGGGTCGTCGTCGAGCACGGCGATACGGCGGCCTGCGGCGGCGTGAGCAGCCCTGATGCGCTCGCGCGCCCCAGGTTCGTCCCGGACGGGCGGGGCGGCGGCGAGGATTTCCTCGGCGGACGGGCGGCGGGTGTTGGTGTCGTTGGCGGTCATCCGAGCTCCTCGGGCTGGGTAAAGAAGGTCACGAGATTTGCAGGCCGCCGTTGACGTCGTAGGTCGCCGCGGTGATGTAGCCTGCGTCCTCACTCATCAGGAAGGTCAGCAGGGCGGCGACGTCCTGGACGGTGCCGACCCGGCCCAGGGGGATGTCGGCGCTCATCTGCGCCTTGCGCTCGTCGGTCAGCGTGCCACCCATGATCTCGGTGTCGATCGGCCCGGGGGCCACGGAGTTCACCGTGATGTTGTGCGGGCCCATCTCCCGGGCCAACGCCCGCGAGAACCCGATGACTGCCGCCTTGGACGCGCTATAGGGCACCTTCGAATACGTCCCGCCACCACGCTGCGCGGAGATGGAGGAGACACTGACGATCCGGCCGACCCCGGCGGCGATCATGGCGGGCACGACGCGTTGGGTGACGAGGAATGTGCCGCGCATATTGACGTTGAACACCCGGTCCCACTCGGCCGGTGTGACATCCAGGAACTCGGTCGGAGAGCTGACCCCGGCGATGTTGGCCAGCCCGACGATCGGCGGCAGGGTCGACTCGACCTGCGCTATGGCCGCTTCCACTGAGCTCTCATCCGAGATGTCGGCGCCGATACCGAGCGTCGATACCGCGTACTTGTCGGCCACCTCGTCGGCTGCAAGTTTGGCAGCGCCCTCGTCGATGTCGAGGATCGCCACGGACCACCCGTCACGGGCCAGCCGGTCGGCAGTGGCCCGGCCGATGCCGCGGGCTGATGCGCCGCCGGTGATGACGGCGGTGCGCTCGGTCGGGAGTGGAGAACTCATGAGATGGCTGCCTTCCGGTTGAGGATGTTGATCGGACAGAGATGCAGAACGCGAATTATCCAGTCCAGGAGAATGTTTCGCAATGACATGGTCGAGCTCCGTTGGCGTCTAGACGTTGTCATGTCAGGTCCCTGACTGCGGTGCGCAGAGTTTGCAGCTGCTCGGGGGTCGGCTGGTCGAGCGCCACCCGGGTCGGGCCTGCCGGCAGGCCTTGCAGGGACAGGCCTGCCTTGAGCAGAGCGATGTCGGCCCCGTTGACCGCGTCGACGGCCTGTTTGATGCGGCCCTGTGCCGCGGCGGTCATCTGGTGGTCGCCTCGTTGCAGGGCGTCTGCGAGGTCGAGGAATGGCCGCGGAAAGACGCTGGAGACCCCGGACACAGCACCGGTTCCGCCGGCGCGGACAAATTCGCCGAACTCGATGTCGTTGCCGGAGTACACCTCGAAGTCGTCCGGAACTGCCTGGACATATTGCAGGACAGTGGAATTCGGCTCACCGCTGATCTTCGCCCCGGCGACCGACGGAATTGTGGCCAGTTCGGCGAGTTGATCCGGGGTGACGGTGCTGCCGGTGCGGGCGGCGAAGAGGTAGACATAGATCCGGGCGTTGCCTGCGACGGCGTCCAACCGGCGGTAGTAGTCAATCAATGCCGCTGGGCCCGAGGGCAGGTAGAACGGGGTGATCGCCGCCAAGCGCCGCGCGCCGAGCGTAAACGCCTGGGCGGTAAGTCTTTCGGCCTGCCGGGCCGCCGCCGCACCTACGTGAATGTAGACCCCATCCACCCCGTACACCTCAAGCGCAGCGCTGAGGACTACGGCTCGTTCGTCGTCATCCAGCGCGGTGAATTCTCCCGTGGTGCCTGCGATGAACACACCGCGGATGCCGGTGTCCTTCAGGTGGCGCAGCAGCGTTTTCTGGCCCTTGACGTCCAGGTCACCGTTGGCGTCAAAGGGCACCGGGACGGCGGAGAGAAGTGTGGTGGGCTGGTTCATGGTCAGTGGGAATCGCGGGTCACGGTGTCGCCGCTGGAGCCGACGAGGAAGTCCAGATCCACTCCCCGGTCGGCTTGCATGACATGGTCTACGTACAACTTTTGCCAGCCCCGCAGCGGCGAACTATACGCGGCCCCTGCGGCTTTCGAGGGTTGACGGCGCTGCAACTCTTCGGCGGGAATATCCAAATCGATCCGCCTGCCAGGGACGTCCAGACTGATCATGTCGCCGTCCCGGACGAGTGAGAGCGGTCCACCCGCGGCCGATTCCGGCGCCACGTGCAGCACAACGGTGCCGTAGGCGGTACCGCTCATCCGGCCGTCACAGATCCGGATCATGTCCCGTACCCCGGTCGCGAGGAGCTTGGCCGGCAGCGGGGTGTTCGCGGCCTCCGGCATACCTGGGTACCCCTTGGGCCCGCAACCGCGTAGCACCATCACACAGGTCTCGTCGATGTCCAGGTCCGGGTCGTCGATACGGGCGTGGAAGTCCTCGATGCTGTCGAACACCACCGCGCGGCCCCGGTGAACCAGCAATTCCTTCGACGCGGCAGCCGGTTTGATCACTGCGCCGTTGGGCGCCAGGGTGCCCCGGAGCACGGCGATACCGGCATCGTCCATCAGCGGGGCGTTCCGACGGTGGATCACGTCCTCGTCCCAGATTCGGGCGTCCCCGAGGTAGTCCGTCAGCGGCCGGCCGGTGACGGTTACCGCGGTCGGGTCGAGCAGGTCCTTCACCTCCCCGAGGACAGCGAGAAGCCCACCGGCGCGGTACATGTCATCCATCAGGTAAGTGCCGGCCGGTTGCACGTTCACCAGCAACGGCACCGCCGAACCGATCCGGTCGAAATCCTCGAGTCGCAGGTCTATCCCCAACCGCCCGGCGATCGCCAGCAGGTGCACGACTGCGTTGGTGGATCCTCCGGTGGCGGCCAACGCGACGATCGCGTTGTGGAACGACGCGAGCGTGATGACGTCACTAAGCCGCCGATGCTCATGAACCATCTCCACCGCCAACCGGCCGGCGGCGTGGGCGTGCTCGAGAAGCCGGCTGTCCGGGGCGGGGGTGCCGGCGACCCCAGGGATCGTGGTGCCCAGCGCCTCGGCCATGACGGCCATCGTTGAGGCGGTGCCCATCGTGTTGCAGTGCCCCTTGCTCCGGATCATCGCCGATTCGGATCTTCGGAAGTCCGCCTGCGACATCAGACCGGCGCGGACCTCCTCACCGAAGCGCCACACGCCGGTGCCGCAGCCCAGTGCCGCTCCCCGAAAGTGGCCGGTCAGCATCGGCCCGCCGGGCAGCACCAGGGCTGGCAGGTCGACCGAGGCCGCGGCCATCAGCAGCGCGGGAATGGTCTTGTCGCACCCGCCCAGCAGGACCACCCCGTCGACCGGGTTGCCGCGCAACATCTCCTCGATCGACATCGCGGCCAGGTTCCTCCACAACATCGCGGTGGGCCGCATCTGCGTCTCCCCCGGCGACATCACCGGCAGGTTCAGCGGAATGCCACCGGCCTCGTACACACCCTGTTTGACGCTGGTGGCGACCTCGTCGAAGTGGGCGTTGCACGGCGTCAGATCGGAGGCAGTGTTGGCGATGGCGATCTGCGGGCGGCCGTCGAACGCGTGGTCTGGTACGCCGCGGCGCATCCACGCCCGGTGCAAGTAATTGTTCCGCGGGTCCGGCCCGGCGTACCACTGTTGCGATCGGCGCTCCGGCATTACGGCGTCGTTTCCCGTGGAGTAACGGGTTTGCCGCTCGGGTCGCCCCGGTGGCCGTCGTGGGCCGCCAACTCCTCGGCGCGTAGCTCCTCCTCCGAGAGTGGAGGCACCGTCCCTGCGTGGATCTTCCGGCCGTACAGGAAGGTTGCGGTGGCGGTGATGAACAACACCGCGGCCAACATCAGCAACCCGTACTTCGAATCACCGGTCTTGTCGACCAGCACCCCGACCGCGTACGGCGAGGCGAACCCGCCCAGGTTGCCCAGCGAGTTGATCAGCGCAATGCCGGACGCTGCTGCCGCCCCCGCCAGCGCGGCGGCCGGAAGCTCCCAGAACGGCGAGATCGCCGCGAAGATACCCATCGCGGCCACGCAGATCGCGATCAACGCCAGGACAGGGCTGGACTGGATCAGGAACCCGGAGGCGACCATACCGACGGCGCCCAGCAACATCGCCGCCGAGGTATGACCGACGCGTTCATTCGTGCGGTCCGAGTGCCGGCTCCAGAACCAGACGAACACCGCGGCACACACGTACGGAATCGGCACGATGAAGCCGACCTGCGTTGTCGACAGGTGACCCATGGCCTTGACGATGGACGGCAGCCACAGGCTCAGCCCGTAGATGCCCATCACCAGACCGAAATACAGCGCCGCGAAGACCAAGGCGCGGGGATCCTTGAGACCGGCCATGAAGCTGTGCTTATGCCCGGTCCCCTTGGCCGCGTCCTCGGCGTCCATCTTGTCCTGCAGCCATGTGCGTTCCTCTAGGGTCAGCCACATCGCGTCCCTGGGGTAGTCCGTCATCGCCTTCAGCGCCACAAAGGCCATCAGCATCGCGGGAACACCCTCGACGATGTACATCCACTGCCACCCTGCCAGGCCGAGGATGCCGTCCATCTTGAGCAGCAGGCCCGAGATCGGCGCGCCGATCGCGTTGGCGATCGGCTGGGCAAGAATGAAGATCCCCAGCACGGCGACCCGTTGGCGGGCGGGGAACCACAACGTCAGATACAGGATGATCGCCGGGAAGAACCCGGCCTCCGCGGAGCCCAGCAGGAACCGGATGATGTAGAAAGAGGTTTCGCCCTGCACTGCCGCCATGGCCGCAGCAAAGAATCCCCAGGTTAGGAGGATCCGGGCGATCCACTTGCGGGCACCGAACCGCACCATGCCGGCATTGCTGGGGATCTCGAAGATGGCGTATCCGACGAAGAAGATCCCAGCGCCCAACCCGTAAGCGGACGCGCTGAGGCCGATGTCGTCGCTCATCGTCAGCTTCGCGAAGCCGACATTGTTCCGATCGAGGAACGCAATGAAATACAGAAAAACGATCAGTGGCAACACCCGCCGCTTGACCTTGCGGATCGTGCGATCACCTAATTCACCTAGTGATTCGACGGGTGTTCGGGATCCGGGCATAGCAGACTCCAATCATGAAGAAGGGGAGGAAAATTGAGGACAACAAATAAATGGGCAGTAGGGGGCGGTGTAGACGATGCGGCCCCATGGCCGCGTTCTTGTCTCTTGATGTTTCCGAACAATTTTGTGGGCGGCGTCGGCGTTCTCGCGGTGCCGCTGCCAGGTCGGCGTCGATACCGGCCCGATGGCTGCCCGAGTTTTTTCAGCACCCATCAGACAGCTCCCGTCCGGGGCCATGGCCAGAATCCATACCCACCCACAAAGATCCACCAGTGCTTGTCAACGGCAACTGAAATCTCACCCCGTTCCGGCCAGTGAAAAGTGCTGCCCGGGTCGGAATTGATCTGATTCGGCTTCATGGCATCGGGGCAGGCGCGTTGTCGTCGCCGGTGAAGTCGATGCTGGCGTATTCGCGGAGTTTGTCGAGGCGGTGATAGGCCTCGATGACGCGGACCGTGCCCGACTTCGACCGCATCACGATCGACTGGGTGTGGGCGCCCCCGCCGCTGTAACGGACTCCGCGCAACAGATCACCGTCGGTGACGCCGGTGGCGGTGAAGAACACGTTGTCACCTGAGACCAGGTCTTCGGTGCACAGGATGCGGTCGAGGTCGTGGCCGGCGTCGATCGCCTTCTGACGTTCGGCGTCATCGGTGGGCGCCAGACGCGCTTGCAGCGCCCCGCCCATGCAGCGCATCGCGGCCGCAGCGATGATGCCTTCCGGTGTTCCACCGGTTCCGATCAGCAGGTCGGTGCCCGATTCCGGTCGCGCCGCGGCGATCGCGCCCGCGACGTCGCCGTCGGAGATCAGCCTGATCCGGGCGCCGGTCTCGCGGACCTGCGCGATCAGCTCTGCGTGCCGGGGGCGATCCAGGATGCACACCATCAGATCGGATACCGAGGACTTCTTCGCCTTGGCCACCGCACGCAGGTTCTCCGAGATGGGTGCGGTGATGTCGATGGCGTCCGCGGCGTCCGGGCCTACGGCAATCTTGTTCATGTAGAACACCGCCGACGGGTCGAACATCGCGCCCCGCTCGGCCACCGCGAGGACCGAGATCGCGTTCGGCATCCCTTTGGCCATCAACGTGGTCCCGTCGACCGGGTCCACGGCGAAGTCGCAATCCGGGCCCAGCCCGTTGCCGACCTCTTCGCCGTTGTAAAGCATCGGCGCTTCGTCTTTTTCGCCCTCGCCGATGACAACCACACCGCGCATCGACACCGAAGAGACGAGTTGGCGCATCGCGTCGACGGCGGCACCGTCGCCGCCTTCCTTGTCGCCGCGGCCCACCCACCGGCCGGCCGCCATCGCGCCCGCCTCAGTGACTCGCACCAACTCCAGAGCAAGATTGCGATCCGGTCGCATGTACAGAGTGGTGTTCAGCGGAGCCGTCACGGTCGCGCCTGTTTCGAGTGTGCCCGAGCGGTGACGTGCTCGGTGGTGCTTCGTAGTTCGCAGGTTGGGGCCAACGAATCGATGATTCTTAGCGCCGCGACCGTGACAGCGGCGCGTCCCTCTCTCCAAACTGCGACGGCGTCAGCATTCGACATCGCTTGCGGCAGTGAACGTTCGACTGCGGCGAGGTAGGCCCGACGCAATTCAGCGTTGACGTTGACTTTGGCAACCCCACAGCTGAGGGCGCCTCGAAGCTGCTCGGACGGCAGTCCGCTCGCTCCGTGCAGGACCAAGGGAACCGGGCACTGCGCCGCAATAGCGTTGAGCCGTTCCAGATCGAGCGTGATCGGGTTGGCTGTGAATCCGTGCACGTTTCCGACCGCCACTGCAAGAGCATCGATCCCGGTGCGCTCGACAAAGTCGCGGGCCTGGAGCGGGTCTGTCATGGTCTGCGACGGGAGTGCATTTGTGGAGACGTCCTCGTTTCCCGGCACCGCACCGAGTTCGGCCTCGATCCAGGCGCCGGCGCTATGGGCGAGTGCAGCCGCTTCCTGCGTGAAGCGGATGTTGTCCTCGAAGCTCAGGTGCGAACCGTCGATCATCACCGACGAATAGCCGGCGTCGAGGCATCGCCGCATTTCCGGCAAGTCCCGGCAGTGATCGAGATGCACGCCGATCGGTGCTGCCGTTGAGTGCGCTGCCGTCAGCGCCATGTTCATCAGCGCTGTCTGTCCAGCGTGGTGGAAATGACTCGACCCTGCGAGGAGCAGCACGGGTCGGTCGGCCTCTTCGGCAGCGGCCACAATCGCCTGGACCATCTCCAGGTTGTAGACCGCGAAGGCGGCCAGAGCCCAGCCGTGTTTCGCGGCGAGGTGCAGGGTCTCAGTGCCAGTAAGCAGCATCAGGTACTCCTGGAAGTGTTGTCCGCCAACACTTCCTGCAGCCTCGTGGCTGCGCTGATCGCCGGGTTGGGCGCGGTCGTACGGGTATTCGTCATGTCGTTTCTCCGAGTGGGGTGAGGCCGTGGTCAGCGCTGATCGGCGTCGAGCACGTATCGGCGCAAGTCGTTTTCGGTTTGGTCCATGTGGGCCTCCATGGCGTCGCGACTCCGCCTGGGATCACCGGAGGTGAGTGCCTCGAGAATCGCTTCGTGCATGGCGATTGCGTTCACCTGGATTTCCGGAATTGACGATGTCTCGGTGCGGGCCTCGACCAGCAGATTGCCGAACGGTTCAAACATGAACGGGATGAACATGTTTGCGGTCGCGTGCATGATCACGTCATGAAAGGCGATGTCCGCCTCGACAAATAGTTCGACTCGGTTCAGCCTGTTGGCCAGCCGCATTTCTTCGATGCTGGCGGCCAAGGATTCGAGATCCTCCTTCGACCGGTTGACGGCAGCCAACTGTGCTGCGCCGATCTCGACCATCCGCCTCGCTTCGATCAGGCGTCCCGATACTCCTCCGGAGGGCGACCGGCGTTCTTCGATGCGGACGACGGCAGCCAGCGACGTCCAAGCCTGCGGCGGGTTGATGAAGGTGCCGCGACCGCGATGGATGGTCAAGATGTTCTGCGACCGCAGGATGCGCACCGCTTCGCGGACAGTCAATCGGCTCATCCCGTACTTCAGCGCCAGCTCCCCCTCCGAGGGAAGGACCGACTCGATTGGGAACTGCCCATCCACGATCGACTCGAGAAGCATGTCCGCGAGTTCTTCGGGAAGTGCCACAGCCCTGCCCCACCTTTCATTCATCTGATGTCTGATGTCTGATGTCTGATGTCTGTTGTCTTGAGTGTGAGCTTGCACACATCTGTTGTCAAGAGTGATCTGAAGAATCGATGCGAGCTGCACCAACGCCGACGAAACGCCGCGGAGGTTTTGAATAGCCAAGCCCAATGTCAGGCGGTGCCGGGAATGAGATCGGAACTACGATGCTCGCGTGAGAGCGGAGCTGGCGGCCGCGCACGCCGCGGTGGATGAAGCGGTCGCGATCCTGCGGGACGGGCGTGGTAAGCCGCACGAGCGGATCGACAAGGCGGCAAAGGACTTCCTTACCGACGTCGACCTGGCGAGCGAGTCGGCGCTGCAGCGCTCACTCGCGGCATCCACACCGGATATCGGCTTCTACGGCGAAGAGGGCGGCGGGGCGCCTCTCGACTCGCGCAGGGTCTGGGTCGCGGATCCGCTCGACGGAACTATCAACTACGCGACCGGGTCACCGCTATGCGGTGTGATGCTCGGCCTGCTCGAGGACGGCGTGCCGACCGTGGGCGTGATCGACCTGCCGTTCCTCGGCGTGCGGGTCGACTCGGGTGCGGTGGCCGATGTTGGCTCGTTCGCGGACGGGATCATCGGAATGGGCGACGCCTTCCACCAGGGTGGCGCGCGGCTGGACGCGTATCTCGAATTGACCATGAGGGTGCACCGACGAGCGCTGCGCTTTCGCTGCGTCGGCGCAGCGTCGGTGCTCTGGGCCTGGCTTGTCAGCGGCCAGATCCAGGGCATGGTGCTTGCCCATAACAACCCATACGACGTCGTCGCCGGGCATGCGATCGCTAGCTTGGCAGGAGCGATATGTACCGACTACGCCGGCGCCCCGCTCACCCTGGATTCGCCTGGAGCCATGGCGGCCGTGCCCGGGATCCAGACCGAGCTCGTCAGCCTCGCGGGCGATCTCGCGGCGGCGGCAGCGCGGGACGACTGAGAGGTTAGCGTGCTCGGGCGCACCAGCGGGACGTCGGCTCCAGCCCGACCCCGCACGGTGGCAATCCAGTTCTGCACATCAGATTGCTGGGTCGAAGGCGATACCGACCGAGCCGTCGAGGCAAGTAAGTATGGTTCTAAATTGACGGCCACGTCGAGCAGCGGGAGCGAGTATGGATCTTCCAGCAACGATCGGCCCCAAACGCCGTCCGGACCGCGGCGGCGCTGTGCGGGAGGGAAGCACCACGCCGTCACGTCGCCCCGAGCTCTTGAGCATGGCGGACGACTACGCGCGGCACGCCCTCTCGCAGCGCGCCTCCTTCGAGGCGACCCACCCGGCCGTGATGGCCGCCGCGGGGCGGCTGGCGAGCGAGCCCGTGCTCTGCGTGGCCGATCTGGGCGCCGCCGACGGCGTGAACTCTCACGGCCTCATCCGCGATCTCGTGGCGCAGCGCGCCGGCCGGCCGCTGATCTACGCGCTCGTTGATCTCCCGACGAACGCGTGGCGGGTCGCCGCCGCACACCTGCGGGACGCCTTCGGCCCGGCGGCGGACCAGGGCGTGATAGTCGTGATCCCTGCGCTGGCCGAGTCCGGCCCCGGGGTCGCCGACACGGGCACGGGCGCCCATTACGCCTTGCCGGAGGCCCACGGCGAGGCCTGTCGGCGAGCGCTCGATCGCGACCCGCCTCCCGCCGCGGTCGTCTCCATGGCCGGAATCCCTCTCCACCAGGCGCCCTCCCTTCCACGAGGCACAGTGCACCTCGCGGTGACCGGGACGGTCATGCACTGGGTCGCCGACGCCGCCGGCCTGGCCTCGAGCGGCTCGGTCTTCCCCGGCTACCCGGACCACGTGGACGAGGACGAGCGACGCGCCTGGCGCGTCGCCGCGGAGCGGCAGTGGGAGCGAATGCTTGAGATGCGCGCAGTAGAGCTGGCGCCGGGGGGGTGGTTTATCGCCGCCATCCCGGCCTCCCCCGCTCCATGCCCGGACAGGACGGGGCTCTACGTCGAGATCGTCGGGGACATGAACCTGTTGCTCGCCGACTGGCGCCGCGCGGGGCGCATCGGCGGCGCCACCGTCGCCGCGGCCGTCGTTCCGGTCTGGTCGCGCACACTCGACGAGTTCCGGGCTCCCTTCGAGGCGGCCGGCGGGAGCTTCGCCGGCCTCGAGCTCGAGAGCATCGAGCTTTTCCGTCTCGACAACCCCTACTGGCACGACAATCCCGCGGTGTTCGCGCGGGACTACATCCAGAGCGTGACCGCATGGGGAGGGCCGCTCCTCCTTCGTGCCTTCGCGCGCGAGGACGAGGCACGCGCTGCCGGTCTCCTCGCCGACTTCCTCGGAGAGCTCGAGGAGCGCGTCGCGGAGGCCCCCGACCGCTATCGCTGGGACTACGTCGAGGCCCTCGTCATCTGCCGCAAAGCGAGCGACGCGGGGCGAGGCCGCGCCCGCGTCTCCTCGACCAGTTGACCTGCAGTCCTGGTGCGGTGCCTCTTGCGCGATCGGTCCCTGTCGTCGCGTAAAACGTGCCTTTGACCTAGCTGGCCGGACAACCAAGCGCAACCCGGCGGGAAAAGCGAAGCAGGCCAGAACTTTTCAGTCTGACCTGCTTCTCTGGTGGAGCTGCCGGGTATCGAACCCGTCTCAAAACGTCTGACTTGCATAAACCCTGTTGTTGACTACGCGAAACGACCCGCGGATACGCCGAAAGGTGTTGATGGCATTAACAAACGGCGGCACCGGCTTCGACTACAGACAAGACGGTCGAGGGTTCGAATCGCTTAAGTTCACCCTCCGAGCGCGCTGACTCCGGTAGCTGCCGGGCTGCGACCGGTGGCGGGGGCGAGGCGGGCCATCCCGCGCAGGATCCACGGTGTGCGCCTGGCCATCACCTCCACTGCGCGGTCCGACCGGCGCATCGTGGTCCGCGGGCCAGGGGTGGGCGTTGACACCAGTTGAGCCTCGGCCGATCCGGCGCGCGCGCCGTGGCTTTCGACCGCCAAGAGCTGCCAGCTGCCGGGCACGCCGCGCAGCTCGACGTTGCCGCGGTCTTCGAAGCCGGTGCCCGAGCCGACGACCAGGTCCCGGACGGTGCGGTCGACGAGGATGTCGCCGGCGCCGGCCTGGCCGAGGATCCGCGCTGCGATGTGTACGGCGATTCCCCCGATGTCGGCGTCGAGCAGTTCGCACTCGCCGGTGTGGATGCCGGCGCGGATCTGGATGCCCAGTGTCTCGGCGTGATCGCGCAAGGCCTCGGCGCAGCGGATGGCCTGCGTCGGGCCGTCAAAGGTGATCAGGTGGCCGTCGCCGGTGCTCTTGACTACCGTGCCGCCGAATCGTTCCGTGAGTTCGGCGGTGATCTCACCGAGGCGGTGGAGCACCGCCCGCCACCGCTCGTCGCCCGCCGCCGCAGCGTGTTCCGTCGACGCGACCATGTCGGTGAACAACACCGTGCGCAGGGCACGATGTGATTGTGAGGGTGCCGCGTGGCTGCCGGTGAGGAAGTCTTCGATCCCGGTCATGATCGTGTCGGGATCGGTGAACCAGGGGGCGTGGTCCGTGCCGTCGACCTCGAGCAAACGCGCGCCAGCGATGTGTTCGGCGAGGTACCGGCCGCCCTGCACGGGTACTAGGTCCTCGCGCGCATGGATGATCAGAGTTGGCGCGGTGATCGTCGGCAGGATCGGCCGCACGTCGATCCGGAACCCCGCTTCGAGTGTCGCCCTAGCCATCCCCGGGCTGGCGCTCATGCGCTCCAACATTCCGAGCTGGCGTATCGACCGAACCGACGGCAGCAGACCCCTGAGTGCCGCACCGCTGCCCCACGCCGAGCGGACGGCGTGGCCGAACTCCTGCATGCGGACGATCTGCTCCGTCGACGGCGTGTAGTCCTCACCCAGCTCGGGTACCAGGCGCTCCCGCAGCTCGGCCACGTCGCGGTCCATGTCGTCCCACCCGGCGAAGCCCAAGCGCGAGAACGTGCCGGTGAGAATCAACGCCCGCGTTCGCTCCGGTCGTTTTGCCGCGAAGACCATGGCGGCCGGGCCGCCCTCGCTCACACCGAAGATGACGGCCTTTCCGAAGCCGACGGCGTCCATGACGGCCTCAATCTCGGTCGCTCGATCGTCCACCGAGCGAACTTGCGGAACCGGGTCCGACAGGCCGACCCCGGCCTTGTCGAACAGGAGGACACGACAGAACGTGGAGAGCTGTTCGAAAAAGGCCTCGAATTCGGGCAGGGTCCAGAACAGCTCGACGTGGCTGACGAACGACCCCGCGACGACGAGATCGACGGGCCCGTCGCCGAACACCTGATACGCGATGCTGAGATCGCCGCAGGATGCGTACGAGGTTTCCGCCATGGCATTGAGCGTAATTGACGCTGGCGCCACCACTTCGTCTTTGGCACAGGTGCGTGCCGCCATGTCGGCCTCCAATCCGACCCACGGAACATGCCGGGCGGCGCGCTACTCTCGGCGCCGATTGTTGGCGGCCCCGGCCACCGTGATCAAGCGGCCCCCTTTGTTGGGCCTGCCGGGAATCCCCCCACAGCAAGCGTGCTGCGCGGCTAAGCGCTGCTAGACCGGTCACGATGCAATGCCTGGCGGAAGGACGTCTATGGTGTCCCTCTGGACGACGGACGCGACAAGGGCTGGTATGGAGGACGGACCATGGCTTCGCTGCCACCCACTGGCTGGTACCCGAACCCAAGCGGCGCTCCCGGGCAGCGCTACTTCGACGGGCGCGACTGGACGGCGCACCATCGTGCCACCCCGCGACAGCCAACGGCCGCTTCGTCTCAGCCCATCCCCGCGTCATCGCCGCCTGCGCCACTCCGACATCCGCCGCAGCCGATACCCATGCAAACCAGCGTCGTGGTGACCGGCCCCAACCATGCATTGCACGCCGTGCTCACGCTACTGACCTTCTGGGCGTGCGGCGGCTGGGCGTGGATATGGCTGATCGTCGCCTTGAGCAATCGCCGCCGGGTTCACGTGGTGACCATGCCGGCACCGCCGCCCTGGTGAACGGCAGTCGGCTACCCACTCACGGCTTAGTTCGGCACGCGCTCCAGGATCCGCTGGGCGATCGTCTCGAGGCTGTCGCCGAGGTCGAACCCCTGCGCGTCCAAGTCGATGACCACATTGGCTTTGGCCGCGATGGCCCGGTCACTGGTGAAACCGGCCGTACCGGCGCGCAGTGTATTGCGAAGCACCATGACCGTGCCTTTCTGAATCGGCTCCCCCACATCGAGGGTGAGGGGGGTGCCGTCGACGATCAAGATCACCGACTTGCCCGCGCAACCACGCCACTGGCCGACCACTGTTGCCACCAGTTGACTTGCGGCGGCGGTGCTGTCGAACGTCGACATGGCCTCGTTCAGTAGGATCACACCCTCGTCGCCGTCGCCGGTGATTTCACGCGTGAACGCCCCGCGAGCGGCGGTGCGCGCATATGCCGACGCGCCTCCACCGAATAACGAGCTGATGCATTCGCGGGGGGTGACGTTGATGCCCTTGTCACCGCTCAGGCCGGCCCCATCCTGGACCTTGGCCAGGTTGGGCGCATTGACCGCCTGCTTGACCTCGTCGATGCTCAGCAACAGCTTCGGCAGTTGGGCGGCGGTGACGAGCCGCTCGTCGGGGGCGGCCGAACTCGTCGCGGGAGGAGGTGGGGACGTCGCCACCGTTGAGGACCGCTGCGGCCTCATGCCGACGACCGCCCAGATGGCCAGAGCGGCGATCGTAATGAGGATGAACGCATAGGACAACGTCAGCCCGATCAGCGCCCGGTCGTGGCCCCGTTGCCCGGTGCGCCGGATCTGGGCCAGCCCGAGATGGCCGAGCACCGCGCCCACAGGGGCGAAGAGGAATGCGAATACCACCGACAGGGTGGCGAACGTATTGGCGTTGTGACGAGCAGACGGCGGTGGGGCCGAAATGATCGGAGGCTGCGGATAGGGATCGGCGGCGAACGGATCGCCGTCGTATGGGCCCGTAGGGCCGCCGTACCCGCCGCCGGTCATCTGCGCACCTCACCCGATTGCATCGAGAGTAGCTGCCACGCCAGGCCACCGCCGATCAGCGGGCGTGGACGCCGGCGGCCGAGACCACCAGCGCCACCACGGCCACGGTGATGAACACATACGACAACGTGACCCCGACCAACGCCCGATCCCGCCCACGGTTCCCAGTCTCATGAATCTGCGACAACGCCAGGTGGCCGAGAATCACCCCGGCCGGGGCGAACACGAACGCGAACACCACCGACAAGGTGGCCAACGTGTTGGTTTCCTGCTGCTGGGAAGTCGGCGCAGGCCCGGGCGACGCGCCGGCGCCAGGCCGTCCGACGCCGAACGGGTCACCCGCAAAAACATCCCCACCGAACGGATCGCCATCGGATGAGGCGGCGGGCCCCCCGCCGTAGCCGTCGTGCGTCATTCGTGTCCCCCCTCTTCGACCAGGCACCCACCGGTTTCACAAAGCCCGCCATCGGTGTGATCAAGCCGCTTTCGCGACGCGCCACCCCCGATAAAACTCACAGCAGCCCGAAACTCGAAGTGATCCAACGCACCGGGTCCGCGCAACGGAACGGGGCGATACCCCGTGCGTGCAGGCGGTTACCACTGGGCGGCTGCCCGAGCGACGACACCACGAAGTACCGATAAGCCAATCGTATTCCGGTAGAAGGGTTTTCGACCGCAGCCACCATCGATCCCGCATTGAGCCGCGTCAGCAAGCTGCGCACTTCTTCATGCAGCAGCTGGCCGCCGGCCTCGTCGTAGTGCTGCGCGTCGGAAGTGTCACGCAGATACGCCGCGCCGGCGTTGGACATGATCAGGCTCCACTCGGAGCCTTCCACCTCACGCAGTACCCGCAGCGCGTCGAACTTCGAAAGGATCACCGCGAGCCGGGGCTGCCCGCGGCCGATCGCCAACATCACGTTGTTCAACACAGTGCGCGGATCGCCCCCGCTGAATATCTGGGCTGGCAGCAAATCCTGCAACTGGTCTCGGATTGCCTTGACCCGCAACGGGTCGAACATGAAGAACACGGCATCGGCGTTGGCGAAGAACCGAAACGGCGGCGCACTCAGGTCGCCGGTCTCCATGTCCTCACCGGCCACATCCCGCAACACCAGATAGCGCCGCAGGCCCTGCCAGATGCCGATGCTGAAAATCAGCGGTTCCCGCTGCAACGACGCCTGAGTGTGCACCGTCGGGGTGGGCGGAATCAGTCCGCGATGCGCGAAAAGCGGTGTCTCATAGTGCGTGGAATACGCAGTGGCGGTAGCGCGGGTCGCGGGTTCCATTGAAGCGCCGTGGTTTTCACACAATAGCTCGAGTTGTTTGACCAGCACCGCGATGTAGAGGCTTTTGCCGGTGGCGCGGGCGCCGGCCATGGCGATGCAGGTGGCGTGCCCGTCACGCCAGCCGTCCGGCAGCTGGTAGTGACACACCGGGCACACCTCGACCACCGGGCCTTGCAGCGCCCGGCTGGCGTCGGTCGGCGGCGGTGGCGGCCTGTGATCGCCCGGCGCGCGGTCCCACTTGTAGAAGGGCCCGCACTCCGCGGGCGCGCCCAGGAACGCCGATCCCACCTCGTCCAGGTAGCGGGCGCCCCCAGCGGATGGCGGCATCATCCACAGGTACCGATGCGGGGTCAGCACTGAAAAGCACCGCGGGCACTTCGTCACGTCAACGCCCTCACCAGGGAGGCGGTGATGCGGT
>CAVYPB010000023.1:0-52101 GCA_963770305.1 uncultured Actinomycetota bacterium
GAGTGATCTACCTATCGTCGACAATCTCATCGGCTACCGGTTGCCAGACGGATCGGCGTTGTCCGACATGGAGGCCGCCGTTCAAATGCTCGGTGTCTTCATCGGTGGCACGGAAACCGTGCCGAAGATCGTCGCGCACGGACTGTGGGAGTTGGGTCGTCGGCCCGACCAGATCAGCGCCGTGCGTGCGGATCTTGACGAGAATGTGCCCGTCGCGCGCGAAGAGATGATCCGGTACTGCGCGCCCGCGCAGTGGTTCGCCCGGACGCTGCGCAAGCCGTTCACCATCCACGACACCACGATCAAGCCCGGCCAGCGGATCATCACGCTGCTCGCGTCGGCCAACCGCGACGAGCGCGAGTACACCGACCCAGACGAATTCATCTGGAACCGGCAGATCGAGCGCCTGCTGGCATTCGGCCGGGGACCACACTTCTGCCTGGGCGTGCACCTCGCTCGTCTCGAGATCGCGATCATGGTGACCGAGTGGCTCAAACGGGTGCCCGACTTCCGGATCGTCAGCGAGGCCGCGTCCCGCCCACCATCCAGTTTCCAGTGGGGCTGGAACAACATCCCGGTGGAGGTCTGAGGATGTGGTCGTATCGACTCGTCGCGCCGTACACCTTTGAACGAACGGAATTGCCTGCGCCATCGCCGGAATCGCTCGGCGACGGGCAGGTTCTGCTGCGCTTCCTCGCCGCGGGCATCTGCGGTAGCGACCTGCCGGGATTCCGGGGCGCCAAAGGGCGGCTGCCGGGAGACATCGGAACCTGCGCCGCAGAAATGCACGGCTTCCCCATCCACGAGGTCGTCGGCGAGGTGATCGCAAGTCGGCATCCGGCCCATCGGCAGGGCGAGCTTGTTGTCGGCTGGGCATCGGGCTTCGACGGGCTGATGGAACGGGTTGTCGCCGACGGCAACGGGTTAGCGCCGTACGACGCCGCGCTCAGCCCACAACTCGCGGTCGGCCTGCAACCGCTGGCCTGCGTTCTCTACGCCGTCGAGCAGTTGCCCGACCTACGGGGACGGCGCGTCGCGGTCCTCGGCCAGGGGTCGATCGGCTTGCTCTTCTCGTATGTGGCCAAGGCGGCAGGGGCCGAACATGTCACCGGCGTCGATCCGGTCGACCGCGACAAGATCGGCAAGGCGTTCGGCGTCGACACCGTGGTCCGCGCAACCAGCGACCGGTGGGTCAGTCATCTGAAGCCGGATGACCGGCCCGACATCGTGATTGAGGCCGTCGGCCATCAAGTCGCCACGCTGAGCCACGCGATCGAGGCGGCGGCGTTCGGCGGCACTATCTTCTATTTCGGCGTCGCCGACGACGACAGCTATCCGATCAGCATGCGCACGATGCTGCGCAACAACCTCACCCTGAAATCGGGTGTGACACTGGACCGGCGGCGGGTACTGGATGCCGCCGACGCATACGCCCGTGCGCATCCCGAGTTGCTGAGTAACTACCTCACCCACACCTTCGGCGTCGACGAGGTCCAGGCCGCGTTCGAGCTGGCCAGCAGGCCGACGCCCGAGCGCATCAAGATAGCGATCGTCGAATGACGACACCGAGCCGACTTCAGGAAGCACTGGCCGCGAAGGATCGGATCTGGGGCGGATGGGTGGTGGGTCCAACCATCATCGGCCCCGAAGAGTTCGCCCAAGCCGGCTACGACTACGTCGGGTTCGACGTGCAGCACGGCTATCTCGACGACGCCGACGTGGCGCTGCTGCTGCGCAGGATCGAGCACATTCCCATCGCCACCGCTGTGCGGCTGCCCTCGACCGACCCTGCTCCGATCGGCCGGGTGCTGGACGCGGGTGCCGACGCCGTCATCATCGCGATGATCGAATCGGCCGAACAAGCCGCTGCCGCGGCCGCTGCCACCAGGTATGCGCCGGCAGGGGTGCGCAGCTTCGGGCCGCTGCGTGCCAGCCTCGGCGACGACCCGATGGCGCTGGAGGCACGGGCCGGCGTGTTCGCGATGGTCGAGACCGCGCGGGGGCTTTTGGCGCTCGACGACATCTGCGCAGTGCCCGGGCTGACAGGCGTCTACGTCGGGCCTGCCGATCTGGCGATCTCGATGGGATACACCCCGGCCGAGGCCTGGACACACCCTGCTGTCCGCGACGCGATGACGCGTGTTCAGGACACCGCCTCGGCGGCGGGCCTGGTCACGGGCATCCACGCCGGAGCAGGAAAGGTCGGAAAGGCCGTGGCCGACACGGGGTTTCGGATGATCACTTTGACGTCGGAGTCCCAGGCGCTGCGTCGCGGCGCGGCGGAGCACCTTAGGGAGGCGCAGTGACGTCAACGGACCGTGTCGCGTTGGTCACCGGCGCGGCGCGCGGGCAGGGCGCGGCGATAGTGAAGCGTCTGCACAAGGACGGATTCCGCGTCGCCGCCTGTGATCTGCTGGTCGACGACCTGGCGGTCACCGTCGAGTCCGTTGGTCGCGACGCGGTGATCGCGATTCCACTCGACGTGACGTCCGAGGATCAATGGCAGGCCGCGGTCGCGGCGGTGGTCGACCGATTCGGCTCGCTGACCACCTTGGTCAACAACGCCGGGGTGCTGCATCGGGCCTCACTCGCCGACGAGACGCCGACAGGCTTTGAGTCGAGCTGGCGGGTCAACTGCCTCGGGCCGTTCCTCGGTATTCAGGCTGTGCTCGAACACCTTCGGCGGGCCGACGGCGCCGCCATCGTCAACACTTGTAGCACGGGAGCGATTCGGCCTTTCCCCAACCACGGCGCGTACGGATCGTCGAAGTGGGCGCTGAGGGGCCTCACTCAGGTCGCCGCCGCCGAACTCGCCGCATTCGGCATCCGGGTCAACGCGGTGTTTCCGGGGCCGGTCGAGACACCGATGCTCGACGATGCGACTCAGGCGCGCCTTGCCGAGAAAGGCCGGCTTGGCAAGCCGATGGAGATCGCCGATGCGGTGGCGTACCTGGTATCCGAGCAGGCGTCGTTCATCACCGGTTCCGAACTCGTCGTCGACGGCGGCCACTCCCTTCGGATTGGATGAGGCAGTTGGCAAAGTCCCTGTCGGTGGGAATCATCGGTGCAGGCCCAGGCGGGCTCGCACTGGGAATCTTTCTGCGCAAGGCCGGCTTCCGCGACTTCACGATCTTCGACCGCGAGGACGGCGTCGGCGGCACCTGGCGGATCAACACCTATCCGGGCCTGGCCTGCGACGTGAAATCGCACCTCTACTCCTACTCGTTCGACCTCAACGCAAACTGGTCGCGGCTCTGGTCGGGGCAGCGGGAGATCCTGGAGTACTTCGAGCGGTGCGCCCGGCGCTATGAACTCGGCCCCAACCTGAAGCTGCACACCGAAATCGTGTCAGCCCGGTGGGATCCCGATTCCACGACATGGCAGCTGACGACCGCGACCGGCGAGCTGCACACCTTTGACGTCGTCGTCTCGGCGGTGGGCCTGTTCACCCAGCCGGTGCTTCCGGATCTCGACGAAAAAGAAAAGTTCACCGGGACGCTGATGCACACGTCACGCTGGGATCACTCGGTCGACCTGCGCGATGCGCGGGTGGCCGTCCTGGGCACGGGATCGACTGCGTCGCAGCTGATTCCTGCGGTCGCGAAGGAGGCCAAGAAGGTCTACTCGGTGCAGCGCTCGCCGACGTGGATCCTGCCCAAGCCGGACCGGCCCTACACCGACCGGGAGAAGTGGCTTTTTGCGCACGTCCCGTTCGCCAGGAAGATCTATCGAATCAGGCTGTGGCTGCGCAGCGAGTCGAACATCTCGGTGATCGAGAACGGCAGCGACAAGACTCAGGAGTTCAAGGGAATCGCTCTGCGAGTGCTCGAGTCGACGGTGGCCGATGAAGAGTTGCGCCGCAAGCTGACTCCGGATCACCCGTTCGGGTGCAAGCGGCTGGTCTTCGCCACCGACTATCTGCAGACGCTGACACAACCGCACGTTGAGGTGGTGTCCAGCCCGGCTCGGTCGCTTCGGTCTAGGTCGCTGGTCACCGCGGACGGCACCGAGCTCAACGTCGACGTGGTGCTGTGCGCCACAGGATATTCGGCGGCTGATTATCTGGGTCAGATCGACGTCGTCGGCGAGGGCGGCACATCGCTGCGGGAGAAGTGGCGCGACGGCGCGTATGCGTACCTCGGCATGGCCGTACCGGATTTCCCGAACTTCTTCATGCTCTACGGCCCGAACACCAACGTCGGGTCCAACAGCGTCATCTTCATGTTGGAGGCGCAGGCCCGCTACATCGTGCGCGCGTTGAAGTACATGCGGCGCAAGCGCAAGGCGTATGTGGCTGTGCGGCCCAAGACCATGGCCGACTTCATTGCCAAGATCGACGGGTGGATGGAGGGCACCGTGTGGCTCACGCGGTGCAGCAACTACTTCCGAGCCGCCAATGGCCGGGTGGTCACCCAGTGGCCCCGCAGTGCGCGGGCGTTCTGGGGGATGACCCGTCGTTTCAAGCCTGCTGACTACACCTTCGAACCGCCGTCTGAGAACCCCGCCGTCGGGGCAGGATCACACTCAGCGGCCAGCAGCTCATGATCGCGGATCGTCTGGACCCGGCACTGCGGGATGTCGCGTCGGCCCGAACGGACTTGTCGGCGAGTGTGTTGTGGGTCGTCCGTGATTCATTGAACCAACGCCGCGCCGAAACGGTTCGCGATGTCAACACCGTCGGCCTCGATATCGAGAACCGCGATGTGCTGTCGATTCCCGTGCGTATCTACCGGTGCGGGCCGTCGCCCGCACCGGCGGTGATCTATTGCCACTCAGGGGCCTTCGTGCTCGGCAATCTCGACACCGACCACCGCCAGTGCGTCGAGTTCGCGCGACGCGCGCGCTGCACGGTGATCTCGGTCGACTACCGGTTGGCCCCGGAAGATCCTTATCCGGCCGGACTTGACGATGCGGCGACCGTGCTGGCGTGGGTGGCCGACAACGGAGCGAAACTGGGCATCGACACCACCCGGCTGGCGGTCGCGGGCAGCAGCGCAGGAGCAGCGCTTGCGGCACTGCTCGCTCAGCGGGCCGCCGAAGGGACGGCACCGGCGGTTGTGTTTCAGCTGCTGCACCAGCCGGTGCTCGACGATCGCCCGATGCCGTCGAAGGACGAATTCGCGACGACCCCTGGGTTCGACGGACCTGCCGTCAAGCTGATGTGGCATCACTACCTGGCAGGAGAGCCCGTGCCCGCAGCGGCGGTGCCCGCCCGCAGTGGTGAGTTGACCGGCGTGGCAAGCGCGTTGATCACATGCTCCGAGCTCGATCCGCTTCGCGACGAAGCAGTGGACTACGCACTGCGACTCATGTGGGCAGGCGTCGCAACGGAGCTGCATGTCTTCCCAGGCACCTGCCACGGGTTCGATTCGCTGCTTCCAGAGTGGGAGACAAGCCAACGGCTGTTCGAGCTTCAGGGTGTGGCACTGCAGCGCGCGCTGCACGAGCAAGAAGGTCAGCCGAGCTCCCGCGCGATGGCGGCGTGGTAGGCGTCGATGTTGGCCGGATTGACTGTTCGGAAGAAGCCGTCGGGCATCGGGGCGTGCTTGTAGGCCTCGATCGTCATCGTGCGAGTGAAGAGCGTGATGTCTTCGCCGGGCTGGGTGAAGTGGTATTGGACGGTGATCCGGCCTTCCATGCCGCCGTTGCCGTCGGGATCATGGCCCAGGCCTCCGACCGAGTTGAAGACCCACATCTTGGGGCGCATGGCAATGGCGAGGTGCCACGTGAATATCTTCTCTGCGTCCGGGCCTGACTCCGTCCAGGTGTCGCCGACCTTCAATGGCAGCTTCTCGGGTAGACCGCCGACGTGAGTGCTGTGGGGATAGGTCTTGGTCCAGTTGGCCGGGTTCGTGACGAAGTCGTAGATCACCTCCGGTGATTGGCTGAATGCGGTGTCCGAACTCGTGGTGACGATGCCCAACGTCCAGCCCTTCTGTGGTTCGTACTGAGCCCCACTTTACAGATTGGCGGAAAAGTGTCACGGTGTCTCACGTGGACTTCTCACTGGTGGAGCTGTCGGAAGAGGATCAGGAGTTCCGCGACGAGCTCAGGGACTTCTTGAAGACGGTCGTGACCGACGAGGTCATTCGTCGCGATAGGAAGACCGGCGAGAACTTCGACGAGGGCGTTCATCTTGCGCTTGGTGCCAAGGGCTATCTGACTGCCGATTTCAACGACGAATCCGATGGCGGTTTCAGTCGGGTCCGCCGCCGCATCTGGAACCTCGAGATCGGTCGAGCGCACACGCCGTGGTTCCACTGGGGCACGACGGCGATGGTCGCGCGAGCGGTCGTGCAATTCGGCTCGCAGGAACTCAAGGATGAAGTGCTGGCGCGCACGCTGTCCGGACATTACCGGCTATGTCTGGGGTACACCGAGCCTGAAGGTGGTTCCGATGTAGCGACGTGCAAGACGCGTGCTGTGCACGACGGCGACGGCTGGATCATCAACGGCTCCAAGATGTTCACGTCCAACGCGCAGAACGCAAAGTACGTCTTTCTGGTCACCAACACCGATCCGGACGCACCCAAGCATCAGAGCCTGACGATGTTCTTGGTCCCCTTGGCCAGCCCCGGCGTCGAGATCCAACCCCTTCGCACCGTGGACGGCGACCGTACCAACATCACCTACTACAGCGATGTACGCGTCGACGACAAGTACCGAATCGGTGAGGTCAACGGCGGCTGGCGGGTGCTGCGTGAGGCGCTCAACGACGAGCACGGCACTGTCGAGCGGGAGGCCGACGGCCTGGACAAGGTCGCCGCCATGACCGAGCATGCCGTGCTGTTGGCCGAGGCGGCCGACAAGGTCGCTGCGCTGGTGACCGACGATGACTCGGTTCAATACCGGTTGGGACGCTGCATTGCCCGAATCGAGGCAGCGATGAGCACCCCGGACATGTTCGGCCGGGTTGCGAACGCGCAAACCATGCGCGACGTCACCCCAGATCTGATGGACATCCTTGGCGCCGCGTCGAGCCTGCCGGTCGATACTGATGGGGCCGTCGATGACGGAGGTGCGGAGTACGTCTTCCGGCTGGCGGGGCCGACGGGCATCTACGGTGGCACCCTCGAGGTCTTCCGCAACATGATCGCCCAGCACGCACTGGGACTCGGCAAGCCCAACTATTCGCCACCCGCCAAGAAGATGACCTAGAGCCGGGCGATCACCGTCGAGGCGAGCAGCTCGAGAGTCTCGTCGGAGCCCCGGTCATGGGTGAACAAAACAATCTGGCCGAAGCCGAGCTCTTGCAGCTCGTGCAGGCGATCGACGATCGCCGGGGCAGTGCCGATCAACCCGCCCTCGTGCAGCCCGAAAGCTGGTATACCGAAGCGTTTCTCGGCGAGCGCGCGGACCTTCGGTAGCGAGTCGTCATCCGGCGCAAGCGCCATGACGGCCTCGACCGAGAGCACGATCGTGTCCGGATCACGTCCGATGTCCGCACAGATTGATCGCAGCACAGCCGTCTTGTGCTCGAGTTGACCCAGCGCATACGTCGGTACGTTCCACACATCGGCATAGCGTGCGACCAACGGCAGCGTGTACTTCTCGCCGACGCCCCCCACAATGATCGGCGGCCGGGGCGTTTGGACGGGTCCGGGCTTTATCGGCATGTCCCGCACGGTGAAATGCTTGCCGGCGAAGTCGATTCGTTCATCTGCAAACGCCTGCTGCAGGATCTCCAATGTCTCGCCCAGCCGTGCCGACCGCTCGGCGAAGGTGCCCCACGGCAGACCGAGCCGGTCGTGTTCGTCCTCGATCGAACCGCTACCGATGCCCAACTGAAGTCGGCCACCCGAGATTTGGTCGAGCGTGGTGGCCATCTTGGCGAGTACGGCCGGATGACGAAACTGATTGCACAGCACCATATGTCCGACCTGGATGCGCTCAGTCTGGCTGAGCAGGGCAGTGGCCAGGGTCCAGGCTTCCATCGACGGATAGTCGGGCATCCCCGGCCCGTAGAGGTGGTCGTAGAGCCAGAGCGAGTCGATCCCGAGGTCGTCACAGCGTCGCGCGCGGTGCAGGATGTCGGAGTAGGTGAAGCCCATCTGAGGCAGATAGACGCCGATCTCTGGTTTGGTCATCGGGTCGTTGCGGCGTGGGGACCTCTGAGTTTGCTTGGGGGAGGCAGCGCCGCTTCTCCTTTCGGTGACTTGTCGGTGGTGGCGGTTACGTTGCTAGCGTGTCGCGTTACCGGCTGCTTCCTACTGCTGAGCAGGAGACGGTATTGGCGGAGCATTGTCGCCACGCCCGATATGTGTGGAACTTGGCCGTCGAGCAGCACCAGCATTGGCAGCCTGGTCGGCGCGCGCCCGGTTACAACGAGCAGTGCGCTCAGTTGACCGCGGCCCGTGGCGAGCATGATTGGTTGGCGGCCGGGTCGCAAACGGTGCAGCAGCAGGCGTTGCGCGACTTCGCTCAGGCGATGCGCAACTTTTTCGGCGGAACGCACCGCCGCCCGACGTGGCGTAAAGCCGGGGTGCATGAGGGATTCCGGCAGGTCGCGGTCCAACCGCATCACGTCGAGCGGCTGAACCGCCGGTTCGGCCAGGTGTGGGTGCCCAAGGTGGGGTGGGTGCGCTTCTGCCAGTCGCGCCCGGTTCCGGATGGTGTGAAGTCCTACCGGGTCACCCGTGATCGGGCCGGTCGCTGGCATATCGCGTTCGCCCACGTGCCAGATCCGATCGCCGGTCCGGGTGAGGGCGGAAGCGTGGTGGGTATTGACCGTGGTGTTGCGGTGTCGGTGGCATTGTCGACCGGCGAGCTGCTGCACGCCCCTGGCCTGAGCCGCGGGGAGGCCAGGCGGCTGAAGGTGCTGCAGCAGCGTCTGGCTCGCGCCGAGCGAGGCTCTATCCGGCGAGCTCGCACGAAGCTGGCGATCGCCAAGCTGAGGGCGCGTGAGAAAGACCGGCGCAAGGACTGGGTCGAAAAGGCCACCACTGACATCGCGCGGCGTTTCGATACGATCCGCATCGAAGCCCTCGACGTACGTGCGATGACCCGCAGTGCGCGGGGCACCGTCGAACAGCCGGGTGTGCGTGTCGCTCAGAAGCGGGGGCTGAACCGGGCTATCAGCCGCAGCGGTTGGGGTCTGCTCGCCGCGCGTTTGCAGCAGAAGGCTTGTGGTCGGGTCGAGCAGGTCCCGACCGCGTACACGTCGCAACGATGCTCGGCGTGCGGGCACATCGCTCCCGGAAACCGCAAGAGCCAAGCGGTTTTCGAGTGCGAAGCCTGCATCGCGGGGCCGTGCAATGCCGACGTGAACGCAGCACGCAATATCGCCGCCGGACGGGCGGTGACAGCACGGGGAGACCTCGGCGCTAGCCGGTCTGCGAACCGTGAACCTCAACTCTGCTCTCCTGCCGCATAGGTAGTGGGACGGGTTGGAATCCCGCGGCTTCGGCCGGGGGAGGACGTCAAGGCCTCAATTCCAATCTTCCGTGGGTGATGGTGCAGACGCCCCTGCTGGTCGCCTCGAACGCAAACGAATTCTGGTCGATGCCATAGGCATTCACCGTCAGCTCCTCGTCCAACGGCGTCGGCGATGCGAACCGCACCGCCACCCGCGCAATCCGGCCCGGATCCTCGACGCCGAGCAGGTCGACGAGGCGGTGCGTGCAGATCGCCATCGTGCACAGGCCGTGGGTGAACACGAAGTCGAATCCGGCCGCCCGCGCGACGTCGATGTCGAAATGGTGTGCCGCCCAGTCGCCGGACACTTCGGCGTAGCGATGGGCGAGCCGGGCGTCGAGGTACTGGCTGGTCGAGCCGAGCGGATTCGCCCGCGCGTGATCGGGGAAGCAATGGTCGGCGGGCATCGACCCCAGATCGGCAACGCCGTTGAGGCCGAGCAGCACCATGGTCCACCACTGCTCGACGGCGATTCGCTCGTCGGCGTCGGACTGTTCGAGGTGCACCACGACGTGGGTGCCCGCCCGAGAGGTCCGTACCGCGGAGATCTGCGACCAGGTATCCAGTGGCTCACCGGGGACCAGTGGCCGGTGCAGCACGATGTCGTGCTCGCCGTGCACGCCACCACGGGCGAGCTCCCACGCGGCCGCAGGCATATCAGCCCTGGCCACCTCCTGCGCCCCGAAGACGAGGATCACCGGAAACACGACAGGCACGGCCAGGCCGGCGCGTACTGCGGCCGTCTGGTCGCCGGTGGCCGCCGCATAGGCGGCGATGACCTCCGGCTCGAGCCGCCCGGGAAACGGGCCGTGCCGCGCCGGAGCCACCGTCAGCTCGCTCATCACTACGCCCTTCCGTGGCGCAAGAGTTGTACTTTCCGCAGCTGGCATGGTAACGAGATTCTCAGCATCGGAGAAGGTTGTTCTGCGCGGTGCGGTGCAGCTGGTCAAGGAGGCCGACATGAAGTTCACGATCACCCACCCGATGCACAGCCATCCCTACAACCCTGAGCTGGTCACCGGGTCGGGCATCGCGACCGTGGCGGCGGCGGCCGAGGCTGCGGGATTTGACGGCTTCGGCTTCACCGATCACCCCGCTCCCACTCAGCGCTGGCTGGAGTCCGGCGGACACGACGCGTTGGACCCGTTCGTGGCGATGGGTTTCGCCGCCGCCCACACGACGACGCTGCGGCTGATTCCGAACATCGTGGTGCTGCCGTACCGCAACCCGTTCGTGGTGGCCAAGTCCGGTGCGACGCTGGATCTCATTTCGGACGGGCGATTCACCCTCGCCGTCGGTGTCGGCTACCTGAAACGGGAATTCGCCGCCCTCGGTGTGGATTTCGACG
Organism: uncultured Actinomycetota bacterium; assembly: GCA_963770305.1. Classification (GTDB taxonomy): domain Bacteria; phylum Actinomycetota; class Actinomycetes; order Mycobacteriales; family Mycobacteriaceae; genus Mycobacterium. The sequence continues at coordinate 10,763 of CAVYPB010000023.1, forward strand.
AACGCGCGGCGTTGTTCGAGGAAGCCCTTGAAGTGATCCGGGCCATTTGGACCGACGATGACATCTCCTATGAGGGCAAGGAGTTCACGGCCAAGGGCATCACAGCTCACCCACGTCCGGTGAGCCAGCCGCATCCGCCGATCTGGATCGGTGGAAACACGGCGGCGGCTCGCGAGCGGGTAACGAAGTATGGCGACGGCTGGTGCCCGTTCCCGGCGCCCGCCGTCCTCGCCCAGACCGCCCGCACCGCGGCCCTCGACTCGCTCGAAACCCTCGGCGCAGGCATAGACGATTTGCGTCGCCGATGCGAGGCCGCAGGTCGGGACCCTTCCGCGATCGACGTCAGCTTCACAAATGCCGAGGGTGGCAGCCCAGGGGGCGACGCCTTCAACGCCGACGCCTACCTGAGCGGTGTGGAAAAGCTTGGGGCGCTCGGGGTTACCTGGTTGCAAGTCGGATTACCGGGCGACAGCCTGCCGCACGTCCTGGAGACCATCGACCGTTTCCGCACGCTGGTGATCGAAGCGGCCTGAGCGGCGGGCACAGAGTCAGCGGCACGCCTGAGCGGCGGGCACAGAGTCAGTGCCACGCCTGATCGCCGCTAGTTCAGAAGGCGGCGTCTGGGAGTTGCATGATCTCGTCGTCGGCGTTCTCGATGATGCCGCGCAGGGCGCTGAGCTTCGGCAGTATGTTGGCGGCGAAGAACGTTGCAGCCGCGATCTTGCCGCGATAGAACGCCTCATCGGCCTGCAAGGGGTTGGCGGACAGTGCGGCATTGGCCACGTTGGCCTGCACAAGCAGCCGCCAGCCGATCAGCAGATCCCCAACAGCGAGGAGGAACCGGACCGAGCCGAGCCCGACCTTGTAGATCTCCGTGGGCTGTTCGGCGGCTGCCATGAGGTAGCCCGTCAACGTCGCCGTCATCGCCTGGACGTCTTCCAGCGCGGTGCGCAGTTGGTCGGCCTGGGTTTTCAGTGCCGCGTCGCAGGTGTCGATCGATTGGCTGATCTGAGCGGCCACGTGTGCCAGCGCCTCGCCGCGATCACGAACGATCTTGCGGAAGAACAGATCCAGCGCCTGGATCGCGGTCGTGCCCTCGTACAGCGAGTCGATCTTCGCGTCGCGGATGTACTGCTCGATCGGGTAGTCCTGCAGGAAGCCCGAACCGCCGAAGGTCTGCAGCGACTCGGTCAGTATTTCGTAGGCGCGCTCGGAACCCACGCCCTTGACCACCGGCAGCAGTAGGTCGCCGACACGGTGCGCCATCGACGGATCGGCGCCCGAAGTCTGCAGAGCCACATCGTCGTTCTGGTGCGCTGCGGCGTACATGTACAGCGCGCGCAGACCTTCGGCGTAGGCCTTCTGCATCATCAAGCTGCGTCGCACGTCCGGATGATGGATGATCGTCACCCGGGGCGCCGTCTTGTCGGTCATCTGGGTCAGATCAGTGCCCTGCACGCGTTCCTTCGCGAACGCCAATGCGTTGAGGTACCCGGTCGACAGGGTACCGGTCGATTTCACGCCGATCGTCATCCGCGCATTTTCGATGACGGTGAACATCTGCGCGATGCCGCTGTGGACATCGCCGACCAGATACCCGACAGCGGGGATCCCGTGCGCGCCGAACGTCAATTCGCATGTGGGGGAGGACTTCAGGCCCATCTTGTACTCCAGGCCGGTCGCGAAGACGCCATTGCGAGGGCCGAGTTCAAGCGTGTCCGGATCGAACAGATAATTCGGCACATAGAACAGGCTCAGACCCTTGGTGCCGGGCCCAGCCCCCTCGGGTCGGGCCAGTACCAGGTGGAAGATGTTCTCGGCGGTATCGCCCACATCGCCGCCGGAGATGAATCGCTTCACGCCGTCGATGTGCCAGGTGCCGTCGGGTTGGGCGATAGCCTTGGCGCGGCCCGCACCGACATCGGAGCCCGCATCCGGCTCGGTCAACACCATGGTCGCCGCCCAGCCCCGCTCCAGGGCCATTGCCGCCCAACGCTTCTGCTGTTCATTGCCCTCGAGGTAGAGCGCGTTGGCCATCGCTGGGCCCAGGGCGTACCAGAATGCCGCCGATGGATTGGCGCCCAACAGTATCTCGTGGATCGCCCACGTCAGCGGTGCGGGCGTGGGTACACCGCCGATCTCCTCGGCGATGCCGATGCGCCACCACTCGGCGTCCTTCACCGCCTGCACCGTCTTGGCCAAGTCCCCTGGCACGCTGATGGTGTGGCGATCCGGGTCGAAGACCGGCGGGTTGCGGTCGGCCTCGGCGAACGACTCGGCCACCGGACCCTCCGCCAGCCGGGCGACCTCGTCGAGCATCGTGCGCACCGTGTCGGCGTCGAGATCGCCGTAGCCGCCTGAAGTGAGGACGTCGCCGAGATTCAACACCTCGAACAAGTTGAACTCGATGTCACGGACATTGGCGATGTAGTGCCCCAACGCATTTCCTTCCGCCTAGCAAACTGGAGGAAGTGTGACCGAGCAGGGAAAACGTACGCAACCGTAACCAGTGGCAACCTACGGTAACGGAACCGTAAGGTGCGAGGTCACGGCAATTTGTGACGCGCGTCACACCGTGCACCCGCAGCTCGGGGCCTTCAGGATGCCGGCAGCTCCGCGAGCACATCGGCTCGGGCTGCGTCGAAGCTGAAATGTCCTCTGATCGGCAGGCATTCGGGCGGCGGGTCCTCGTACGTCCACGCCACATCGTCGACGACGGTGTCGCCGACCACCGCCGCCCAGTACGTCGCGTAGCCCTTGTAGTTGCAGTAGCTGCTGGAGTCGGTTCGCCGCAACATATCGGTGCGCACAACCGACGGATCGACGTAGAGCCGGGGTTCCAGCGCGGTTTCGAATACGATCACCGTGTCCACGGTGTCGACGACAGTGGCACCGGCGACCGTAACCCGCAGCCCTCGGTTCGTCGGTCGGCAGTCGACGCGGTGATACGGATTCGGTGGGTAGTGGACGAGCGTTCGCCCCTCCTCGAGCCAGGTGTCGACGGCGTCCCATGGCACGTGGACGTATCCCGGCGCCTGCGGTTCGGGGTCGCTGGGAAGGTCACGGACCTCGTCGGCTGGGAAGGCGTAGCTGAGCGGGTGATCGCGGCGGTGCACCATCAGCGCCCGCTCGGTGTCGATGACCACCCGGCCGTTGCGGATGGCCTGAACGCGTCGCGGATGCGGCTCGACGAAGACGAGATCGTCGGGCAACGGGGATGAGAACCAGCCGGCGGGGTCCTTGCTGAGTGGGCCGCGCCCGGCGACAAGGCTCATTTGGGGGCTCCGATCACGATGTTCGCCCTTAGCTTTACAGATTCTGCGCAAAGCGTCATGCCCTAGATGAATGTGGCCGAAGCCGCGTGGCGGGATTGCGCAAGGGGTGCAATGGGGAAGAAGGGTCTTGACGAACGGGGTGGGACATGATGCGACTCAACGGCGTGGACGCGTTGATGCTCTACAGCGAGACACCCGAGATCCACATGCACACGATGAAGATCGGCGTGCTCGACGTGTCCGGCCTGGAGGGGGGATACAGCTTCGATCTGTTCCGCCACATCGCGTATCCGCGGCTGCAGGCCATGGCTCCGCTTCGTCATCAGCTCGTCGATGTTCCGCTGAAGCTGCATCACCCGATGTGGGTGGTGAACGACGACATCGACTTCGACTATCACGTTCGCCAAGCGCGGGTGCCGGCCCCCGGCGGGCGTCGGGAACTGGATCAACTCATCGGTGACATCGCCAGCACACCGCTGGATCGCAGTCGTCCACTGTGGGAAATGTACGTCGCCGAAGGCCTCACCGACGACCGCATCGCGATCATCCACAAGGTCCACCATGTGCTGGCCGACGGTGTCGCATCCGCCAACCAGATGGCCAAGGCGATGGAGCCCTACGAACCGTCCTCAGACGTCCGTGTCTCCGATGGCTCCGACGCGGCGTGGACACGCGCGGATCTGCTGAAGGCCGCCGGACGCGATCACGTGGGACTAATCCGGAAGCTGCCGCGCCTGGTGAGGGAGACGGCGGCCGGGGTTTCGCGGGTCCGTCGCCGGTCCAAGGAGCGGGGCCGGCATCCCGATTTGGCGCGCAATTTCGCCCCGCCGACATGCTTCATCAATCACGTGGTGAGCCCGGGGCGCCGGTTCGCGACGGCGCCGCTTGCCCTCGCCGACGTCAAGGAAACCAGCAAGCACCTCGGGGTCACGCTCAACGACATCGTGTTGGCGACGGCGGCGGGGGCGTTGCGGCTGCTCCTGCTGCGCTACGACGGACGCGCAGATTCACCGTTGATCGCCGGTATGCCGGTGAGTTACAACACCTCGCCGGAACGGTTAGTGGGCAACGAATTCACCTACATGACGCCGTCATTGCCGGTGCATGTCGACGACCCGCTGGAGCGGGTGCGGTTGACATCGATGGCCACCGCCATCGCGAAGGAAAACAATCAGTTGCTCGGGCCGACCTTGCTGCCCGCGTGGCTGTCCTACCTTCCCCCGGCGCTCGCGCCGGGGATGTTCCGTAGCCAGGCCAGGCGAATGGAATCGGCCAGCGTCATGAACCTGACCATCTCGAACGTGCCAGGGCCGCGCGAACGCGGCCAGATCGAGGGTGCGACCGTCAGCGAAATCTATTCAGTCGGACCGGTCGTGACGGGCAGCGGCTTGAACATCACGGTGTGGAGCTATGTCGACCAGCTCGCCATCTCGGTGCTCACCGACGACCTCACCCTTGACGATCCGCACGAGGCGACAGACGCGATGATCGATGCGTTCATCGAAATCCGCACGGCGGCAGGACTTTCCGGTAACTTGACGCCGGTGGGGGACACCCTACCGCTGGCCGCGGCGACCGGTTGAGCGCTATCCGATGACGGGGAATCGGCGCTCCCGGGCGAGCCGGTCCAAAGCCTTTTGCATGACGTTGCGGACGTAGGCATCGACCTCGGCGACATCAGGGTCTGCCCCGAACCGCGCGGCGATGTCGATCGGATGCAGCAGCTGCGTGACGATCTTGCTGGGCAGCGGCAGGTTCATCCCGCCGAGCGTCAGCCCGAACGGAAAGCCCGCCGCAACAGGCACCATCTCGCTGCGCGTCAAGCGTTTGATGATGCCCAGCCGCTTGGCCAGCCAGGTACCGCGTGTCAGGAAGAACTGCGTTTCCTGTCCTCCGATCGACACGACAGGAACGATCGGTACACCGGCGTCGATGGCGGTGCGCACGTATCCAGTTCTGCCGTTGAAATCGATGACGTTCTGATTCAGCGTCGGTCGCATAGCGTCGTAGTCCCCACCGGGGAACACCATCACCGCGGCGTCCGAGGCCAGTGCGCGCGCGGCGTTATCCCGGCTGGCCGGAATGAAGCCGAGCTGCTGCAAGAACTGCTTGGTCGGCCCGACGGACAGGATGTCGTGGCTGAGCGTGTAGAGCGGCCGGTCGTAGCCGAACCGGTCGTAGAAGTCGACCGCGAACGTCGGCAGATCGGTCGTCGTCGGCCCGCCCGAGTGGTTGGAGACGAGCAGGGCCCCGCCCGCGGGTAAGCGGCCCAGATCCTTGACCTCCGAGCGGAAGTATCGCTTGGCGACCGGCCGCAGGATTCCGACGACTCGTTTCGTCAGTTCCGGATCCCACTTGGCGATCTCTGGAATCTCTTGGCGCGCCTGGTCTTTGACCAGCTGTAGAGATGGCATGCAAGCCCCCTGTTGAGTGTTCCCGGCCCCTTGCTCGAGAGGATGAGACCTTCCCGGCTATGACCGCCCCGAGCCGCCAGCGTTACAGAATTAGCTCAAAATGTCACGCGTTTGTGAGGTACACCATACTGTCGCGAATCGTTGATGCGAACTCGCGTCGACGATCGAACCTTTACAGAACCTCGCAAAAGTGTCACGCTCTTTCTTGTGCCTCAGTCGGACGACATCGTGGACAGGACACCCATGGCAACCCGATCCTTTACCGCCGATGACGAGACCGCTGCGGACATCGGCGCGATCGAACGCTTGACCGCCGACGCGGGCAGGATTCTCCGGTACCAACTCAACGTCATCGCATCCACCACGGAGGACGTGCTGCAGTCGGCCGGCGGATGGCTGTGCGACCGCGCAAGGGCCGGGTGGGACGTCAACGTGCTGGTCGCTGATGGCGGCGACCCACGACCGCTTGCGATTCTCGGCGCCACGGCATGCGATCTCGACGACGCGTTCCTCTCGACGGTGACGAGTGCGTCGCGCGTTGGGGCGTTGGCGGTGAGCGCCGATCTCCTGGCCGCCGACGCGCGCGTGCGCGAGGAGATCCTTCGGGCGTTGAAGCGCAGACTCACCGAAGTCATCGTGTGGGGCAGGCAGTGGCCGGCCGAACTCGGTGGTCAGGCCGACCCGGTACAGCACCGCGTGAGCCCGGCGGCACGGGCGTTCAAGTCGCACGCCCTTGTCGCCGCCGCCGTTTCGACGGATTCGGTCAGCCCGACAGAGACGCTGTTCCGAGTCGGAACCGAATCATTCCGCGCGCTGCGCTCCGTCTGATATGGGGATCGTTACCTGATCCAGCCGCGTCGGCGCAGCCACCAGTCGCGTCCGACCGCGAATACGATGAGGGCGGCGAAGAAGATCAGGAACCCGTCCTCAATGTGGCCGACGTGGTTGCCATGCAACATTGCCAGCAGGAACCCGGCCGACAGCAGCCCGCCGATGTGGATGACCCGGTAGTTCTCCTTGGACCAGCCCCATTCCGCGGACGGCACATCTTCGACATCGACGCCGGTGTGTCGTTCCACCTCGGTGTTGGCCACGGCTACTCCTCACGGTCGCTGAAGTCTGCGCTCATTCTGGCATAGGCCTACTACGTGCCGCCGTACACCAGCGGCCACGGCGTTTGCGGATTTCTGCCGGTGACGCCCACCGACCCGGTAGCGTCATTTCGCGCGATAGGGGGTCAATCATGTCGTTGCAGTTTGAGGGAAAAGTCGCGTTCATCACCGGTGCGGCGAGGGGGCAGGGCCGCTCACACGCCGTCAGGTTCGCCGAAGAAGGCGCCGACATCATCGCGTTCGATCTGTGCGAACAGATGTCGACCGTGCCGTATCCGATGTCCAGCCCGGAGGACCTCGATGAGACGGTCAACCTCGTAGAGAAGACGGGCCGCCGCATCGTCGCCGAGCAGGGCGACGTCCGCGACTTCAAGCGCCTGCAGGCCGCGGTGGCCAGCGGAGTGGCCGAGTTGGGCCGCATCGACTACGTGCTCGCCAATGCAGGCATCATTTCCGCCACAGACGAAGACGTGGACGACGTGCCGCGCTACGTCGACGCAATCGACGTGCTGCTCAACGGCGTCTACTACACCATCGAGGCCGCCCTGCCTGCGCTGTTAGCGCACGGTGACGGCGGAGCGATCGTCATCACCAGCTCAACGGCCGGACTGAATTCCTTGTGTCCGCGGTTCAGCGTGAGAAGTCATGGTCTTGCCGGCTATCAAGCGGCCAAGCACGGCGTCGTCGGCCTGATGCGCTACTACGCATCGGCGTTGGCGGAGAAGAACATTCGCGTCAACACGGTGCATCCGACGGGAGTCGCCACGCCGATGCTGATGAATGACTACGTCGAGCAGTACTTCGGCGAGCATCCCGAAGCGATTTCCGGACTGCAGAACTTGCTGGCGGTCGAGCTGATCGAGGCATCCGACATCAGCGAGGCGATGGTCTACCTGTGCGGTCAGTCCGGTCGATACGTCACCGGTGTCACGCTGCCGGTCGACGCCGGGTTGAGCATCAGAAAGTAACGGTCAGCTGAGCTCGCCGTAGCGGCGCAGCGCCTCCTTCCGTTCGGATGCATGGTCGACGATCGGCTGGGCATAGTCCTCGTCGTCGACCTCGGGCACCCAGCGCCGAACGTAGGCACCGTCGGGGTCGAACTTCTTGCCCTGCGTGGTCGGGTTGAACACCCGGAAATAGGGCGCGGCGTCGGTGCCGCACCCGGCCGCCCACTGCCAACCGTGTTGGTTGCTCGCCATATCGCCGTCGACCAACTGCTCGAGAAACCACCGTGCGCCCCACTGCCAGGGCAGGTGCAGATCCTTGACCAGAAACGAGGCGGCGATCATGCGCACGCGGTTGTGCATGAAGCCGGTCTGAGCAAGCTGACGCATGCCGGCGTCGACGATTGGGAAGCCAGTGCGGCCGGCCTTCCATGCGTCGAACATGCGCTTGGCGTCGCGGTTGTCGTCCACCACGATCTTGTCGAAGCCGCGATTCCAGTTCCACCAGGCGCTCTCGGGCCATTCGTAGAGCACAGCCGCATAGAAGTCGCGAAATGCAAGCTCGCGCAGGTATGCCTGCGCGCCCGCGCCCTTGCCGAGGTCGGCCGCCATGGTGCGCGGGTGGATGGTGCCGAACTTCAGGTGCGCGGACATCCGGCTGGTCGCCTCCAGGTCCGGCCGGTCGCGGTCGTCGGCATAGTCATCGAGCCCGCTGTCCACGAACTTCGCCCACTGCTTGCGCGCCGCAGTCTCGCCTGCCGGCACCTCCAGCTCCACCCCGGCGCCGGGAATGTCCACTCCGCCCGGCACGCCCGCCGGGTCGATCCAACGCGCGGCGTTCGCGTCCGAACTGGCCGGCGGCCGCCAGCCGTGCCTGCGCCAGGCGTCGTAGAAGGGGGTGAACACCTTGTACGGCGTGCCGTCACCTTTGGTGACCCGGCCCGGGGACACCAGATACGGCGACCCCGTCTCCTCCAGCGGTACGTCGCCCAGCGCGGCGCGGACGGCTTCGTCGCGTCGACAGCCGAACGGCATGTAATCCGCCGTCACGTGTACCGATGTTGCACCAATAGCCTTGACCAGCAATGGAATTCGCTTCTCCGGCCGGCCATTGGTCACCATGAGCCTGCCGTCGAGGCTCGCATGCAAGTCGCGCAGTGCGTCATACAGGTACTGCAGCCGGCGCGGCCCCGACGACGCCTTCAGCCGCGGGTCCAGCACATAACAGGCCAACACCTCGCCGTCGGACGCGGTGGCGTCGAGTAACGACGGCAGGTCGTGCAGCCGCAAATCGCGCCGGAACCACAGCAATGTGGGCATGCCATTGATGCTGCCCCAAATCCGCGATAGAGAAGCAGGATGCAGTTTTGGAGCGGTACGGCGTTCATGCAGACTTCGGATGCCCTCGCGGTGGCGCGAATGTTCGACGAGGCGGGCTACGACGGGATCGTCTGCTCGGACCACATGATCTACCCGCGCGAGCTCGCGTCGCCCTATCCCGATTCGCCGACGGGCAAGCCGATGTGGTCACCCGACACCGCGTGGCCGGACTCGTGGGTGCTGATCGGCGCGATGGCGGGGGTGACGCGGCAGCTGCGGTTCTCCAACGCCGTCTACGTCGCGCCCGCGCGGCCGTTGCTGGAGGTCGTGAAGCAGGTCGCGACGGCGTCGGTGGTGTCGAAGGGCCGGGTGTCGCTGGCGTGTCGGGGTCGGCTGGATGCGCGAGGAATTCGAGTTGATGGGCCAGGACTTCGACACCCGCGGCAAGCGACTCAACGAGATGATCCCGGCGCTGCGCGCGCTGTGGCGCGGCGGGTGGGTGTCCTGGAGTGGCCGGTACTACCAGGTGCCCGAGTTGATGATCGAGCCCCATCCCGAGGTGCCGGTGCCCATCCTGTGCGGCGGTGAATCCGACGCGGCGCTTCGGCGTGCGGCACGGCTGTGTGACGGCTGGGTCGGCTACGCGTACGCCTGGGATGACGCGGTCGGTTACGTGCATAAGCTGACCGCGCTCCGCCGCGAGTACGGACGCGAGAACGAACCGTTCGAGGTCATGCTTGCGCTGCTCGAACCACCGTCGCCGGATCTGTACAAGCGCGCCGAGGACATCGGCATCACCGCGGTGATGTGTGGCCCGTGGGCGGGTCCGGAGGGCATGAGCTCGGGTGACGTCGAACGCTTCCGTGAACCGATCGACCGGTTCGCTGAGACCATCATCCAGAAGGTGCGCCCATGACCCTGGGTCTGCCGGCTATCCGCGCGACATCGGTATTACCCGCCCCGCTGAGCCGTGGGGCTGACGTCACAGTTCGTGGTACAGGGGTTTGTTAGCCTGTCGCGATGCAACCTCCTGGTTGGTGCCGCGCTTTGGGCAGCATGTTCGGTGAACATGTCAGACGCGCGCCTGCAACAGGGTTGACTATTGCCCTTGTGGCGACAGGCCTCACGTGTACGTCCGCCTTCGTTTCTGCCACGGCCGCGGCCTCAGCCGACCTCACTGGCATGGTTGTGTTTCTCGACGCGGGTCACAACGGTGCTAACGACTCATCGATAACCCGTCAGGTCCCAAATGGGCGGGGAGGCACCAAGGACTGCGAAACCACGGGCACGGCCACTAACGACGGCTACCCGGAGCACAGCTTTACCTGGGACGTCACGTTGCGCATTCGCGATGCGCTCCAGCAGATGGGTGCGCGCACCGAGCTGTCGCGTGACAATGACGATGCTCTCGGGCCTTGTATCGACGAGCGCGCTGCCATGGCCAATGCTTTGCATCCGAATGCGATAGTCAGCATTCATGCCGATGGCGGACCACCTTCCGGCCACGGCTTCCACGTTAACTATTCCGCTCCGCCGCTAAACGATGCGCAGGCCGGGCCTGCCGTGCAGTTCGCCACGACGATGCGCGACGCACTAGTTGCATCCGGCCTTGCCGAGTCGACGTATATCGGGACGAATGGCCTATTCGGTCGCTCCGACCTCGCCGGCCTGAATCTTGCTCAATATCCGGCGATTCTGATTGAACTAGGCAACATGAGAAACGCCGACGAAGCTGCCCAGATGGAGGGTGCGGAGGGGCGTTCAAAGTATGCGGCGGCAGTCACCCAAGGTTTTGTCGCCTATCTACACGGATCCCAAACTTGAGCAATCGGATGACGTGTACGGGAAACCGCGCCGTGAAGTGCATCGGTGGAAACGACGCCGTCATGTTCCTCTACTGACATATCGATGTTTCCGCCTTGTTCGCCCCAAGCGCGCATATCGTCGGCTTCGTGGCTGATTCGTCAGATGATGCGATCCGAGAACTCATTGCGTGCCTCTACAGGGCGATGGACGACCAGGACACGTCGACGTTCGACGCGTTGGTGTCGCCACGGGTAGTGGTCGAGGTCGGCAGTTCGGCGCCGATCGGGTTGGACGAATGGCGCGCCCACCTGCAGGCGTTCTACCGCGGGTTTCCGGATGGCCGTTACGAGATCGAGGAGCTCCTCGTTGCCGGTTCGCACGGCATCTCGCGGTGCCGCTTCATCGGAACGCACACCGGCGAGTTCCAGGGCCGGGCGCCGACGGGCAAGAAGGTCTCCGTCGGGGTGATTCACATCGACCGATTCCAGGGCGACACGGTCGTGGCGCACCGCGGCCAGATCGACATGCACGCGCTATTGGCGCAGCTCGACGGCGATTAGTGGGGCTGCGCCAAACTGACACTTGCGGTGACACCATAGTGACGTCATCATGACATCATGGAATTGCAGCCGTACGTGGACGGGGTGCGCCACGAGCTGTCCGTGGCAGCCGCCGCGGGGGGACCGGACGCCGAAGCACTTGCCGAACGCTTGACCGCACCGCTGGAGTCGGCGATCCGGCTGGCACTGCTCGAGGCGCTGTCCGAGGCGGCCGAGCAGATAACCCGCCATCTCGCGCCCGGCTCGGTCGAGGTGCGGCTGCGGGGCCGCGACCCCGAGTTCACGGTGTCGTCCGGCGTCGACGAACCTGCGGACGGGCCTGCGTTCGTCGCACCCGAGTCCGAGGACGACGGCGGTACGTGGCGCGTCACGCTGCGGCTGCCGGAGAACCTGCGGGCGGGCGTCGACGCCGCCGCCCGCTCCGACGGGCTATCGGTGAACGCCTGGCTCGTCCGGGCCGCTGCCGGCGCGCTGGGTTCGAATTCCGCTCGGCGCTCCCGCAGTACATCAGACAAGTCCTACAGCGGTTGGGTCCGCTGACCACCACACAGAAAAGAGGAGATGCAATGGCCAATTTCGATACGCCCCAACCCATTGGCGCGGTCGTGGAGATCGCGGCGGGGTCAATCCGGCTCGTGGCAAGTGATCGCGACGACACGGTCGCCGAGGTGCGGCCCCGCGACGAGTCCCGGCCACACGACGTCAAGGCGGCCGAACAGGCCCGCATCGACTTCAGCAACGGCACGCTTACCGTGACGAGCAATCGAGGGTTCTCGTTTCCGCGCGGGGGAGCGGTGATCGTCGATATCGCACTGCCGGAAGGGTCCCGGCTGGATGTGTCGGTCGCGTCGGCGCATGTTCGCGCGGACGGGCGGTACACCGATTGCAAGCTGGCGTCGGCGAGTGGCGACTTCTCGGTGGAATCGGTGGCGGGAAACATCAAGGCCGAAACGGCTTCTGGCGCCGTGACCGTTGACGTCGTCAAGGGAGCCGCCGTGATTGACACCGCTTCGGGCGATGCCACGATCGGTGACCTCGACGGGGATGTGAAGTTCCGTGCCGCGAGCGGCTCGCTGAACGTCAGGCGCCTGCATGGCAATGTCAACGCGCAGATCGCTTCTGGCGACGTCACCGTCACGACCGCCGTCAATGGCGGCGTGTCCGTGCAGACCAGCAGCGGCGAGCTCGTCGTCGGCATCGCCGAAGGAACTGCGGCCCAGCTTGACTTGCGGACGCGGTCCGGCGAAGTCCGCAATTCGCTGGCGCCGTCGAACGGTCCGGCACACGGTGACCAGAAACTCGTCGTGCATGCGCGGACCGGCTCTGGCGATATCGTCGTGCAGCGCGCGACCGCAGAAGCGATGTCCTAACGCCGCCGTCAGGCCGGACCGGTCACGACCAGTTGATGGCCGTCGGATAGTCGGAGAACGAACTCGCGCATTCCCCACGGCTGTTCGACTGGTGGTGAAGCAATGTCGGCGCCCACTGCGACGGCACGACGGTACGACGAGTCGAACTCGGTACCGACATCAACATTCACGGTGACGGGGTCAATTGGTGACGGTGCCGCCACCAGTCGAAGGCATGGGCCGACGCTCCACGGACCGAAAACCACGCCGACCATGGTCGGCGGATCGCCCACCGCATAGAGCGGCCGGGCTCCCACCACAGAACGCAACAGGTCTAGATGCTCGGCGACATCGAGCACTGGAAGTGTCACCTCGACGTTGAGCACAGTGGCGGGTTCCCGGTCGCGCGACCTACCCAGAACGATCATCTCGTGTGGGCGCTTACGGTGCGGATACCGTTGCGCCAGTTGGCCATACTCGGTGAGACCGATCCTGCGGGCAGTGGAAAGCGACCGGACGTTCGTGGCCTCCACCCAGGCTTCGACACGGTCCAGACCCAACGATCCGAACGCATACTCGACTACTGTGCCCGCCGCCTCCGTCATCAGACCACGCCCCCAAGCCTGCCTGCATAGCAACCAGGTCAGGCCGGGCACCGCCACATCGCCCAGCAAGCCGACCACGCCGACAGGTGCATCCGCCTCGCGAAGCACCCACATGTGGGCCCCTTCGCCTTCGAGACTGCTCACCAAGTCTCGCCGGGTATCCGCGACTCGGCACGCAGCGGCGTGTTCCACCAACGCATTACGTCAGGGTCGCTGAACGCAGCGTGTAAACCGTCCGCGTCACGATCTGGATCCAAGGGTGCCAACGACAGCCGGGCAGTCCTCAGCTCCAACAGATTTCTCCTCAGATCGTCATCGGGTGCGCAAGAACTAGGCTAATCGCCGGGATCGAAGCGGAAAACACTGAGCTCGCCTGCCAGGGCCGCGAACTCATCAGGGGTCCCCTCAGCCACCAACCCTGATCGCTTCGCGAAGCCGACCCCGACCGGCACCTTGGCTGCGAAGCTGCGCAACACGGGACCGGCGTCCTCCGCCTTGAGTTCGACGATCTTGACCCGTCTTGACTTGCGACCGCGGCTGAGAGTGCCTGCTCCGGCGGCGCGGGCATTGGCAGCCCAGTCGGAACCGGGATATCCGGCGACGGTATAGAGACCGCCGTCGTGCTCGAACGGTGTCATCGGGGTGCTGCGCGGCCGACCGGACTTCCGGCCTGGCACCGTCAGGACCATCGCCGGCCCGGTGGGGATGCCGAGCTTCTGGACCGCCATCATGACTTTGTTCATCCGCTTCAGATACCGCGGCGGACGTCGATCCGACATGTCTTGTCTCCCTGCTCAATTGGTGAACAGCGCGCGATGGGCCGCAACGCCTTCGGCGAACGTCTCGGCGGGCCGGCCGAGGATCTTCTCCACCTCGTGGGTGACCAGTGCCGGCTTGGAAACCGTCGCCTCCAGAAACGCGATGTAGGCGTCGGCGAACTCGGGTGAGAATCCCAGCCCGACGAAGCGCTGCCGCACGAGTTCGGCCGGGACCTCCCGGTAGCGCAACGGGCGAGACAGAACCGTGCCGATGATCTCGACCAACTCCGTGTTGGTGAACGCCTGCGGTCCGGTCAACGGAATCTTGCGGCCCACGACCTCGTCGGTGAGCAGCGCCTTGGCCGCGACGGCGGAGATGTCACGATCCACGATCGGTGCGGTCGAAGCTGTCGCGAACGGGCCGTTGACCACATCGCCGGCCTGGATCTGCGGCGCCCACATGCCAATGAAGTTGGTGATGAACACCGTTGGGCGCAGGCTCACCCACTCCAAACCGGAGTCGACGGCGAGCTGCTCCACCTCCAAGTTGCGGTCGCCGCGGAAGCGTGACGGCTGGCGCGAGAAGTCGTCGTCGGCGTTGATGGCCGAGAGCGCGACGAGGCGCGTGACACCTTCGCGACGCGCCCGGGCTACCAGTGGCTCGAGTTCGTCGCCCAGTGCGCGGGAGTTGAGGAATACCGCCGAGGCGCCGGGCAGTCCCTCTGCCGCGGTGCCCACCACCTTGACTCCGGAGGGAAAGCGTGCGGCGTCTGGCTGCCGGGTGGCGGCGCGGACCTCGACGCCTGCTGCTGCGAGTTGTGTGACCAGTGGGCGGCCGACGTTGCCGGTTGCACCCGTGACAAGAATTGTGTTCATGAAGGCAAGGACGACGTCGCGCCCGGAAAAGTTACGCGCCGCCCTCTGTAACTTTTCGCTCCGCCGATTCGTCATTACTGCATGAGCGATTCACCATCGGTCGAACTGGCGTGGCGCAACCACCGCCCGTACCTGGTGAACCTCGCCTATCAGATGCTCGGCGACGTCGGGGAGGCAGAAGACGTCGCGCAGGAGGCGTTTATTCGGCTGTCACGCACCGACCCGTCGCAGATCGACGACGTCCGTGCCTGGCTGACGGTCGTAGCAGGCCGGCTATGCCTGGACCAGCTGCGGTCGGCGCGCGTCCGCCATGAACAACCCGACGAATCCGGCGCTCTCGATGTCACCCACTCGCGGGAAGTCGATCCTGTCGACCGGGTGACCCTCGACGACGAGGTCCGCACCGCGCTTCTGGAGGTGCTGCGGCGTCTGAGTCCTGGTGAGCGGGTGGCCTTCGTTCTGCACGACGTGTTCCAGATGCCGTTCGAGGAGATCGCCGAGACGGTGGGCAGGCCCGTCGGTACCTGTCGCCAGCTCGCCCGTCGGGCCCGGGCGAAGTTCTCCGGCGCGTCGCCGCGGCCGTCCGACGTCAGCGACGCCGAACACCAGGTCGTCACCGAACGATTCATCACCGCATGCGCCAACGGCGACTTGCAAGCGCTGGCCGCCGTCCTCGATCCGACCGTCTGGGGCGTCGGCACGGTTATCGGCGACTTCGCCCCGCCGCCGCAGATCAATCACGGCCCCGACGAGGTGGCAACGAACCTGCTGCGCTACCTCGGCCACGGCGCCACGCTCGTCACCGGACCGGTCGGGGAACCGGTGCTGCTCGCGTTCGCCGAACGGCGGCTGTTCGCAGTGCTGGTGCTGACTGTGCGCGACAACCTGATTCTGAAGATTGAGGCGACGGTCGATCCGTCGGCGGCTACCCCTGGGTGATTGCGTGCACGAGGACGGGCTGCTCGCGATAGAACTGCGGAAACGTTTGCCTCAGCGCGTCGAGCTTCGGCATGTCGTTGGTCGCGATGTAGGACGCGGTCGGATGCGAGTTCAGGTAGTCCTGGTGGTAGTCCTCGGCGGGAAAGAAGCCTCTGTCTCTGTCGGTGCGGGTGACGATCGGTGCGTCGAAGACCTTCGCCTGGTTGAGCTGGGCGATGTAGGCGTCGGCGACCTTCTGCTGGACGTCGTTCTGAGGAAAGATCGCCGACCGGTATTGGGTACCGACGTCGGGGCCCTGCTGGTTCAGCTCGGTCGGGTCGTTGACGACGGCGAAGAAAATGTGCAGCAGCTGCCCGAAGCTCACCTGGCTGGGGTCGTAGGTGATGCGGACGGACTCGGCGTGCCCGGTGGTACCCGTCCCCACCGTTTCATACTGAGCGGTCGGCGCGTCGCCGCCTGCGTAGCCGGATACTGCCTCAGACACGCCCTTTACGTGTTGATATACGCCCTGCACGCCCCAGAAGCAGCCGCCTGCCAGCACCGCCGTCTCGCTGGTGCCCTGGCCGGCTGCGGGCTCGTCGAGCGCGGGACCGGGAATCGTCGCAGAGGCGGCGGCTCGCGGCGACGGCCCGGGGCCTGCGCACGCAGCGGATAGCGTGACAGCCAATGCCAAGGCCACCGTCAGGACTGCGAGTCGAACCGTCTTGGGGGTCAACATGTTTTCAAGGCTAGCGATGTTGTCGCGCCCCGTGGCCGAGCCATTCCTTACTAATCTGTGACAGCGCTTCTACCGCAACGATTTTTGGCCGCCGTTGCGGCGTAGTTTGGTCCTAGGAGAACACTGACGGAGGTTCGTGTCGGGTGGACGTGACAAGACGGCGATTCCTGGCCGGCGTAGGCGCGGCCTCGGCCGCCATCCTGACGGCTGCTGCGTGTGGACGTTCGGCGACGGCCAGTCCGGCAGGTGACTTCGAGGTCACCCACACCGACGCCCAGTGGAAGCAGCAGCTGACCGCCGATCAGTACGACGTTCTGCGCAAGGCGGGCACCGAGACTCCCTACAGCAGTCCGCTCAACGACGAGCATAGGCATGGCATCTTCGGCTGTGCCGGATGCGCGCTGGACCTGTTCTCCTCCGACACCAAATTCGATAGCGGCACCGGGTGGCCGAGCTTCTGGAAGCCACTGGACAACGCCGTGATCGAGCGCCCCGACGACACCCTCGGCATGACGCGCACCGAGGTGCTGTGCCGACGCTGCGGTGGTCACCTCGGCCACGTGTTCGACGACGGTCCGCAACCCACAGGCCTTCGCTACTGCATGAACGGCGTCGCGATGACTTTCCGGCCAGTCTGACTCAGCCATAGGTGAACGAAAACGCCTGCAGGCCCTTGGACAACGACACTTCCAGGTTGCCCGCGCCGTCCCCGTCGTCGGTGACGAGCTGACGCATGTTGGGTGGCCCGCTGACCGGAATCGTCGTCGTCTTGCCGTCTCGCTTGACCGTCACCGTGCCGGTACCGCCGACGACCATGTACACATTTTTTGCGTGGTAGTTCAGCGCGATGGCGTTGTCGTCATTTTGCGCGGTGATGCCCTGGTAGTCCACCGCCCACGTGCCGCGCAGTGCGAAGTTATCGCTGGGCAATTGGGGTGGGAGCGCGAAGATCCGGATGCCCTCGTCGTAGTCGCCGACGCCGCGATAGTTCGTCACCTTGCCGACGCCGAAGTACGTCTCGGGCGTGAGCCGCTCTGTGGGCGTGGTGTCCTGCGCCTCGACGGCGGGCGGCAGTGCCTGGTTCCCTTCCGAAAGCAGTTGGCGGATCAGCTTTTCGGTGTCGTCGTAGCCGCCCTCGCCGAACTTCACGTGCCGCACGGTGCCCTGCTGGTTGATCAGATACTCGGCAGGCCAGTAGCGGTTGCGGTAGTTGGTCCACGTCGAGAAGCCGTTGTCCATCGCGATCGGGTAGGTGATGCCGAGGTCCTTTGCGCCGCTGACGACGTTGGCCTCCTCCTTCTCGAAGGCGTACTCGGGCGTGTGCACCCCGATGACCTCGAAACCCTTGTCGCGGTACGCGTCATACCACCCGACGACGTGGGGGATCGCCCGCTGGCAGTTGATGCAGGAGTAGGCCCAGAAGTCGATGAGCACGACCTTGCCGCGCAGCGACTTGAGGTCGATCGGCGCGTTGCCGGGAGTGTTGAGCCACTTCGTGATGCCCTTGATATCGGGGGCAGTCCCGCAGCTCTGGAGTTCGGGCCCGCCGTCGTAGCAGTTCGACAGTTCGGCGTTCTGCTCGTTGACGATGCCGCCCAGGTTGAGCTTGCGCAACTGTTCCTCACCGCCGACCTGTTTCTGCAGCGAACCCGTGTAGTCGGGGATCGCGCGTTGCAGGACGGCGGGCAGGTTGAACACCAGTGCGACGGCGAGCAAGATCGTCACCACCCCTGCGGCGATGCGGATTTCGCGTTGCCGCCGCCGGAACGCGGCGACGCGTTCGGCCACCCGTTGTCCGGCGAGGGCAAAGACCAACAACGGCAAGGCGGCACCCACCGCGAACGACAGCGTCAGCGCCACGGTGGACAGGCCGATGGTTCCGGTCGCGCCCGCGACGACGATGGCGGCCAGCACTGGGCCCGCGCACGGCACGTACAGCACGCCGACCGCCAAACCCAGGCCGAATCCGCTTCGGCCAGAACCAAATTGCTTCTGCGGAAGCTTCGAGAACGGCTTCTCCAGCAGTGCCTCGAATTGCGGGAAAATGAGTCCAAGGCCGATGGCAACCAACGCGATGAGCGCGAACCAGCGGATCGCATCCTGCGGAAGGTGCAGCAGCGACAGCAGCGCCGAACCGAGCAACGTGACGACGCTGAAACTGAGCACCAGGCCGGCGATCACGCGGTAGGGCCGCGGGGTTTCCGACAGGGTGCGCTTGGGCCGCACCTCCGTGGCCACCGTGCCCGCCTCGGCCGCCGACGGCTGGCCGCTCTGCGTGCCGGAGAAGAAGATGACGGGCAGCACCGGAAGGATGCACGGCGAGATGCCGGTGATCAGGCCACCGAGGAAGCCGATCGCAATCAGTGTGAACATGAGATTCCCTATTGTGGGCGAGCAGACGCAGAATCGCGCAAATCAATGTCAGATAACGCGATTCCGCGTCTGCCCGCGGATGGTGATGACCTAGTTGGCCGGCGGCATCAGCACGGTGTCGATCATGTAGACAGTCGCGTTGGCGGTCTTGACGCCACCGCACACCAGGCCTGCGTCGTTGATCTTCAGGTCAGCGCCGGATCCGGTCACCTTCACCGAGCCGCCCTCGAGCGTCACATGGTCACCGACGACCGCGGCGGGGCTGGCCTGACCCTCGACGACGTGGTAGGTCAGGATCTTGGTCAGCAGATCCGAATCGGTCTTGAGTTTCTCGATGGTCGCCGGGTCGATCTTGGCGAAGGCGTCATCGGTCGGTGCGAACACCGTCAGCCCCGGATTGCTGTTCAGGGTCTCGACGAGGTTCACCTTCGGGTTGAGCTTCCCCGACAGCGCCGACGTCAACGTAGTGAGCACTGGGTTGTTCGACGCCGCGACGGCGACGGGATCCTGGGCCATGCCCGTGACCGAACCCGGACCGCTCGGGACCTTCTCGGCGTAACCCGCGCAACCGGAGCCAACCAGACCGGCTGCGGGATCTGCGGCGGCGGTGCCGGTGGACGGCGCAGCCGCCGTCATCGCTTGGCCCGTCATCGCTTGGGCCGAGGAACTGCTGCTCGCGGTCTCGGACTTCTCGCTCGAACAGGCGGAAAGGCCGATGATCGCGACCGCGCTCAGACCCGCCGCAACAATCGCCTTGCAGTGACTTGGATTCATGACGTTTCACTCCAATGTGTCTGGGACGACGCGAGTCGCCGTCCTCGTCTCTGACACCAAGGATTCGCAGTGACGGCTGTCATGGCTGGCGCGGGATGGGGCGCGTCACAATTGCGTAAGAATAGCGCCGCAGCGCTGAGCCGCTGACTCACACGGCACAATAGGTTGGTGAGCGCCGGCGGGCAGGAGCGAAGCGACCCGGGGATCAGCCGTGTCCGAGTGCTGATACTCGGCAGCACCGGCTCGATCGGCACCCAGGCGCTGGACGTCATCGCTGCCAACCCGGACCGCTTCGAGGTCGTCGGGCTGGCGGCAGGCGGCGGCAATCCCGGCCTGCTCGCCCAACAGCGCTCCGAGACAGGCGTGACGAATATCGCCGTCGCCGACGATGCCGCGGCCGCCCAGGTCGGCGACGTCACCTATGCCGGGCCGGACGCCGTCACCCGGCTCGTCGAGAACACCCAGGCGGACGTGGTGCTCAATGCGCTCGTCGGTGCGCTGGGGCTCAAGCCCACGCTGGCGGCACTCGGTACCGGCGCGCGTCTCGCCCTGGCCAACAAGGAATCGCTGGTCGCGGGCGGGCCGCTGGTACTCAAGGCCGCCAAGCCGGGCCAGATCGTGCCCGTCGACTCCGAGCACTCCGCGATGGCGCAATGCCTGCGCGGCGGCACCCCCGACGAGGTGGCCAAGATCGTGCTGACCGCGTCGGGCGGGCCGTTCCGCGGCTCGACGGCCGAGGGGCTGGAGGACGTCAGCCCGGATCAGGCCGGAGCGCATCCCACCTGGTCCATGGGGCCGATGAACACGCTGAACTCGGCGTCGCTGGTCAACAAGGGTCTGGAGCTGATCGAAACCCACCTGCTGTTCGGCGTCCCATACGACCGCATCGAGGTCGTCGTTCACCCGCAGTCGATCGTGCACTCGATGGTGACCTTCACCGACGGCTCGACTCTGGCCCAGGCCAGCCCGCCGGATATGAAGCTGCCGATCGCGCTGGCGCTTGGCTGGCCGTCCCGGGTGTCCCAAGCGGCGCTGGCCTGCGACTTCTCCACGGCCTCTACCTGGGAATTCGAGCCGCTCGACGCGGCGGTGTTCCCGGCTGTCGATCTGGCTCGCGAGGCCGGCAGGAAGGGTGGCTGCCTGACCGCCGTCTATAACGCCGCCAACGAAGAGGCCGCAGCGGCCTTCCTTGCGGGCCGTATCCGGTTCCCGGCTATCGTGCGAACGATTGCCGAGGTCCTGCGCGCTGCCGACCAGTGGGCCGCCGAACCCGCTACCGTGGAAGACGTACTTGATGCGCAACGCTGGGCCCGCGACCGGGCAAAGGGCGCAGTATCCCGGGAGGTCGTCACCACCAAATGATCATGTGGATCCTCGGCGTCGCTTTCTTCGCGCTCTGCATCTTGGTATCGGTCGCGCTGCACGAGTGCGGGCACATGTGGGCGGCGCGAGCGACCGGCATGAAGGTGCGACGCTACTTCGTCGGCTTCGGCCCGACGCTGTGGTCGACGCACAGGCCCAACAAGCTCGGCTACACCGAGTACGGCCTCAAGGCGGTCCCGCTCGGCGGCTTCTGCGACATCGCGGGCATGACCGCGATCGACGAGATCGCGGCCGAGGACCAGCGCTACGCGATGTACCGGCAGAAAACGTGGAAGCGGGTGCTGGTGCTGGTCGCCGGGCCTGCCATGAACTTCGTCATCGGTTTGGTGCTGATCTACGGGATGGCGCTGATGTGGGGCCTTCCGAACCTGCACCCGCAATCTGCCGCCCATGTCAGCGAAACCTCTTGTGTCGCACCGGAAGTCAGCAAGGGGCAGATGGGCAAGTGCGAAGGGAACGGACCCGCGGCCGCCGCGGGGATCAAGGCGGGCGACATCATCGTCAAGGTCGGTGACACCGACGTGCACAACCCTGACGAGATGGTCGCCGCGGTGCGCAAGCTCACCGGGCCGACGCAGTTCGTGATCGAGCGCGATGGATCCCGGATCACCACCATGGTCGACGTCACCCAGACCCAACGCTGGACCTCCGACACCGCCCAGACTCCGTCCACCGTCGCCGCGGTTGGTATCTCCGCCGCTGAGTTCGGGCCCGTCAAGTTCGAGCAGTACAACCCGTTGACCGCGATACCGGGCACCGTCGCGTTCACCGGCGACCTCGCCGTCGAACTGGGCAAGTCGCTGGCGAAGATCCCCACCAAGGTCGGCGCGCTGGTGCACTCCATCGGTGGCGGCGTACGCGATCCGGAGACGCCGATCAGCGTCGTGGGTGCGTCGATAATCGGCGGCGATGCGTTCGAGCGCGGATATTTCATGGTGTTCTGGTTCTTCCTGGCCCAGCTGAATTTCGTGCTCGGCGCCATCAACCTGATACCGCTGCTGCCGTTCGACGGCGGTCACATCGCGATTGCGTTGTTCGAGAAGATCCGCAATATGATTCGGAAGACCCGCGGCATGGTGGCCGCGGCGCCGGTGAACTACCTCAAGCTCATGCCGGCCACCTATGTGATCTTGGTTGTGGTGATCGGCTATATGGCGCTGACGGTGACCGCTGACTTCGTCAACCCGATCAGACCGTTCCAATAGGAGACACCGATGGCCACCGGCCAACAAATTGGTCTAGGTATGCCGGCTCCACCGGCGCCCACCCTCGCGCCGCGGCGCAAGACCCGCCAGCTGATGGTCGGCAACCTCGGCGTCGGCAGCGACCATCCCGTCGCTGTGCAATCGATGACAACCACCAAGACGCATGACGTCAACGCGACGCTGCAACAGATCGCCGAGCTGACCGCGACCGGCTGCGACATCGTCCGGGTGGCGTGCCCGCGACAGGAGGACGCCGACGCGCTGCCCGAGATCGCCAAGCACAGCCAGATCCCGGTGATCGCCGACATCCACTTCCAGCCCAAGTACATCTTCGCCGCGATCGACGCCGGCTGCGCTGCGGTGCGCGTAAACCCCGGCAACATCAAGGAATTCGATGGCCGGGTCGCCGAGGTGGCCAAGGCCGCGGGTGCGGCGGGCATCCCGATCCGCATCGGCGTCAACGCCGGCTCTCTGGACAAGCGGATGATGGAGAAGTACGGCAAGGCCACGCCGGAGGCATTGGTGGAAAGCGCGCTGTGGGAGGCGTCGCTGTTCGAGGACCACGGCTTCGGCGACATCAAGATCAGCGTTAAGCACAACGACCCGGTCATCATGGTCGCCGCCTACGAGCAGTTGGCAGCCCAGTGCGATTACCCGTTGCACCTCGGCGTTACCGAGGCCGGCCCGGCGTTTCAGGGCACCATCAAGTCCGCGGTCGCATTTGGCGCGTTGCTGTCGCGGGGGATCGGCGACACCATCCGGGTATCGCTGTCGGCGCCGCCCATCGAAGAGGTCAAGGTCGGCAACCAGATCCTCGAATCGCTGAACCTGCGACCCCGCGGACTCGAGATCGTGTCATGCCCGTCGTGCGGACGCGCGCAGGTCGACGTCTACACACTGGCCAACGCCGTCACCGCCGGACTGGACGGGCTCGACATCCCGTTGCGCGTCGCCGTGATGGGATGTGTCGTCAACGGTCCGGGCGAGGCGCGTGAGGCCGACCTCGGTGTCGCGTCCGGAAACGGCAAGGGCCAGATCTTCGTCAAGGGTGAGGTGATCAAGACCGTGCCCGAGGCGCAGATCGTAGAGACTTTGATCGAAGAGGCCATGCGCATCGCCAGCGAAAAAGAGTCAGAGCGTGGTTCCGATGATCCAAGCGGTTCGCCGGTTGTGACCGTAAGCTAAGGAATGACCCTGTGAGCGGGGTCACCCGGCCCGGGATCGGTTAGAAAGAGTCTCCATGTCGGCTCCGCCGCTGTTTCGCCTCGTCGACGAGCGACGGGTTTCGGTGGTGCGTGACGCCGCGGCGGTTCGCCGTGTGCTCGACGAGGATCCGGTCGGTTCCTGCATGGTGGCCTCGCGGGTCGCCGAACACGGTGTCGAGCCGTCCGCGATCGGCGGTGAGCTGTGGACGCGGCGGCGGACCAGCGAATCACTGTGCTACGCGGGCGCCAACCTGATTCCGTTGCGCGGTGACCTCCACGATCTAAACGCGTTCGCGGACAAGGCGATGGGCACCGCGCGGCGCTGCTCGTCATTGGTCGGCCGCGCCGAATACGTGATGCCGATGTGGCGGCGCCTCGAGCACGCCTGGGGCGCGGCGCGCGATGTGCGTGAGCATCAGCCGCTGATGGCGTTGAGCACGGCGCCGCAATCGCCGATCGACCCGGCAGTACGCCCGGTCCGCATCGACGAACTCGACGCCTATCTGGTGGCCGCCATCGACATG
The DNA here is from genome assembly GCA_963770305.1 of uncultured Actinomycetota bacterium. GTDB lineage: Bacteria > Actinomycetota > Actinomycetes > Mycobacteriales > Mycobacteriaceae > Mycobacterium. The sequence goes on from CAVYPB010000023.1 coordinate 34,903, forward strand.
TTCATCGGCGAGGTCGGCGTCGATCCGCGAATCGGCGACGGCGGGCGCGGCTACCGGCGACGGGTCGCGGGGCTGATTGCCGCGGGCCGGGCGTGGGCCCGCTTCGAGCGCGGCCGTGTGGTCTTCAAGGCCGAGGTCGGGTCGCAGTCGCCGTCGGTCGGCCAGATCCAGGGCGTGTGGGTCCATCCCGATTGGCGCGGCCACGGCCTTGGCACTGCGGGCACCGCGACGCTGGCGTCGGCCGTGGTGCGCAGCGGCCGCATCGCGAGCCTCTACGTCAACGACTTCAACGCCGTCGCCCGCGCCACCTACGCGCGCATTGGTTTCACTCAGGTCGGTAGATTCGCGACGGTCCTTCTCGACTGATTTTCCGGCGGCGGGACGGCTCCTGACTACGCTTTGCACATGACCGACGTTGACCGCAGAGTCGCCCGCCGCGAAATCGCCGACGCGCTCGTCCGCGCGCTCGAAAGGCGCCACGAGGTGCTCGACGTGATTGTGGACGCCGAGGATTACGACGCAGCCGTAGAGTCGATCGCCACGACGCTCGGTACGTCGCTGGTCGGTGCCGAAGCGGTGCTGCGGTTGTCCTTCGACCGGCTCACCAAGGTGTCGCGGCGCAGGATCGCCGAAGAACTCGAGGATCTGAACACCCAGCTCAGCTTCACCATGGGCGAGAAGCCGGCGAGCACGGGACACAACCTGGTGCTACGGCCGTTCGCGGCCGACAAGGACCGCGACATCTTCGCCGCGCGCACCGACGATGTGCGTGCGGCTGGGGACGGCTCGGGGGCGCCCGCCGGTGACCTCGACGACGAGATCCGCGCTGCCGTCGGCCGAGTCGACGCGGAAGAGGCGGCATGGCTGGTGGCCATCGACGGATCGGAAAAAGTCGGCATGGCGTTCGGCGAGCTGGCCGGCGGCGAGGTCAATGTCCGGATTTGGATTCACCCCTCCTACCGCAAGCGGGGCTACGGCACGGCCGTGCTGCGAAAGTCGCGTTCGGAGATGGCCGCGTACTTCCCTGCGGTGCCGCTGGTGGTGCGAGCGCCCGCGGCTGGGCCGTACGGGTCGTAATTCGCGACTTCTGGATGAGGCTGTGTTCTCACACGGATAACGACCGTGGCGCAGAAATCGGTGCGTAACGGTTCGGTGTCGGTGCGCCTGCACGGCTAACCGCCGCAACGCTTCTAACATCTGCCCCAATGGCAACTTTAGTATCACGCGTGGTCGGTCTTGTGATGGTCGCTGCGGTGGTGGCGACGACTCTTGGGTTTGTCACAGCGTGCACACCGAAGCCCAACGGACCCGAACCGATCGCCGAGAAGTTTTTCGCAGCGCTGGCCACCGGTGACACCGCGGCCGCCGCAGAGCTCAGTGACAAGCCCGCCGACGCCAGGGCGGCCCTCAACGAGGCGTGGGCCGGGCTGCAGGCGGTCCGGTTGGACGCCCAGATAGTGGGCTCGAAGTACGCCGAGGACACCGGCAGTGTCACCTACCGCTATACCTGGCGCCTGCCGAAGAACCGGGCCTGGACCTACGACGGGCAACTGAACATGGTCCGCGACGAGGGCCGGTGGGAGGTCCGCTGGAGCGCGACGGGGTTGCATCCGCGGCTCGGCGAACACCAGACCTTCGCGCTGCGCGCCGACGCGCCGCCGCGGGCGTCGGTAAACGAGCGCGGGGGCACCGACGTGCTCGTGCCCGGCAATCTGTACCACTACGCGCTGGACGCGAAGTCGGCCGGCGGCGCGTTGATGCCGACCGCCCAGGCCGTGGTTGACGCGCTGCGGCCGTTCGACAACACCTTGGACCCGCAGCGGCTCGCCGAGCAGGCCAGCTCGTCGAAGGACCCGCTGAGCCTGATCACGCTGCGCCAGTCCGATCACGACCGGGTGGCCGGGGCCATCGGGGCCTTGCCCGGTGTGGTCGTCACACCACAGGCCGAACTGCTGCCGACGGACGATTCGTTCGCGCCCGACATCGTCAGCCAGGTCAAGAACGCGGTCGTCGACGAACTCGACGGCGACGCGGGCTGGCGCGTGGTCAGCGTCAATCAGAACGGCGCCGATGTCGACGTGCTCAACGAAGTGCCGAGCGCCCCAGCGCCTTCGGTCACCATCAGCCTGGATCGGGAGGTGCAGAACGCGGCCCAGGGCGCGGTCAACACCACCGGCAAGAAGGCGATGATCGTGGTGATCAAGCCGTCGACCGGGGAAATCCTGGCCGTCGCTCAGAACGCGGCCGCCGACAGCGAGGGACCGCTGGCGACCACCGGCCTATACCCGCCCGGATCGACGTTCAAGATCATCACCGCCGGCGCGGCCATTGACCGCGACATGGCCACGCCGAACACATTGCTCGCCTGCCCCGGCACGATGGACATCGGCCAGCGCATCGTCCCCAACTACGGCGGGTTCGACCTCGGCACGGTGCCGATGTCGCGCGCGTTCGCCAGTTCGTGCAACACCACCTTCGCCGAACTCGCCAGCAGGATGCCGCCTCGCGCGCTGACGGTGGCCGCCGCCCAGTACGGGATCGGCCCGGACTACCGGATCGAGGGCATCAACACGCTGTCCGGCTCGGTGCCGCCGACCGTGAACCTGGCCGAGCGCACGGAGGACGGTTTCGGCCAGGGCAAGGTGTTGGTCAGCCCGTTCGGGATGGCGCTGGCCGCGGCAACGGTTGCGGTCGGGAAAACGCCTGTGCCGCAACTGATTGAGGGTCGCCAGACAGTGATCACCGGCGATAGCACACCGATCACGCCGAAAATGCTCGACGGGCTGCGGCCGATGATGCGGCTGGTGGTGACCAACGGCACCGCCAAGGACCTCGACGGTTCGGGTGACGTGCGCGGCAAGACCGGCGAGGCCGAATTCAACGGCGGATCGCATGCGTGGTTTGCGGGCTACCGCGGGGACATGGCGTTCTCCGCGCTGATCGTCGGGGGCGGGTCGTCGGAGTATGCGGTGCGGATGCTCAAGGGCATGTTCGATCAGCTGCCGCCCGACTACCTCGCCTGAGTAACCTGTCCGCAGAGGGCTATGACAGGTATCAACCATGAATCCGCGATGCGCGTCTCCGACGCTGACCGCAACGGCACGCTGCGGCGGCTGCACAACGCGGTCGCGCTCGGGCTGATCGACATCGACGAGTTCGAGGAACGGTCGGCACTTGTGTCGCGGGCCAGGCTGCACTCTGATCTCGATGCGCTCGTCGGCGACCTGCCGGGACCCGGTGCGATCGTCACCTCGGCTGCCGACCGGGTCGAATTGCGCGGGGTGCTCGGCTCACTCAAGCGTCAGGGGGAGTGGATCGTGCCGACGCGGCTGGCCCTGCACCGGCGGATGGGTTCTGTGGACCTGGACCTCACTCGGGCCCGGTTCGCCGGGCCAATGGTGGTCGTCGAACTCGACATGAAGTTCGGCGGGCTGGAAATCCGGCTGCCCGACGGCGCCAGCGCCTCGATCGACGACATCGAGGTCATCGTCGGCAGCGCACACGACTACCGCAAGGACGCGCCCGCGGAGGGCGCACCGCACGTCATCCTCACCGGCAAGGTGGTCTGTGGGTCCGTTTCGGTCCGCGGCCCCCGCCGGTCATGGCGGTTCGGCCCGTTCGACCGCTGATCAGCGCCGGAACAGCTGCGAACCGATGCGGACCAGCCGGTCCCACCCGGCCGGACGGGCGACCAGCTTGCCGATCAGCGGCGTGGAGTCGAAGTACGAAACCCGCTCGGCGATCAGGCCATTGGTGAACGTGAAGCGGTCGACCGCATCCCAGGCGATCGGCTTGCCGCCATACGTTCCGCTCAGCGTGAATTCGATGAAGACCTCCTGCTTGCCGTGGCCCACGCGGTGGACGTCGGCGTGCAGGTCAGGCACAAGGGCGAACAGCCGCTGAAACGACTCACGGCAGGCCTGCTTACCCCGCAGAGTGCCCATCATGGGCTGGATCAGCACGATGTCGTCGCTCCACAGCGCCTCATGTTTGGACAGGTCCGGGGTGCGCCAGGCCTCGGCGAATTGCTCGGCGAACCCGGCGGCGAACTCCTCGTCAACCTCATCGGTGGTCATGGCACCAGAATCTAGCGGGCGGGTCCGACTATTCTGGCGTCATGCCTGTTCGCACCGCCCTTAGCCCCGGCGCGCTCTCTTCGACGCTGCCGGTGCCCCGCTCGATCGCGCCTCCGGAGTACGCGTGGAAGCCAACCGTTCAAGAGGGCAGCGAGCCGTGGGTGCAGACGCCCGAGGTGATCGAGAAGATGCGTGTCGCGGGCCGCATCGCGGCGGGCGCGCTGGCCGAGGCCGGCACGGCCGTCGCCCCCGGTATGACGACAGATGAGCTGGACCGCATCGCCCACGAGTACATGGTCGACCACGGCGCCTACCCGTCGACGCTGGGCTACAAGGGCTTCCCGAAGTCCTGCTGCACATCGCTCAACGAGATCATCTGTCACGGCATCCCGGACTCGACGGTCATCGAGAACGGCGACATCGTCAACATCGACGTCACCGCCTACATCGACGGTGTGCACGGCGACACCAACGCCACTTTCTTGGCCGGCGATGTGTCCGAGGAGCACCGCCTGCTCGTCGAGCGCACCCACGAGGCGACCATGCGCGCGATCAGGGCCGTCAAGCCCGGGCGGCAGCTCTCGGTCGTCGGCCGCGTCATCGAATCGTATGCAAACCGCTTCGGCTACAACGTCGTTCGCGATTTCACCGGGCACGGCATCGGCACCACCTTCCACAACGGGCTGGTGGTGCTCCACTACGACCAGCCCGCCGTGGAGACCGTGCTGGAAACGGGCATGACGTTCACCATCGAGCCGATGATCAACCTCGGCGCGCTGGACTACGAGATCTGGGACGACGGCTGGACCGTCGCCACCAAGGACAAGAAGTGGACCGCGCAGTTCGAGCACACGCTGGTGGTCACCGACGACGGCGCCGAGATCCTGACCCAGCTGTGAGACCGACCGCGAACGTGCATCCACTGCGATTTCTCGGCCGGATTTTCGCAGTGAGCGCACGTTCGGCGCGTCTATGAGCGGCGCGCTTCTGGTTGCCGGCACCACGTCGGACGCCGGGAAGTCGATGGTGGTCGCCGGACTGTGCCGGCTGTTGGCGCGCAAGGGCATTCGCGTCGCGCCGTTCAAGGCGCAGAACATGTCCAACAACTCGGCGGTCACCACGGAAGGCGGGGAGATCGGCCGTGCGCAGGCCATGCAGGCCCGCGCCGCGGGACTGGTGCCCAGCATCCGGTTCAATCCGGTCTTGCTGAAGCCAGGCAGCGACCGCACCTCACAACTGGTGCTGCGCGGCCAAGTCGTCGATACGGTGAAGGCCGCCGACTACATCACCCACCGTAACCGGCTCGCCGCCGTGGTGGCCGAGGAATTGCAGTCTCTGCGATGCGAATTCGACGCCGTGATCTGTGAAGGTGCGGGCTCTCCTGCCGAGATCAATCTGCGTGCAACCGATCTGGCGAATATGGGGCTGGCCCGTGCCGCGCACCTGCCCGTCATCCTTGTCGGCGACATCGACCGCGGCGGGCTGCTGGCCCACCTGTATGGGACGGTCGCGGTTCTCGAGCCCGACGACCAACGACTCATCGCCGGATTTGTGGTCAACAAGTTCCGCGGCGACCCCGTCCTGCTCGCGCCCGGACTCGACCAGCTGCGCCAATTGACCGGCAGGCCCACTTACGGCGTCATTCCCTACACCGACGGGCTGTGGCTCGACACCGAGGATTCGGTGTCGGTGCTCGCACACAGCGTCGTCGGGGACCCGCAACCGCCGCGCGGCGCGAATTGGCTGCGGGTGGCCGCGATCCGGCTGCCGCGCATCTCGAACTCCACCGATGTCGAGGCGCTGGCGTGCGAGCCCGGCGTGCTGGTGCGCTGGGTGACCGATCCCGCCGACCTCGCGGACGTCGACGTCGTGGTGATCCCCGGCAGCAAGGCGACCGTGGCCGATCTGGGCTGGCTGCGGCAGCGCGGCCTCGCCGAGGGCATCACCGGGCACGCCCGGCAGGGCAAGCCGGTGCTGGGCATCTGCGGCGGCTTCCAGATGCTCTGCAGGAGCATCGACGACCCGGTGGAATCCAGGGCGGGCATCGTCGAGGGCCTCGGCCTGCTCGACGCCGACATCGCCTTCGTTCCGGCCAAAACGCTGCGGCATCATGACGCCGAACTGCACGCCTACGAGATCCACCACGGCCAGGTCGTGCGCTGTGCTGACGACGACTGGCTCGGCGTCGGAATTCGGCGTGGCATGGTCTACGGCACTCATTGGCACGGCGTGTTGGACAATAACGACTTTCGGCGACAATGGCTCACCGAAACGGGCCTGCCGGGGTTCCTCGTCGCCGACGACATCGACGTCCCGGCGCGCCGCGACGCGCAACTCGACCTGATGGCTGACCTGCTAACCGCCCACCTCGACGTCGATGCAATCGTCGAGTTGCTGGAAAACGGGCCGCCGCAACGGCCGGCGATCGTCGCCGCGCTGAAGAGCTGAAGCTCACCCTCAACGCTTCGCTATCCGGCGAGCTGCGTGTACGGGCGGGCGCGGTCGATGGCCACGGCAACGAGCCGTTCCAGGCGCGGGCGGGCAACGTCGGTCAGGAACCGTTGACGCTCGTTGCCAGTGAGCGGCAGCGCTTCCCGCCACACGGACCGCCCGGCGATGAAGCCGGAGGCGCCACCCTCATCGAAGGCGATCCGCAGCACCTCGGCGAAGTCGTCGAACGGAACGCCGGCCGACAGTACCGCCCAGGGCCGGTCGAGCACCTCGGCGAGCCTGCGACAGCCCTCGGGCGAGCCGGGGTATTCCAGTTTCAGTAGGTCACAGTCGATCTCGTTGAGCGCGCGGGCCGCCTCGATGATGGCGTCCTCACGGCGACTGCCGGAGAAGTCTTCGCCCTCGAACGGGTACACAAGGTTCTCGATCACCGACGGGATGCCGACCTCCCTACAGTCGGCGACGACCTCGCCCACCGCCTGCAGGCACTGTGCGACGAGATCCGGCTCACCGGCGGCAGGTGCCGGGCGGTCGGCCCGCAGTTGGGCGAAGAACTTGTTGGCGTCGCCGCCCTGCGACAGCACCCAGCGCGAGTCAAGCGCCGGGTCGCGGCGCGTGATCGGCTCCACCCCGAGTCTGCCGCGCTCGGCCGGCTCAGACGCCACCAGCAATCCGCACGTCTCGGCGAGCGCCCCGGTGCCCGTGATTGCGGGCACGCCGTAGGTCGGATCGAACAGGATGCCGCTGGCGAGCGGGGTAAGGGCGCGTGCGACGTCGGCCTTCGCCGCGACCAGATCGTCGTCGGTGGCGTCGATGCCGACGGCGCCGAACATGTGCCGCAACGTGTTTCGCTGATCCATTGCGATGATCGAGAAGATGCCGTCGGGCGTGGCGATGTCGGCGAGCGAGCGCGTGGTGGAGGGTGTGGACATGCTTTCTCCTTCTAGACGGGGCTGGGGGTGACGGCCCGGTGTGCCAGCAGCGCGGCGCCGGCGACGACCGGCTCGGGCAGTTCGGAAAACGTCAGGTGGTCGATCACGGCGGACTTCGCTGTCCGCACGCTGGCCATCCGGGTCCAGCCGCCGCTTGCTACGGCGCGCGTGTGTGGCCCGACGATGGACTCGATCAGGTTGAGTAGGACCGAGGTCTCGCGCGCGGTGTACCGGGTGGCTGCGGCCCAGACGGTTGCGGGGTCCGCGTCGTCGCGCAGATGCAGGACCACGTCGTCGTCCGTCGGGCCGGCTCCGGAGATCTCGAGGCCGGCCGGCAGGGTTCCGACAGCGAGTGCGGCGCGGTCCAGCTTCTCTCGCTGCGCCGCGGTGGTAACACCGAGCAGGCCGAGCACGCGGCGCAGTAACAGGCCGCCACGGACGCCGCCGATGAGGGCACTTGTACCGGGAAGCACATGCATGCCGACCGAGATACCGCGGCCGACAAGGCGTTCCCGCTGCTCGTCGGTGAGCACCGCGGGCAATGACCGCACGACGACGTCGGCCGTTCCGGTCGAGTTGAGCAATTCGTCGGGGCCGGTGGCGCCGACACCGATCGCCGCTACCGGATGGTCGTGGCCGCCGACGAGGAGCGCGGCGCCCCGCAGCCCGTCAGGTAATCCGGTGTGCGCCAGCGTCCCGACGCTTTCACCGAATGGTTGACGGGCAGGCAGCAGCGTGGGCGGCAGGCCGAGCTCGGCTGCGCCGTTGGCCCACGGTCTGCCAGTGGACTGGTCGAGCAGACCGGTGCGGGATGCTAATGACGGCTCGTGCACGAGCTCGCCGCCAAGCCGATACACCACGTACTCGGGCATGCTGAGCCACCGGTGGGCGGGCGAGAGCTCCAGGCCGCCGTCGACGAACCACAGCAACTTCGCGACGCTGGCCTGGCAGTCCCACGGCAGCCCGGTGCGGCGCACGAACTCGGGTCCGAAGTCGTTGTTACGCAGTGAAATCGAGTCGATTTGCTGAGTGCCGCGGCGGTCGAACCATGCGACGACGGGAGTCCGCGGCCTGCCCGAGCCGTCGAGCACAACCCCGCTTTCGGCCAGGCCCGCAACGGCAACTGAGGACACCCGCAGCGGCCCGCCGGCCGCGGCTCGCTCGTAGCCGCGGCGCAGCAGGTCGATGGTGAGCTCGACGAAACACTCGGCACTGGACTCGGTGCCGCCGTCCGGCGTGGTGGTCCACGGTGTACGAGCCTCGACGAGGGCCAGTTGTTCACCGGATGGTGTGCGCAACAACGCCTTCGACATCGTGGTGCCCTAGGTCGATGCCGACCACTGCCTCTCGCGGCTCGCGTGCTATCACGGCCGTACCTCTCCGGAGCCGCGGGGGACCAGCCGAACCGGGACGTGCATGATCGACACGGGCAGGTCGGGTTGGGCGATTCGCTCGGCCAGCCGCGCGGCGGCCGCCGCGCCAACGGCCTCGGCCGAGTGGTCGACGACCGTGATCCCGGGTTGCAGCAGGTCCGCCATTGCGAAGTCGCCGAAGCAGACCAACGCGATGTCCGTTCGGCCGATGGCGTGCAGGGTCGGCACGACGCCGAGCGAGCACCGGGTGGCCGCGCTCAGGAGTGCGGTCGGGGGATCAGAATCGTTACCCGCCAGAAGATCTCGTGCAGCCGCCGCCGCTGACGCCGCGTCCGGGCACTCGGCCCGTACCAGCCGCGGGTCGACGTCGAGCGCGTGGGCGGCCATGGCGCGCCGGTACCCGGCTAACCGGGCCCGAGATGTCGGCACGATGGGATGGTCACTGATGTAAGCGATCCGCCGGTGGCCGTGCGCGACGAGGTGGTTTACGGCGTCCGCCGCGGCAGCTTCGTCGTCGATGCCGACGACGTCGGCGTCGAGGCCGGGAGCGGCGCGGTCGACCAGCACCAGTGGCGTGTTGGTATGCAGCCAGGCGTGGTCCCCGGTGGTGGGCGCCAACAGCATGCCGCAGATCCGACGCGAGAGCATTTGGGCCACGACGTCGCGTTCGCGGTCGGCATCGCCGTGTGTCGAGGCGACGAGTACCGACTTGCCGCTGGTCGATTCGGCCTTTTCGACTGCGGCCACCATCGCGGAGAAGAACGGGTCGGCCACCGACTCGACGACCATGCCCACGGCGGTGTCGGTCCCTGCGCGAAGCGAACGTGCCATCGAGTCGGGCGTGTACTTCAGGTCGCGCATGGCCTTTTGGACCCGGGCCCGGGTGTCGACCGCGACCCGGGGGTCGTCATTGAGCACGCGTGACGCGGTACGCAGGCTCACCCCTGCGGCTGCGGCGACGTCGCGCAGAATGCTCTTGGTCACCACGACTCCCTGGGCTGTGCCATCGATGGCACAGCCGAGTCTGCCAGCCCCTGCCATCGATGGCAACACCGTCAGGACGGCAGTGCGTCGAGGACCGCGCTGGCCAGCACGTCGGGCGGCCGGGTCGCGTCGAGTGCGAGATGGGGAACGTCGGGCGGGACGCACGCCGTCGCCAGTCGTGCGAGGTAGGCGGCCTCATCGGCGAGCTTGGCCGCGTCCCGGGGGGCATCGCGCTCCCTGAGCCGGCGCAGCACTTCGGCGGGCTCGAGGCGCAGCCAGACGAGCAGCGGCGTGCCGCCTGCAGCCATCAGTCGGTCGCGAGCGGCAGCCCAGGCAGCCGGGTCGGTGCGCTCGGCGGTGAACGGGGCGACCAACACCACAGGTATCCCTGCCGCGAGGTTGTCGATGGCAAGGTCGAGGATCACCCGGTAGCGCGGCTCCCTGGTCAGGCCGGCCAGTCGCGGGTCGTCGAGATCGTCGACTCCGACCAGCCGTTGCACGACACTCACCAGGGGACCGGTGGCCACATCCTGGCCGATGACCGCAGCGCGCAACTCGCGTGCGACGAGGTGCGACAGGGTGCTCTTGCCGGATGCCGGCGGACCGGACAGCAGCACTGCCGGAAGGACGCTCACGCGCCGACGCCACTGACGACGTGGTGGTGTCCGGCGCGTATCTTCTCGCCGGGCATTGCACACGACGTGCGCGTCACGAGCGAAACAGGCAGGACGGTCCGCCTCCGCAGCCGCCGAGCGGGCTGGTCCAGCCGCGCGAAAAGCCGATCGGCGGCGAAGCGTCCCATCTCGTCGCCGTCCTGGTGGATCACCGTGATGGCGGGCTTCAACGCGGCCGCCGTCGGGAAGTCGCCGAAGCCCACCAGCCCAATATCCTTGCGGCGCAACGCCTGCAGCGATGACACCAGGGCGATGGTGCAGCGCGCGTTCGAGGAGAAGATTGCGCTCGGCGGGTCGGGCGCCGTGAGCATGCGACGCAGCGCGGCCGTCAGCGTTGGTGTGTCGATGAGGCCCACATGCGTGAGATCGCTGCGCTGCGGCAATCCCGCCTCGTCCAGCGCGTCCTGCCAGCCCTTCAGCCGCAGCAGCCCGGTCACTGCGTCGTCGCCCATGAAGGCGATGCTGCGGTGCCCGTGCGAAATCAGATGCCGGGTTGCCTCATGCCCGCCACCCACGTCGTCCTGCAGGACGGCGTCGGCGGTCAACTGGCCCGGTTCCCGGTCGGCGAACACCAGCGGTGTGCGCTTCTGCCACGGCCGTAGGTACGACATGTCGCGGCCGACCGGGCAGATGATCATGCCCGCCACCTGACGTTTCAAAACGGCTTCGATGGACTGCTGTTCGTGCGACGGCTCCCAGCCGACGCCGGTCACGATGACGGCGACGCCCCGCTTGCTTGCCTCGCGCTCGACGGCACCAATGATGCTGGCGAAGAAGGGGTCGGACACGCCGGGCACCGCTACGCCGATCGCAGCGTCGCGACCGGTCCGAAAGGTGACGGCGAGCATGTTGGGCACGTACTGCAGCTCGTCGATCGCGCGCTCGACCCGTTCGCGGACGTCAGCGGAGACATAGCGGTCGTTGTTGACCACGCGCGAGACCGTCTTGGCGCTGACCCCCGCCCGGTGGGCAACGTCGCGCATGGTCGCCATCGAGCTTCCTTTCACGGTCGGTCCGCGGTCAGTATGTCACCGATGTCAGACCGGGTGGGCAGATTTTCTGACACCGGTGACATAGCCGCGAATGTGGCGTACTGTCCGGCACAAGCCCGGTGCAGCGTGACCCAGGTAACACACGCGCCGTCAGAAGAGGAGGGGCCGGACGACCGTGCAACCACAGCTGCTGCCTCCCAACGTGGTACCGCACTGGTACGCGGGCGGGCCTGCGCTAGCCGCCTGGCGCGGTCTGCCACCGGTCGGTGACCGCTCACCGGAGGAGTGGGTCGGCGCGACGGTCGCCCGCTTCGGTGAGCCGAACCTCGGGCCCGCCCGGCTGGCCGACGGCACGCTGCTGCGTGACGCGGTTCGCGCCGACCCCCGCGGCTGGCTCGGCCCCGATGACGGAGAACCGGGCGACACCGGTTTGCTGGTGAAACTCTTGGATGCCGGCCAGCGCCTGCCCGTGCACGTGCATCCCACCCGCGAGTACGCCTCGCAGCACCTCGGCTGCGCCTACGGCAAGACCGAGGCGTGGTACGTCCTGGAAGCCGACGACGACGCCGCGGTGTGGGTCGGGTGGCGCGAGGCGGTCGGCCAAGACCGGCTCACCGAGCTGGTGGAGGCGCAGGATGCTGATGCGATGCTGGCACTCATGCACCGGGTGCCGGTGCGACCGGGTGACGGCGTTCTGGTGCCGGGCGGAACCCCGCACGCCATCGGAGCCGGCATCCTCCTCGTGGAGGCGCAGGAGCCCACCGATCAATCAATTCTGTTGGAGCGCACCAACACCACGGCATCCGACGACGAAGTCTTCCTCGGCCTCTCCCGCGACGTAGCGCTGTCGGTCGTCGAGACCACAGCACTGACCGATGTCGCCGCGCTCACGCGGCATACCGGCGCCCACGTCGCCGGCCTGGTGGAGGTGCTGCCTGAGGAGGCGGCGCCCTTCTTCCGCATGGAATTGCTGGCATCGGGTGGCCAGGTGCCCGCCGGATTCGCCGTCGCCGTGGTGCTGTCCGGCGCCGGCGCGCTGACGGCGATGCACAGCGAGCCCATCGACGTCGAATGCGGCCAGACCCTCGTCGTCCCAGCGGCTTGTGGGGATTGGCACATCGACGGCGACGTGCGGCTACTCGTCTGCCGGCCGGGCACCACGTGGCCACCACAGCGCACGCCGACCACCACGGAACAGGAAGGCACAGCATGACCGCACTGCTGGAGGCGCGCGCCGTCTCGCGCAGCTTCGGCCACGTCCGGGCGCTGGACCGCGCCGACTTCGACATCAATCCCGGCGAGGTCGTCGGCTTGATCGGCGACAACGGTGCAGGCAAGTCGACGCTCATCAAGGCGTTGTCGGGCAGCCTCGAACTCGATGAGGGCGAGATCTATTTCGAGGGCAGGCCGGTTCGCCTCTCAACCCCGCGACAGGCGAACGACCTCGGCATCGAGGTGGTGTACCAGGACCTGGCACTCGCTCCGCATCTCAATCCCGTTCAGAACGTCTTCTTGGGCAGGGAACTACCGCGCAAGGGCGTTCTCGGCCACCTCGGCTTCATGGACGAGAAGGAGATGCGCCGCCAGGCGGCCGCATCCTTCAAGCAGCTCGGGGCCACGGTGCGATCGCTGAATTCGCCCGTCGGGTCGATGTCCGGTGGACAGCGTCAGGGCATCGCCATCGCCAGGGCCATCGCGTGGGCGGACAAGGTTGTCATCCTCGACGAGCCGACCGCCGCGCTGGGCGTTGTCCAGACCAAGAACGTTCTCGAGTCGGTGAAGCGGGTGCGCGACAAGGGAATCGCGGTGGTGCTCATCAGCCACTCGATGCCGCATGTGCTCGAGGTGTGCGACCGCATCCAGGTGCTGCGGCTCGGCCGACGTGTCGCCACCTATCCGGGCCACACCACGACAGTCGAAACGCTTGTGGGCGCCATGACCGGAGCACTCGACGCGAAGGAGGGCGCGGCGTGAGCACGCTAGCCAACCAGCCTGCCACCGTCGCGGACGGGGCAGACGAGTTCGACGGTACCCAGTCGCTGCTGAAACGTGTTGTCGGGCTTCAGGCGTTCTGGATTCTCGGGGTCCTGATCGTCATCTGCCTGTTCTTTACCCTCATCGCAGGCGACCGTTTCCTGTCCACCGGCAACTTCTCGCTGATCTCGCAGAACGTCGCGGTCTGGGCGGTGATCGGGGTCGGGATGACGTTCGTGATCATCACCTCGGGCATCGATCTTTCCGTGGGTTCGGTCTTGGTGTTCTCGTCCGTGGTCGCAGCCAAGCTGATGGAGGCGATGGGCGGCAGCGGAGTTGGTGTGGCCGCCGTCGGGCTGGTCGCTGCGATCCTCAGCGGCATGGCGTGGGGCGTCGTCAACGGCGTGCTGGTCGCCATGGCCAAGGTGCCCCCTCTGATCGTCACCCTCGGTACGCTGTCGGTTGCGCTGGGACTCGCGCAGGTGATCACCGGCGGCATCGACATCCGCTCGGTCCCCAGCGAGCTGACCGACTTCAGCGCCTACACAAAGGTATTGGGCATCCCCGGCCTGCCGTTCGTGGCGCTGGTGGTTCTCGTTCTGGGCGGGATCCTGCTGCACAAGACAAGGTTCGGCCGCTATACGTATGCCATCGGCAGCAATGAGGAGGCGGCCCGTCGCACCGGCGTCAAAGTGACGCGGCATCTGGTGCTCGTGTACGCGCTGGCGGGAACTCTGGCCGGACTGGGCGCGCTGCTCTCGCTCGCTCAGTACGGCACCACGACGATCGCTGGGCAGTCGTTGACCAACCTCAACGTCATCGCCGCGGTGGTCATCGGCGGCACATCCATCTTCGGCGGGTTCGGCACGATCTTCGGCACCGTCGTCGGCCTGTTCATCCCCGCCGTGCTGCAGTCCGGCTTCGTCATCATCGGCGTCCAACCCTTCTGGCAGGGCGTCGCGGTCGGCTCGGTGCTCATCGCCGCCGTCTACGTCGACCAAACCCGGCGCGCCGCGGCCATGCGCGGAGCGCGGTCCCGAGGCATCTTCAATCGCAGAGGTCGAAATGAAAGGAAAGCCAGTGAACCATAAGCGCGCAATGCTGGTCGCGGGTGCATTAGGGGTTGTAGTGCTCACGCTGCCGATGGCGGCCTGCACGTCCTCGAAGCCGCAGTCGAGCGGCTCCGGCGAAACGTCGAACGGGGCCACGCCCGCGCGCGGCGGCGACCACCGTTACCGCTCCGCCGAAGGCCGGTAAGAACTACAACATCCAGTTCCTGCAGGGTGTCATCGGCGACCAGTTCTACATCACCATGCAGTGCGGTGCGCAGGAGGAGGCGGCCAAGCTCGGCGTCACGGTCAACACGCAAGGCCCACAGAAGTTCGATCCGACGCTGCAGAAACCCATCCTGGACTCGATCGTCGCGGGCCGGCCGGACGCGCTGCTGGTCGCGCCCACCGACGTCCAGGCCATGCAGCAGCCCCTTCGAGCAGGCGGCCGCCGCCGGGATCAAGGTGGTGCTCGTCGACACCACGACGAACGACCCGTCGTACGCCGTGTCGGCGATCGCCAGCGACAACGAGGGCGGCGGCAAGGCGGCCTTCGACGCGATCAAGCAACTGCACCCCGAGGGCGGCAAGGTCATGGTCATGGGCGTCGATCCCGGCATCTCGACCACCGACGCGCGCACCAAGGGGTTCGAGGACGCGGTCAAGGCCGACGGCAAGTTCACCTACGTCGGCGTGCAGTACAGCCACGACGACCCGGCGACCGCAGCACAACTCATCGGCGCCCAGCTGCAGAAGGACCCCGACCTCGTCGGCGTGTTCGCCGCGAACCTGTTCTCCGCCGAGGGCTCGGCCACCGGCGTCAAGCAGGCGGGTAAGAGCGGCCAGGTGAAGATCGTCGGTTTCGACGCGGGCCCGAATCAGATTCAGGCGCTGCGGGAGGGCACCGTGCAGGCGCTCGTCGCGCAGGAGCCCGGAATCATCGGCAAGTTCGGCGTCGACGAGGCGGTGACGGCGCTCGACGGCGGTCAGAACACCAACAAGGTGCAGACCGGCTTCATCGTGATCACGCAGGAGAACCTCAACGGCGAAGGCGGCGCGGCAGCGTACAAGTCAAACTGCTGACCGCAGTTAGCCGCGACGACGTCGAGCAGGTGCGCGACGGCGTCCGCGACCGCGGCGCGTGCGGCGTTCATCGGCGGCCGCGGGTCGGTCTTGTCGGTGAGCGCCGCCCGCAGTGCGCCGGTGTAGGCGATGTTGAGCGCGGTGCCGATGTTGACCTTCACGATTCCGGCGCGGACGGCTTCTCGGAGCGTGTCGTCGGGCACGCCCGAGGAGCCGTGCAGCACAAGTGGTACCGGCACCGCGTCGCGCAGCGCGGCGATCAGGTCGATGTCGAGTTCGGCTGTCTGGGTCGTCATCGCGTGTGAGCTGCCGACGGCGACGGCCAGCGAGTCGACACCCGTTGCGGCGACGAATGTTTGGGCCTGCCGCGGCTCGGTGCGCACGCCGGGCGCGTGCGCACTGGCGGCCTGGGTGTCCTTGCCGCCGACGTAGCCGAGCTCGGCCTCCACCGCGAGCCCGTGCGCGTGGAGCCTCTTCGTGGCGTCTGCGGTTATCGCCACGTTCTGCTCGTACGGCAGAGAGCCGCAGTCGACCATGACGGACGAGTAGCCGGCCGTTGCGGCCTCGTGCCACAGCTCTGCCGACTCGGCGTGGTCGAGATGCAGGCTCACTGGAACTTCAGCGTCGGACGCCAGGGCAGCGAGCGCGGCAGCCAGCGGCCGGATCCGGCCGTCGTGGAACTTCACGGTGTTCTCACTGACCTGCAGGATCACCGGGCGGCCGGACCGCTGCGGCGCCGGCGACGATGCCCTCGGCGTGCTCGAGCGTGATGACGTTGAACGCCGCCACGCCGCCACCGCGCGACGCGGCCTGGCGGACCAGCTCGGCGGTCGTGACCAGCGGCATGATGCTCCTGCTCAGTCGGGGTGGGCTTGACGTGACTTCCAACAAGACGCAATCATATCCACGAAAACCCAACTGTGGCAATGCCGCGTGAGGAGCGTGATGGCCGCTATCGCCGGGCTCGACGTCGGGACGACGTCCAGCAAGGCCGTGGTCTACGGCGAGGACGGCGCGGTGCTCGGCACCGGGCGCGCCCCCACCACGTGGGACGTCGGCCCGCACGGCACGCAGACCGACGCGGACGCTCTGTGGCGTAGCGCCTTCGACGCGTTGAGCTCGGCAGCGGAGACGGCGGGAGTGCCGGTGCGTGCTGTCGGCGTGGCAAGCATGGGGGAGTCGGGTGTACTCACCGACGCCCACGAGCGGCCGCTGGCTCCGGTCATCGCCTGGCACGACGACCGTGACGGCGACGAGGTGGACGAGCTCGCCGAACAGCTCGGTCTCGAGGCGTTCGGCGGCATCGCGGGAAAGCCGCTGCGCGGTCAGTTCTCGCTGACCAAGCACCGCTGGCTGCTGCGCCACCAACCCTCTACCCGGGCCGCCACGATGCGCTTCGACGTGGCCGGCTGGGTGGTGCGGCGCCTCGGCGGGGATGCTGTCCTCGAACTGTCGCTGGCCGGCCGCACCGGCTGGCTCGACGTGGCGGCACGCGACTGGTGGGACGACGCGCTGACATGGTCGGGTGCGAGTCGCGAGCTGATGCCGCCACTGGTCCAGGCGGGTGTGGCGGTCGGGGAGGTGACGTCCGATGCGGTGAGCTCGTTGTTG
>CAVYPB010000024.1:0-210063 GCA_963770305.1 uncultured Actinomycetota bacterium
TCCGACAAGCGCTTCGCGACGGCGTAAACCTCCGCGAAACTGAATTCCAGCAGGAAAAGTACGAGAAGACCGCTGCTGAAATACAGTTTCGCGGAACTCAGTACAGGTCGGCCCAGACCTTGCGGCGGTCGGCGTCGGGATCGGGGACCACGGTGTCGCGGGCAGTCTGGATGATCCTTGTGAAGCGGTTTTCGGTGTCATAGATCGGCCAATGATGTCCGCTGGACCAATGGATTTCGCCGGTGTCCCAGCCCTTGGCCGCGAAGTCCAGCCAGGCGCGCTGCATGCGCCTGCCGACGGGTGGCTGTAGCCGGCGCCCGAGCGGGTGCAGCTTGCGGCCGATGAACGACGCGTAGCTGTGCTGGATGTGCACGATCTCGCTGCCGTGGGTGGCGCCGAGCCCGAGAATCCGCAGGCTCCACCCGAAATGGTCGAACCGGTACATGTGCGTCGGCGCATGGGCGCTGTAGGCGTCGGCGAACGCCCAGGCCTGGGCGCCGAACATGACGTCAGAGCCGAACGCGACGAGCGCGCGCTTGCGCGGGTAGTCCGGGTAGGCGGCGAGCACGCGGTCCTTGGCGCCGGGAGCGACGCGGTTGAGGTAGGTGTCGATCGACGCCGTGGTGGTGGGCAGCATCGGCGGCTTGGTCCAGGCGAACATCGACGCCTCATGGCTATTGGTGCCGATGATCAGTGGCACTCGCGTCAGCGTGCCCGCGCGGGCGGCGTCGACGGGATGGTTCGGCAGCAGGTCGACGCCATAGGTCAGCCCGTAAGCCAGCGTCGGCGTCGTCGATGCGCTCTTGAGCTGCAGCCGGCCCGCGGCGCGGCGCAGTTGCCGCTGCGGCAGCGCCTTCACCTCGGCGGCGCTCACGCCCAGCCGTTGCAGGAACTCATGCGCCTGCCTGGCCCGCAGCTCGCGATCGGCGATCAGCGGCAGCGCGGGGCTCTGCGCGATCGCGCGGCGGAACAGCCCGTCGGCGGTCGGAGTGGCCAACAGCGCAAGCACCGACGTCGCCCCAGCCGACTCGCCGAACACGGTCACCCGGTCGGGGTCACCGCCGAACGCGGCGATGTGCTCGCGGATCCAGTGCAGCGCGGCCATCTGATCGCGCAGCGCGAGGTTGTCGTCGAAGCCGTCGCCCAGATCGCTGAGTTCGAAACCGCCGAACACCCCGATCCGGTAGGTGATGTTGACCACCACCACATTTCCGTTGGCTGCCAGTCGCGACCCGTTGTAGAGCTGGAACTGGCCCGCGCCGAATACGAATGCGCCGCCGGGTATCCACACCATCACCGGCAGCGAGCCATTGGTGTCGGGCGACCACACGGTCAATGTCAGACACGCTTCGTCGCGAACCTTCGGATCGTCGCGGCCCCCGCCGACGAACGACTTGCTCTGTGGTGGGAGCGGTCCGTGCTCGAGCGCATCGCGCAGCCCAGTCCATGGCGGCAACGGAGCGGGCGCCAGAAACCGGCGCTCGCCCACCGGTTGTTCGGCATACGGCACCCCGCGCCAGACCCCGACGCCACCTTCGGTGGCGCCGCGCAGATCCCCTAAGCCCGTGTGTACGACGGTGGAATGTCCGACAACGACTGCCACACCCAAATCGTAGTGTGCAAAGCTGGACGGACCTGGGTACGAAACCCATCCGGCGAGTGCGTGGAGGTAATGCGATGACCTTCAACGAGGGTATGCAGATCGACACGAGCAACATCTCGACGGGCGGCGGGCCAGGTCGCGGAATTGCGATCGGCGGCGGGCTCGGCGGATTGTTGATCGTGGTGATCGCGCTGTTCCTGGGCGTCGACCCGAGCACAGTCGTACCTCAGCAGGGGCAGATCGCCACCGGGGGCGTCGAGGCGCCCGGATACGACCTGAGCCACTGCAAGACCGGTGCAGACGCCAACAAATATGTCGAGTGCCGGGTGGTGGCGACGACGAACTCGGTGGACGGGGTGTGGCAGCAGCAGCTGCGTGGCTACACCCCTCCGCACACCACGCTGTTCCACGGTCAGGTTCAGACCGGCTGCGGACCCGCGACCAGCGACGTTGGACCCTTCTACTGCCCCGTCGACAAGACTGCTTACTTCGACACCGACTTCTTCCAGGTGCTCGTCGACCAATTCGGCTCCAGCGGCGGCCCGTTGGCGCAGGAGTATGTGGTGGCACACGAGTACGGCCACCACGTGCAGAACCTCCTGGGCGATCTCGGCCGGGCACAGCAGGATCCTGAGGGCGCGACCGGCGGTGGTGTGCGCACCGAGCTGCAGGCCGACTGCTACGCCGGTGTTTGGGCGCATTACGCGGCCATCACTAAGCAGGCGGGCACAGACGTGACGTTCCTGGAGCCGTTGAGCGACAAGGACATTGCCGACGCGCTGTCCGCCGCTTCGTCGGTGGGCGACGACCGCATCCAAAAGGAGGCGACCGGACGGGTCAACCCCGAATCCTGGACGCACGGCTCGTCTGAGCAGCGGCAGAAGTGGTTCACCGTCGGCTACCAGACCGGCGACGCCAAGAAGTGCGACACCTTCGCCACCAACAACCTTGGTTAGGCCGTCCACGGCCGTCGACGCCGTCGCCGAACGCTATCTCGACACGTTTGCAGCGCTGGATCCATGTGCGGCAACAGAAATGGGCGTCATCGGCCACGATGACGATGTCACCGACTACTCCCCCGACGGTGTGACGGCCCGAGTCGACGCTGCCCGCTCGGCGTTGCAGGATCTCGACGCAACCAGCCCCGTTGACGACGTCGACCGCGTGACCGTCGCGGCGATGCGCGAACGACTCGGTCTGCAGATAGAGCTGCACGACGCGCGATTGGACGTCGGCGACCTGAACGTGATCGCGTCGCCGCTGCAATCGATGCGCGACGTGTTCGACCTGATGGCCACCGACACCGACGAGGACTGGGCGCTGATCGGCACGAGGATGTCGAAGGTGCCCGACCGGGTCGCCGGCTACGCCGAAGCGCTGCGCACGGCGGTGGCGGCCGGGCGTGCGCCCGCGGCCCGGCAGGTGGCGCGTGGTATCGACCAGGCCAGCCAGATTCAGCAGCTGTTTGTCGACATGGTGGCCGAGGCGGCGCCGGAAAGCGCGGCGCTGCACGCTGAACTTCAGCAGCGCGCGGCGGCGGCGGCCGACGCCTACGACGCGCTCACCGTGGTGCTGCGCGATGAGATAGCACCGCACGCCCGACGTGAGGACGCGTTCGGCCGCGACGCATACCGGCTGCTTTTGCGGGAGTTCCTTGGCACCTCTGTCGACCTCGACGAGACCTATCAGTGGGGCCTTCGCCAGTTGGAAAGCATTGTCGCCGAACAGGAATCGATTGCCGATCGACTCTATCCCGGTACCTCGGTCAGTGAGACGCTGCGACGGCTGGACGTCGAGCCCCGCTACCTGGTGCATGGCACCGACGCGCTCAAGGCGTGGATGCAGGATCTGTCCGACCGCGCAGTGGAATCGCTGGCCGACAAGCATTTCGACATCGCCCCCGCACTGCGCACACTGGAATGCCGGATCGCGCCGACCCAGACCGGCGGCATTTACTACACCGGACCGTCGGAGGACCTGACCCGTCCAGGGCGGATGTGGTGGTCGGTACCGCCAGGTGTGGACACGTTTCGCACCTGGCAGGAAACGACCACGGTGTTCCATGAGGGCGTGCCAGGGCACCACCTGCAGGTCGGCAGGGCAGTCGTCTCCTCGGACCGGCTGAACAGGTGGCGCCGGATGGGCTGCTGGGTGTCGGGTCACGGCGAGGGCTGGGCGCTGTACGCCGAGCGGCTGATGGCCGACCTCGGTTGGCTGGACGACGCCGGTAACCGGATGGGAATGCTTGACGCCCAACGCTTCCGGGCCGCGCGCGTGGTGATCGACATCGGTGTGCACTGCGGGCTGACGGCGCCGGACGGCGGCGTGTGGGACGTGGAACGGGCGTGGGTGTTCCTGCAGTCGCACAGCGCGATGGCCGAGGAGAATCTGCGCTTCGAACTGGACCGCTACCTGGGCTGGCCGGGCCAGGCCCCGTCGTACGCGATCGGACAGCGGATCTGGCAGCAGCTGCGCGACGAAATGCTCGCCCGCGGGCTGTCGTTGAAGGAATTCCACGGCCTGGCACTGGATCTTGGTGGGCTGCCGCTTGACGTGCTCAGGTCCGCGCTGTTGGGCGAGCGGCTGCCACACTGGTGCCGTGACGTCTGAGCCCATCGAACCCGACACCAAGGACTGGACGTGGGTGCTTGATCGCCCGTGCCCGGAGTGCGGCTTCGACCCCGCGGCCGTCCATCACACCGAGGTCGCCGACCGCATCCGCGGCGACGCCGCCGAGTGGGTGCCCAGGCTCGACAGCCCGGCGCGGAGCGGCGCCGTCAACCCACCGTGTGGTCCACGCTGGAATACGGCTGCCACATTCGCGATGTGCATCGAATCTTCAATCACCGGGTTCGGAGTTGATGCTGACCGAGGACGAACCGCAGTTCCCCAACTGGGACCAGGACGAGACGGCGATCGTCGACGACTACGCCTCCCAGGATCCGGCCACCGTCGCCACCGAATTGTTCGACGCCGCAAGCATTGTGGCCGACACCTACACGAACGTGCCCGCCGACGCGTGGACACGGCGCGGCTTACGCAGCAACGGCAGCGAATTCACCATCGCGACGATCTCGATCTACCACCTGCACGACATCGTCCACCACGCCTACGACGTCCGGAACGGCTGACTGGATTCGAATCAGTCACGCACGCGCCCGCTCCGCTACGTCCGTAGTTCTCCGGTTGCGACCGGTGGCCGGGGCGAGGCGGGCCATCCCGCGCAGGATCCACGGTGTGCGCCTCGCCATCACCGCCACGGCGCGGTCTGAGCGGCGCATCGCGGTCCGAGGGCCGGGGGTCGGCGTTGACGCCAGTTCCGCCTCGGCCGATCCCGCCCGCGCGCCGTGGCGATCGACCGCCAGGAGTTGCCAGGTGCCGGGCACGCCACGCAACTCGACGCTGCCGCGGTCCTCGAAGCCCGTGCCCGAGCCGACGACCAGGTCACGCACGGTGCGCGAGACAAGGATTTCACCGGCGCCGGCCTGGCCGAGGATCCGCGCCGCGATGTGTACTGCGATCCCCCCGATGTCGGTTGTCCAGCAGTTCGCACTCGCCGGTGTGGATGCCAGCGCGGATCTCGATGCCCAGTGTCTCGGCGTCAGCACGCAAGGCCTCGGCGCAGCGGATGGCCTGCGTCGGGCCGTCGAACGTGGCGAGGTGACCGTCACCGGTGCTCTTGACCACCGTGCCGCCGAATCGTTGCGTGAGTTCGGCGGTGATCTCGCCGAAGCGCGTGCAGCACCGCACGCCACCGCTCGTCGCCGGTCGCCGCGGCGTGTTGCCGTCGATGCGACCATGTCGGTGAACAACACGGTGCGCAGGGCGCGATGTGACTGCGACGGTGCCGCATGGCTGCCGGTGAGGAACTCCTCGATCCCGGTCAGGATCGTGTCGGGCTCGGTGAACCAGGGCGCGTGGTCGACGCCGTCGACTTCGAGGTACCGCGCGCCAGGGATGTGGTCGGCAAGGTACCGGCCGCACTGCACCGGCATGACGGTCCTCGCGGGCATGGATGACCAGGGTTGGCACGGTGATCGTCGGCAGGATCGACCGCACGTCGATCCGGAACATCGATTCGAATGTCGCCCGCACCATCCCCGGGCTTGCGCACATGCGCTCGAACATGGCGAGCTGGCGCATCGACCGGATCGACGGAAACATGCACTTGCGCTGCCGCACCGCTGCCCCACGCCGAGCGGGCACCGCGTCCAATTTCCTGGAGGCGGGCGATCTGCTCGCGTCGACGGCGTGTAGTCCGTACGACCCGGATAAATCCTCACGGCCTCGGCACGAGGCGCGCCCGCAGCTCGGCCGGATCGCGATCGAATCGTCCCAGCCGGTCGCCAGCGAACGGATAGGTGCCGTAGAGGATCAACGCCCGCGTTCGCTCCGGTCGTTTTGCCGCGAACACGATGGAGGCCGTGCCGCCCTCGCTCATACCGAAGACGACCGGCTTTTCGAAGCCGACGGCGTCCATGACGGCCTCGATCTCGGCGGCTCGCTCATCCAGCGTGCGAACTTTCGGGATCGGGTCCGACAGCCCGACCCCAGCCTTGTCGAACAGTACGACGCGACAGAACGTGGCGAGCTGCTCGAAGAAGGCCTTGAATTCGGGCATCGGTCCAGAACAGCTCGACGTGGCTGACGAACGGCCCGACGAAGACAAGCTCGATCGGCCCGTCGCCGAACACCTGATACGCCAGGCTGAGCTCGCCGCACGGTGCGTACGACGTTTCCGCCATGACTGTGAGCCTAATTGACGCTGGCGCTAACTCCTAGCTTGTTAGGCTCGCCTCGAACATTGACCACATTGAACAGTATTTCGATAATGTGTTCAAATGCGCGGCGAGCAGCGGTCGGTATCCCCCACGCTGCTGGCGGCCACCACTGAGACGCTGCGCCGCCTGGGCCCTCGGCAGTTCAGCCTCACCGCCGTCGCCGAGGCCGCCGGCGTCTCGCGCGGCACGGTGCACAACGCGCTGGGCAGCCGTGACCACGCGATCAAGACCGCGCTCGACCATCTGGCATCGATCTTCACGCAGACGATGGCTGCCGAGGTCGAGAAGGAATCGACATTGGCAAACCAGGTGGCGGCCGCTGCCGTCGTGGTCTGCGCACACCGGCAGCACTCCGACTCGGTCGCACCGCGAGGAATCAACGAGAGCGTCCTTGTGCTGCTGCTGCGCAATATCGGCGACGACCTGATGAAGCGCTCCGTCGAGTTGTGGAAGCCGAGGGTGCGCGCAGCGCAGCAGCGCGGAGACGTAGGCAGCGGGGTCGATCCCGGGCGGGCAAGCGAATGGATTGTGCGAATGTTGTTGAGTTTCGAGCTGTTACCGCCCATCGGGGTGAACCTGGACAGCCCTCGTGCCGTGCGGCGCTTCGTGGCCGAGCACATCGTCGCCGGCCTGACGGGAGCATCACGTGAGTGAGCCGGTGTACGAGGTCGCGATCATCGGCGCCGGACCCGGCGGCATCGCTGCGGCGCATCTGTTGCGCAAGAAGGGCATTACCGACTTCGTCATCCTCGAGCGCGCCGATGACTTCGGCGGCACCTGGCGCGACAACCACTACCCCGGCCTGGCCGTCGACATCCCCTCGCTGTGGTATCAGCTGTCGTTCAACCCGAACCCCGATTGGACTCGGCTGTTCGCGCCGGGCCCTGAGCTCTATCGCTACTTTCAAGACACCGCTCGTCAGCTCGGGCTGTATTCGCATCTGCGCGCCAATGCCCAAGTAGTGCAACAGAAGTGGGACGACCAATCGGCGATGTGGCGACTTGAGATTCGCGATCAGCCACTGGTGACGGCGCGATTCGTGATCAGCTCGGTCGGCGGCTACGTCGACGCCAAGACCAAGGTCGACATCGAGGGTATCGACGACTTCGAAGGTACGGTCCTGCGACCCAACGCATGGGACGACGACTATGACACCTGTGGCAAGCGGATCGCGGTGATCGGAACCGGCTCAAGCGGAGTGCAGATCGCCGCGGCGCTCTCGGAGCAGGCAAAGAGCCTTGACGTCTACCAACGCACGCCGGCTTGGGTGCTGCCGAAGATCGACTTCGAATTTTCACCGTTGTGGCGCAAGGTGTTGCGTCTGCCCGGCTTCATCGCGGCTGTGAACTTGCTCGGCCGGATCTCGATGGACGCCTTCATGGTGGTGCCCATCGTGCATCTGCTCCCTCGGCTGCCGGATAGGGTTCTGGCCCGCGTCCTGCCGCTCTATGACATGTGGTGCCGGCTGCTGTACCGCATGCTGCTTCGCGCTACGGTCGACGACCTGGCGTACCGAAAGGCGCTCGTCCCCCGCATCGGAATCCTCGCCAAACGCCCTGTCATTTCCAGCGCATTCTTCAAGGCGCTGAACAATCCCAACACCGCGTTGATCACCACCGCGATCGAGCGGATCACCCGCAACGGGGTGCGCACCACCGACGGCGTCGAACGCGCGGCCGATCTGATCGTGGCGGCCACCGGCTACGAGCTGTGGACCGATCCTGAGACATACCGGCCGGGAACGATCCTGGGCGCCAGCGGATTCGACCTCGCCGAGTACTACCGCGCACATGGGATGCGCAGCTATGCGGGCACTGCGCATCCACGCCTGCCCAATCGGTGGGAGATCGTCGGTCCGACCGGCTTCGTCGGTTTCGCATGGATGGACTACGACGAGACGATGGCCGAACACGCGGTGCGGATGATCGACGAGACCCGCCGCCGTGGCGCCCAGGTCGTCGAGGTCAGCCAGGACGCGTTCAATCGTTGGAACGAGCGAATGCGCCGTCATGGCAAGGCGGTTCAGACCTACATCGTGGACTGCAATCGCGGGCTGAATAGCTACTTCGTCAACTCCCAGCAAGAGGTCGTCTACTACCGACCCCAGACCATCACCGGCTCACGACGATTCGCGCGCCGGTCGCCGCTGTCCGACTACCAGTTCTCGACGCGGCCCGCGCACATGGTGTCCGCACCACTTTCGAAGGAGATCCCGGCATGACGAATCCTGATGCCCCACTGGCCGGCAAGGTCGCCTATGTGACGGGAGCCGCACGCGGCCAAGGCCGTTCGCACTGCGTCAGATTGGCCCGCGCAGGTGCCGACATCGTTGCGATCGACGCCTGCGCACCGGTCGCGGAACACAACGGCTATCCGCCTGCGCAGCCGGAAGACCTCGCCGAGACGGTGAGCCTGGTTGAGGGCGAGGGGCGAAAGATCGTCGCCGATGAGGTCGACGTCCGCGACGCCGCCGGACAGCAGCGGGTGATCGCCGATGCGCTGGAGCAGTTCGGGCGCCTCGACATCGTCGTCGCGAATGCCGGTGTGCTGAATTGGGGTCGGCTATGGGAGATTTCGGCCCAGCAGTGGCAGGACGTCCTCGACATCAACCTCACCGGCCTGTTCAACACGATCAAGGCGGTGGTGCCGCCGATGATCGAGGCAGGCAACGGCGGATCCATCATCAACATCAGCTCCGCGGCCGGAATCAAGGCCGTCCCTGGCTGCGGGCACTACTGCGCAAGCAAGTTCGGCGTCGTCGCCCTGACCAACTCGTTGGCGGTCGAGCTCGGCGAGTTCGGGATCCGGGTCAACTCGGTGCACCCGTACGGCACCGACACCCCGATGGGCAACGACGCGTCGATGTGGCAGATGTTCGCCGACCACCAGAACTACATTCACAGCTTCTCGCCCGGTGCGCTGCCGACCGACTCGCTTGCCGACCCGAATCTGGTGTCCGACATCGTGTTGTGGTTGGCCAGCGACGCGTCGTCATTGGTGACCGCGGCCCAAATCCCCGCGGAAAAGGGCTATCTGAAGATCTAGTTGCGGTGCCGACCTTCATTACCGCTCGAAAAACCGCGAAACCTTTAGCAACAGTCGACGGGTTCCTGAACCGACGGTGGTGGGGTTGGCGGACACGACCCTAGAGTTCAGCAACCGCGATCGAACCTGCATCACGGACTGCCTTTTCGTTGGTGGTGAGTTCCGCGACGGTTCGATAAGTGAGCGTGTCCGGATCCACGGCCAGTGAACGTGCGTCTTGGGTGCTGAGCCGCTCGATGGCGTCTTTGGAGGCAAGGACAACCCCACCGTGGGCTGCATTCTCGATGCGCGCAG
Source organism: uncultured Actinomycetota bacterium (assembly GCA_963770305.1). Lineage (GTDB taxonomy): Bacteria > Actinomycetota > Actinomycetes > Mycobacteriales > Mycobacteriaceae > Mycobacterium. Next base: position 9,724 of record CAVYPB010000024.1, read on the forward strand.
CTTCGTTCATCTCATCGCCGAGCGCCGTGACTTCCAGCCGGCCACGCGTAGAGACCTGGCCGACCATGAGGGTCGCCCCCCAATGCACGCCGACTTTGACGCGCACGCCGTCCCTCAGCGCCGGCGGTCACGAATTTCGCGCGCAGCCTCAATCGCGCTGCGCGCTGCGGCGCTGTCACCGCCGGCATCCTCAGCAAGAAACAACGCCGACGCGCCGTCGCCGGCGTGCTTGCCGAGAATCCCTGTGTGCGCGCCGACGACCGAATCGATGAGGTCGGTCAGCGTGCGGATGAGCTCAAAGTAGGCGCGTGACGACAATCGTCGTGACAGCTCGCCGGAGGCTTCGAGGTCGGCGAACAGGATCGCCGCTGCCCTGCGGCACGGCTCGCGAAGGCGATCCATCCGGCGGTACATCTCGATGTCGCCGCGATCCAGCCGCATGGCGAGGCTTTGCGGCAGGTTCGGGTCCGCCAGCATCAGAGTGCCGATGAAACGGCCACCGGCGTCGTGCAGCCTGATGAGCAGGAGATTGGCCGTACTAGGCCACGACTTGTCGAACGATGCGAGCTTCTCGAAGTTCATCTCGATTCGGTGTGCCAGTGTCGGCGGGGCAGGCGCGAGTTCCCGCGCACGTGGGGCCTGCCGGCCAAACACCTCGTCGAATTCCGGGTCGTCCGGCGGCACGTCGCGCACCATGTGCGGGCCGGCCGCCCGCCACCACCGACTGCCTGTTTCTCGGTCAGTAACCCAGTCCGGGTGATAGTCCGGCCGGGTGATCAGTGACAGCCCATAGTGGTGGTGCATATCGGCCGGGTCCAGTCCCAGACCGAGGGCGTCCTCACTGGAGGTGTACACAACGCGCCACTTGTGGTCGAGGATCTCGGCCGCTACCCCCGCGTCCTCCAAAGCCTCTGCCAACCCTCGCAACTCCGGCTGCTCGGGCAGCGGTAGCGGCGGCGTCTCGCCCACGGACCAACCGTACGATACGACGGCCCGGCTCTACACCTGTCACACGAAAGGTTCTCATCGCATCCTGGTACCGGGTTGCTCACGTCCCCTGCACAAAGGCGGTCTTGGTGCAGCAAGACGTGGGAAAGTTTCACCTTGAAGCGCCGGTCGTACGGCGCGGTCTAGGGCCCACAATCCGAGATGCCGTGGGTTCCCGATGAAATCGCTTCAGTCCGGGTGAACCCACGGGACCGAGCGGTAAGGAACGTTCGACGGGTCGCTACAAGCGCGACTGTTCTTTGATCGACGTGTCGGTAGTGCGCAGCGGCCGGATCAACGCGTCCTGCGCGAACGACGCGATCAACTCGCCCTCCTCGGTGTGCACCGCACCCCGGACGTACGACATGCCTGCACCGACCTGCGTGCTCTCATGCGTGTAGAGGATCCAGCCGTCCCACCGCACCGGCTCGTGAAAGCTGACCGATACGGTCATCGGCGCGGTCGACACAGTCAGGTGTGACTGCGCGGTGCCGATGCCCTCATGCGCGCGCATCGTCGTCGAAATACCAAGGTGCCCCGTGAAATACGCGACCAGCGCCTTGGCCAAGTCGTCGCGGGTGGGGATCGGGTCATAGTGCAGCCAGGCGTACAACTCCGGCGGCCCGACCTCGTCAGGGCTGTTGACGTCGACGACGTCGACCAGGCGCAGCTCACGTCCGAGCATCGGCATCGGCGAGACGTTCGCGTCCGCGGGTGGGGCGACCGCGGGACGAGGTAGGTGATGGCGGATCACATCTGGAGTCGGAACGTCGACAAGGACCGTGACCGTGATGCACCGCTTGCCGTTCTGCTTCGCCGCGACGATCGCGGTGGCGGTGGACCGGCCCTCGCTGACCACATCGATATCCAACTCGACCGGCCCTGCCCCGACCATCACCGCACGGGCAAACACCGCATACACCGACCGCACCGACTTCTCCGGAAACCGTTTGGCCGCAGCCACAATCGCCTGAGCCAGCACCTGCGTGCCTTCGACGACCTGTCGCTCGTCCTCGCCCGCGGGGCCAGTCTCGGCGATGAATCGGTTCTCTCCATCGGCAGGCACATCGAACAGGTCGAGCAGTCCCTGAACGGTCCACGGCGCCTGCGCTGATTCTGTCGTCATGTGTGGGAACAGTAACCGAGGTTCTGCAAAAGCGGTAACGTCATTACCAACGCCCAACCACGAGCCGGAAGGTATCCCATGGCGAAGCCGAGTGGACGATCGCCGGAAACCGTCGGCGTCGACACCGAATCCCGCCCGACGCGCTTCATGAAGTCGGCGCTGGCGATCCTCGGCGAAACGGGGCGCACCGACTTCACCGTGCTCGAAGTCGTGGAGCGGTCAAAGACCTCGCTGCGGTCCTTTTACCAGCACTTCTCCACCAAGGACGAGCTGCTGCTCGCCCTGATCGACAAGATCATGTCCGAGTCGACGCGTCGGTGGCGAGAGGATACGACGGGGCTGCCGAGCGTCGCGGCTCTGCGGGTGCTCATCGACCGCATCTGCACACCCGCCGAATCGACCACCCAGGACAAGGTCAATCGCGGCCTGACCTACTACAACGACCACCTGGCCGAGACGCTGCCACGCGAGTACGCGCGCGTGCTCTCGCCTGTGCACGAGCTAATCAAGGACATCATCAGCCGCGGCATCGCCGACGGCTCTTTCCGGGCCGGCCTCGACGTCGACGCCACCGCCGCGCTGATCATGCAATCGGCACTCGGCGCCATGCGGTTGCACGTCCTCGGCGCTGAACTCAACGGCGTTCCTGTCGACGCCGACCACATTTACGACTTCTGCGTCAGCGGCCTCATCGGGCCCGGCAACACCGTCTGACCTGCGCCGCACCCGTCGAATGTGACCTTGTCGAGGGGTGGTGTTTTCGCTGGTCCAGACGTGGTAATGTCATTACCAGTTACGGCCAATCAGACTTCCAGGAGGCGGATATGCCATCACGCGTGCTCCCCTACCCAGTGTTCGACGCGGACAACCACTTCTACGAGCCCAAAGAGGCGCTCACGCAGTTCCTGCCGGATCACCGCAAGGGCGTCATCGACTACATCGACGTCCGCGGCCGCACCAAGATCATGGTGCGAAACGTAGTCAGCGACTACATCCCCAACCCGACCTTCGAGGTGGTCGCCCGGCCCGGCGCCCAGGAGGAGTACTTCCGGCACGGCAGCGGCGGCAAGAGCTTCCGCGAGGTCATGGGCAAGCCCATGAAGGCGATCCCCGCATTCCGCGACCCCGCGGCACGGCTGGAGGTCATGGACGGACTCGGCCTCGACTACACGCTGATGTTCCCAACGCTGGCCAGCCTCGTCGAGGAGCGACTGAAGGATGATCCCGAACTGATCCTCGACATCGTTCACGCGCTGAACGAGTGGATGTACGAGACCTGGCAGTTCAACTACGAAGGCCGCATCTTCTCCACCCCGGTCATCAACCTCGGCGTTGTCGACCGCGCTCTCGAAGAACTCGAGTGGTGCCTCGAGCGCGGAGCGAAGACCGTCCTGGTCCGCCCGGCTCCGGTGCCGGGAATGCGCGGCACCCGTTCGTTCGGCACGGAGGAGTTCGACCCGTTCTGGGATGCCTGCGTCAAGGCCGGCATCCCAGTGTCGATGCACGCCTCGGACAGCGGCTACTCCGAGTACCTCAACGACTGGGAGCCCGGCGACGAGTTCAAGCCGTTCGCGCCGACCTCATTCCGCATGGTCGCGATGGGCAAGCGGCCCATCGAGGACACCATGGCCGCGCTGGTCTGCCATGGCGCGCTGACCCGTAACCCGGATCTGCGAATCCTGTCGATCGAGAACGGCGCGGACTGGGTGCCTTTCCTGTTCAAGCAGTTCAAGAACGTCTACTCGAAGATGCCGCAAGGGTTCCTGGAGGACCCGATCGAGGCGTTCCGGCGTTGCGTCTACGTTGCGCCGTTCTGGGAGGACGACTTCGCCCAGATGGCCGAGTTGTGCGGCGTCGACCGGGTGATCTTCGGTTCCGACTGGCCCCATCCGGAGGGCTTGGCGGAACCGGTCAACCTGATCGACGACCTACAGGGCCTCGACGAAGAGGGACAGCGAAAGGTCATGGGTGGCAACATGATCGACCTGTTCAAGATCGAGAACAAGATCGTCCACAAGCCGGACGTGCCCGCACTTGTTCTCACCTGACGTGACCGACGTCGCGAATCCAGAGGTCCTGCTCTTCGCCTCGACGACGCAGTCGTTCCTCGAGAAGGAAGCACCGCTGAGCCGGCTGCGTGAACTGCACGCGGCCGGCACCTCGTTCGAGGCCGGCTGGTGGCGCCGAGCAGCAGAGCTGGGCTGGACGAGTCTGCTGGTGCCCGAGGAACTCGGCGGCGGCAGCGTGTCGGGCGACGGCGTCCAGGACCTGGCACTGGTCGCAGAACTGGCAGGCAGGACCGTCGCCCCTGGACCGCTCCACCCGGTCAGTACCGTGCTGGCCGGCCTGGTCGAGGCGCCCGAAAACCATGAGGAGACAATCGAATCCTTGGTGTCGGGTGAGGTCGTGACGTCCTGGGCGGTGTACGAGCCGGGCAAATCATGGTCGCCGTTGGCCGCCATGGTCACCGCGACGCCCACCGCGACGGGTTTCCGCCTCGACGGCGTGAAGGACCGCGTCGAGGCCGGTGCCGAAAGTGGAATCCTGCTGGTGGTCGCGCGGTGCGACGGCGCGGTGCGCCAGTTCCTGGTGCCGACGGACGCGTCCGGGGTGCGCGTCGAGCAACAACAGTCCATCGATCTGGTGAAGCGTTACGCCCGAGTGCATTTCGACGGCGTCGAGGTCGACGCCTCAGCGGTCGTCGGTTCGGCAGAGCAGACGGCGGAGTCGATCGCGCGGCAGAGCCAGGTCGCGCAGGTGCTGCAGTGTGCCGAGGTCGTCGGCATTCTCGACACAGTGCTCGGCTTCACCGTCCAATGGGGATTCGACCGGCATTCGTTCGGCCGCCCGATTGGCTCCTACCAGGCGCTCAAACACAAGTACGCCGACCTGAAGATCTGGTTCGAGGCGTGCCGCGCGACCACGCGCGCTGCCGTCGCCGAGGTGGCCGCGCGTTCACCCGGTGCCGAGATGGCGGTCAGTGTCGCAAAATCCTGTGTGGGGGAACGCGCCGCCGGCATGGTGCAGGACTGCGTGCAGCTGCACGGCGGTATCGGTGTGACGTGGGAACACGACCTGCACCTGTATCTGCGGCGAGTCACGTTGTACCGCTCGATGTTCGGCACGCCCGAACACCACAACCTGCGGGTCTATGACCTCACCAAGCAGCTGGAGCCCGCGTCATGACCGAGACGACTTCGGTGCCCACCGAAACGGCGGAGTCGGTCGACGATTTCGCCACACGGGCCAGAGCGTGGCTGGCCGGCAATATGCCCCGCATCGATTTGGACGATCCGCCGGAAGTCGATCGGGGTGAGGACGCGCCGTGGCAGCGTGCTCGCGAACTCCAGAAGATGCTCTATGAAGGCGGATTCGCCGGTATCTGCTTTCCACGCGAGTACGGCGGACTCGGCCTGCCGATCGCGTATCAGAAGGCCTTCGACAACGAGGCACGCGGCTATGAGATGCCGATGATCCTCAACACGCCGACATTCACGATCTGCGCCGCGACGATCCTCGACACCGGCTCGGAAGATCAGAAGCGTAAACATATTTCGGCAGCACTGCGCGGCGGCGAAGTACTCGTGCAGCTGCTGTCAGAACCCAGTGGCGGATCGGATCTCGCCGGTGTCATCACCCGGGCCGACCGCGTCGGCGACAAGTGGGTGATCAACGGCGCGAAGACGTGGAGCACCAGCGCATTCGCCGCCGACTACGGCCTGATGCTGGCCCGCACCGATTGGGACGTGCCCAAGCACGAGGGCCTGACGATGTTCATGGTGCCGATCAACAGCCCCGGAATCACGTTGCGTCGCATCAAGCAGGTCAACGGGTCGGTCGAGTTCTGCGAGGAGTTCTTCGACAACCTCGAACTCGGCGACGACGCCGTAGTCGGCGAAGTCAACGAGGGTTGGCATGTGGCCTCACGGCAGCTCTACCACGAGCGGCGCGCGGTCGGCGGCGGCTCCGAGTTCGCCAGTGGCATTGGCGCAGAGGGCAAGACCGACATGCCCATCGACTACGTCGAGCTGCTGGAGAAAACGGGCCAGGCCGACAACGAGCGTGCGCGCGAACTGGCGGGCCGGGCGCTTGTGCACCGGGCGGTGCGGGAGCAGCTTATCGACCACGTGTATCACGGTGTTCTCGACGGCTCGCTGCCCCCGGCGGCGGGTTCGATCATTCGCGTCATGCACGCCGAGATCCATCATTTGGAGTTCGACACAGTGCTGGCGCTCGCAGGCAGCTCCGGCGTCGTCGATGTCGGCGATGACCTGCTGAGGTACGGCGAGCGCTACCTGTCGCGGCAGTCGGCGGCGCTCGGCGGCGGCACCACCGAGATCGCGCGCAATATCATCGGTGAACGCGTGCTCGGGTTCCCCCGCGAGCATGCGGCCGACCGTGGCGTGCCGTTCAATCAGGTCAAGCGCAACAAGAGCTGAGCCGTTGTCCTAAGCGCGGTCTCGATCACAGCATGGCTTCGGCCAGGGCGATATGTCCTTCGAAGCCCAGTTCCGTTGCCATGGCGCGATAGCGATCCGCGAAGTCCCGATAGCCGGACTCGTCGCCATCGGCCTTCGCCGACAACGAGCGAAGCCGCAGCAGCGGCAGTTCGTGCAGGACGAATCCGGGCTCGGTGGGCACCGCCGCTAGTCGGTCGATCGCCACTCGGGCTTCCTGCAGGTCGACGTCGCTGCGGCGGCGCAGCAGCGATTCCACCAGAACCGTGGTGGTCGGCCCGAGGCAGACCATCTCACCCGAACTGAACAGGAAGGCGAGGACCCCTCGCGAGATTTCGATCGCACCGTCGAGATCACATTGCTTGGCCTTCTCTTTCGCAACATGGATGCGGAATCGTTCCATTTCCCCCGTTGCATACCGCCGTAACACAATGGCTTCGTGCAGTTCAGCGAGTTCGTCGACGGCATTGGCTGGCGGGTCAATGCAATTGACCAGGGCGATGCCGCGCGCACATCGAGCCGCTATCAGAGCGAGGTCGTCGCCGGACTGCTCGGCGCGCTGGAGCGCTTCGGCAGTTTCACTCATCGCGGCCGAGTCTGGTAGCAGCGCCAAGTTCAGGATGGCGAATGATTTGTACGCGACGACCGACGAATAGCTGTTTGCATCAAGACCGCGGGCCAGCCCCACCGCCTCATCGAATTCATCCTTCCAGCCCGGAATCCCGAGGCAAAAGCCGGATGCCGCTCGCAGGGCCTGTGCCAGGACCAGGGGTGATCCCCCGACAAGCAGGTTTTGCCCTTTCACCGGGTCGCCGTTGGCGATATCGAGCACGCGCTGCGCCAACCGCAGACCTTGATCCGGTTGCCCTGCTTGGAATTTGACATTGCTCGCCCCTAGGAGATGCCCTGTCATTCGCGGCGAGTAGCCGATCGAGTCGAGCATCTCGACGCAGTCGGACGCCACACGTGCAGCCTCCGCGTAACGACCATGGAACATCAGAGCCTGCGCCTGGCCTACCTCAGCCAAGGCCAGCGACACCTTATCGCCCGACGCGGCGCATAGCTCGCGGAGCTCATCAAAGCCGGTATTGGCAAGCGTTGCCTCTGTTCTCCAGGCACTCCCACAGAGGTAGGCGCGCGGGACAATCCGCTTTTGCATTCGGTCCGAATCATCGGCGGGCAGCCGATCGGCGATGTCACGTGCGCGCCGCCAACTCGTTTGCGCGGCAGAGACATCGCGTCTTGCCGCCCACCTGCCAGCGCGCATGTGCCACATATACGCGGCCATCACTTCATCCCCAGCCTCCAGATGTTCGGCGATCACTGCGGCGTTCTCGTCTGCCGACTCCGGCTCCCCGGTTTCGATGGCCACGGCGAGGCGGCGGTGCACCTCGGCGCGGTCAGACTTCAACTGTGATTCGTATGTCACCGTACGAATCAGTGGATGGCGAAACGCATACGCAGCTCGCGGCGTGAACGACACCTGTTCGATCAGTTCGGCCTCCACCAATTCCTCGATTGCCGGGTCGACGTCCAGGCTCGCCAGCAGAGCAGGGTCAAACTGCGATCCAATCACCGCCGCCGCACCAAGTGCCCGCTTGGCCGGTGCGGCCAAGCGGTCGATGCGGGCAGCAATGGTCGCTTGTAGCGTGGCGGGCACGTTGATCTCGTCAACGTCGGTGCGGCACTCATAATTGCCACGCTCACCGCGTAATACCCCACGGTCGGCGAGTTCGCGAACCATCTCTTCGATGAAGAACGGGTTGCCCGCCGCGCGCTCGTTGATAGCCACGGCAAGTTTGCCGATTGATGGGTGCAGACCCAGCAATTCGGCTGTCAACAACAAGCACGACGAATCCTCCAGGGGTGCAAGGGCTATCGTCTGCGATCCGGCAAGCCGGGTCAACGCGCCACGGTATTCAGGACGGAACGAAACAACCACCAATGATGGCGTTTGAGGGACCACCGCGAGGTATTCGCACAGCATGGAGTCGCTGATCTCATCGATCCAGTGCGCATCCTCGATCACGAACATCGTCGGCGTCCGGCGAGCGATGGCGGCAGCGTTGACCAAGACGGTCAGGCGCCGGCGACGGGCGTCCGGGCTGATCTTGGGTAAGGCGACCGCGGGGTCGGCGATTCCCAGCAGGTCATCCAGCAGCAGCAGATCTTCGCGAGTGGCGTCGGGCATCAGGTTCCTCAACCGCGATCGCGCTGCGTCCTCGTCGAGGGCAGTCACTCCGAACGAAGTGCGCAGCAAGTCGGCGACGACGTAAAATGGGATGTCGCTGGCATGCGACTCACAGGCGGTCGCGAACACCTCGATCCCGACGCTCGTCGCGGCCGCCGTCAACTCACGGACCAACCGGCTCTTGCCTATCCCAGCCGACCCGACGATGCCCACCACAAGACCTTGGCCTGCACTCGACCGGTCCAAGAGTCCGATCAGAGCATCCAGCTCCCGTTGGCGCCCAACCAAAGTCGGCTCGCGACGCAGGACGCGTCGGCGCTGCGTCGCGATAGCTTCCAGACGACGCGCGGCGACCGGCTCGCTGGCGCCCTTGATGCGAACAAGTTCCGGTTGGGCCAACACCGTGGCGTCCTCGACCAGCCGGGCCGTCGATGCGCTCAGCATGACCCCGCCTGGCGGGGCCACCGATTCCATCCGGTGAGCCATGCCGACCTGTTCACCGATCGCGGTGTAGCCAAAGACACTCGAGCCGATGTCTCCTGCGATCACCTCGCCGGAGTTGAGCCCAACCCGCAATCGCAAGTCGATGCCGTCGCGATCGTGGACCTCGATCGCCAACCGTGCGGTCTCGGCTTGCATGGCCAGGGCGGCCAGGCATGCACGCAGGGCATGGTCTTCCAGCGCCACGGGTGCGCCGAACAGTGCCATGACGCCGTCGCCGGTGAATTTGTCGGCCGTGCCACCGTATTGATCCACAACGCGCGCAGCTCGACTGACTAATTCGGTCATGATCTCGCGCAGACGCTCGGCGCCGACTGCCACTGCGATGTCCATCGAATGCACCACGTCGGCAAACAGAACCGTGACCTGCTTGAACTCGGCACGGGTGTCCGTCGCCAGGATGGCGGAACCACAGCGATGGCAGAAGCGGGCGCCCTCCAGCGGTTCAGTGCCACATGCGCGGCAGGCCGCCATTCCACCCCCCACGATCTGTCAGGGTTCTCCCAGGATAGGCATCAGAGTCCTGAACAGCGCGTCTATCGGTGATCTCGGGTTTAGCAAGAGCTAGAACAACGTCGGCTGGAGTACCTCGGCGGCTGGTGACACCGGAGTATCGGCCGCCCTGAAGGACCGGCGATCGGGTGCCAGACCGTGTTTGGCAATCAGCGGTTTCACCCTGTCGTGCAGCATGTTTCGGTAGTCCAACGACAGATACGCGCCGCGCCTGTATAACCCGCGGTACTCCCCCACCAGCTCCGGATGCGATTTCGCCAACCAGCCCATGAACCATCCGCGTGTCGAGCCACGCAGATGCAGGCCGAACACCGTCACACCCGTCGCGCCGGCCTCGGAGATCGCGGCCAGCAGCGCATCGAGGTGCTCGACGGAGTCGGTCAATCGCGGCAGCACCGGCGCGACCATGACATGACAATCCAGCCCGGCGTCGCGAATGGCGGAGATCAGCCCGAGGCGGGCCTGCGGTGACGGCGTCCCTGGTTCGACGTCCTTATGCAGGTCGGGATCGCCGACCGCCAGCGACACCGCGACGCTGACGTCGACGCGGCGAGCGGCCTCGGTGATCAGCGGGAGGTCGCGGCGCAGCAGTGTGCCCTTGGTGAGGATGGAAAACGGGGTGCCGGAATCCGCCAGGGCGCCGATGATCCCCGGCATCAGCGCGTAGCGCCCCTCGGCCCGTTGATAGGGATCGGTGTTGGTGCCGAGCGCGACGGTCTCCCGCTGCCACGCCGGCCTGCGCAGTTCGCGACGCAGCACATCGGCGACGTTGGTCTTGACCACGACCTGGGTGTCGAAGTCGGTGCCGCAGTCCAGATCGAGGTATTCGTGCGTGGGCCGGGCGAAGCAGTAACGACAGGCATGGGAGCAGCCGCGGTAGCCGTTGACGGTGTAATTGAAAGGGAGCATCGACACGCTGGGCACCTTGTTCAGCGCCGACTTGCACAGCACCTCGTGGAACGTGATGCCCTCGAACTGCGGCGTGCGGACGCTGCGGACAAAGCCGATGCGCTGCAGGCCAGGCAGGGCGCCGTCGTCGACGCTCACGCCCTGGCCATCCCACCGCATGAATCTATTCGAACTGATGTTCGATAAAAAGTCAAGGTAATCCACACTCGCATGAAGTACATCATGCGACTAGCATGATGCCCATCATGCGAAAGATCGCTGGCATGCGTGCCGACAGCAAGCGGGAATCACTGGACAAGATCCTGGACGCCGCGGCGCGCCGGATCCGCGAGGAAGGTCTCGACGGCGCGGCGATCGTTCCGGTGATGCGCGATGCCGGGCTCACACACGGGGCGTTCTATTCGCACTTCTCGAGCAAGGACGACCTGGCAAGCGCGGCCTTCGGGCGGGCGATCACCACAGGCCGCCGCCATTGGATCAAGCCGATGCGCGGCGAGTCGTGGAGCGCGCGGCGGACGGGCCTGGCCAAGCACTACCTGACCACCGCCCACCGCGACGACTTGTCCACCAGTTGCGGTTTCGCAACGCTCAGTTCGGATGCCGCGCACGCTTCCGATCAGTTCCGGGCGAGCTACGAGCACGAATTGCGCACGTCGCTGGCCGCGATCTGCGGCGACGACGAATCCAATGATCGGCTCGACGATGCCATCGCGCTAATGGCGGTGTGCGTCGGCGGGATGGCGCTGTCCCGCGCTGTCGCAGACCCAAAGTTCTCGACACGAATCCTTCGGGTGGCAAGGCAGGCCGCCGCCAAACTCTCAGCCGACCGACCAGATTGAGGAGACAGCGATGCCAGGAGCCAAGCCCTATGGGCAGCTGCAGTACAAAGAGGTCAAGGGCAAGCGGATGGCCTATATCGATGAAGGCGAGGGTTCCGAAAAATGGACGATCGTCTTCCAGCACGGCAACCCGACTTCGTCGTATCTGTGGCGGAACGTGATGCCGCACCTCGAAGGGCTGGGCAGGCTCGTCGCGTGCGATCTGATCGGCATGGGAGGGTCGGACAAGCTGGACGACTCCGGACCGGATCGCTACCACTACGCCGAACAGCGTGACTACCTGTTCGCGCTGTGGGACCAACTCGAGCTGGGCGACAGGGTGATTCTCGTGCTGCACGACTGGGGTTCGGTGCTGGGCTTCGACTGGGCCAACCAACACCGCGACCGCGTGGCTGGCATCGCGTACATGGAAGCCATTGCCATGCCGGTCAATTGGGACGATTGGCCCGACCCAGGCCGTCGCGTCTTCCAAGGCTTCCGCTCGCCAGAGGGCGAAGCGATGGTGCTCGATAAGAACATCTTCGTTGAGCGCGTGCTGCCCGGTTCCATCCAGCGCCAACTTACCGACGAGGAGATGGAAAACTACCGCGAACCGTTCCGCAATCCCGGCGAGGATCGTCGGCCGACACTGTCGTGGCCGCGCAACATTCCGATCGAGGGCGAGCCTGCCGACGTCGTCGCCATCGTTGAGGAGTATGGGAAGTGGCTGGCGCAAAGTGATGTGCCCAAGCTCTTCATCAACGCCGACCCTGGTTCGATAGTGCGTGGCCGCGTCCGCGATTTCATCCGAAGCTGGCCCAACCAGACCGAAGTCACCGTGCCCGGTGTGCATTTCCTCCAGGAGGACAGTCCCGACGAAATCGGCGCGGCCGTTGCGTCGTTCGTCCGCGCGGTGCGTTCAACTCTTAAGGCCGAGCCTCGAACACGAGGTTGAACGGAGTCTCCGTGGCGCGACGGAACCGACTGAAGCCGCCGCCGTCCACCATCACATCCGTGAGCCGCGCCTCACCCGCCTGGGCCCCGAGCGCCGGACCATGCTGAGCGAGTGAGACGGGTACGCAGATGAGCGAGGACGCCCCATAGAACACCCGGCCGACGGGATTCAGATTGTCCGACAGGCTATCCCCCGCGAACGGCTCGACCAACATGCAATGGCCATCGGGTTTCAGCGCCTGCCTCGCATGACGGGCCGCGCCTGCCGGATTGGCCATGTCGTGCAGGCAGTCGAAGAAGGCGATCAGGTCGTAATCGCCGCCCTCGTATGACGTCGCGTCGGCCACCTCGAAGCTTGCGTTGGTGACGCCCGCTTCCGCGGCATGCTCGCGCGCGGTCTCGATCGACGCGTCGTGGTAGTCGATGCCGACGAACTGCGAATCTGGAAACGTCTGTGCCATCAGAATTGTCGACACGCCGTGCCCGCAGCCCACATCGGCGACGCGCCCTCCGGCGTTGAGCTTCTCGACGACACCGTCGAGTGCGGGCAGCCAGTCCGACACCAGGCTTGCGTTGTACCCGGCCCTGAAGAACCGTTCGGTGCCTCGGAACAGGCACGGGTGGTGCTCTCCCCACTCCATGCCTGCGCCGCTTCGGAAGTTCTCCACGGCCCGCTGCTTAACCTGGAAGAGGTCCTCCACGATCGAGTAGCCGCCCGGCAGATCCATCGGTCCGTTCGGACTCGCCAGGCACAACGCCTGTTCTTCGCTCAGGTAGTACTCGCCGCTCCCGCTGTCGTACTCGACGTATCCGCCCGCGGCCTGATTGCCGAGCCATTCGCGCACGTACCGCTCATTGGTGCCGGTGCGCTTCGCGAGGTCCTCGGCGGACAACCGGCCTTCGGCCAGGGCCGAATACAGCCCCAGTTCATCGCCGATCAACACCAGCACCGCGCTCATCGCCGCGCCGAGATCGCCTACTGCCTTGCCCACAAACGCGTTGAGCTTGTCTTCATCGACGGCCATCGCCAGCTCCTTTGCCAAGGACGCTGCTTTGCGTCGCTTAGGAAGCTACTCGCAGTCCCACCCGACGGCGGACGTTTGAGCTGGCAGACGACCAGATGCTTGACTTATCACCATGCCTGGGTCTATGTCTTCGCGAGGTAGCTGAGTTAGATCGGAGCGCCAGGAAGCTTGCACTGCAGGTTGTAAGGAGCGTCCTGCTGCACGACCACCTGACCGTCGACGGCGATGTCGCAGTGAGGATTCGGCGCTGCCTGTCCGCCGTGCGTGGTGCTGCTCACGGTAAAGATCGCCCATTGCGGGTCCGCGAGCGTGGTTTCGAACACCCATGGCACACCCGGCGCCAGGGTCACCTGCTCCTTCTTCACGAAAGCGTACGCGTCGGCGTTATAGGCCGCCTTGCTCGGAGGTTGAGTGGTCAGATAAAAGAGGTCGAAATCCGCGGGTCCTGCCGCGGTGAGCGTATACCGGACCTGGTGACCGGCAGGCTCGGCGTTCGCCGTGGCCTGGCCGACTGCAATTGACGCAGCCGCCACCATGAACGCCGCTCCGACCCTGGCTGTCCTTGTTCGCATGACCGTCACATCGCCGCACGCTACCCGATCGTTACAACTGGGACATGACCGGCTATTCGTCGAACTCACAAACTTGCTTTTGCTAGGAACACGCCCGTGATGACTGCGAAACAAGCCGGTCTTAATTTCGCTGCATGACACAAGAGCTCAGCAAGGAGCCGCTGAACGAGATCGTCGAGGCTGACCTCGACACGATGACCGCCACCAAGGAAACCTTGGAGGACTACACGCTGCGTTTTGCACCGCGGAGTTACCGGAAGTGGTCGACCCGGGTCGTCGGCATTTCCGCATTGGGCGGCATCGCGTATCTCGCCGACTTTGCGATCGGCGCCAATGTCGGTATCTCGTACGGCACTACCAATGCCCTGTGGGGCATCTTGATCTTTGCGATTGTCATCTTTCTGACTGGTTTCCCGGTGGCCTATTACTCCGCGCGCTACAACATCGACCTCGACCTCGTCACGCGCGGTAGCGGATTCGGCTACTACGGCTCGGTGGTCACCAACGTCATTTTCGCGACGTTCACTTTCATCTTTTTCGCGCTCGAAGGCTCGATCATGGCCCAGGGCCTCAAACTCGGGCTGCACATCCCGTTGTGGCTGGGCTACGCCGCGTCGACGCTGATCATCTTCCCGCTGGTGATCTACGGCATGAAAGTGCTCTCGACACTGCAGGTCTGGACGACGCCGCTATGGCTGATCCTGATGGTGGCGCCGTTCGTGTACCTGGTCGTCAGCCACCCCGACTCGGTCAGCCAGTTCTTCGCCTACCAGGGTGAGAGCGGCAAGAGTGGGTTCGCTCTCGGTTCGACGCTGCTGGCTGCGGGCGTGTGCCTTTCGCTGATCGCCCAAATCGCCGAGCAGAACGACTACCTGCGCTTCATGCCGCCGCAGACTCCGGAGAACAAGCGCAGCTGGTGGACGTGGCTGATCCTGGCCGGCCCCGGTTGGGTGTTCTTCGGCGCCATCAAGCAGATCGTCGGGTTGTTCTTGGCGGTGTACCTAATCGCGAACGTGGCTGACAGCGCAGGCATCGCCAATCAACCGGTGCACCAGTTCCTGGAGATCTACCAGAACTTCCTGCCCGGCTGGCTGGCCATGACCCTGGCGGTCGTCCTTGTCGTCATTAGCCAAATCAAGATCAACGTGACCAACGCCTACTCCGGTTCGCTGGCGTGGACCAACTCCTTCACCCGCGTCACCAAGCACTACCCGGGACGCATCGTGTTTCTCGGCGTCAATCTGTTGATCGCGCTGATCCTCATGGAAGCCGACATGTTCAGCTTCCTCAACACGATTCTGGGCTTCTACGCCAACTGCGGTATGGCCTGGGTCGTGGTGGTCGCGTCCGACATCGTGTTCAACAAGTACCTGTTGAAACTGTCGCCGATGAAGCCGGAATTCCGTCGCGGCATGCTGTATGCGTTCAACCCGGTGGGCTTTGGCTCGATGCTCGTCGCCGCAGGCCTGTCGGTGATCGCCTTCTTCGGTGGACTCGGTGAGGCCATCCGGCCCTACTCGCCGCTGGTGGCGATCGGTTTGGCTCTGGTTTTGCCGCCCATCCTCGCGATCGCGACCAAAGGAAAGTACTACCTGCGTCGCACCGACGACGGGATCGAGCTGCCCATGTACGACGAGTTCGGCAACCCGTCGGGCGAGCACTTGAAATGTCATAGTTGCCATCACGATTACGAACGGCCGGACATGATGAAGTGCGAAACGCACGATGCGCACGTGTGCTCGTTATGCCTGAGCACCGACAAGGTGGCAGACCACGTGCTTCCCGTGCAGACGTAGCCGGGACGCGGCGTGGCCCGCTGCAGACGCACCGGGGTGTGAGACGTGGCACACAGAGGTGAATAATTCTGCTCTGTGGCGCGTCTTCTAGGCGTGGAGGTGAATCGGCGGTCCGTGCTGCTCGGCCTCGGAGCAGTGGGCGCGTTCCTCGCCGTTGACCTCGGCGCCGTCGCCTTTGCCAACAAGTGGATAGGCGGGAACAACTCGTTGACCCGCGAGACATTCCTCGCCGCCTTCCGCTCAGTGTGGGGACCCCATCTCGGGTTCCGCAAGAATCACGCAAAGGGCGTCGTTGTCACCGGGCATTTCGACAGCAACGGAAACGGCACCGAGCTATCCCGCGCAGCGGTCTTCCGGCCGGGACGGTCGTCTGTGACCGGGCGCTTCTCGCTCAGCGGCGGCGATCCGAACGTCGTTGACACACCGGCGACGGCGCGCGGCCTCGGGCTGGCATTCGCATTTCCCGACGGCACGCAATGGCGGTCCGCCTTGCTGAATCTTCCTGTCTTCCCCGATAACTCGGCGCAGGGTTTCTACGACCGGCTGTTGGCACAGAAAATCGTGAGTGAGACCGGCAAGCCCGACCCGGCTGCGATGCCCGCTTTTCTGGCAGCCCATCCCGAGTCAGCCGCCGCCATGGCGCTAATCAAACAGCATCCACCCACTCGTGGCTTCGCCGACAGCACCTTCAGCAGTCTGATCACGTTCTTCTTCGTCAACGATGCCGGTGTGCGCACGCCGGTACGCTGGTCGTTCGTTCCGCAACAGCAGGCGGTGGAGCCGCGGTCCGGTGGGAGAAACATCCTGTTCGACGCGCTGATCCGCCAGATGCGCAACGGCCCACTGCAGTGGCGGCTGATCCTGACGGTCGGTGCTCCCGGCGATCCAACGACGGACGCCACGCTGCTATGGCCGAGCGACCGCCGCACCGTCGACGCCGGAGTGCTGACGTTGACGGGCATCGAGACCGAAGACCCCGGCAACGCCCGCGACATCAACTTCGACCCACTGGTGCTGCCCGACGGCATCCAACCGTCCGATGATCCGCTGCTGAACGCGCGGTCGACGATCTATGCCGCGTCCTATCGCGCTCGCACCGGTGAACCGAAATCGCCGCCGGCGGTACAGGTGGACAAGGTGACGCCGTGACCGGCCCGATCAGGCGCTATCCGCTGCGGACCCGAATCCTGCACTGGCTCGTCGCGATTCTGATCTTTTCCATGCTATTCATCGGGTTTGTCATGGTGAGCTGGCTTGGGTCGTATTCGGCGCTGGTCGGCATCCACATGACACTCGGTGTTGTGATCCTGTGCATCGTCGTGTTGCGCGTGGCGAACAGGTTCACCCATCGCGCCCCCAAGCTTCCGGACACCGTTGGATGGGTTGAGCACAAACTCGTGGTGAGCTCCGAACTCACGTTGTATGCGTTGATGCTGGCCCAGCCGCTGATCGGATGGGCAATGGTGTCTGCGACTGGCAGGTCGCCGGTCATCTTCGGATCGTTGCGGCTGCCCCGTATCGCGCCGTTCGACGCCGATCTGTTCTTCGTGCTCCGTCAGACCCACTCGGTGTTGGCGTATGCATTGGTCGCTGTCATTGCCGCGCACGTCAGCGCGGTGCTGCTGCATACGCTGACCCTTCGCGACGGCATGCTGTCCCGCATGGCGTTCTCACGGCATCGCTAGCCGCATCTCCGCGATTCTCGCCATGTTCGCGGCGGCTGATGGCACGCTGCACGACATGGCCGCACCAGTCGAATCCCGGACGCTCGCCGACACGGGCGGCCTCGTCGTCACCGATGACGGCCGTCGGGTCCTGGTCTTCGACCGCTGTACGGGTGCGCTGACAGTCTTGGCATTCGTGCTCGGTGTGCTCACGCTCGTTGCTGGCGGCTTCGGTCTTGTCGCGCTCGTCGCGGGCATTCCCTCACGAGCTCTGGACACGGCCTTCCTGACCGTCGGTCTCGTCCTTGCGGCTGTGACGTTTGTGGTTGTGCGCAGGATTCGTCGCCGGCGCAGCCAGCCACTGCACGCGTGCCGCCCGGTTGCGGTCATCGACCGCAAGCTGGGGTTGTTCAGTTACGGCGGCGGAGCGGTGGTGCCGTTGGACCAGGTGCGCTTCGCGCGGAAATTCCAAATCGGTTCGAGCTCACCCAAACTCGTCGCGGTGACACAGGGTGGCACGCACGTTCTCAAGCGCGGTAACCCATTCGACGGTGGCGTGGGCAACATCGATGAAATGCTCAATGCCGTTGTGAGGGATGGCTGACGATTTTGCGGCTCCATCAATGGAGAATCACCTAGCATGACGCGTGCCTCTGCGGTGGCTATACAGCATCGAAGGGTAAAGCGCCGATGACCGTTTACGGTCCGGGACCAGCAGGGCGGACTGCCGCCGAGCCGAGTCGGCGACCCCGATCCCGCGACGATCGACGCAGGAGACTCAGCGCCGGGGTTGGCCGCCGCCACCGAAGCGCTGCAGCACGCGTTCGCCTATACCAATAACATCTTCATCCGCGCAGTGGATGCGCTGAGCATCACCCCACCGGGCGGCGCTATCGACTCCATCCGCTGCGCCATCCCCACCTGCTCACCGACGGCGGTGTAACCGAAAGGGCCGGAACCGATTTCACCGGCGATCACCTGGCCCGAGTTCAGTCCGACGCGTAACTGGAGGTCCACATCGTGCCGCTCTGCTACTTCGACCGCAAGCCGCTTCGCCTCCTCCTGAACCCCCAACGCAACCAGGGAGGCACGGAAAGCGTGATCCTCCAACGCGGTTGGCGCGCCGAACACCGCCATCATTCCGTCCCCGGTGAAACTGCCGACCGTGCCGCCGTACCGCTGAACCACAACTGCCGCACGGTTGACCAGATCGGTCATGATCTCGCGGAGCCGCTCCGTGCCCACCGCCGTCGCAATGTCCATCGAGTGCACCACGTCGGCGAACAGCACCGTGACCTGCTTGTGCTCCACCGATCGGGTGGCCGAGGTGACGGGCGTGCCGCACTCACTGCAAAACTTGGCTGTCGGGCTTGACTGCGCGCCGCAGGAACCACAGGAGAACGCCGTCGCGGTCAGTCCACCGCTACCGTCCCCCGCTGGGGTCCACGTCAGTATCGTGTCACCGCTGCTCGGTGATGTCCGTCATATCGCCGTGCCATCTCCGACACGAAGTTTTGAGACCCTCGTATGTCGTCTATCTCGAGACACGGTCAGACCCTCACACCGACACGGGCGCGCGGGTACAACCCGCTTTCCTGAGGGCATGCTTCCCCCTGAGGGCCCGCACTCTAGCGGCCCCTCGCGAGCATGCGAGCGAACGGCAGCAGCATCAGGAACTCGACAATCAAGACGACGGTGATCATCACGATGACCTTCGCGTCGTCGAAGTTCTGCCCGGCGACCACGAATGCAGCGGCGGCATTTCTCTGCGCCGTCCCCAGAGCCAGCACCCCCCGGGTGCTCCTTCCGGGTCCTCCAAGGAGCCACCCGATACCGGCGCAGACCACCGTGTACACGACGGCGGCCAGGACGCCGA
This sequence comes from uncultured Actinomycetota bacterium, assembly GCA_963770305.1. Taxonomy (GTDB): domain Bacteria; phylum Actinomycetota; class Actinomycetes; order Mycobacteriales; family Mycobacteriaceae; genus Mycobacterium. Next base: position 29,113 of record CAVYPB010000024.1, read on the forward strand.
AGGTGCCGAATACCGACAGGACACTCTTGAAGTGGCCGGCCGTGGTCAACACCACCACGAGGATCATGCTGATGTTGGAGATCCACCCAACCGTGGGTCGGATGCGATCGGACGCGCCCGGGCGGCGAGCCCGGATCAGGAGACCCACGGCCAGCGGGAGGAGCATCAACACGACGAGCGACCGCGCGATCTTCACCGGGTTCACCGTGATTCCCTCGAGGAACAACGGCAGAGCGACGGGCAGGTAGCCCACGGTGACGACCATCAGCAGCACCATCAGGCCCACAGCGAAGGCCAGATCGGCCTTGGCGAACTCCGCGAGCTTGATCAGAAACGGCGCCCCCGCCGCCAGCCCGCACAGCAGCAGGCCGATCCCCAGCGGCTCGTCGAGACCGAGCACCCGCCAGAGCCCGAGCGCTACCAGGGGCGCCAGGACGAAGTTCGCCGCGAGGGACAGCACGACCAGCCGGGCGTTCTTGAGCGGGGCCAGGATCTGGCCGACGGCCAGACTCAGGCCAACACCCAGCGTGCTCGACACCACGAAGACGACGACGGCCACGCTCGAGCCCCGGATCAGCAGGTCGGTCAGCGCCATCGTCGCCGCCTTTCGTCACTTCATTGCGTAGGAGTCAGTCGGCCAGCGCCGCGCTGGCCGCGCTCGACATTGCCGCCACGGGCTTATCGGACCCCTTGATCCGAACCAGCTCGGCATCGCCCAGGGCCGCCATGCCATCAACCAACCGCGCGGTAGACGCGCTAAGCATCACCCCACCCGACGGAGTGACCGACTCCATCCGCTGCGCCATCCCCACCTGCTCGCCAACGGCGGTGTAACCGAAAGGGCCGGAACCGATTTCACCGGCGATCCCCTGGCCCGAGTTCAGGCCTACCCGCAACTGCAGCTCGACACCGTCGTGCTCTCGGACGTCCATCGAATGCACCACATCGGCGAACAACACCATCACCTGCTTGTACTCCGCCGATCGAGTGGCCGGAGCAAGAGCCGTACCGCACTCGCTACAGAACTTGGCCGTCGGGCTTGACTGCGCGCCGCAGGAACCACAGAACCGCCCCCTCGCGGTCAGCCCACGGCCACCATCCCCGCTGCGGTCCACGTCAGTATCGTTTCACCGCCCGTCGGCCATGTCCGTCGTATCGCCGTGCCATCTCCGACACGCAGTTTTGAGACGGTTCTGTCTCCAGATAAACCGACTGACCGGCAAGGATGGTCTTGGCCTGCGCCGATGCTTCCAAGGCGAAGTGCTGCACCGGCCCGAACGGCTCGGTGTGACGTCGCACGCCGCCGGAGGTGACGAGGCGGGAGGGTCTATCGGTGAACCGCCACGATGGGCTCGTCGGCGTAGTTTTCCTGGTGTGTTTGGCGCGCGTCGTCTTGGTCGGCGGCGTAGACCGTCCGCGCGATGTGTGCGCCATCGCGGCCTTCGCTGATGACGATGAAAACGTCGTGCATTTTGCACGTCATCAGCCGACGCTGCCCGGTGTACCGACCGGAACCTGCACACCCACCCAGTTGCACGGCGTCCAGGTCCGCCACGCGACCAGCGCGCACTGCTGCTCGGGACTGAGCGGCGGCGCACACGGCGGCGTCGAGGGCCCTCCACACACGGCAGGGTCGGCCGACGCGGCACCCACACCCACGCAGCCGCCAACGATGATCGAGGCCGCGACGGCCCCGGTCACCAGCAATCGTTTCAACATGTCAAGCCCTGCCTTCTGTCGTTCTAGGTGCCTGCAACAATAGGAAATAAACGGCAATAATGTCAACAATCTGGTAACAAATTCCGAGTGACACGCCTCACAGCATGACCAATGGCAAGACTGGCGAGCACGAACTTCAGCCCGTTGCCACCCACGTTGTTCCCCACCGGTTTGTCGGACGTGGTCATCGGGGTGCTGTCAGACTGAAGCCCACCAGCGGAAACGGGGGACTGGCGATGGCGACGGTGTACGTGCTCACGGCGGGCAGCGGCGACAGCTACCGCATCGAACGGATCTACCTGGACAGCGAGGTGGCCTATCGGTTCGCCCAGGACTACAACGGCATCGCGCCGGTGGAACCGGTTCAGGTGGAGGAATGGCAGAGCGGTGCCCCGCCGGCCGTCTACGACGGCCCCTACTGGCGCGCGGAGTGGTGGGCGCGAGTCCCGGCCGCCAAGCGTCGCAGTGCGTTGCGGCACACCGACGAGGGCGAACGGTTCGACGACTTCGCCATCCGCCAGGAATGGTGGACCGGCGAGGCGCTGCCCGAGGCCAAGGTGGTGCGCCGGGAAGTGGCCGGGGTACCCAGGGTCGAGGTGGTGGGCCTGTCGAAAGAGAAGGTGGAGGAACTGTTCTGGGACACGGTCACCCAACTCAGGGCCGACCTGGCGGGCATAAAGAGGAAGTAACTTCCGCTGTTTTGTGCGGCAGGCGGAAAGAAACGTGCATGTCCGTTCGACATTGCCGCCCAGATGCGTCATCATCGATCTATGGACCGACGTGACCTGGAACGGCTCGGCCACCACGTCGTGAGCCGTCGCGTGGCACTGGGCTACCGGAACCGCACCGATTTGGCCAGCAGCCTGCAGTTCACCGTGCGCACGCTGGCCGACATCGAGCACGGCGTGCGCAAGGCCAGCGCGGGCACCTACGCCATCTTGGAGAACAAGCTGGGCTGGGCACCGGGCAGCATCGACACCATCCTCGCCGGAGGAGAACCCAAGGAAACCGTCGTCGAACTGCGACGCAGCAACACCACTGCCCCCGCTCAGGGATACGCGCTGCGCCCGATCAACCCCAACGCCCTGTCGCAGGTGTCCACCGAGGAGTTGCTACTCGAGCTCCGACGCCGCATCATCGCCCCCCGCGACACACGCCACAACACCTGGGACGACTGGGATGGCGGCCTCGACCCGCACGGCGACTGGCCCGAAGAGGGTTAATAGGGCGAGCGTGCTGTACGCAAGGCATTGACCTCGTCCCTGAATGCCGAGTCTCCCGCTCGCCGAGATTTCCGACGATGGCGAACAAGCCAGAGTTGAGCGTCCGGATCCCTGCGCGGTGACCTGTTGAAGCTCGCCCGTCGCTCGGCCCAAATCAGACCTCCCCCGCCGGCGAAGCGGTTGTGCGGGCCGTCGCGGGTGAAGCGTCGAGTAATGCTCAGATGGCCGCGGCGAGCCGGCAGTTCTGGGCCGAGCGCCTGCAGTTCGACCGGATGATCCTGCAGCGGGCACGCGACCGCGGCGAGATCGCAGCGAGCGCGCAATACCGACCTGTTATCGAGGTGCTGCTCGGCCCGCTTTACTTTCGGTTGCTCGTCACTGGCGAGCCGCTCGACGACGGATTTATCGAGTCCGTCGTCCAACTCGTGTACACGGCGTGCACGGCCGACAGACCGAGAGCTAAGCGCGGCTGAGGCGCGAAAGCACTTCGGCGAGAACGGCGTCGACCGGTACGTCGACCTGCTCGCCGGTCGACAGGTTCTTCACCCCGATCGTGCCCGCCTCGATGTCGCGGTCACCGGCGACCAGTGCGATCGAGGCGCCCGAGCGGTCCGCGGCGCGCATCGCGCCCTTGACGCCACGGTCGCCGTACGCAATGTCGACGCGCACACCGGCCGCCCGTAGCCGTGCGGCCAGCACGGCCAGCTTCAACTTTGCCTGCTCGCCGAGTGGCACGCCGAACACATCAACGCGCGTGGTCCCGCCGACCGTCTTGCCCTCGGCCTTGAGCGCCAGCAGCGTCCGATCGACACCGAGGCCAAACCCGATGCCCGACAAGTCTTTTCCGCCGAGCTGGCGCATCAGCCCGTCGTAGCGGCCGCCACCGCCGATACCGGACTGTGCCCCCAGCCCGTCGTGCACGAACTCGAACGTGGTCTTGGTGTAGTAATCCAGGCCGCGCACCATCCGTGGGTTGGTGACATACGGGATGTCTAACGCGTCCAGATGCGCGAGCACGGTCTCGAAGTGCTGCTTGGCGACATCGGAGAGGTGATCCAGCATCACCGGCGCGTCGGCGGTCATTTCCCGCATCTCCGGGCGCTTGTCGTCGAGCACCCGCAACGGGTTCAACCGAACGCGTCGCTGTGTTTCTTCGTCGAGGTCGAGCTTGAACAGAAAGTCCTGCAACAGTTCCCGGTACTGCGGCCGGCAGCTGTCGTCGCCCAGCGACGTGATCTCCAACCGGAACCCTTCGAGCCCCAGCGAGCGAAAACCGGCGTCGGCCACCGCGATCACCTCGGCGTCCAGCGCGGGGTCGTCAACACCGATCGCCTCCACTCCGACCTGCTGCAGTTGCCGGTAGCGGCCGGCCTGCGGGCGCTCGTAGCGGAAGAACGGCCCGGCGTAGCAGAGCTTCACGGGAAGCGGCCCGCGGTCGAGGCCGTGCTCGATCACCGCACGCATCACACCCGCGGTGCCCTCCGGGCGCAGCGTCACCGAGCGGTCGCCGCGGTCGTTGAAGGTGTACATCTCCTTCGACACCACGTCGGTGGACTCCCCCACGCCGCGGGCGAACAGTGCGGTGTCCTCGAAAATCGGCAGTTCGATGTCGCCGTAGCCAGCACGCCGGGCGGCATCGAGCAGGCCGTCGCGTACACCGACGAATTGCGCCGAGTCGGGCGGCAGGTAATCCGGGACGCCCTTGGGCGCCTGAAATTCGCTCACTAGGTCAAGCCTTCGAGGAACGGGTTGGTGCGGCGTTCGAAGCCGATCGTGGTCTTTTCGCCGTGCCCCGGTAGTACCACGGTGTCGTCATCGAGCACCAATAGTTTTGTCACGATCGAGCCGAGCAGGTCGCGGCCGCTGCCCCCGGGCAGATCGGTGCGGCCCACCGATTGGCGGAACAACGTGTCGCCGCTGAAGACGACCTCCTCCGGTCCATCGGAGACCCGGAACACGACGGAGCCGCGCGTGTGTCCGGGCGTGTGGTCGACGGTCACCGTCACATCACCCACATCTACCTTGTCGCCGTCGCGGTCCAGCTCGACAACCTGTTTGGGTTCGCGGAACAGCGCACCGAACGCGATCTGGGCCAGCCGGGGCCCGAAGTCTTTGATCGGATCGGTCAGCATGAATCGGTCTTCGGGATGGATGTAGGCGGGGCAGCCGTACATGTCGGCCACCTTCTGCGCCGACCAGATGTGGTCCACGTGGCCATGCGTCAACAACACCGCCGCCGGGGTGAGGTGGTTTTCGTCGAGGATCTGCCGCAGCTGTCCCATCGCCCGCTGGCCCGGGTCGACGATGATCGCGTCGGCGCCGGTTCCCTTGGCAAGCACGTAGCAATTGCACGCCAACATGCCTGCCGGGAATCCGGTGATCAACACGGCGTCCAGTGTTCCATCTCCTGTTCATCAGGGTCGCGACCCCCGCATTCAGCAACGCCTGGCACACTCGTTGCCGACCTACCAGATCGCGAGGAGGAGAGCGGCGGTGCCGACCAACGAACAACGGCGTGCAACGGCAAAGCGCAAGCTCGAGCGACAGCTGGAGCGCCGGGCGGCGAAGGAACGCCAGCGCCGCATCTACACGATCGTCGGATCCGCGGTGGCCGTGATCGTCGTGATCGGCGCGATCGTGGCCACCGTCGTCATCACCAACCGCGACTCCGATAGCAAGACCGCGTCGGCGGCCACGACAACGCCGACGACCGCCACCAGCGCCGCCCCGTCGGCGCCAGGGCAGCTGCCCGCCTTCGCAGCGCCGGCCAACCTGGGCGCCAACTGCCAGTACCCGCCCGCGGAGAAGGCGAGCAAGCCGAACAATCCGCCCCGCACCGGCAAGGTCCCGACCGACCCGGGGCAGATCAGCGCCAGCATGGCGACCAACCAGGGCAATATCGGGCTGCAGCTCGACAACGCCAAGTCGCCGTGCACGGTGAACAGCTTCGCCAGCCTGGCCCAGCAGGGTTTCTTCAACGACACGCCGTGCCACCGGCTGACCACCTCCGAGGGGCTGGCCGTGCTGCAGTGTGGCGACCCGACAGGCCAGGGCAGCGGCGGGCCGGGCTACCAGTTCGACAACGAGTACCCGACCAACCAGTTCCAGCCCGACGATCCAAAGCTAGGCCAGCCGGTGGTGTATCCGCGAGGCACGCTTGCGATGGCCAACGCGGGCCCTGGCACCAACGGCAGCCAGTTCTTCCTGGTGTACAAGGATTCGGAGCTGCCGCCCAATTACACGGTGTTCGGCACCATCGACCAGACCGGCCTGACCACCCTGGACAAGATCGCCGCGGCAGGCACCGCCGACGGAAGCCAGGACGGCAAGCCGAAGGACGACGTTCAGGTCAAGTCGATCCTGCTCGACTGACTCAGCCATGACCACTCCGCCCCCGTACGGCGCGTACCCGCCGCCACCGCCGGGCGCCTACGCGGAGTACTACGGCTATCCGCGGCCGACCAACACGCTGGCCATCGTGTCGTTGGTGTGCGCGTTCCTCTTCGCACCGCTGGGCGTCATCTTCGGCCACATTTCGCTGTCGCAGATCAAGAAGACCGGCGAGGAGGGCCGCGGGCTGGCCATCGCGGGGCTCGTCATCAGCTACATGATCACGGTCCTGACCATCGTGGTGGTGGCACTGAGCGTGTTGTTCTTCGTCCAAGTCGCGCATGACCTCGAGCGCCTGGACGGCCTGACCCCGCGGTACCCGGACTTCACCGCGACCCCGTCACCGCCGGTCGATAACACGCTGCCGCCGTTCGACCCGCCGAAGACGTTGGGCTCCAACTGCCAATATCCGGCGACGACGGAACCGGCGAGTAAGCCCGTCAAGCCGCCGCAGAACGGCCGGATCGCGACCGATCCGGCCCTCATCCGCGCAACCATCACCACCAGTGAGGGCAGCGTCGGGCTGGAGTTGGACAACGGCAAGACACCGTGCACGGTCAACAACTTCACGAGCCTGGCCAAGCAGGGATTCTTCGACAACACCACGTGCCACCGGTTGACCACCTCGACCGAACTTGGCGTGCTGCGGTGTGGTGATCCGACCAGCACCGGCACCGGCGGGCCGGGCTACCGGTTCCCGAACGAATACCCCACCAATCAGTATCGGCTGACCGATCCCGCGTTGAAGGTCCCGGTGCTCTACCCTCGCGGCACGCTGGCCATGGCCAACACCGGGCCCGGCACCAACGGCAGCCAGTTCTTCCTGGTGTACAAGGATTCGCAGCTGCCGCCGACCTACACCGTGTTCGGCACCATCGACGGCGCCGGGCTGGCGACGTTGGACAAGGTCGCCGCGGGTGGCGTTGCCGGCGGGAGCGACGACGGCAAGCCGGTGGTTGACGCGACGATCAAGTCAGTGCACGTCGGCTGACATCGCCTCGGCCCACGCCGTATGTCCTTCGAAGCCAAGCGAAGTCGCCATCGCTCGGAAGCGATCCGACAATTCCCCGTAAGCACCGTGATCGCCGCGAGCATGAGCGACGAGCGCTCGTAGTCGCAGCAGCATGATGTCCCGCATCACCAGCCCCTCGTCGGCCGGCGCAGCCGCCAGCCGATCGATGGCGGCCGCGGCTTCAGCCGCGTCTCCGTCCGCGTGGCGGCCCAGCAGGACCTCTACCAAGGTGGTAGTCGCCGGGATAGCCCACGAGAGTTGATTGTTGTCGAAGGCCCGGCTCGCGCCGTGCTACTTGCTCGGTTCGGTCTTGATGTAGAACTCGACGTTGTCGCCCTCGACCTTGGTGACCTTCATGTGGGCGGTGTAGTCCTTGCCCTTGGGTCCGGTGAAGTGGCACTCGAACTCCTTACCGACCTCGGCGTCGACGCCCGACGGACACTTGACGTCCTCGGGCTTGAAGCCGGTCTGCTTCGACACGAGGTCGGTGACGGAACGGGCCGCTCCCTCCGGCTTGATCGTGGAACCACAACCGGCCAACACCATCGCCAGCGAAGCGACTAAGACCACCGATGCAGTGCGCATCGCCGCAGTATTCCAGACAACGCAAACCACCAGGCAAATTTTGTGCAGCCACTAGGCCGCGGAGGTCACGCGGTAGACGTCGTAAACGCCCTCCACGTTGCGCACCACGTTCAGCACGTGTCCCAGATGCTTCGGGTCGCCCATCTCGAACGTGAACCGGCTGATGGCCACCCGATCGTTGGACGTCGTCACCGATGCGGACAGGATGTTGACCTTCTCGTCGGCCAGCACGCGGGTCACGTCGGAGAGCAGCCGGTGCCGGTCCAGCGCCTCGACCTGGATGGCGACCAGGAACACCGACGACGACGACGGCGCCCACTGCACGTCGATGATCCGCTCCGACTGTTGTTGCAGCGACGCGGCATTCGTGCAGTCGGTGCGGTGCACGCTCACTCCGCCGCCGCGGGTGACGAAGCCCATGATGTCGTCGCCGGGTACCGGCGTGCAGCACTTGGCCAGCTTCGTAAGCACCCCGGGTGCACCCGGCACTGCCACGCCGACGTCGTCATTTGTGCGCTGACGCACCGGCATGGTCGTGGGCGTCGAGCGTTCGGCGAGCTCGTCGGCGGCTTCCTCATCGCCGCCGAGCTGGGCTACCAGCCGCTGCACCACGTGCCGCGCCGAGACGTGCCCCTCCCCCACCGCGGTGTACAACGCCGAAACATCAGTGTAGCGCAATTCGCGGGCCAACGCCGCCATCGACTCGCCATTCATCAAGCGCTGCAAGGGAAGTCCACTTCGGCGTACCTCACGCCCGATCGCGTCCTTACCTGCCTCGAGCGCCTCCTCGCGGCGCTCCTTGGCGAACCATTGGCGGATCTTCGCCTTCGCCCGAGGCGACACCACGAAGGTCTGCCAGTCCCGCGACGGACCGGCGTTCGGCGCCTTCGACGTGAAAACCTCGACCACTTCGCCGTTTTCGAGTTTGCGTTCCAGCGCGACCAGCCTGCCGTTGACTCTGGCGCCGATGCAGCGGTGGCCAACCTCGGTGTGCACCGCGTAGGCAAAGTCGACAGGGGTCGAGCCCGTCGGGAGCGTGATCAGATCGCCCTTCGGCGTGAACACGAAGATCTCTTGCACCGCAAGGTCGTAACGCAGGGCCTCCAGGAACTCGCCGGGATCGGCGGCCTCCCGCTGCCAGTCCAACAGCTGACGCATCCAGGCCATGTCGTCGATCTCTGCCGCGGCGTGCGGATGCGGAACGTTGCGTCCCTTGGATTCCTTGTACCGCCAGTGCGCGGCGATACCGTATTCCGCGGTTTTGTGCATTTCCTCGGTGCGGATCTGCACTTCCAGCGGCTTGCCCTCGGGACCGACAACCGTGGTGTGCAGTGACTGGTACACGCCGTACCGCGGTTGGGCGATGTAGTCCTTGAACCGGCCCGCAATAGGCTGCCACAGCGAATGCACCACGCCCACAGCGGCATAACAGTCGCGGATCTCGTCGCAGAGGATGCGCACCCCCACCAGGTCGTGAATGTCGTCGAACTCGCGACCCTTGACGATCATCTTCTGATAGATCGACCAATAGTGCTTGGGCCTGCCCTCCACGGACGCGTTGATCTTCATCGCGTTCAGCGCGGAGTTGATCTCGTCGCGCACCTTGGCCAGGTAGATGTCGCGCGACGGCGCCCGGTCGGCGACCAGCCGGACGATCTCCTCGTACTTCTTCGGGTGCAGAATCGCGAACGACAGGTCCTCGAGCTCCCACTTCACCGTGGCCATACCCAGCCGATGTGCCAGCGGCGAAATGACTTCCAGCGTCTCGCGAGCCTTGCGGGCCTGCTTCTCCGGGGGCAGGAAGCGCATGGTGCGCATGTTGTGCAGCCGGTCGGCCACCTTGATCACCAGCACCCGCCCGTCGCGCGCCATCGCGATGATCATCTTGCGGATCGTCTCGGCGTCGGCGGCGGTTCCCAGCGTCACCTTGTCCAGCTTGGTGACACCGTCGACGAGATGTGCCACCTCCTCACCGAAGTCGGCGGTCAGCGCCTCCATCGTGTAGCCGGTGTCCTCGACGGTGTCGTGCAACAACGCGGCGACCAGCGTGGTGGTGTCCATGCCGAGCTCGGCCAGGATGTTGGCGACAGCGAGCGGATGGGTGATGTACGGGTCGCCGGAGCGGCGCAACTGGTCAGCATGCCGCTCCTCGGCCACCTCGTACGCCTTCTGCAGCAGCGACACGTTGGCCTTCGGGAAGCTCTCCTTGTGCACGGCGACCAGCGGCTCGAGCACCGGGTTGACGGCGCTGCGCTGGGCGGTCATCCGGCGGGCCAGCCGAGCCCGCACCCGCCGTGACGCGCTCGTCGAGGTCTTGGGGATCTCCAGCGGCTGCGTTTCGGGGATCTGGGCAGCCGGGGGCGACTCCACGGCCTGTCCCGTGCCGGGATCGTCAGCCATGGTCACCTCCTCGTCTGCTCTTCGCGCAAGCGCTCATCGCCCTCGTCCGCTCTTCGCGCAAGCGCTCATCGCCCTCGAACCAGGCAGACTTCGAGGATATCGCTCAGACCGTGCGCAAGCTGCTGACAGGTAACGGTTTGACCACGTCGCGGGCGCCAAGACCGGCCAGTTCAAGCACCACTGCGGCGGCCGTGACCGTCGCGCCACCCGCGCTGAGCAGCCGGGCAGTGGCCGCGATCGTGCCCCCGGTGGCCAGCACGTCGTCAATGATGACGACGTTGCGCCCGGCCAGCTCAATGCCTTCCGCCGGAATTTCCAGTACGGCCGTGCCGTACTCGAGGTTGTACGTCTCGCTGAGCACCGGCGGCGGTAGCTTGCCCCCTTTTCGCACCGCCAGGACGCCTGTGCCCAGCCGCAGGGCGACAGCGCCGGCAAGCAGGAAGCCACGTGCGTCGACCCCGGCGACGAGGTCGGCGCCGGACGCGACGTCGGCGAGCGCGTCGGTCACCGCCGCGAAGCCACCGTCATCGGCGAACAGTGGAGACAGGTCCTTGAACTGAATACCCGGCGAGGGAAAGTCCGCCACCTCGCGGGTCAGTGACGAAATCAGCCGTGAGATCTCGGTGCCTGATGTCGCCGACTCCGCGGCTCCGGTCTCGCTCATCGCGACAGCACCCAGCGGTCCATGTTCCACCCCGCACCCCATCGAGTCGGATTGCTGCTCACCGCATACATCTTCTTCGAAGTCAGCAGGGTCCGCTGCTGACGATAGAGCGGAAGCGTCGGCATGTCGGCCCACAGGATCGATCCGCCCTCGCCAAGCAGCCGGGAAAGTTCCTTCGGGTCGGCGATCACTGCCGTCGACGCGATGATGCCGTCGATGCGCTCGTTGGAGTAGCCCGACAGGTTGTTGCCGTTGCCGGTGTGCAGGTCGTAGGCGTCCATCGTCGACGAGCCCGTCGATCCGCTGCCTGCGGCGCCACCGGTGCTGGCGATCAGCACGTCAATCTTGTTGTCGCGCAGACTCAGCGGGCCGATGGTGTCCGATGCGGCGTCCTGCACCGTGATTCCGGCCGGGGCGCAGGCCTTGGCGATCGCACCGACCGTCGCGGCCAGCCGCGCATTCGGGCTCTGATAGCCGATGCGCACGGTCAGCGGCTGCCCATTGATCGCGGCGCGGGCGGCGTCGGGATTGGCGACGACGAACTGGCCGGCCTCAACCGCTCCCTCGGACGCGCCGAATGCATCCTCGGTCGCGGGGTTGAGGCGGGCGTTGGCAATCGGCAACGACGCGTTCTTGGCGATCACGTCGCGCGGCGTGCACAGCGCAAGCGCCCGCCGAGCGGGCGGGCCGGCCAACGGGCCCTCTGGCGCGAAGATGAGCTGCTCGATGCCCGCCGATGGCGAGTCGGTACGGACGTAGTCGTCGGGCAGGTTCAGCGTTCCCGACGAGCCCGCCGCGATATCGACCACGTCGTAGCCGCCCTGGTTGACGCGGTCCTGGATGTCGGCGCCTCGTGGCCACACGGTGATCTTGGTAGTGACGGGCTTGGCGCCCCACCACTTGTCGTTGGCGACCAGGACGACAGAGCCGTCCTTGCTGACCGACTCGATCTTGAAGGGCCCTGACGCCGGGAACCGCTTGGGGTCGAAGTCCTCGGAGCTGAGATTCCAGGTGTTGTTCCACACCTGTGCGATGCGTTCGACGGCCGGGCCGTCGTTGTTGAGGAGCGCAGTGGTGACGTCGATGCCGAGTTCGTCGGAGATGACATGCGACGGCATCATCGACGTCGCCCCGAACAACTGGCCGAAGTCGACGAACCCACGGTCTTGTGCGAACGTCACCCGCGCCTTCTTCTGTCCCGGCGCGCAGTCGACGGAGGCGATATCGCTGTAGCCGGCCCGGTTGGCCGCGTCGAACCCAGGAAGCCGACCGGACTGCGACGCCCACGCCAGGACTATGTCGTCGCAGGTGATCGGCTTGCCGTCGGAGTACACCGCGCTGGCACTGATCTCGTAGTCGAGCACCAGCGGCGCGCGTCCGACCACCGAGACGGAGCCGAAGTCGTGGTCGCCGACGATCTGGCCGTCGGGTCCGTGGTAGTTGAAGCCGGTCAGCACTCGGGCGAACGCCTGAGGCCCACCCGACGCGGCGCCCGCGACGGTGTTGGTGTTGTAGGTGACCAGCGTGCCGTCGACGGCATATTTGATGGTGTCAGCGGGACTTCCCGAGCACGCCGACAAGCCCAGCCCGCCGAACAGCGACAGCACGGCCGCCGCAATGACGCCCCGGCTCCGGACTGGGGGCACTCCCCTCGCCCTCGCGCGCTGGGGGCCCACCCTCTTGCGGGGGACCATCGGCCCTACCGCCGCCGGGTGTTTCGCTTACCCGACGGTCGTCCGGTCCTGCTGGCGGTCGGCCGGACAGGCCGCGCCCCGGGCGCGGGCTTCTCTGGAGCCGGCTTGCTGGCCACCGACGCGGCCGCCAGGGCCTCCGGCTCGGCGTCCTGCCCCACCTCGGCGGCCTTGGTGGGCTTGCGGCGGTTGAGTACGCGCCGGGTGTGCGTGCGAACGAGCCCGGTGCGCTCGCGCAGCGTCACCAGCAGCGGGGTGGCCAAGAAGATCGACGAGTAGCTGCCGACGATGACACCGACCAGCTGCACCAGGGCCAGATCCTTCAGCGTGCCGACCCCGAGCAGCCACACCGCGACGATCATCAGCGCGATGATCGGCAGCACCGAGATCAGGCTGGTATTGATCGACCGCATGAACGTCTGGTTGATCGCCAGGTTGGCCTGTTCGGCGAAGGTGCGACGGGTGGTGTGTTCGAAGCCGTGGGTGTTCTCCTCGACCTTGTCGAACACGATGACGGTGTCGTAGAGCGAGAAGCCGAGGATCGTCAGCAGGCCGATCACGGTGGCAGGGGTGACCTCGAAGCCCACCAGCGAGTACACACCCGCGGTGGTGACCAGGTCGAAGAACATCGTCGCCAGCGCGGACATCGCCATGTACCGCTCGTACCGCACCGTGATGTAGATGGTGACGAGCACGAGGAACACCACCAGCGCGATGACCGCCTTCTTGGTGATCTGCCCGCCCCACGTCTCCGACACCGCCGAGTCGCTGATGACCTGCTTGGACGGCTGGCCGTCGGAGCCCTTCGGCTGGAACGCGTCGAACAACGCGGTGCGCAGTTTTTCGGTCTCCTGGTTGGTCAGCGTTTCCGAGCGGATCTGCACGGTCGCCGAGCCGCCGCTGCCGACGACCACCACGGATTCGGCCGACTTGCCGAGCGCCTTGCTGAACACATCCTCGACCTGCTGGACACTGACCGTGCCCGTCGCGCCGGCGGTAGGCATCGACACCTTCGTGCCGCCCTCGAAATCGATGCCGAAGGTGAAGCCGCGCAACACGATGCTCGCGATCGCCACCGCAACGATCAGGCCGCTGACCGAGAACCAGAACTTGCGTCGCCCGATGACCTCGAACGCGCCGGTGCCGGTATACAGCCGGACGAAGAAGCCGTGCCGTGGCGCACCCGCGGCGGTGGCTTCGAGGTCGGGCGCCTCGACGCCGGTGATCTCGGTCTCGTCCCGAGAATGTTTGGCGGTCATCTCGCTATCCCCGTCCCGTCGCGTCTGCGGCCGCTCGTCGTTCGCGCGCGATCTGCTGCACCGCCCCGAGCCCGTTCAACGCCGGCTTGGCCAGCGTCGGCGACTTCGATGCGAGGTACACCAGCGGCCAGGTCACCAGGAACACCACGACGACGTCGAGAATCGTGGTCAGGCCCAGCGTGAACGCGAAGCCCTTGACCTGGCCGACCGCCAGGAAGTAGAGCACCGCGGCAGCCAGGAAGCTGACCGCGTTGCCCGAGAGGATCGTCTTACGCGCCCTGGCCCAGCCGCGCGGCACTGCCGAGCGGAACGAACGCCCTTCGCGTATCTCGTCTTTGATGCGTTCGAAGAAGACCACGAACGAGTCGGCTGTCGTGCCGATACCGATGATCAGACCGGCGATACCCGCCAGATCGAGCGTGTAGTTGATGTATCTGCCGAGCAACACAAGGATTGCGAAAACCATTGCGCCGGAAGCGACCAGCGACAGCGCGGTCAACAATCCGAGCACTCGGTAATACAGCAGCGAATACAACAACACCAGTGCAAGACCGATCGCGCCGGCGATCAGCCCTGCCCGCAGCGAGGTCAAACCGAGTGTCGCGGAGACGGTTTCGGCCTCCGAAGATTCGAACGACAGCGGCAACGAGCCGTACTTCAGCACGTTGGCCAGTTCGCGGGCCGAGTCGGCGGTGAACCGGCCGGTGATCTGCGTGCGCCCACCCGGGATGGCTTCCTGGATCGCCGGCGCGCTGACCACCTGCGAGTCGAGCACGAACGCAGTCTGGGTGCCGACGTTGGCGGCGGTGAAGTCCGCCCAGATCTTGGAGGCGTCGCTCTTGAACTGAACGTCGACGACGTATTGGCCTTGTTGCTGATCCAGACCCGAGGTGGCGTTCTCGATCTGCTCACCGCTGATGATCGACTTGTCCAGCAGATAGACCTCTTTGTGGTCCTGCGAGCATGTCACCAACGGAAGGTTCGGGTCGTCGTTTCCGGCCAGCACATCCTCGTCGTTGCAGCGGGTGGCCTGGAACTGCAGCGCCAGGATCTGGATCTGCTGATCGGCGCTCTGCCGCAGCTGCTTCTCGTCGGCAATGCGAGACGCCAGGTCTTTCTTGTCGGGCGGCGGCGGTGTGGCCGGCCGCGCAGGCGGAGCTCCCGGCGTGGGCCGGGGCGGTGCGGGTGTCGGCGGCGGCTCCTGCGGATACGGCCGAGGTTGCGGTGCCGGAGTCTCCGGCGGCGGGGCCTGTTCGGCGGGTGACGGCGGTGACACGGGCGCGCCGGGCTCGGCCGGAGCGATGGGCGGTAGGCCGGGCGGCGCCTCCGGCGCGCCTGGTGGCGATCCTGGTGGCGATCCCGGTGCGCCAGGCGGCGCACCGCCCGGCGGCCCGGCGGTCGGTGGCTGCTGGCCCTGGGCCGGAATCACGTGGATCACCGGCCTGATGTACAGCCGCGCCGTCTGTCCCAGGTTGCGGGCCTCGCTGCTGTCGTTGCCCGGCACGGTGATGACCAGATTGGAGCCGTCGATGATGACCTCGGACCCGGACACACCAAGGCCGTTCACACGGGCGCTGATGATCTGCTGCGCCTGGTTGAGCGCCTCGCGGGTAGGCGCCGAGCCGTCCGGTGTGCGTGCGGTCAGCGTGACGCGGGTGCCGCCCTGCAAGTCGATGCCGAGCTTGGCTTTGGGCTGCTTGTCGCCGGTCAGGAACACCAATAGGTATACGCCGACGAGCAGCACCAAAAAGAACGTCAGGTAGCGGGCAGGGTGCACCGGCGCCGAAGTCGATGCCACGTTTCCTCAGGTCTCCTCGAGATCAGTTCGTCAGCACCGCAAAGGGTACGTGCTTGCGCTGGGTAGTTAGCCGTCAGTCTTGTGGTTCGGGCTCTCGGTGACCTCGGTGGCGGTCGATTCGTGAGCTTCGTAGTCAACGTCGGCGTCGTCGGCGTCGTCGGTGTCGTCGTCGAAGTCGTCGACGATGCGGTCACGCACCGCGAGCTTCATCCACGTGGTGACCACGCCGGGCGCGATCTCCAGATCGACGTTGTCGTCGGTGATGCCGGCGATGGTGCCCTGCAGCCCCGACGTGGTGTGCACGCGGTCACCGATCTTCAGCGAATTGTGCAGGTCAATGGTGGCCTGCATCGCTTTCTTCTGGCGTCGCGACGCGAAGAACATGAACGCGCCCAGGATAAGGATCAGGGGTAGGAACAGAGTCAATTCGCCCATGGCGGCAGCTGTCTTTCGTGTCGGTCTTGATCACGGCGCCCGACCGGCAGGTCAGGGGCCTCGTCGTTGACCAGTGTGCCATTGCCGCTATCGGCGGCCGAGCCCCCGGTCGCCTGCGACCTGCTGTTAGCGTCACGAAGTGCTCGGACACGTCGGCATCGATGTTCCCGACCTGGGTGCTGTGAAGCATTACGACGCCGCGATCATGCCACTGGTCGGATTCGAGATGTACATCGACGCCGACGACCAGTTCGCGTACCGCCCAATGGCCGGCAAGCTGGGCACCTACCTGTCTTTCTACCCATCGGCCGAGCAGTCGCGGTACTCGCGACACCGCACCGCCCTTCAACACCTGGCGTTCATGGTGCCGACCCGCTCGGCGGTGAATTCCGTCCACACCGTCGTCGCCGAACTCGCGGCCTCGGCGGGAGTGTGGCGCACGAGCCGCAGGTCTTCCCTCAATATCTACAGCCCTACGTCGCTCTGGCTCGGCCCGTGGGCCTTCATGCTGGAAGCGGTATGCCATCACGACCGCGACTGACCGTGCACAACGAAATCCGTTGCCGCAATCCAATCCGGCCAACGGTTCCGCTATTCGGTGCCGAAGTTTTCGATCGGATCGGTGCGTCTCAGACTAGGCTCAAACGGCAATGCGGCATTCGTCGAACCCACCGGTCATCAGGAGGCTTCATTGAGCACCCTCGAGCAGAGCCGCTACCTCGCCACCGCGATTCCCGGTCCACGGTCACAGGCGCTGATCGACCGCAAAAGCGCCGCGGTGTCACGCGCGGTCGGCAACACGATGCCCGTCTACGCCGCGCGGGCGTTCGGCGGCATCGTCGAAGACGTCGACGGCAACCGGCTCATCGACCTGGGCTCGGGCATCGCCGTCACGACGATCGGCAACTCGTCGCCGCGGGTGGTCGAGGCCGTGCGGGACCAGGTAGCCAACTTCACCCACACCTGCTTCATGATCACGCCGTACGAGGGCTACGTCGCGGTCGCCGAGGAGCTCAACCGGCTCACGCCGGGCAGTGGCGAGAAACGGTCGGCGCTGTTCAACTCGGGGTCGGAGGCGGTGGAGAACGCCGTCAAGGTCGCCAGGACGTACACCCACAAGCAGGCGGTGGTGTCGTTCGACCACGCCTATCACGGCCGCACCAACCTGACCATGGCGCTGACCGCGAAGTCGATGCCCTACAAGCACGGGTTCGGCCCGTTCGCCCCGGAGATCTACCGGGCGCCGCTGTCCTACCCGTTCCGCGACGCGGAGTTCGGCAAGGAAATGGCCACCGACGGCGAGGTGGCCGCCAAGCGGGCCATCAGCGTGATGGACAAGCAGGTCGGCGCCGATAACCTGGCCGCGGTCATCATCGAGCCCATCCAGGGTGAGGGCGGCTTCATCGTCCCCGCCGACGGCTTCCTACCCGCCCTGCTGGATTGGTGCCGCAAGAACAACGTGGTGTTCATCGCCGACGAAGTGCAGACCGGGTTCGCCCGCACCGGCGCGATGTTCGCCTGCGAACACGAAGGCATCGAACCCGACCTGATCTGCACCGCCAAGGGCATCGCCGACGGGCTGCCGCTGTCGGGGGTCACCGGCCGCGCCGAGATCATGGACGCACCACATGTCAGCGGGCTGGGTGGCACCTACGGCGGCAACCCGGTTGCGTGCGCTGCGGCACTGGCCACGATCGAGACGATCGAGGCCGACGGCCTCGTGGAGCGCGCTCGGCAGATCGAACAGCTGATGAAGGACCGGCTGTGCCGGCTGCAGGGCGACGACGACCGGATCGGTGATGTGCGCGGCCGAGGCGCGATGATCGCGATGGAGTTGGTCAAGCCGGGCACCTTCGACCCCGACGCCGAGCTCACCAAAGCGCTGTGCGCTGGGTGCCACACCGCGGGTGTGATCGTGTTGTCCTGTGGGACATTTGGCAACGTCTTGCGTTTCCTGCCGCCGCTGACCATCAGCGACGAGCTTCTCATCGAAGGCCTCGACGTACTCGCATTAGTCCTCGCGGACCTCTAAAAGGATCAAGGAGCTGATATGACCAAGATTCAGAATTTCATCGGCGGCGAGCTCGTCGATTCCGTCAGCGGTGCAACGATGCCGTTGGTCGACCCGAGCACCGGCGAGGAGTACGCCACCGCGCCGATCTCGAACGAGCAGGACATCGACAACGCGTATGCCGCCGCCTCCAAGGCATTTGCCGATTGGAAGCGCACCACACCGTCGAGCCGGCAGAAGGCGCTGCTCGACTTCGCCAACGACGTCGAGAAGAACGCTCAGGTGCTCGTCGAGGCGGAGGGCCGAAATACCGGCAAGCCCAACCACGTCACCATGGCCGAAGAGATCCCTCCGATGGTCGATCAGATCCGGTTCTTCGCCGGTGCGGCAAGGATGTTGGAGGGCAAATCCGCCGGCGAATACATGGAGAACCACACCTCGTGGATCCGCCGTGAACCGGTCGGAGTCATCGGCCAGGTGTCGCCGTGGAACTACCCGATGATGATGGCGATCTGGAAGTTCTGTCCGGCGATCGCGGCGGGCAACACGGTGGTGATCAAACCGAGCGACACGACTCCGGTCACAA
This sequence comes from uncultured Actinomycetota bacterium, assembly GCA_963770305.1. Classification (GTDB taxonomy): domain Bacteria; phylum Actinomycetota; class Actinomycetes; order Mycobacteriales; family Mycobacteriaceae; genus Mycobacterium. The sequence goes on from CAVYPB010000024.1 coordinate 47,886, forward strand.
CGGTGATGCTGGCCGAGATCGCGTCTCGCCACCTTCCGCCGGGAGTGCTGAATGCCGTTTGCGGCGACCGGAATACGGGTGCGGCGGTCGTCGCGCATCCCACACCGCAGATGGTATCGATCACCGGCTCAGTGGCCGCGGGTCGCGCGGTCGCCGTCAGCGCGGGCGGCCATCTCAAGCGCACGCATCTCGAACTGGGCGGCAAGGCACCGGTGATCGTGTTCGACGACAGCGACATCGCCATGGCCGCTGAGGGAATCGCGACCGCGGGGTATTTCAATGCGGGCCAGGACTGCACGGCGGCGACACGGGTACTTGCGACCGCCAAGGTGGCAGGCGACCTGACGGACGCGTTGGCGGAGCAGGCCAAGGGTGCGACGACGACGTTCGGCAGGCCCGCCGACGACGAGGACGCCTGGGTGCCGCCGGTCAACAACGTCAACCAGATGGAGCGCGTACTGTCCTTCTTCACCGACGTGCCGTCACACGCCAAGGTCGCGGTCGGCGGACAACGCCAGGGCGACAAGGGTTTCTACGTTGAGCCGACGGTCATCGGCGGATTGCTTCAGGATGACCGGCTGGTGCAACAGGAGATCTTCGGACCCGTGATCACCGTACAGTCGTTCTCCGACGAGGACGAGGCGATCGCTTGGGCCAACGGCACGGAGTACGGCCTGGCGTCGTCGGTGTGGACGCGCGACGTGTCACGGGCACTGCGGGTGTCGGCGGCGCTGGACTTCGGGTGCGTATGGATCAACACCCACATCCCGCTGGTCGCCGAGATGCCGCACGGCGGCTACAAGTCCTCAGGTCACGGCAAGGACCTGTCGATGTACGGCTTCGACGACTACACCCGCATCAAACACGTCATGGCCTACACGGGCTAGGTTTCTCTGCGCGAGCAGACGCAAAGTCCCCTATTTTCTCGGCGTGTCGGGTGATTTTGCGTCTGCTCGGCGCATAGCCGGACGCACGGAGCTAGCTCGCGCCGGCGACGAGAGCGGCGACGAACCTGCGGATGTCGTCGACCATCAGTTCCTCGCCATCGACCTCCAGCTCAATCAGCTTGGCCAAGAGATCGTCGGTGGAACGTCGGCATCGATCGGCGATCATGACGTCGACGTAGTGGTAGAGCTCGTCGCGCGCTTTCGGTGTCAACGGACCAGCAGCCCAGCGCGAAAACAGGTGCCAGTCCGGTCGGGGCACGCCCAGCGCCTCGCAGACGGCGGTTATCGAGTTCTGGCGAGTGTTGGTGGTGGTCATGCCGGGCCTCCTTGGTTGATCGGGTTGAGTCCACTGTCTCGATCTGCAGGCCAGCGACCATCCGCTCTGAGGCGCAGATCTGCGGAAACAGGGGCGCAAATCGAGGACGTCCTGCGGCGGCGTTACGGCCGTCGGTTCACCGGGCTGCCGCCGAATGCGCAGGTGGTGGGGCAAGAAATGCGCCTTAGGGCTGATGTTTTGCCAATGTTCGGGACCGCATGCTGGCTACCATGAGCGCGACTGACTGGAGCGACGTTGACATGGCCGAGCTGCTGCCTACCGGCACGGTGACGCTGCTGCTTGCCGACGTCGAGGGCTCCACGCAGTTGTGGGAGACACAACCGGCGGCGATGACGGCCGCGGTCGCGCAGTTAAATCACACCGCTTCGAAGGTGATCTCCGAACACGGCGGCGTTCGGCCGGTCGAGCAGGGCGAGGGTGACAGTTTCGTAGCGGCCTTTGCACGGGCCAGCGATGCGGTGGCATGCGCGCTGGATCTACAGCGAGCGCCGTTGGCGCCGATCAAGCTGCGCATCGGCCTGCACACCGGTGAGGTGCAGTTGCGCGACGAAGGCAATTACGCGGGTTCGACGATCAACAAGACCGCCCGCCTGCGCGATCTGGCGCACGGCGGACAGACCGTATTGTCCGGTGCCACAGAGGAAATGGTTGAAGACCGGCTGCCCGCGGATGTGTGGCTGACCCATCTGGGCAGCCACCCGCTGCGGGATCTGCCCCGCCCAATGCGCGTAGTGCAGCTTTGCCATCCCGACGTGCGCAATGACTTCCCTCCCCTGCGTTCCGCCAATGCCTCCGCAGCGCCGCATCTTCCGACGCAACTCACCACATTTGTAGGCCGCAGCGCGCAAATGGACGACATCCGCGGTCTTTTGGCCGAGAACCGACTGGTGACGCTGACCGGTGCCGGCGGCGCAGGCAAGACCCGGCTGGCGATCGAAGTTGCGTCCCGAATGACAGGCGATTTCGCAGACGGCGTCTGGTACGCCGACCTCGCACCAATCACACATCCCGAAGTGGTACCGGTCGCCGTCGCACGTGCGCTGGGCCTGCCCGACCAACCGGGCAGCTCGATCACCGAAACCTTGCTAAGGTTCGTCCGCGGCCGCCAAATGCTGCTTGTGCTCGACAACTGCGAACACTTGCTGGAAGCCAGCGCAGGATTGGTGACCGAAATGTTAGCGGCGTGCTCGAGGGTGACGGTGCTAGCGACGAGCCGCGAGCCGCTCTTGGTGCCGGGCGAAGTGAACTGGGGAGTGCCGTCCTTGTCGCTGAGCGACGAGGCCATCGAGTTGTTCAGCGACCGGGCCCGCCGCGCGCGGCCGGACTTCGAGCTGACTGACGACAACGCTGAAGCGGTCACGGAGATCTGTCGCCGTCTCGACGGGATGCCGCTGGCCATTGAACTGGCGGCTGCACGCGTGCGTGCGCTATCGCTCGACGAAATCGTGGGCAGCCTGCACGACCGGTTCCGCCTGCTGACGGGTGGCGCTCGAACCGCTGTGCGACGCCAACAGACATTAAGGGCTTCGGTGGACTGGTCGCATGCACTTCTCACCGAACCCGAACGTGTGCTATTCCGTCGACTGGCCGTTTTCATGGGTGGATGCGACCTCGACGCAGCACAAGCCGTCGCAGGCACCAGCGAGGTGGAACGCTTCCAGGTGCTCGACCAACTCAGCCTGCTCGTCGACAAGTCGCTAGTCGTCGCCGAAAATGCCGACGGTCGAACGCGATACCGCCTTCTGGAAACCGTGCGGCAGTACGCCTTGGAGAAGCTCGGCGAGTCCGGAGAAGCCGGACACGTGCGTACCCGCCACCGCGACCACTACACCGCGTTGGCGGCGCGGTTGGATTTTTCCGCACGGCTTGACTACGAGCACTTGCTCGCACAAGCGGAAAACGAGATCGACAACCTGCGTGCGGCCTTCATCTGGAGTCGCGAAAACGACGACATTACGAAAGCCGTTGAGCTGGCCTCGTCCTTGATGCCGATCTGGCTCGCGCGCGGGCGCATCGCCGAGGGTCAGGCGTGGCTGGATGCCGCGGGGGCCGAAAGTCAAGTCAGTGAGCCAGCGATATGGGCCCGGACCATCGCCGATAAGGCCCAATTGGGTTCATGGGTGGATATCTCAGGCATGTGGGAGCCGGTCCAACAAGCATTGGCGATTGCCCGCGACATCGATGATCCGGCACTACTGACTCGGGCGCTCGCGGCATGCGCCTGCATCACCATGCACGATCCCGATGTGGCCGAGTCGTACTTCACAGAGGCAATCGATCTCGCACGAAGCCTGGGAGATTCATGGCAACTGAGCCAAATACTGAATAGGCAAGCAACCGGAGCACTGTTGGTTGGCGACATCGTCACAATGGAGTCGCGGGCCGTGGAAGGACGTGCCCTGGCGGACGCAATTGGTGACCACTTCAACTCGCGGCAGTGTGGTCTTCTCATCGCGTTGGCCCAGTTGTGCCATGGCGAGACAGCGGCTGCGGTGAGTCATTACGCGGATCTCATTGCCGAGGCGAATGACGCCCACGATCTGACGTCCGCGGTGTCCGGGTTGATTCCCGGGGTGTTTGCACTGGCGTTTCACGGTGACATTGACAGCGCTCGGTCGTCGGCAGCGGAGGCAATTGAGGCCTGCGCCGAACTGGGTTTCCTTGTGCAGAACGGCTACATAACCGTCGCAACGGCTGAGCTAGCCGCTGGCGATGCCGCGGCGGCTCTAGAGGCAGCGGAGACCGCGCTGAAACACAAAACGAACGCCGCTGTGGAGAAGCACCTCTTGATATCACCTGCGCAAGCCGCGTTGGCATACGGCGACACTGACCGCGCACGACGCTGGGTAGACGAGGCCGTTGCGGCGACCAATGGCATATTCCGCTGTCAGGCACTCGCGGTACGGGCCAGAGTCCATATTGCCGAGGGGCACCACGAAGACGCCGCGACGGATGCGTACGAAGGCCTCGCCATCGTCTCGAACATGGCGGCATACCTACATTGCCCGGATCTGCTCGAGATTTTAGCGGAGGTGACCAACGCCGCCGGCGGTCCTCAGCACGTGGTTCGCCTTCTCGGCGCCGCACAAGCGATGAGAGAGCGGTTCGAGTTGCCCCGCTTCAAGGTGGACGACGCCAGTCACGACAACTTGATGACGGAGCTACGGAACGTTTTAGGCGACCAAGCGTTTGACGCAGTGTGGGCCGAGGGAGCTGCGCTGTCGCCCGACGATGCAATCGCGTTCGCCATGCGCGGGCGCGGCGAACGCAAACGACCGTCGTCCGGCTGGGGTTCGCTCACACCTACCGAACTCGACGTCGTTCGGCTCGTCGCCGAGGGAATACCCAACAAGGACATCGCCACTCGGCTGTTCGTCTCACCGCGAACCGTGCAGTCGCATCTCCGCCACGTCTACAACAAGCTCGGCCTGACCTCGCGAGTACAACTCGCTCAGGAGGCCGCCCGCCACTGACGCGCGAACTGATCAGTGGGCGTGCGTATGGCGTCGGCCGAACACGCCGGCCCACGGGCGGTGCTGGCCCTCACCGGTCGGCTGGATCTCCGTGACCTCCTCCGACGGCGCCGGTTGCGGCTGCGCCGTGGCAGCGACGGGGCGTTGCATGTAAGCGAGATCACGCGCAGTCCGCACCGACAGCCGTCCCAGTGCGACGGCGCCAAGGAAGATGATCAGCGAGCCGAGTCCGGAGAAGTAGGCCAGCTCCAGGACCGTCCGCTTGTCGTCGGTGACCGCCACCGGAGCACCTACATCACCGATGCCCAACGGGCCGGCCAGCGCGCGGCCAACGACGAACCACGCGCCGGCGAGCACCGTCAGCCAGCCACCGAGCATCGCGGTCGCACGATTGCGCGAGGCGAGCAGCAGCAGACCGCCGATCACCGTGGCGGCGCCGGGAAGCACCTCGAGCCACCCTCGTGCGGTGGTCCAGGTCCATTCCTGGTCGGGGGTGAAGGCAAAGTCGAAGTACGGTCCGGCGAACGGAATGAGCGCACCCCAGGCGCCCAGCAGAATCAGTAGGAAACCACTTGCCGCACCGCGGCTGCGCGGCATCTGCAGCCTGCCGCCGCGCGCGTGAACACGCGTGTCACTCATGTTGCCTCCTTGTCGACGGTCGCATACCCGATCTCGCTGCGGCATAACCCGATCCAACGACAGCGGTCCCGGCCATCCGGTGACGGCCGTCACACCGTTCACAGCGAACTCTCAGCCGGCAACGGAATAAAGTTAGCTTTACTAACGTAGTTTCGTCTAGGTGCAGCGTGGCGCCCAAGCTCCCAGCGATTTGCCGAGGATTACTGATGCCGACTGATACCCGTGAAGAGCGGCTCGTCCGCCGCATCTCCGACTTGTACGCCACAGACCAGCAGTTCGCGGACGCCCGACCGACGGAGGCCGTTGCGCACGCGATCGAAGCCCCAGAGCTGAGCCTGCCGCAGGTCGTCCAGACCGTCATCGACGGCTATGCCGATCGGCCTGCGCTCGGGCAGCGCGCCGTTGAGTTCGTGACCGACCCGTCGACGGGCCGGACATCCGCGGAGCTGCTCCCCCATTTCGACACCGTCACCTACCGCGAGCTATCGGACAGGGTCAACGCCGCCGCCGCCGCGTTGACGCAGAATCCGGTGCAGCCCGGCGACCGCGTCGCCATTCTCGGATTCACCAGCATCGACTACACGACCGTCGACATGGCAGTGCTTCGTATGGGGGCGGTATCCGTACCCCTTCAGACCAGCGCGCCGGTCGCCCAGTTGCGGCCCATCGCCGCCGAGACCGAGCCGGTCGCCATCGCATCGAGCATCGACTTCCTCGACGACGCCGTCGAATTGATGCTGACCGGACACTTCCCCGAGCGGCTGGTCGTGTTCGACTACCACGGCGAGGTGGACGACCACCGCGACGCCCTCGCAGCAGCAATCGCGCGGCTCGCCGAAACTCCAGTCGTTGTCGAGACTTTGGCCGAGGTGCTGGCTCGCGGGAGCGCGCTGCCGGTTCCGCCTGCGTTCGACTCCGGCGACGACACCGCTCTGGCCGTATTGATCTACACCTCGGGCAGCACCGGCACGCCCAAAGGCGCGATGTATACGAGGCCTATGGTTGCCAACTCGTGGCGCAAGTCAAGCACGGCGATGTGGGGCAATGGGGGTGCCACCCCATCGATCACGTTGAACTTCATGCCGATGAGCCACATGATGGGGCGTGGCATCATGTATGCCACACTCGGGGCTGGAGGCACAGCGTATTTCGTTGCCAGAAGCGATCTTTCGACCTTCCTCGACGACCTGGCATTGGTGCGGCCGACTCAGTTGAGTTTCGTGCCGCGCATCTGGGACATGGTGTTCCAGGAGTTCCAGAGCGAAGTCGACCGCCGCTCAGCGGGCGCCGACGATCGATGGGCCGTCGAAACCGATGTGCTCGCCGATATGCGTCAGAACCTCCTCGGCGGACGGTTTATCTCGGCGATGACAGGGTCCGCGCCTATCTCGTCAGAAATGAAGACGTTCGTCGAGTCGCTGCTCGACCTCCACCTGACCGACGGATACGGCTCCACCGAGGCCGGCATGGTGTTCGTTGACGGCCAGGTGCAACGTCCGCCGGTGATCGACTACAAGCTCGTCGACGTTCCCGACCTCGGCTACTTCAGCACCGACCGGCCCCATCCCAGGGGTGAGCTCCTAGTCAAGTCCGAGACCATATTTCCCGGCTACTACAAGCGGCCGGAAGTCACCGCCGATGTGTTCGACGTCGACGGCTATTACCGCACCGGTGACGTCGTGGCCGACGTGGGACCGGACCAGGTCGTATATCTCGACCGTCGGAACAACGTGCTCAAGCTCTCGCAAGGCGAGTTCGTCACCGTCGCCAAGCTGGAAGCGGTGTTCGGTGACAGCCCACTGGTCCGGCAGATCTTCGTCTACGGCAACAGCGCCCGCTCGTACGTGTTGGCCGTCGTCGTGCCGACCAAAGATGCACTGGCCCGGCACGACGTGGGGGCGTTGAAGCCGCTGATCACCGAGTCGCTGCAGGACGTCGCCAGGGCCGCAGACCTGCAGTCGTACGAGATTCCCCGCGATTTCATCATCGAGACAACGCCTTTCACCCTCGAGAACGGTCTGCTCACCGGCATCCGCAAGGTCGCACGGCCGAAGCTCAAGGAGTACTACGGCGAGCGCCTCGAACAGCTCTACACCGACCTGGCCGACATCCAGGCCGACGAGCTACGAGAGCTGCGCCTCCACGGCGCCGACCGGCCGGTGCTGGAGACCATCAGCCGGGCTGCGGGAGCGCTACTGGGCGCGGCGGCAACCGATCTGCAGGCCGACGCGCACTTCACCGATCTGGGCGGGGATTCCCTGTCCGCGTTGACATTCGCCAACCTGCTGCACGAGATCTTCGACATCGACGTGCCCGTCGGCGTCATCGTCAGCCCGGTCAGCGACCTGGCGTCGCTGGCCGCCTACATCGAGGCGGAGCGGCAACCCGGCTCCAAGAGGCCCACGTTCGCGTCGGTGCACGGCCGTGACGCCACCGAGGTGCACGCCAGCGACTTGACGCTGGACAAGTTCATCGACGCGAAGACTCTTGCCGCGGCTCCGTCGCTGCCGGGGCCGAGTGCAGAGGTGCGCACGGTGCTGCTGACCGGCGCGACGGGATTCCTCGGCCGCTACTTGGCCCTGGAATGGCTGGAGCGGATGGACCTCGTCGACGGCAAGCTGATCTGCCTGGTGCGCGCCAAGGACGACGCCGCCGCCCGCGAACGGCTGGACGCCACCTTCGACAGCGGTGACGCCGAATTGTTGCGTCATTACCAGGAACTGGCCGCCGACCACCTCGAGGTCATCGCAGGCGACAAGGGCGAGGCCGACCTCGGACTGGATCCGCAGACCTGGCAGCGGCTGGCCGACACCGTCGACCTGATCGTCGACCCGGCCGCGTTGGTCAACCACGTCCTGCCCTACAGCCAGCTGTTCGGACCCAACGCCCTCGGCACCGCCGAGCTGATCCGCATCGCGCTCACCACCAAGCAGAAGCCGTTCGTCTACGTGTCGACGATCGGTGTGGGAGCCGGCATGGACCTGTCGAAGTTCGTCGAGGACGCCGACGTTCGGGTGATCAGCGAGACCCGTCAGGTCGATGATAGCTATGCCAACGGCTACGGAAACAGCAAGTGGGCAGGCGAAGTGCTGCTGCGCGAGGCACACGATCTTTGCGGCCTACCCGTCTCGGTGTTCCGCTGCGACATGATCCTGGCCGATACCACCTACGCGGGCCAGCTCAATGTGCCGGACATGTTCACCCGGCTGATGCTGAGCCTGGTCGCAACCGGAATCGCACCCGGATCGTTCTACGAGCTCGACGCCGACGGCAATCGGCAACGATCCCACTACGACGGGTTGCCCGTCGAGTTCATCGCCGAAGCGATCTCCACACTGGGCACACAGGTGGTCGACGGGTTCGAGACCTACCACGTGATGAACCCTTACGACGACGGCATCGGGCTCGACGAGTACGTCGATTGGCTCATCGAAGCGGGATACCCAGTCGCGCGCGTCGGCGCTTACGACGCGTGGTTGCAACGGTTCGACACGACGCTGCGCGCTCTGCCGGACCGACAGCGCCAGGCATCGCTGCTCCCGCTGATTCACAACTACCAGCGGCCGGAGACACCGATTCTCGGGTCGATCGCCCCGACGGACCGCTTTCGGTCGGCGGTGCAGGACGCGAAAATCGGTCCGGACAAAGATATTCCGCATGTGACGCCGGCGGTGATCGTCAAGTACATCACCGACCTGCAGCTGCTCGGATTGCTCTGACGCCGACTGTGCGGTTTCGTACGTGACACGCCGGTGTTAGCGCACGAAACCGCACTCTGGCTATAGTGGGGCGTACAACCCAATTGCAGCAGGGATGGAGACGCGGATGCATGTGGAGAGCTTGCACCGCTACCCGGTGAAGTCGATGCTCGGCGAGACCCTGACGGAGCTGTTCGTCGACGATCGAGGAGCCGAAGGCGACCGGCGGTTCGCGCTGATCGACGAGGCCACGGGGCGGATAGCTAGTGCCAAGCAGGCCCGCCTGTGGCGTGCGCTCCTGAAATGCAGCGCCAGCAGGGTCGACGGGGAGGTGCGCATCCGATTGCCCGAGGGCACCACTGTGGCGACCGACGAGCACGGTGTCGACGAAGTGCTCTCCCGGTTACTGGCAAGACCGGTCCGCCTGATCGACCATCGGCCGGAAGGAGCCTCCGTCGAACGCGCGGATCCCGAGCAAGTGCTCGAACTCGGCACCGACGCCGAGGTCGATGCTCCCATCTTGGAAATCGGTCAAGCGACACCCGGCGATTCGTTCACCGATCTCGCGCCTCTGCACGCGATCACTACGGCCACCCTAGAGCGCATTGGTGTGGAGGCCCTGCGCTATCGCCCCAACCTCGTGATCACGACTCCCGCTGGTTATCCGGCGTATGCGGAAAACGACTGGGCAGGGCGCACATTGACGGTGGGAAAAACCCGGCTGCGCACGTTGGGCGCCACGCCGCGATGCGTGATACCCACACTCGAACACGGCCCACTACCGCGAGCGCCGCATGCCCTCCGCACCCCAGCGGCCGAAAACCTGGTCGAGGCATTGGGTTTGGGTGTTTTGCCCTGCGCCGGGGCATACCTCGAGGTCCTCGAGGGTGGCATCATCCACGCCGGCGATCCCGTCCATTTAAGCTAGCCCTCCCGCACCCGGTCGACGATCCCGATGATGTTGTCGGCCACGAACTTCGGCTGATACAGCATCATGTTGTGACCGCTGCCGTTGGACACCACGTTGGTGGTACCCAACGCGGCGGCCAACTTGTCGTTCGCCTGGTGGATCTGCGCCAGCGTGTAGTTCTCCGGCGTCAGCACCTCTGGCGACGCGAACTTGTCAGAGCTGAGCACGATAGCGGGAACGTGCGGCAAAGGGGGCGCATCCCGGATCAGGGCGATCGCGTCGGCGACCAGCACAGTCTCATCCCCGGGCTCGGGCGGCGTCATGCTGTCGCGCTCCCACGCCGCGTTCTGCGCGGGACTACCCACCGTCTCCAAGAATTCCGACACGGGATCGACCATCACTAAGCCCGCCACCAGATCCGGGCGCGTCCGTGCGAGGAGATCGGCAATCAGACCGCCGTAGGAGTGGGCCGCGAAGACGAATGGCCCCGGCAACTGCGCGGCGCCAAGCAGCGCGACCACGTCGTCGACGTCCTGCTGCACGTTATGTGGTTGCGGCACCTCAGTGGACCGGTCCGAACCGTCGGGCCGGGTGTTGGGCCGGTCGTAGGCACACACCTGTGTGGTCTTGGCGATCGTCGGCTGCGCCGCGTCGGGGCTGGGGCGGAGCTTCGCCTGCGTGATTATGTCGTATGGCGAGGTTCGGATCGGGTCATCCGGTGGGACAACGACATTCCACGCCTTGGCGTAGCTGCCCTTGCCGGGAATGATGAACACCGTCGGCGCGCCTGCACCCTGACAGTCCAGAAACAACTTTCGGCCGTCGCCGACGTCGAACAGCCCGGTCGGCCCGGGATCGGCCGCACTGCGCGCGCACCCACCCGCCGTCACGACGAGAAGAGCAAGCAGTACGCAAAGCGGTCGCCTCACAAGGCGACGCTACATCGTCAGGCCCACCACCATGAGCACGATCGCAATCAGGGGGAAGATTCCCTGCGTGATGGCCGCGCGCGCCTTGTCGGGTGATGACACGAGCAGCACCACCGCCGCGGCGAGCATTGACCCGGTGCCGGCGAAGATGAGCGCGCACGCCGCGTCGTGATAACCAACTCCACCGATCACGATGCCAACCACCGTGACGATGGCCAGGAACAGGTTGTAGAACCCCTGGTTGAACGCCAGCTCCTTGGTGGCCTGCGCCTCCTCCTCGGTGATACCGAACGTCGCGCGGGTCCTGGCGGACGTCCACGTGAGCGACTCCATCACAAAGATGTAAACGTGCAGCAGCGCCGCGAGACCCGCGAAAATCAAACCGGCATAAACCATTACGCACACGCTCCCCACTAGTCGAACAGTCCGGCCTGGCCCATTCCACTGACTCCGCTGGGCGGCGTCATGCCCAGATGCGTCCACGCTAACCCCGTTGCCACACGACCCCTGGGCGTTCTGGCAATCATCCCGGCGCGCACCAGGAACGGCTCGCACACTTCTTCGACCGTGGCCGCTTCCTCCCCCACCGCGACGGCCAGCGTGGACACCCCGACGGGGCCGCCGCCGAAACTGCGGGTGAGCGCCGACAACACGGCCCGGTCCAGCCGGTCCAGGCCGAGCTCGTCGACGTCGTAGACCTCCAGCGCGGACTTGGCGATGTCGCGGGTGATCACCCCGTCAGCGCGGACCTCCGCGTAGTCGCGGACCCGGCGCAGCAGCCGGTTGGCGATGCGTGGCGTGCCGCGCGAGCGTCGCGCGATCTCGGCGCCGGCGTCGGCGCCCACCTCGATGCCGAGAATGCCCGCCGACCGAGCCAGCACCCGCTCCAACTCTGCTGGCTCATAGAAGTCCATATGGGCGGTGAACCCGAATCGGTCACGCAGCGGCCCGGTCAGCGCACCCGATCGGGTGGTCGCCCCGACCAAGGTGAACGGCGCGACCTCGAGCGGAATCGACGTGGCGCCAGGGCCTTTCCCGACGACGACGTCGACGCGGAAGTCCTCCATCGCCAGGTACAGCATCTCCTCGGCAGGCCGCGCGATGCGATGGATCTCGTCGATGAACAACACGTCGTGCTCGACGAGGTTGGACAGCATCGCGGCCAGGTCGCCTGCACGCTCGAGGGCGGGACCGGACGTGACCCGCAGCGACGTGCCGAGTTCGGCGGCGATGATCATCGCCAACGACGTCTTGCCCAGTCCGGGCGGACCGGACAGCAGGATGTGATCCGGTGTGCCGCCGCGGTTCTTGGCGCCCTCGAGGACCAACTGCAGCTGTTCGCGCACCCGCGGCTGACCGATGAACTCGCGCAACGACCGCGGCCGCAGGCTGGCGTCGATGTCGCCTTCTCCGACGGTCAGGGCGGCAGAAACCTCCCGATCGGAAGTATCCTCAGGCTCCTGGTCGTCTTCGAAGCGACTCAATTCTTACCCAACATCGACAGTGCCGCGCGCAGCGCGCTGGACGTGGTCGCCTGGGGCTCGTTGGCCAGCACCTTGTCGGTGGCCTCCTCGGCCTGCTTGATCGCAAAGCCAAGTCCGACAAGCGCTTCGACGACGGGCCCGCGTACCGAGTGGCCATTCAAGGTGACGGCGCCCGAAGCCGTCGCGACCGGCCCGATCTTGTCGCGCAATTCGAGCACCAACCGCTCGGCACCGCGCTTGCCGATGCCGGGCACCCTGGTCAGCGCGGTGACATCCCCGTCGGCCAAGGCCAGCCGCAGCGAAGGAGCGTCGTATACGGCCAGCGTGGCCAGCGCGATCTTCGGCCCGACGCCGGAGACACTGAGCAACGTTAGGAACAGGTCGCGGGCATCGGCGTCGGCGAAGCCGTACAGCGTCATCGAATCCTCGCGCACGATCATTGCGGTGATCAGGCGGGTTTCGCTACCCCGGCGCAGCGTCGCCAGCGTGGACGGTGTCGCCATCACCTTGTAGCCGACGCCCGCGGCCTCGATGACGACGTGGTCGAGCGCGATCTCGAGGACCTCGCCGTGAACGGATGCGATCATCTCGCCGCCTTCAATTTCGCTTGATACTTGCGACGCTGTTCTGCGGCCAGCGCCTCCGCCCGCGCCATGCGCGCGATCATGGGCGCGCGCCAGCAGTGACATATCGCGAGCGCCAACGCGTCGGCGGCGTCGGCGGGAGTCGGTTTCGTTTGCAGCGCAAGGATTCTGGTGACCATCGCGGTGACCTGAGCCTTGTCCGCGTTGCCGTTACCGGTGACGGCGGCCTTGACCTCGCTTGGCGTGTGGAAGTGCACGTCGATGCCGCGTCTGGCGGCCGCAACTGCGATGACCCCGCCGGCCTGTGCGGTACCCATCACCGTCGACACATTCTGCTGCGCGAACACCCGCTCGATGGCGACCACGTCGGGGCGGTGGGTGTCCATCCAATGCTCGACGGTGTCGCTGATGGTGAGCAGCCGGCACGGCAGCGGCTCATCGGACGGCGTGCGGACCACGTCGACATCCAGGGCGATCACCTTCCGGCCCTGGCCGCCCTCGATGACTGACAGGCCGCAGCGGGTCAGCCCGGGGTCGACTCCCATTACCCGCACGTCAGCCCCTTCTGTGAACACCTGTTCGAGAGCTTAACGGCCGGGGCGGACAGCGCCGCGCACGACACGCGGCGTCGATCATAGGTCGGATTCGGCGGCCACAACTCCGCTGGCGACCGCTTCGCGCAGCGCCGCATAGTCGCGCTCGTTCTGGTCGGCATACGATTCCGCAAAGCGGACCAGCGTCCGGTCGACCGTGTCACCGTTCCCGAGATATGCGGCGATCGCGATGCGGTCACCGCTGCGCGAATGCGCTCGCGCGAGCACCTCGCCGCAGGACTGCCCGTAACCGGCCAGCACCGTTGGACTCATCGACTCCACGTCTGCCGAGCCTTTCCAGTCGTGCAGCTGGCGCACGTAGTAGTCGCCCGCGAGGGCATCCGGGCCAACGGAGCGTAACCAGCCCAACAAGATGTCGCTGCAGGCCTGCATCAGCCGCTGCCCGGCAACCACCCGCTCGGCGGAATTGGAATACGCGCTTGGCTGCAGGTAGCCCTCGAGCACGGAGCGCTCGGCCTGTTTGACCTGCAGCAGGAGGGGATCCTGGTCGTCTCGCCCGAGCAGCAGCACTATCCAGGCACGGGTGCCGACGCTGCCAACCCCGACGACCTTGCGGGCCATGCCTGCGTAGGTAAAGCGAGTGATGAGCGTGCGTCGGCCCACGTCCAGGCTCCGCATGTACCCGTCGACGAGGTTGCCCATCTGTTCGTCGTTTGCGCGAGCCTCGGCCTCACCGAAAAGCTCCTCGATCGGGACGAGCAGCGGCGGATCGCTCGCCAGGCGGCGACGCCCGTCGACCACGCGAGTTAGTTTCGCGTTCGCCTGCAGGTTGTCGCGCGTCCGCGCTTTGGCCGCGGTGCGACGGATCTGTCGCCTGTCGGTGGGGTTGACGCTCGCCTCGAGCTCTTCGTCGACGATGGTGTGCGCGTACCACACGTCCAGCTCGCGCATCGCCGCCAGCGCATTCATCTGTCGGCGGTAGCCCTGCGCCGCGGCGCGGACCACGCGCTCGCGCTCGGCTGCGTCGAAACCGTTGCCGCGGCCCGCGACCGCCAGGCTCGCCACCAGCCGCTTGACATCCCACTCCCATGGTCCGGGCAGCGTTTCGTCGAAGTCGTTGATGTCGAATACCAGACTGCGCTCCGGCGAGGCGAACAGCCCGAAGTTAGACAGATGCGCATCGCCACACAACTGTGCTTCCAGCGAGGTGTGCGGACCGGTCGCCAAGTCGGACGCCATGATCAGTGCAGCGCCTCGATAAAACGAGAATGGCGACGCCAGCATGCGCCCATAACGGATGGGTATGAGTTCGGCGATCCGCGACGTCGCCTGGGATTCCAGCAGCGCGACCGGATCGGGACGGTCCGCCGCCGGCGCGTAGTCCCCGAGCGACGAACGCGGCAAGACGACCCGTTTGGACCTACCCAGCTCCTGTCGCTCCGCCACCGTCAGACGCGCCGCAGCCGCCTGCGCGGGTGCAAGAGAGTTGGCTTCCATCGTTGGAACCGCCTCTCCGCGAGGTGATTTCGCCATCACCGGCGCCGACACCGTTGGTCATCGCGTTTTCAGAGTGAGTTTACGAGCGCACTCGTCCGCTCGGGTGAGATATCGCGATCGTCGCCGGGGTCGAATCGTGCCGCGACGGCGCCAATGCCACCCCGCGGTACCGCGGGGCCAGCGCCCGTCCAGCGGCGAGCAGCGGCTCGGTGCTGCGCAACGTGCGGGCAATGACGAAGGCGCCCTCCAGTGCGCCGATCAGTGCGAGCGTGACCTCCCGGGCCTGTGTCGAGGCGAGCCCACGCGCCGTGAAGTAGGCGCTTCCGCCGTCTATCCAGCCGTCGAAGACCGATGCTGAGGTTTCGCGGAGTTCCTCGACGGTGTCGGCGACCTCGGCGGCGACGCTGGCCACCGGGCACATGTTCGCGAAGCCGGTGCTCGCCATGTCCTCGGCGGCCTGGGTGAAGACGGCGTCGACGGCGTCGCCGAGGTCGGTGTACTCGTCGACGATCGACGGGATGAGCAATGCGTACGCGTGGCCGGCGTTGATCAGCGCCTCGCGAGCGATCTGCACCTTGCCGCCGCGGAAGTGGTGGTACAGCGACCCGATGGGCGCACCGGAGGCTTGGGCGATGTCCTTCATGCCCACAGCTCCGTAGCCCTTGTGCCGCATCAGCTCCGCCGCGGCGGTCAGAATCGATTCCCTGGTAGACCTTGCCATCTTCGCCTCCCGGCTACAGACTAGAGCATACGTTCTAGAATCAACGTTCTATTGCCGAAGGGTCGCCATGAAATCCGTCGACGTATCCGCCGGAACCATCGAATACCGGGAGGAGGGCGACCCGAGCGGTCCACCGGTCGTGCTGCTGCATGGCCTGCTCATGAACGACGCCCAGTGGAACCTGGCGCTGCCGATGCTCCCGCCGGGATTCCGCTATCTGCTGCCGGTGCTGCCGATGGGCGGGCACCGCATCCCGATGCGCGAGGACGCGGACCTGACCATGCCGGGGATGGTCGACGTCGTCGCCGACTTTCTGGATGCGCTGGACCTTGCCGACGTCACGCTGGTGGTTACCGATTGGGGCGGCGCGCTGTTCCTCACCGACGCCGGCCGCGACAAACGCGTTGCGCGGCTGGTGATCTGCCCGTCCGAGGCGTTCGACAACTTTCCGCCCGGTTTCCCCGGCAAGGTCGCATGGCTGGCCAGCCGCAACACGCTGACGGTGTCGCTGGCGATGCGTCAGCTCAAGATCGGATGGCTGAGGCGGCAGTGGCTGATCTTCGGTCAGATGGCGAAAAAGCCTGTGCCGCAAGATATTGTCGACAAGTGGATGGCGCCCGGCCTGGCGGACCGGCGGATCCGGCAGGACCTCGTCAAGTATTGCCGCACCAAGTTCGACGGCGCCGACCTGATCCGCGCGACGAACAAGCTCGCCGACTTCACCGGGCCCGCGCTGGTGTTGTGGAGCCGCAACCCCGTGATGCCGGAAGAGCACGGCGGCCGGCTCGCCGCCCTGCTGCCCAAGGGTCGACTGCGGCTGGTCGACGACGCATACGTCCTGGTGATGCTCGACCAGCCCGAGCACACCGCTCGCGAGATCGGGGCGTTTCTGAACGCCTGAGAAGAATGGCATTTCCATGGATGCCATATCCCATATCAATATCGGAGAGTACGTTTCCGTTCGTGCCCACCGTCCGAAGTTTCTGCCGCATCTGCACGTCCGTCTGCGGGATTCTCGTCGACGTCGAGGGTGACGACGTCATCCGGGTGCGCGGCGACCGGGAGCACCCGTTGTCGATGGGGTACACCTGCCCGAAAGGCCGGGCGCTACCGCAGATGCACCACCACCCCGACCGGATCGAACGCCCGCAGATGCTGGTCGACGGCGTCCTCCAGGACACGTCATGGGAGGCGTGCCTCGACGACCTCGGCACCAAGCTCAAGGACATCATCGACAGGCACGGACCGGATTCGGTCGGCATCTTCTTCGGCACCGGAGTCGGCATGGACGCCGTCGGCACCCGGGTCGCCGAGGCACTGCACGCCGCCATCGGCACGTCGGCCAAGTTCAGCCCGCTGACCATCGACGGCACGGCCAAGCCGCTGATCTCTGATCTCGTGGGCGGCTTCCTCGGCATGTCGGGGCGGCCGGACTACGACGCCGTCGACTTCATGATCTTCGTCGGCACCAACCCGGTGATCTCGCATGGCCACGCGATCTCCGTGCCGAATCCGACCGGCACCGTGCGCGCTATCGCCGGACGGGGCCAGGTGTGGGTCATCGATCCGCGTCGGACCGAGACCGCCCGCCTGGCCACCGGCCACATCGCGCCGCGACCCGGCACTGATCACGCGGTGTTGGCGTTCCTCGTGCGCGAGATCCTTCGGAACGGCGCGGATCCGGACGTACTCGTCCAGGACGCCGATGTGTTGGCCGCCGCGGTGGAGCCGTTCACACTCGAGTACAGCGCTGCGCTGGCTGACGTAGCGGCCGCAGACCTGACGCGCCTCTGTGAGGCGGTACGGGCGGCGGCGCCGGGTCCGGTCGCGATCGAAACCGGCACCGGCGTGACGATGACGGCCGATGCGGCCAACGTCACGCAATGGCTGGCATGGGCGTTGATGATCCTCACCGGGTCGATGAACCGTCCCGGCGGCATCTGGTTCCACCCGGGCTTCGCCTATCAACTTGAGGCGTTCGAGCTTCCGATCTCGCCGCCGGACGGCTCGTTCGGACCCGGTCCGCGCAGCCGCCCTGGAACACAGTCGTTCATGGGCGAATGGCCTTGCGCAGCACTGCCCGACGAGATCGAAGCAGGCAATATCCGCGCAGTGCTCAATCTCGGCGGCAGCCTGCTCACGTCGTTCCCGAACACCGGGGTGTTGGAGCCGGCGCTGCGCAAGCTCGAGGTGCTGGCCACCACGGAGATCATCACGAACGACACCGCGGCCTTGTCCACGCACGTGCTGCCGACCAAGGACCAGTTGGAACGATCCGACGTCACGATCTGGGACGCGTTGAGTTCCCGGGTGTCGGCTCAGCACACCGCCGCGGTGGTGGAACCGATCGGTGACCGACGGTCGATGTGGTGGTTCCTCGCCGAGCTGGGCAGGCGGCTCGGTCTTGACGTCGCCGATCCCACGCGATCCGACGACGAGATGCTGGCAGGAGTTACGGCGGCTGCGCGGTGCACGTTCGACGAGTTGGCGGCGACCGGCTGGGTGGACAACGGTCACGAACTTCCCGCGCCGTGGGTACAGCGCCACATCGAGCGGATGGGCGGATGGCGGTTGGCGCCGCGGCTGCTCGTCGAACGGCTCGCCCGGTTGCGCGAGCCGGCGCCGCTCGTGCTGACGCCGCGCAGGCAGATGCGGCGGCTCAATGCCCAGTTCGACTTTCTCGGCGATCCCGCCGACGTGCTGATCCATCCCGACGACGGCGCCGCGGCGGGCGTCGTCGACGGCAGGCCGGTGACGGTCCGCAGCGCCCACGGTGAGCTGACCGGTGTCGCCAAGGTGGACGCAGCGATCCGGCGCGGTGCGGTCTCGGTGCCGCACGGCCACGTCGAGGCCAACGTCAACGTGCTGACGAACAAGGACGACATCGACCTGGTGACCGGCATGGTGCGCTACTCGGGTGTGCCGGTCAGCCTGCACCCCGCCTGAGTCTCCGCATCGCGGTCGCTGACGCTCGCCCGGGCGACCTCATCTGGCCAGACGGAAATAAAAGCACCCTCGCCGGCGCTGATTTGTATAGAAACTCTATATGTTCTGTTTCTCTCCGGAAGCGCCCCGCCGGGGCCCCACAACTCGATCGCGGCGAGCGAGCGGCCGCATCCACGCCCGAGGAGTGAATCATGACAATCCAGCGACGCTATCTACCGCCGATGTTGTTGGCGCTGGCCGCCGCGGCATCGATCGCCACCGCACCTACCGCGCTGGCCGAACAATCCTGCACCTATACCAGCGCCAACAGCACGGTCTGCCAGACGCCGGGAAATGTGCAGATCGTGAACACGCCGCCCCCGGTGACGTACGCCCCGCAATTCCCCTACTTCGGCAGCAGCTTGCTCGTCTTCCACCATGGCGGACATCGCTAGGAAACCTCGCCTTGCGCGTCGCGCGAGCTAGGCCGGAATGACGCCGAGCTGTTTCATCTGCGAGAAGACGTCGACGACTCCCCAGGTCTCAACTACTCGGCCATTGGCGAAGCGGAAGATGAAGATCTCTTCGTACGCAATGGATTTGCCGGTTGGCTCTATGCCCATGTAGTCACCCAGGTGGGTTCCGGTTACCACGATCCTGGCGACGACCTTGTCCTCCTCCCCGATCAAATCCTCGACCGTGAGGTGCAGATCGGGGAAGGCGCGAAGGAGCACCGCCCACACATGCTTGAGGACTTCCGCGCCCGTCGCGTCACTCGGCAACGGCGTGCGGATCGTGGCGTCCGGCTCGACAAGCTCGTCGATCGTCCTCGAGATGAACTCCATGTCACAGGTGTTCATGGCGTCACGGAAGCGTCGGAACGTTGCTTTATTGGTTGTTACTTCGGCGGTCCACATTCGGCACCTCCCGGCCTGAGCTACTCCTCGTCGTCGAGGATGGCGGCGACGTCGTCGGGGATGTCGATGTTGGTGTAGACGTCCTGCACATCGTCGCTGTCCTCAAGCGCGTCGATCAGCTTGAGCACCTTGCGCGCGCCGTCGAGGTCGACGGGCACGGACACCGAGGGCTGGAAGCTGGCCTCGGCCGACTCGTAGTCGATGCCGGCGTCTTGCAGCGCCGTACGCACCGCCACCAGATCGCCCGGCTCACAGATAACCTCGAAAGTGTCGCCCAGATCGTCGACGTCCTCGGCGCCAGCCTCCAGAACCGCGGTCAGGACGTCATCCTCGGTCAGCCCGTTCTTCTCCAGCGTGACGACGCCCTTGCGGGAGAACAGGTAGGACACCGACCCCGGGTCGGCCATGTTTCCGCCGTTGCGGGTCATCGCGACGCGCACCTCGCCGGCGGCGCGGTTGCGGTTATCGGTCAGGCACTCGATCAGCACGGCCACGCCGTTGGGCCCGTAGCCCTCGTAGGTGATGGTCTGCCAGTCGGCGCCGCCGGCTTCCTCACCGGCGCCGCGCTTGCGGGCCCGCTCGATGTTGTCGTTGGGCACCGACGTCTTCTTGGCCTTCTGGATGGCGTCATACAGGGTCGGGTTGCCGCCCGGGTCACCGCCGCCGGTGCGCGCGGCGACCTCAATGTTCTTGATCAGCCGGGCAAATTCCTTGCCGCGGCGCGCGTCTTTGACGGCCTTCTGATGCTTGGTGGTGGCCCACTTGGAATGGCCGCTCATGCAGTACTACCTCTTTCACTTACTTCAGAGTCCAATCAACGAGTCTACGTGGACGTTTAAGCCCTACCGCACGGCGTCGAGCGGCGTCAGCGCGACGACGCGTAGCCCACGCCGGCCGGCCAGCCCAGGTGGCCGTCGACGTGCAGCTGGATCCAGGTCGGGGCACTCGACGGGTCGTCGGTGAACGTCGCGGCGGCGTCGACGACCGCAGCTCTCTGGCCCGACCGGACCAGCGTGTCGATGCGCGGTTGCGGCTCAACCTCGATCATTGTTGTCATCGGTTTCCTTGACTTCGGGTTAGGAGGGCGCTCGTGCGGCGACTGAACGGCCCGCAGACCACCGGGCGTGGCTATCGCAACCTCAGCGAACCGCAGTATCACACCCGCCGCGACAACAACGTCGCGATCGGCGTGCGCGACGGCACCGCACTGATGGCCGACGTGCATCGGCCGGACTCCGACGGCCCGGTGCCCGCGCTGATCGCCGCCTCGCCCTACCCGCGTCAGATCCAGGACCTCGGCGCTCCCATGGGGTTCATCGAGGCCGGAGCCACCGACTTCTGGGTGCCCCGCGGCTACGCCCACGTCATCGCTAATCTGCGCGGCACGGGTGGCTCAGGCGGCACGTTCTGGTTCTTCGACGCCCAGGAACGCCGCGACATGCACGATCTCGTCGAATGGGTGGCCGCGCAGCCATGGTGTGACGGCAACGTCGGGATGATCGGCATCAGCTACTTCGCGATGACGCAGCTGGAGGCGCCATCGAGCGGCCGCCGCACCTGAAGGCGATCTTCCCGGTCGCCGTGACAGCAGACCTGTACGAAGGGGCCGTGCACAACGGGTTGTTCAGCTCGTCGTTCATCACACCGTTCCTCGCGATGGTCGGTCTGACCGCAGAGCGCAGCGACAAGTTCTGGCGCAGCCCGCCGCTGCGGCTCGCCCGCGACGTGCTCACGACCGAGCGCCTGCACTCAAAGTTCGCCACCATGAACGGCGAATCGGCCATGACCGTGCTTCGCCAGCTGCTCAAAGTTCCGCACGACCCGCATCCCTGGGACGACTTGTGGCTCGCCATCGCGGTCAGACACCCCACCCGCGACGAGTGGTGGGACGAGCGAAACCTGGTGCCGCTGCTGAGGAACATCGACATCCCGGGCATCGCGGAAGGGCCCGCTATGCCGATACTTCCTGCCGGGCGCGGACGACTGGCCACTGCCGAGTCGTGGCCGCCGCCGGGCAGCCACCGCGAATTCGCGCTGCGAGCGGACGGTGCGCTGGCCGGTGACGAAGGCGGGCCGCGCAGCCGCGAGTACCTAGTGCTGGGCGCCGGCCTTAACCGTGCCAAGCCAAGCCCGATCGATCCGCCGTCGATGCTGACGTGGACCAGCGAGGCGCTGTCCTCGGCGGTGGATGTCGTGGGCGACATCGAATTACAGCTGGTCGCGTCGGCGACCGCGATCGACACGGCGTGGATCGCGATCCTGCAAGACGTCGCGCCGGACGGCACGGTCTCCGACGTGACGGCCGGGTGGCTGCGCGCCAGCATGCGCGAGGTCGACGTACCGGCCAGCCGGCCGGGTGCGCCGGTGTTGCCGTGCCGCACCGCCGAGGCGGTGCCCATCGGCGAGGACGTCGTCTATCGAATCCCGTTGGTACCCAATGCTCGTCGCTTCCAGGCGGGCCATCGCATCCAGGTGATGCTGACCAGCGACGACCAGGATCCGTCCATGCCGGCCATCATGAACTTCAGGCATGCCAGCGTCGGCACGAGCAGCCTGAACACGGTCCGCTCGTCGTCACGCCGCTTGCTGCCTGTGATTTCGGCGTGATTTCCTGCGATCAGCGCCAGAAATCACGCCCAAATCGCGTCTAAAGCATGTCAACGAAGAGCTTATGGATGCGACGGTCGCCCGTCATCTCCGGATGAAACGCCGTCGCCAGCATGCGGCCCTGCCGCACGGCGACGATGTGGCCGGCGGCACGGCCCAACACCTGCACATCGGGGCCGACGCGTTCGACCCATGGCGCGCGGATGAACACCGCGTGCACGTGACCGTCGAGACCCTCAAAGGGGAAGTCGCCCTCAAACGAATCGACTTGGCGGCCAAAGGCGTTGCGACGCACCGTCATATCAATGGCCTTGAGCGGGACGGCGGAGCGGCCCTCGACGCCGGCGTCCAGAATCTCGGTGGCCAGCAGGATCATCCCAGCACACGAGCCGTAGGCCGGCATGCCTTCGGCCAGCCGCGCCCGCAGCGGCTCGAGCAGTTCGAATTCGCGCAGCAGGTGGCTCATCGTGGTGGATTCGCCGCCGGGTATCACCAGCGCGTCGACGGCCTCGAGCTCGTCGACGCGGCGAACGGTCGTCGCGTTCGCGCCCGCCTCACGCAGCGCCGCCAGATGTTCGCGGGTGTCGCCCTGCAGCGCGAGCACGCCGACGCGCGGCGTGCTCACTCTCGGGCCGGGGTGTAGTCACGCCGGTAGCGGGTGAGGCCCTCCTGCATCACCGCCGCCACCATTTCGCCGTAACGGTTGAAGATCTTGCCCTGCGTCAGCGCCCGACCCCCGCACGCCGATGGCGACGACTGGTCATAGAGCAGCCATTCGTCGGCGCGGAACGGCCGCATGAACCACATCGCGTGATCGAGCGACGCGATCTGCAGGTGCTTGCGCTCCTCTTGGTGGTGGACCTGCGCCGAACCGAGCAGCGTGAGGTCACTCATGTAGGCCAGCGCACAGATGTGCAGGACATAGTCGTCGGGAAGCGGGTCGCGGTGGCGGAACCACACCTGCTGCTGGGACGCCTTACCTGGCAGGCGTTCCAGTTTCTCCTGAGGGACGATCCGAACATCCCACTCCGCGAACTGCTTGAAGCCCGCGTCGTCGAACGCCCTCATCTCCGTCAGGCCCGGCAGATCCTCCGGCGGCGGAGCCGACGGCATGGCGTCCTGGTGTTCGATGCCGCTCTGGTCGGTTTGAAACGATGCCGACATCGAGAAGATCGTCTCGCCGTGCTGTATCGCGTTCACCCGCCTGGTGGCGAAGGATCCGCCGTCCCGGAGACGTTCGACGATGAAGACGGTGCTCGCCTTGGCATCTCCCGGCCGCAGAAAGTAGCCGTGCAGCGAGTGAACCTGGTAGCGCGGGTCGACCGTGCGTACCGCGGAGACCAGCGACTGACCGGCCACCTGGCCTCCAAAGGTGCGCTGCCAGTTGCCCGACTCGGGACTGAACACGCTTCCGCGGTAGATGTTGACCTCGAGCTGCTCGAGATCAAGGATCTTCTCGATCGACATGCAGAAGGTTTACCAGCCACGCTCGGCGAGCCGATGCGGGGCCGCGATGTCCTCCACGTTGATACCGACCATCGCCTCCCCCAGGCCGCGCGACACCTTCGCCAGCACGTCGGGGTCGTCGTAGAACGTAGTGGCCTTGACGATCGCGGCGGCCCGCTGAGCGGGGTCACCGGACTTGAAGATGCCCGAGCCGACGAACACGCCCTCGGCGCCGAGCTGCATCATCATCGCCGCGTCCGCTGGTGTCGCGATTCCGCCCGCGGTGAACAACGTCACCGGCAGCTTGCCGGCCCGCGCGACTTCCACGACCAGATCGTAGGGGGCCTGCAAATCTTTTGCGGCGACAAACAATTCGTCCTCCGACAGCGACGTCAACCGCCGGATCGCGCCGCCGATCTCGCGCATGTGGGTCGTGGCGTTGGACACGTCGCCGGTGCCGGCCTCGCCCTTGGAGCGGATCATCGCCGCGCCCTCGGTGATGCGGCGCAGCGCCTCGCCGAGGTTGGTCGCACCGCACACGAACGGCACGGTGAACTTCCACTTGTCGATGTGGTGGGTGTAGTCGGCCGGGGTGAGCACCTCGGACTCGTCGACGTAGTCGACGCCCAGGCTCTGCAGAATCTGCGCTTCCACGAAGTGCCCTATGCGGGCCTTGGCCATCACTGGGATGGTGACCGCGGAGATGATGCCCTCGATGAGATCGGGATCGCTCATCCGCGCGACGCCGCCCTGCGAGCGGATGTCGGCGGGCACCCGCTCCAACGCCATCACGGCCACCGCGCCTGCGCCCTCGGCGATGCGGGCCTGCTCCGGGGTGACGACGTCCATGATCACGCCGCCCTTGAGCATCTCGGCCATGCCGCGCTTGACCCGGGCGGTCCCGGTCTGGGTCACCGACCCGTTGGTTCCAGGTGCGCTACTGATTCCCCGGTCGCTTCGCTCCTGCCCGCCGGTATCCACTGCTATCTCCTCCAGATCGCTACTGATCCAGTCTAAAGGTGGCGCCAAATGTGTTAAATCCGCAGCCTCAGCGAATCGACTGCAACTGCAGTTCGGGTGCACCACCCCGCCCATCGGCGAGCACATTCGCCTCGTTGAGAAGTTCGCCTAGCTGCAGGGGGTACACGGTTTCGCCCTTGGCGACCAGTTCACTGATCATTGTCGCATCGCACCAGCGGTGCCCATGGATGTAGGCCCGCTCCAGCCCGGTGCGGCCGGCCATCGACGGTTCGAACCGCCGGGTGCGGTGGATGAAGAACATCTCCTCGCTGCGGATGACCGAGCCGTTGAAGTCGATCACCGCGTCGCGCCGCCACACCGGTCCGATCATCTCGGCGGGATCGACGCGCAGCCCCGTCTCCTCCGCCAGCTCGCGCACCGCGGCCTGCGGCAGTGTCTCGCCCGCCTGCGCAGCACCCCCGACGGTGAACCACCAGAGTGGCGCTGGGCCGTCTGAGCCGTCCGGTAGTGCCGGATCCGACCCGCAGAACAACAGCACACAGCCGTCGTCGTCGAGCAGCACGATGCGCGCCGACGTCCGGCGGCTGACCAGACCCCCCTCACGCGGCGTTGTTTCTGCGCGTTCGGCGATCTCGAAATAGGTTGGCAGCGCGGCGGTTCCGCCGAGGCGAAGGATGCGCACCGCGGGCCGTTCCCGCAGCGCAAGGGTGTCGCGGACGGCGTCGTTGTGGAAACGGCGGGCCAGCATCACCCTCGCCTCCGCGTCGGCGAGTTCGGCGACCAACGCCACGGGCAGCGACGCGGGGGCGACGAGCGCCAGCGCCGCGGACAGCTCGTTTTCGGCGACCTCCCTGGCCGTTCGCGGTGCTCGCTCGGCGGCGTCGGCCAGGGCTGCGAGCCGTTTACCGTCCGGCCCGCCGCCGTATGCGTCGACGGCGACCGCTCGCGCCACCACCGCACGCCGGGCCAGCAGCCCGTCGAGGGCCTGCCACGACAGGTCGTAGCGCACGTGCAGCCGGTCCAGCCGGTTGGCCGTCTGGAAGGCCCACAGGCCGACCAGTAGGAGCACCGCGACCAGCAGCGCCAGCGCAATGATCACGATCCACGTGATCAACTACTTCCCCCGGTCGTCCCCCTGGCCTTCGGCCGGGCGGTGCCCCCTACGCTCTCCCCCTGCCCTCCGGGCGGGCGGTACCCCCAGCCCGCCGTTCCTGCCACCTGCACCTTCGCCCCAGCCCCGGCAACCGTCTCGTAGACCCGCATGATCTCCCGGGCCACGACCGACCAGTCGTAGCGCCGCACCGCCTCGGCGGCCGCGTCGACATAGCGCGAGCGGGCCATGTCGTCGTCCAGCACCTCCACCAGCCCCGCCGCCAGCGCCGCGGCGTCATCGACCGGCACCAGCCGCCCGGCCTTGCCGTCGACAAGCACCCGGCGGAATGCATCGAGATCGCTGGCCACCACCCCGGTGCCGGCCGCCATGGCCTCGACGAGCACGATGCCGAAGCTCTCGCCGCCGGTATTCGGGGCGCAGTACACGTCGGCGCTGCGCATCGCCGACGCCTTCTGACCGTCGTCGACCTGCCCGAGGAACCGCAGATGCCCGGCCAGTTTCCCGGCGTCCTCACGCAGTTCTTCCTCGTCGCCGCGGCCGACAATGAGGATCTCGACGTCACCGAACCGATTAACCAGGGTCGGCAACGCGCTCAGCAGCACGGCCATGCCCTTGCGGGACTCGTCGAAGCGGCCGAGGAATAGCACGGACTTGCCCGGGCGCGGGTAGCCGTCGAGCAGCGGCGCGTTCGCGAATGACGCGACGTCCACGCCGTTGGGGATCTCGACGGCGTCGCTGCCGAGCGCCTCCATCTGCCACCGCCTCGCCAGGTCCGACACCGCGATGCGACCGACGATCTTCTCGTGCATCGGCCGCAGCAGCGGCTCAAACACACTGAGCGTCAACGACTTTGTGGTCGACGTGTGGAACGTCGCGACGATCGGGCCCTCCGCGATGTTCAGCGCCAGCATCGACAGGCTCGGCGCGTTCGGTTCGTGCAGATGCAGCACGTCGAAGTCGCCGTCGGCCAGCCAGCGCTTGACCATGCGATGGGTGGCTGGCCCGAACCGCAGCCGGGCCACCGACCCGTTGTACGGGATCGGCACCGCCTTACCGCCGGACACAACATAGTCCGGGAGCTCTACGTGCGGCGACGACGGCGCCAGCACGCTGACCTCGTGGCCGCGGCTGTGCATCACCGCGGCCAGCTGCAGCACATGGGACTGCACGCCTCCGGGGACGTCGAATGAGTACGGGCAGACCATGCCGATGCGCATCAGGTCTCCCCGAGTTTCGCGCGCCGCTCGTCTGGCAGGTCGGCCAGCCATTGGGGTTGCATCATGTGCCAGTCGGCGGGGTGCGCGGCGATGTTGTGGGCGAAATGGTCGGCGAGTTTCTGCGTGATGATGGTGACATCGCCCGAGGATGTGTCCAGCGGCGGAGTCACGCTGAATTCCCACCCGTGTCTGCGGTACCAGCTGTGCTCCACCATCAGAGGGGCACCGGTTGCGATGGCGAGCTTCGCAGGGCCTGCAGGCATACGGGTGGGTTCGCCGAAGAAGTCGACCTGCAGGCCTGCGCGGGTCAGGTCTCGTTCGGCCATCAGGCACACGACGCGGTTGTCACGCAGCCTCTCGGCGAGCACCTCGAACGGCGGCCGCTCACCCCCGGACAACGGCAGCATCTCGAAACCGAGGCTTTCCCGGTAGGCGATGAAACGCTTGTACAGCGATTCGGGCTTGAGCCGCTCATTCACGGTGGTGAAGGCGCCGTGTTTTTGGACGAGCCACACGCCGGCCATGTCCCAGTTCCCGCTGTGCGGCAGTGCCATGATCGCGCCGCGACCGGCATCAAGTGCGGCGGCAATGTGCTCCTGGCCCCCGAAGTGCGGGTCAAGCTGTTTGCCGAGCTTCTTCAGATCCATTGAGGGCAACCGGAACGCCTCTCGCCAGTATCGGGCGTATGAGGCCACTGAAGCACGAATCAGCCCGTCCGGCACCTGGGCCGGCGTCACGCCGAGCACCCGGGCGAGGTTCTTGCGGAGCTGGTCGGGGCCGCCGTTGCGTGCGGCGTAGTGCGCACCGGCCTCAAAAGCGTTGCGCGCCATGAACTCCGGCATCGCGCGCACCACCCGCCAGCCGGCGGCATAACCCCAATCGGTGACCTGGCCCCCAAACGGGAAACGGCTGCCGAGATCGGCCTTCTGTCCCGCCGGGGTGCTCGTCATGGCTCGTCCCCCTGCCCTTCGGGCGGGTGGGCCCCCCGCTTGCGTGGGGAGTGCCCCCACGTCTCGGGTTTTTCGCCTGAGTTCGCCGACTCAGGGTTTTGCAGCGGCTCCATCGCGCCAGGCGATGTCCGCACGGTGTGCAACCGCTGCCCCACCGTGACCAGGCTCGCGAGCGCGAGCACCCACATCGCGACGTGCACCAGCCAGGGCATGTGTAAGAAGGGCACACCGGACAGCCCGGCGCCGGCCAGCACGATGATCAGCCGTTCGGGTCGCTCGATGAGACCGCCCCCGCCGGACAGCTCGCTGGCCTCGGCGCGGGCCTTGATGTAGGAGATCACCTGCGAGGTGACCAGGCAGATCAGCGTGGCCACAATCAGGGACGTGCTCTTCAGCCCGAACGCCGCCCACCACAGCAGCCCGCAGAACACCGCCCCGTCACCGATCCGGTCGCAGGTGGCGTCCAGCACCGCACCGAACCGGGTACCGCCGCCGCGCTCGCGTGCCATCGCCCCATCGAGCATGTCGGCCAGCACGAAGATCCACACGCTGAACGCGCCCCACCACAGCTGCCCGATGGGGAAGAGCGTCAGCGCCGCGATCACCGTCCCGGCCGTGCCGATGATTGTGATGCTGTCGGGGGTGAAGCCCGCCCGCAGCGCCGCCTTCGCGACCGGCCGGGACAGCTTTTCGTAGGCCGCGCGGGTCATCAGGTAGAAGTTGCTCACGGCTGCTTCGCCCACTCGGTCGCCAACAGTTCCCGCGTCTCGCGCAACAGCTGGGGGATGACCTTCGAGCCGCCGATTATCGTGATGAAGTTCGCGTCGCCACTCCAGCGCGGGACCACATGCATATGCAGGTGCTCGGCCAGCGATCCGCCGGCGGACTGCCCGAGGTTCAGCCCGACGTTGAAGCCGTGCGGCCGCGACACCGATTTGATCACCCGAATTACCTTCTGGGTGAACGCCATCAGCTCGGCGCTCTCCTGGGCGGTGAGGTCTTCGAGCTCGGAGACCCTTCGGTACGGCACCACCATCGAGTGCCCGGGGTTGTACGGATAGAGGTTGAGCACGACGTAAACCAGCTCGCCGCGCGCCACCACCAGGCCGTCCTCGTCTGGGAGCGTCGGGATGTCGGTGAACGGCTGCGTGGACGCCGCGGACCCACCCTTCATCGGCGCCTCTGCGATGTAAGTCATCCGGTGCGGCGTCCACAGTCGCTGCAAATGGTCGGGCTCACCGACGCCGTGGTCGACTATCGTGCGGTCGTCCTTTTTGGTCTGCTCCTCGCGCAAGCGCTCGTCGCGTTCGCTCACGTTCCAGTGCCCACCTTAAGCAATTCTGCTGTCGGAGCGGCGTTTTCGCGGCTGGCTATCCACTCGGCAATGATGCGGATGGCCTCGTCGCGCGGCATGCCGTTGACCTGGGTGCGGTCGCCGAAGCGGAAGCTCACCGCGTTTGCCTCGACGTCACGGTCGCCGGCCACCAGCATGAACGGCACCTTCTCATTGGTGTGGTTGACGATCTTCTTGGCCATCCGGTCGTCGCTGGCGTCCACCTCGGCCCGGATGCCCTGCATCTTCAGTTGTGCGGCAAGGCCGTTGAGGTACGGGATGTGATCGTCGGCGACCGGGATGCCGACCACCTGCACGGGCGCGAGCCATGCGGGGAACGCTCCGGCGTAGTGCTCGGTGAGGATGCCGAAGAATCGCTCGATCGACCCGAACAGTGCGCGGTGGATCATCACCGGCCGCTGCCGGCTGCCGTCGGCGGCGGTGTACTCCAGCTCGAAGCGCTCAGGGAAGTTGAAGTCCAGCTGGATCGTCGACATCTGCCAGCTGCGGCCCAGTGCGTCACGGGCCTGCACCGAGATCTTCGGGCCGTAGAACGCCGCGCCGCCCGGGTCGGGCACCAACTCGAGGCCCGACGCCTCGGCAACCTCGGCTAGCGTGCTGGTGGCTTCCTCCCACACCTCATCGGAGCCGACGGACTTGTTCGGATCCTTTGTCGACAGCTCCAGGTAGAAATCCTCGAGCCCGTAGTCGCCGAGCAGATCGAGCACGAACCGCAGCAATGACGAGAGCTCGCCGCGCATCTGCTCGCGCGTGCAGTAGATGTGCGAGTCGTCCATCGTGAACCCGCGCGCCCTGGTCAGCCCGTGCACGACGCCCGACTTCTCGTACCTGTAGACGGTGCCGAACTCGAAGAGCCGCAACGGAAGTTCGCGATACGACCGCCCCCGCGACCGGAAGATCAGGCAGTGCATCGGGCAGTTCATCGGCTTCAGGTAGTAGTCCTGGCCGGGCTTGCGCACCGTGCCGTCCTCGTCGAACTCGGCGTCGACATGCATCGGCGGGAACATACCGTCGGCGTACCAGTCCAGGTGTCCCGACGTATGGAACAACTGCGCTTTCGTGATGTGCGGGGTGTTGACGAACTCGTAACCGGCCTCGATGTGTTTGCGCCGCGAGTAGTCCTCGAGCTCGCGGCGCACGATGCCGCCCTTCGGGTGGAAAACCACCAGGCCCGAACCGATTTCGTCGGGGAACGAGAATAGGTCCAGCTCGGCGCCAAGCTTGCGGTGATCGCGGCGCTCGGCCTCCTCGATCAGCTCGAGGTGCTTGTCGAGCGCCTCCTGCGACTCCCAAGCAGTGCCGTAGATGCGTTGCAGGCTGGCGTTGTCCTGGTTGCCGCGCCAGTACGCCGCCGAGCTACGGGTGAGCTTGAAGGCGGGGATGTAGCGCGTCGTCGGGATGTGCGGGCCGCGGCAGAGATCGCCCCATTCCCGTTCCCGGGTACGGGGATTGAGGTTGTCGTAGGCGGTGAGCTCGTCGCCGCCGACCTCCATCACCTCGGGGTCGCCGGACTTGTCATCGACGAGCTCGAGTTTGTACGGCTCGTTCGCAAGCTCTTCGCGGGCTTCATCTTTGGACTCGTAGACGCGCCTCGAGAACAGCTGGCCTTCCTTGACGATCTGGCGCATGCGCTTTTCCAGCGCCTCGAGATCCTCCGGGGTGAACGCGCGCGGCACGTCGAAGTCGTAGTAGAAGCCGTCGGTGATGGGCGGTCCGATGCCGAGCTTGGCCTCCGGGATCATGTCCTGGACCGCCTGCGCCAGCACGTGCGCCGCCGAGTGCCTGATGACGCTGCGACCGTCGTCGGTGTTGGCGGACACCGGCGTCACCTCGACGTCGCTGTCCGGCGTCCAGGACAGGTCACGCAGCCGGCCGTCCGAGTCGCGCACGACGACGATTGCGTCCGCGGCACCCCGGCTTGGCAGGCCGGTGTCACGGACCGCTGCCCCGGCGGTGGTCCCGGCAGCGACCCGGATCGGGGCTGCTGGGGCGGGGCTGGCGGGCGCGCTCATCGGTGGCTCTCCAAACTTTCGGTGATACGGGCGGTGTGCGGGGTCGGCACTGAACGCGACCATGCTATCGGTGCGGCTGGTCATGCCCCCAGACCAATAGGGCTCTTCAGCCACTCTTGTTGAAAGCCGACGAGCTCCGCCGACCAGCCGACCGCGCCGAGCAACCACAGCGTCGCAACGACAATCACCCCGGTGAACGCCACGCCCATGGCCTGCATCCAGAGGCCCTGGCGGCGAAACCACGCCATCACCTTGTCGTAGCGCTTGCGCGTGTAGGCGAGCAGCCGCCGCGCCCAGTCGAATTCGGTAGCCAGTATCGCCAGCCCCACGAACACGATCGCCCAGCCCGGTCCCGGGTACGGGATCGCGAGAATGCCGACCACGAGCACCGCCAAGCCGATGGCGGCGACCGCGATGCGGTAGCCGAACTCGGCCGCGGGCCGCTCCCGCAGCCGGTCGCGCCACCGCGCCCACCGTCGCTTCATGGCTGTCCCGGGTTCAGCTTCACGAACAGCGCGTTGGCTTCGGCCAGCACGGCTTCCCTGTTGAGCAGCCGTCCCGTCAGAAACATCTTGCGTCCGTCGACGCGGTCGACACCGGCGTCGACCTGCAGTTCCGTTTCGATCGGCACGATCGCTCGGTAGTCGACATGCAAGAACGCGGTGCGCTGGTAGAGGCTGCGGGTAAGCCTGAACGCGGTGTAGCCGAGCAGTGAATCGAACAGCTGCGCAATGCACCCGCCGTGCACGGCACCATTGCGGCCGAGGTGGAAGCGGCGGAACTGCACGACCCCGCGAATCCGGTCGTCGGTCTTCTTGTACTTCGCCGGGATGCCCAGCACGCTCCCCCGGTTCGGCAGATCCATGCGACGGCCCGACGGCGACGACCACTCGTCGGTCTCGTAGGGCAACAAAAGATTCGACACGGCCTCGAGCAGGCCGGCAGCCTCGGTGATCACCTCGTCAGGCGCGTCGACCGCGCGGGCACGGTCCTGCAGCGTCCTTACCGCTTCAATGAACCTGCCGTAGTCAGGCCCGCCACGGGTGGTGGGCTCGATCGGGCTGAAATCGCCGCCGCGATGCTCCTCTGCGAATTCGGTGGTCACCCCATCAAGGTATTGCTCGCTGCGCCGGACGGCGCACCGGATACCGCGAACGGGTGTCGCCGAGCACCCCATCGGCGAGGTTTGAGAGCGCGTCGGTGATCTGCGCCGACGTCAGGCCGCGGGCACGCTGGTGTATGTAAACCAGCAGCCGCTCTTGCAATGTTCGTTCGTGCTCGTCCAGCAGCGCGACGGCTATCGACCAGGTGTCGGGATATCGCCGACGCTGAATCGCCTGGGCGAACCACACGGCATTCAATTCTTCGACGACTGGATCGCCGAGCTCCAAGCGGCCTACAACCTGCGTGTCATCGGCGAATAGCGCACAGGTCGTTTCAACCAGAGGACGCGGCGTTGCTCAAGGTCTCGAACTCCTCGTCGGAAATCTCGATCTCAGCGGCCGCGACGTTCTCCTCCAGATGCGCGACCTTCGAAGTGCCGGGGATCGGCAGCATGACGGGCGAGCGCTTCAGCAGCCACGCCAGCGCCAGCTGGGACGGGGTGGCGTGGTGGTTGTCGGCGATGCGCTGCAGCGGCCCGCCGGGCGCGGCCAGCGGACCGGCCGCCAACGGGAACCATGGGATGAACCCGATGCCCTTCGCCTGGCAGGCATCGAGGACGGGCTCGGCGGAGCGAACGGTGATGTTGTACATGTTCTGCACCGACACGATGGTCGCGACCTTCTGGGCGGCCTCGAGCTGCTCCACATTGACCTCGGATAGGCCGATGTGGCGGATCTTGCCTTCCTGCTGCAGCGCGACGAGTTCGCCGATCTGGTCCTCGGCGGGGAACTTGTCGTCGATGCGGTGCAGCTGGAACAGGTCAATGGTGTCCACGCGGAGGCGGCGAAGGCTCATCTCGCATTCCTGGCGCAGATAGGCGGGGAAGCCGAGGACCGGCCATACGTCAGGCCCGGTGCGCAGGAGTCCCGCTTTCGTCGCGATTACCACGCCGTCATACGGATGCAGCGCCTTACGGATCAGTCGCTCGGACACATACGGGCCGTACGAGTCGGCGGTGTCGATAAAGTTGACGCCGAGTTCAACGGCACGACGCAGGACGCGAATGCATTCATCCGGGTCGTCGGGCGGTCCCCACACACCCTTTCCAGTCAGGCGCATCGCGCCGAATCCCAAGCGGTTGACCGTGAGGTCGCCGCCGATGGTGAATGTTCCTGATGCTTGAGCGACGCTTTGGGTGGTCATTTTTCCGACCGTACGCCCGCAATGACATGGTGTCCCCGTGAAGTTGAGCGATCTGGCTGCGCTGCCGTTGACCTATGCCGAAGTGGGCGCCACGGCGGGGCCGCTGCCCGCCGGATACCACCACGTACAGAAGTCGGCCGTCGTCGGGCTCGGACGGAGCCGATTCGAGGAGGCCGCCGACAGGGGCATGCGGTGGGGCATGCTGCGCGGCGCCGGTGTGCGGGTCGAGGCGACGACCGAGGTCGCCGCGGTGGGGTCGCAGGTGATCGTGCACCTGGGGCCGGTACGGGCGCCGTGCCGCGTGGTCTACATCGTCGACGAACCCGACCGGCGCGGATTCGCCTACGGGACGCTGCCGGGCCACGCCGAGTCGGGTGAGGAACGGTTCGTCGTGCGCTACGACCCAGCGACCGACGAGGTATATGCGGAAGTGACGGCCTTCTCCCGGCATGCGACCTGGTGGAGCAGGCTGGGCTCGCCGGTCACGTCGATCGCTCAGCGGGTCATCACCGACCGCTACCTGCGGGCGCTGTAGTTATCGAGGGTCCCCCTTTGGTCAGCTGCGCGTACCCTGAGGGCGTAGTCAAGCACGATGATCGGACGATGACGGTGAACGATCCAGACGAGGTGCAAGCCACCCACCTCCGCATCGCGGAAATCGTGCAGCAGCTGTATAGCCGGCCGGACACGGATTCCGACACGGTGATCGCCGAGCTGGCCGAACATGCCGCTGTAGAGATTCCGGGCGCCCAGTATGCGGGCGTCACCGTAACCCGCAACGCCAAACACATCGACACCCCCGCCGCGACGCACAAGTGGCCGATCCTGCTCGACGAGATCCAGCAACTTCACCGTGAAGGTCCGTGCCTGACCTCGGCGTGGGAGGAGAAGACCATCCACGTGGCGGACTTGGAGACCGACAACCGGTTCCCCCTGTACCGCCGGGATGCGTTGGAAAAGACGCCCATTCGGTCCGTCATGGCGTTCCAGATGTTCATCGCCGGCGAAACCATGGGAGCGCTCAACGTGTACGCCGAGGAGCCACGCGCCTTCGGACAGACATCCAGGGACATTGG
The DNA here is from genome assembly GCA_963770305.1 of uncultured Actinomycetota bacterium. Classification (GTDB taxonomy): domain Bacteria; phylum Actinomycetota; class Actinomycetes; order Mycobacteriales; family Mycobacteriaceae; genus Mycobacterium. The sequence continues at coordinate 82,565 of CAVYPB010000024.1, forward strand.
CGTGATCTTCGCCGCGCATTCGTCGGTGGCATGGAATGCGGCGCGGCGCGACGAGCAGTTCCAGCGTGCATTGGCCAGCCGCGACACCATCGGCCAGGCCAAGGGCATGATCATGGCACGTTATGGCGTGGATGCGGTTCAGGCGTTCGAGGTGTTGCGCAAGTTGTCGCAGGATTCGAATGTACCGCTCGTCCAGGTCGCAACTGAACTTGTCACGAAGGCGCAGTCGGCCGGCTAGGCAATCGAGCTAGCCACTGCCGCAGGCGATTACACGTTCGTCCTTCACCACCGATCACGCCGATCGGCAGGCGCCACCGGATGAGGGACCGCATCTCCTTGCGACGCCGACCAACCGGTGCCAACGCAGAGTAGGTCGGAGGGAATCGGGACCTCGCTGGGCCGCCGGAAGTCGGCTCAGGTCAGCCGGCGGCTAGGTACAGCTAGGCGGCTTGTTCTCGCAGAGAGGCTGCCCGTTGGGCCTCTGGACGGACGACGCGTGATGCGCGCGGACGCAGGGCAATCAGAGAACCTGAGCGGACAACACCCAGGGGCCCGGGGCCGGCGAAGCATGCGATACCCGCTCGTCGCACTTCCAGAAGCGCTTTTGCCTGGCGGTATCCGAATCGCATCCCTACTACGCAAATGATGAGTAACCCGCCGACACCTGGCAGCGCCACGGCGGCCAATGCCGACAGTGAAGCAGGTACCAATATGGCGCTGACTGTGTGCTCGAGGAATGACCCCAATCCCGTCTTCTCGACGACGTTCTGCGCCGGCGATGCGATCCCGGAAACGGGTAACTCGTGAGGCAAGCCAGTCGTCGCGATGTCTCCGACGGTCGCGAGCGGGGCGATGTTAGCGGGCAATCGCGCGCCCCCGAAAAGGAAGGTCGGCGGGACGTCGAGCCGTTGCGACGCTGGGGTCGCAAGCAGCGGTGCACCTGCGGCTGCGCCAACGCCTCCCCTGACGGTCGCCGCCGCGGTCACCGGTGTCATGCCGAGCAGCAGGGAGGCAAGGTCAGAGGGCACTTGCAAGAGCTGCACGACCACATTCGTAACCGAGGTCAGCATTTCTTGAACCAACGTGATCACGTCGGCAACCGGCGTCGCAGAAGTGGGGAGCGATGCGACGACGCCCGGAACCGTCAGGGCCACATTCGCCACCGCTGCCACCGCATTCGTAATCCCGACCAAATAAGTTTGCGACGGATTCACCGGCCCGACCACTGTCGCCGGCGGCGAAACCGGCCCGACCACTGGCGCCGGCGGCGAAAGCGGATCGGTCGTCGGCGACGAAAGCGGATGGGTCGCCGGCGGCTCGGTCGCCGGCGGCGAAAGCGGATCGGTCGCCGGCGGACCCGAATCCGTTGCGACCTCAGTCGAATCGGACGCGGGCGCATTCGACTCCGACACGGCCGGGCTGGGAACCACCGTGGTCGGGGCCGATCGTTCCTCATCGCCCTCAGTGTTAGCGGCTGCGGGCTCTGTCTCCGACCGTTTCGGGTCAGTCGATTTGTGCTGCTGCTGCTGCCAATTCCGGAGCGTGCGAAGCGCGCTCTGAACGGTGGCCTGCAAAGTATCTCGCAGGGGGTGAGCAACTCTCTCGGCGGGGGCGCTCGCCGCTCCGGGAACTGAGCTCGGCGCCTCAGCGCCCTGGCTCTGGGCAGACGAGGCAGTGGAGCCGGTGGAGTCGGTATCGGCCCATGCGATCGCGCCGCCCGCACTGCTGATGAAGAGGCCGGCAGAAAGCACACAGCTACCCGCTGCGAGGCGCAAACGTGTTGTAGTGATGATTCCTCCCACCAGCAAGGGACCTCGTCGGGTGGTTTTCAGCGGTCATTGTCACACACTCCGGCCGTCAGCTACCACCAATCTGCGGTAAAAACTTCTGAGACGACAGGCAGCAAACCATTGCGGCAAGAGTGGCCATGAAAGAAGTCCATTGGCAGCGTACTTGATGGGTCCGCAGATTGGTGAATCGCAGGCCGGCTCCTTTGCTTGAACCTCGGACAGCCGTCTCACGGAACAGGGATATAGGCATGACGAGCGGAAATTGACGCGAGCGAAAAGCCGCGTTCCTCGGGAGCAAACTCCGAGGTGGCGTGACTCAGAGCCCGAACTGGTCGTCGACGATGCCGAGCCAGATCTGAGCCGCGTCGATGGCCACCTTCTCACTGATGAAGGCGTGCTGGGTTCCGGTGTACATGTCGCGGAACGCACGCTCGAGGCGAGTGCCCTCGCGGATCGAGCTCGTGCCGGCGACCAAGTGGGCCCATTCGGCGCAGCTTCGGGCGACGTCGGTCGCGTAGACGGCGGCCGCGCGCATGTCGGCCCGCAAGGCCGGGGTGAGCTCGTTGCCCGAGGCAACCGCAGCCTCGGCGGTCGTGAACGCGTCAAGCACCAGCAGGCGCGCGGCGCGCCAGCCGGCGACATGGTGCACAAGGCCTTTCTGGAACGTCGGGCGGCTGGCCAACGACGCCATGTCACTCATCCGAAACTTCGTCGCGGCCAGCTCCTGGACATCGTCGAGCATGCTTTTGGCGACGCCGAGCGCCCACGATGCATGACCGGCCGCGGTCACGGGCATCAGCCCCATGCGGGTGGCCGGTGACGCACCCCGGCGGGGCTCGCGGACGAACAGTGGAAAGGTCCGGTGCTCGGGCACGAACACATCCTCGGCGCTGTAGTCATACGAGCCAGTTCCCTTGAGCCCCTGGACAAACCAGCCATCGTTGAACGAAATATCTTCGCGCGGAAGCACCGCCACCTGCATGTCGGGGACTCCTTCGCTGATCCAGCGCATCTCGCCGTTGTCCATCGGGAGGAACCCCGCGGCGACGTATTGAGAGTGACCGATGCCTGAACCGAAACTCCACGAACCGCTCAACCGGTAACCGCCGTCCGCCACGATCCCCTGCCCGTTGGGGAAGAACTGGCCACCCATGGTGACTTGGTTGTCGTGAGCGGTGAACACTTCCGCAAAACCTTCGTCGGACAGATACGCCGCCGCCGCGAATGACGACGGGAGATTAGCGATCCCGACCCACCCGAATGAACCGTCCTGCCAAGCCATTTCGATCCATGTCGCGATCATCTCGGCAAACGACGGTTCAACACCGCCAGCGGCGACGGGATTGAACGCCGACATCAGCCCGGTAGCCCACATTTCCTCGACGATCGAGCCGGTGAGCGTGCGCATCCGCTCGGATTCGGAAGCCTCGGCCCGCACGAGGTCCCGCATTCCCCGCGCCAGTGCAACAACCCGGTCTCCCACGTCAGCGGTCGACGTCATTGCCGTTCTCCTATCGCCGATTACGATGCCGCAGCACTGGCACGAACAAAGACTCGATCACCGTACGCCGGGGCGGAATGTCGCCTACACCCTTCACTTGGGGAAGCCGAAGAGTTCAACCACGCCATGATCGCGGCCCGCGGTGTAGCCGCCGTCGACGGCTATGGCCTGACCACTGACGAAGGATGCGTCCGGAGACACGAGGAAGGCCGCCATCGCCGCTATCTCCTCCGGCCGGCCCAGCCTCTGGAGGGCGTGTTCCTCGGTGATCGATGCCTTCGGACCCTCCATCCCGGGCATGCCGAAGACACCGTCGAGCATCGGCGTTGCGATGAAACCTGGGCAGATAGCGTTTGCCCGGATGCCGCTCGGGCCGTAGTCGAGCGCGATGTTCTTGGTGAGCAGCACGACGCCACCCTTGGCCGCGTTGTAGACGCTGCCGCCCGCCGTGCCTTCGAGGCCCTCGATGCTGGCGACGGTCACGATGGAGCCACGCTCGCCGTCGACCCGGGGCTGCTCGATCATCCTGGCCAGGGCGGCCTTCGCCACCAGGAAAGTGCCGGTGAGGTTGATCGCGATCACCCGCTCCCATTCGGCACGGTCGAGCAGGTGTACCGGGCCACCGCCGGCGACGCCAGCGGCGTGGACGACCCCGTCGAGGCGGTCCGGTACGGCAGCCACAATCGCGGCGACGGCGGCTTCGTCGGTGATATCGGCCGTCACGAACGTGAACCGCGGGCCGAGGTCGGGCGGGGCGGCCAGGTCGGCGCCGACGACGCTGCCGCCTTCGGCCAACAGGCGACGGGCAGTGGCCAGGCCTATGCCCGACGCAGCCCCTGTCACGACGAACGTGCGGGAGAGGGCGCGATCAGGGCTCGCCATGAATGAGTTCCTCTCGGTAACACCCGCCTCGGTGCCGGGCAGAGGAAGTCTGACACCGCAGTCGCGCCGCTATCCGCCTTTCGCTCTCCGATTCCGGTCGCTAGCCCAGTTTTTATAGCCGCCGACCCGCCATTTTTCGCCCCATCGCCGTTTGACCAGCAGACTGACGACGATCACCGCGGCCCCCAGGGCGATTAGGCCCCAGGAGATGTCAAGGTCCTTGTCGCCCAAGGCCCTTGTCGCCCAAGCGCAAACGATCACAGACCGGCATTGCCAGAATCGACGGCCGCGGCAGCAGGTGGCTGATGGAGGTCTTGGATAAGAGTGGCGCCATCTCAACACGCCGAAATGGCTATCCTCTGAGCTGCCGTTAATGGTGGTCCCGGCTGGTTTCGAACCAGCGATCTTCCGCGTGTGAGGCGGATTGGGGCACAAAGGAATTCCATTTGCGCTGGTCAGGGCGCTGAAAAAGCCGGTCGAATTGGACCCCTCAGAGCACCGGTTCTGACGGTTTGGCCGGATATTGGCCGGATGGATTCCGGGTAAGTGACCTCCCGATCGTGATGGAAAGGTCACCAATGAGCCTCCTCACGTGTGCGATCGGGAGCGACTGACCGATCACGGGTTCGAGTGAAAAGGCGGAGCCGCGGCAGCATCGTCGGGCTGGTCCTTTTCGCCCGATCTTGAGCGCCTCATCCCGGCGGCCAACCACGTTGCCGGATTCCTCGCTGTAGCCGAAGCGTGACTGATCCTTGATCGAATTGCTAAGGCGCACCGGCACATCGAATCGTCATGGCACCCCTACCATCAAATTCGACACTGTTGTAATTTCGAAGGAATCCGAAGCCATGCGTGGGGTTGTCCTGTGCGTTCTTGCAGCGATCGGGATCAATGCGGTTGTGGCTGCGGGTCCGGCCAACATCAGCATGGCGGCGACGAACCAGTCGTATAGGCCCGCGATCACCTCGGTTCTGCCAACACGGGGCGAGGTCGTGGGTGTGGCGCACCCTGTAGTGGTGACGTTCAACGCGCCGGTCGCCGACAGGCGCGCGGCCGAGCGCGCAATCGACATCAAATCGGCGCCCGCGATGACGGGCAAGTTCGAATGGCTCGACAACGACGTCGCGCAATGGGTTCCCGACCGATACTGGCCGGCGCACAGCACGATCGCGCTTTCGGTGGGCGGGCTGGCAACGAACTTCGCAACCGGTCCCGCCGTCGTCGGTGTTGCCAACATCTCGGAGCACACGTTCACCGTGAGCATCGACGGCGTCGATGCGGGACCGCCGTCTGCACTGCCGGCGCCGCACCACCGACCACACTGGGGAGAGCCGGGGGTATTTCCGGCTTCGCTTGGTAGGCCGGAGTTTCCGACGCCTGTCGGCTCCTACACCGCTTTGTCCAAGGAACGCTCGGTGGTCATGGATTCGAGCAGCGTCGGCATCCCCGTCGACGCTCCCGACGGTTACCTGCTTACGGTCGATTACGCCGTCCGTATCACTAGCCGTGGCCTCTTCGTGCATTCAGCTCCGTGGGCTGTCAATTCACTCGGGTATGAGAATGTCAGCCACGGCTGCATCAGCCTGAGCCCCGAGGACGCAGAGTGGTACTTCAACACGGTCAACATTGGCGACCCGGTGATTGTGCAGGAAAACAGCATCGAAGTTCCTCGAGCAGTGTCGGGTTAACGAGGCTCTGCACCTAGATGATGTGCGGGCGCACGCGCCTCATGTGTCGTAGTTGTCGTGCAGACGTTCACTGACCGTGTCTGCATCGCCGACGGGCTCACGGTGCCGCTGCTAACTGAGTTCCACTGCTGAGTCACCGGTTTGGCCCGGAGACTCGTCGTTACTCGCCGCCGTACGGACCCCGGATGAGGATCAACCTCAGCGGGCGCCGTCAGCCCTCAGGGCCAGGCAGAATTGGCTGACCAGACACAGGTGCGCCATCTGGCGGCGGACCAGTTGGTTCCCCCTTACCGCCGTAACCAGACATATCCGTGAGCAGAGCACCCACCGGAGCACCCACCGGCACCGGCGCACCCACCGGAGCACCCACCGGCACCGGCGCACCCACCGGCACCGGCGCACCCACCGGAGCACCCACCGGCACCGGCGCACCCACCGGAGCACCCACCGGCACCGGCGCACCCACCGGAGCACCCACCGGCACCGGCGCACCCACAGGCACTGGCCCAGGCAAAGCCAACGGAACCCCAACCATGTCAGAGAGTGGAGCGCTAGCCGGACTGCACACGCCCGCTACTGGAGATGCCCCACCAACTTCGCCTGCAGCCGCCTGCAAGCATTCGTAGCCGCCGGTTGTGAGCGGCGCGGCCACAACGTGTGGGCTCAATGCCACAGCGACCCCGTACAATCCAGCCCCAGCAGAAACTATTCTGACGTTGAATCGATCAAAGATCGTCATCGACATCGACTCCTTCATTCACGCTCAGACATTCCGCATTCAAGTGAGCAGCAGAACCGCATGCCGTACCGAAGTCGCGGTTAGACGACCGCGCCAATTATCAGCAGCAAACGTCGACCACGCGCCACGCCGCACCGAACCGTTTCCAATTAGTGACGTACGGCATGGTTTGACGCCGGTCAGGCGCGCTTCCGTGCTCAATTGCGATTGCTAGACCTGAGGGGATCGAACCCCTGGCGTTGGCTGCAGAAATAGGCTCTGAGCTGCGGCGAATGTTCGACCACGTGTTTCGTCGACTCTCGATGTCCTGCGTATATGCGTCGGCGTATTACGCCTCTTGCAGAAGACGATGAGCCAAGCGTCGATCACAGTGACCGCGCACATCTACGCCGATCTCTACGACGACGAACTCGACGACATCGCCGCGGCACTCGATGCCGTCGACGATGCCCGCGGCGACCTTCCGTAATCACCCGCCGGATCGGCCGAAACGTTTGGCCGGATATTGGCCGGATGATCTTGAAGCGCGACGGCGCCATGAGCGCCATCCCGGGCGAAAACCATCCTTGAACTGGGCTTTCGGTGGTGGTCCCGGCTGGTTTCGAACCAGCGACCTTCCGCGTGTGAGGCGGTTTAGCCACTGACAAGATTTCGTTTGCGCTGGTGAGGGGCCTGTGGATCGGTCGAATTGGACCCGTCAGAGCACCTGGTCCGAAAGTTTGGCCCTATTTTGGCCCTATAGAAATGGGGTCGGCGATCCGCCATTCGTCTTATTCGTGCGCGGGATCAGCCGTCAGTAGTTGTCTGGAATGGTGACGCCGTCGCACATCGAGTTCTCATGGAGCTGGACCGACCGATACGCCCTTTCAACCAGAGCCTTGGCTTGGTTATAAGTCATGTCCGGGTACCGCTGGAGCATGTTGACGGTGTAGCTGTCGCTCGGATTGTAGGGATTGACGCCCAATGCCATCACCGCTCGGCAGACCTCGGTATTGATCCCATCAGCCTCTGCTGTCGGCGCGAGCCCGATAGCAAGACCTGCGACTGCTAACGCTGAAGCGATCAGCTTCTTGCTCATGTGTCGTTCCCTCGGATCTAGCGTCGTCCCTTATGCCTGTTCCCACCGGGGGATGCCGCCGACGAGCGTGCACTTCAACCCGACCGCTTCGTGGGTTTGCCCCAGCCAGTCTGTCGGGCACGGGTTGCCGACCACCACGTCGGGGATGACGACCCACTGCTGCGGGTTCGCGGGATCGTCGACCTTCTGGCACTCGATCGCCGGCTGCCCGTAGCCGCCCGGCCCGAGGGTGCCGATATGGGCGCAGCTGTTATCGCTCGGGTCGGCGGAGGCGATGCCGGGCCCTGCTGCGAACCCCACCGTCCCAGCGAATACAGCGGCGATCACCAACGACTTCATTTTCGACCCCCAGCGACTGCGGTGAATTCGAGCGGGCGTTGCTCGTCGGCGGAAACCGTATCGTCCTGGTGCCGCGTCGGACACGCAAACGATCGAGCTTATCGCCGAATCGGAAGCACTCGGCGACGCCCGTCGGCCCAATACCGCGCTTATCGTGTCCGACACTGAAGTGATGAATGCGGCAGTCGCTCTGGCTAACCGGCTCAACGAGACTCCTGTCCGGAGGACCCGGTCACCAGACCACCACCTCGGCGTTGTTGCCGCCCGCGCAATGGACTGCGTCAGCCATGTGACCGTCCGTGAAAGTGACGGTGGTGTGCCCGACACAAAACATGCGGTACGTCTGGTCGGTGACAGGCGAGTACGCGATCACAGGGTTACCGGGCTGCCCGAACCAGGCGATGCGCACATTGTCGGCGAACGCGCATGTGGTCGGTGTGCCTGCGACAACCCCAGCGCGCCCGGATGGGCAGATCATGAATAGGTCGTCAGCATGCGCGGGTGGGGCGGGTGTCAGCGCAGCGGCCGTGGCGGCGATGGCGGTGGCGATTCTCGTAAGTTTCATGATGCCCACCTCGTCGGTTCGGTAGTTCTACGGGCTTCAGCTAACGCTACGCGCGCTCTGCAAGTTCCATAATGAATTTGCCCGATCTTGTCTCACAGCTCATGACGCTGCACGGAATCCGCTATCAATAGTTGCGTATAGATTGCTCTATCTGATGCACGAGTGCTGAGTGGCGAATTCAGTCAGAGAAGAAGCCGGCGGATCGGACTGAGTGCCGTGACTGGCCTACAGCCCTCAGATTCGGACAAGATTGATACGAAACATCTACAGGTAGCATTATCTGTATACGTTTCGTATCATAGTTCCTGAGAGGAGGTGGCACTAGTGGATGCCCTCACACCGAACACGGCGGATCGGGCCGGCCTATCGCGCATCGGGCTCTACCGCGGTGTGCGCGCCGGTCGGTTCGACCGCATCGCCCGCGGCATCTACCTGCCCGCTGAAGCTGAAGCCGCCGACTGGGATCAGATCGAGGCCGCGACACGGCGCCCCGAGGCCACGATCTGCCTCACCTCAGCACTCGCCCATCACGACCTCACCGACACGATCCCCGCCGCGCTGGACATTGCGATCCCCCGCGGATCGCGAACACCAGCGAGCACCGGTGCGATCGCGTGGCATCACTTCGACCGGGCCACCTTCGAGATCGGACGCGAGCAGATCGCCATCCCGGGATCAGATCAGACGATCTGGATCTACTCGCCAGAGCGATCGATCGCCGATGCGTTTCGGCTGCGCGGTGAGGTCGGCTACGAACTGGCGCGCGACGCACTGCGTGAGTGGCTGCGCCGAGGCGGGAAACCGGCCCGGCTGATCGAGATCGCCTCTCGCCTACCCCGGGCGAAATCCCCAGTCATGCAAGCATTGGACATCCTGGGGTGAGCTCCGGCAACGAAGCGTTCCGCCGTATCCAGTCCGTGGCTCGGTCCACAGCGGCGAAGAACGGAACCAGCGCACCGACGCAGGAGTACCTGATCCGGCACACGCTCGAATCGTTCCTCGACCGACTCACCCGCACCTCCCATGCCGGCGACTTCGTCCTCAAGGGTGGAATTCTCCTAGCCGCCTACGGGGTGCGACGCCCGACCAGAGACACCGACTCTAACGCGGTCAGCACCGACGTCACTACGGAAAATCTCGCACAGGTGGTCCGCGATATCGCCGCGATCGACGTGGCCGACGGCGTGGTGTTCGACGTCGACACGATCAGCGTGCAGGAGATCCGCGAGCAGGCCGACTACCCGGCCTTGCGCGTCCGAGTCGCCGTGTCCATCGGACCATGGAAGGGCGTTGCAGCCTGGGACGTATCCACCGGAGACCCCATCGTGCCGCCGCCCCGACAGGTGACCATCGACCGAGTTCTTGGCGAGGCGATCACGCTGCTTGGTTACGCGCCTGAGACCGCGATCGCCGAGAAGGGTGTCACCATTCTTGAACGCGGCATCACCAGTACGCGCTGGCGTGACTACGTCGATGTCGTCGGGCTCGCCCGAGCCGGCATCAACTCCGACGAGCTTCTCCGCTCGGCCCGGGCAGTCGCCAGGCATCGCGGAGTTATCCTCGAACCGGTCGCACCGCACCTGACCGGCTACGGCGCAGTGGCACAAGCGAAATGGGCCGCATGGCGCCGTAAGGAACACCTCGAATCCGCCTGCGAGGAGAACCTCATTGACCAGATCAGCCTGGTCGCCTCTTACCTCGATCCGGTCTTCGTCAAGGGTCCCGAATAGCGGTGCCATGCGGTCGATTCGACCTCACGCTGCCAGGAGCAGGCGGACGGCGTGAACAGGCTGTTTGGGCGGCGAGATGCGCTGTTGTGGGCGTAGCTGAGCGGGCAACTGTCGTCAGCGTTGTCGTCAAAACTGTGGTCAACGCACCGTCCAACCGCGTAGGCCGCGACGGCGATTTCGGCCGTTGTCAGGAGTTTTCAAACGCCGGACCCGCTGATTAAGAGTCAGCGGCTCTCATCGGACCGCTGGGTTATGAGCTACGTACCGGGTGTTCCGCTCCATGCGCGACGTTTCATACTTGCAGTTAAACGGGGTTCGCGTATCCCGCCGATTGCATGCCGTCGCGCCGATTCGGCTGGGTTTCGCGGTGTGTTGTTCCCAAATCTGTTCCCAAGCGGGCCAGCTCGGGCCGCGGCGTGGACCTGATCAAAATACGGGCATGCCGGCTTTGACAGCACCGGTGATCCCGCCGTCGACGACGAGGTCGGTGCCGGTGATGAAGCTGGCAGCCGGACTGAGCAGAAAAGTCGACAGCGGCCGCGATGTCGTCCGGGGTGCCGATTCGACCGACAGCGGACTTGTCGATCATCGCCTTGATCACCGCCCCCGAACTGCCGTTGAGTTCTTGGGTTCCCATGGCCGTGGAGATGACCCCAGGACTGATGGAGTTGATGCGCGCACCACGCTTGCCCCATGCGGATGCCGCCGCGGCGACCCGGAGGTGGTTGGCACGCTTGGCGAAGCCGTAAGCCTCTTGAGGGTTGCGGAACAGCGCGGGCGCACACGCTGGGATCGCCAGCAGGTCCCGCTGATGGTGCACTCGCCAACTCGTGCTCGACCCCTGGATCCATCGCAGGATGAAAATGACCCGCCATACTGGCGATGACCACTCCAGCTCCGCCCGCCTGGATGACCTCGCCGAAATGCTCGAGCACCAGGGCCACGCCGACGAGGTCGACGTGAAGGATCGTCTCGATGCCTGCCTGCTCGGGTGAAACACCCGCGGTATGAACGACACTGGTTACGGGGCCGAGCGCGGCCGCATATCCGGCGAGATCGGTCACTGAACGCGGCGACGTCACATCGACAGTAGTCCCGTGAACGTCGTGTCCATTCGCAGACAACGCCAGGGTCGCGGCCTCGAGATTCCGCGAGTTCACGTCGGACAGCACGATGGTGCGTCCCGAGCCGAGGCGATGCGCAATCGCCACGCCCATTCCGCCGGACCCGACGATCACGATCACGCCATTGCTCATTGTTCTCCCACCACTCGTTAGGCTCGATTATTACGGTAACGTTGTTTTTTCAAACTAGGCGACGCCCGAGGGTCATCGTGAGCCGAGGTCGACGGTTCTGATCGTCAGGGTGCGTGGTGGACACCATCGCGGCGATGTTCGAGTAGCGCGGTCAACCGACCGGGGTCAGCGTGAACGGCAACTCGATGTTGAGCACCTTGTTGATGCCACAGCTGCCGCTCTGGTTGAGCGTGTTGTCCCACCCCTTCAGGATCGCCGGGTTGAACTGCTGATCGTGGTAGAACTTGAACGTCTGCGTCCCAGGCGCGGTGGTGCCATCGTCGCAGTGTTCCCAACCGTCGAGCGTACGAACGACGAACCACATCGGGCTGATGTAGCTAACGGGCGCGGTCCAACCCTGATCGCTCGTCACGTGTCCGGAGCACGCGGCGTAGGTGGTGCAGGTCGTCCGTAATGGTCCAGGTCGTGGTGACCGACTCTTCGTCGTGGAATCGCTCGTTCGTTCTGGCGTATTGGCCATCTGAGAACGCCGTGAACGTTCCGTTGAGCGCGACGTCCTCCTTGGGTTCGGCGCCCGCCGTCGCCGGAACACCGACAACCCACACTGCGGCGGCAACCCGTGCAATGCGCCATAGTGAACGACATCCGACTCCCTTCCGTGGCTTAGGCGTCCGGTTTGAGGATGAGCTCTTTCCAGTCCCGAGCTGTCGAATCCGCAACCAGATCCGACTGCGTGTGTGCCATTCCGTCGGGACCGACATAGCGACCGGTCCTTGGGTCGTAGCTGGCGACGGCAACCGATGGGCCGTCAGCTCCTCCCCCGTTGAACGACGAAGGCGCCGCCGGTATCCCGGGGGGTGGAGGTGGTGGGGGTGGCTCCGGGCCGCTGCCCGACGGCTGCACTCCGGGAGGCAGCGGCGTCCCCTCCAGCTGGGCCGTACAGCCGACCGTCAGCCTCCCCGGGAACGCGATCATCGGGCGGGATGCCCTGCGCAACGAGATTCGGGTCGATCGGATACGGACCCAACACGTGCGGGTGCAACGCCAGCGGCTCGAATTGCTTGGTCGCTGTCACAGATTTGGACGGTCGGCGCACGCTTGCCTGGATGCGCCATGCACGGCAGGTTGCGTATTCCGCGAACCAGGATGGGCGAATCCTGGGGCAACTTGCAGTACAGGCCGTCCGGAGTGTCGACGGTCGTCGTGTCGGCAGGTGAACGCCACTGCGACGGGGGCAGGAAGCCTGCGGTGCACGCCACCGGGTCGCCAAGCCCAATGCGAAAGGCACCTATTGGCAGCCCGGTCGCATTGTTGGTCGGTCCCGTCGAAGCAATACCTCTGAAGAACGATGGGACCAACACCAGAAGCTGCTCGAGGGACGCGTGATACGTCACGGCGACCTTGCCAAGGCTGGTCAGATTGGCGAGCAGCAGCGGCAGAGTCGGCTTGACCTGGTTGAGTAGCGCCGAAACTTCGTCGAACGCGCCTGGGCCTTTCGTGAGAAGCGAGCGAATCTGCGGGTCGTCGTCCACGAGCTGACCGGTTACACCGGCAATGCTGCGCGCCCAGATCCGCGTCGCGTCAACGGATTCCACGGCACCGTCGAGAAGCGGCACGCTGTCATCGATCAGTGCCTGCGTCTGATCGGCTGCACCGTGGAAGTCCTTTGTCAACGTGTGAGACGAATCTAGAAGCGAGCCAAGATCGAATCCAGCATCGTCGAGGCCCTTCGACGACTCGTCGATCAACGCGCTGAGCCTTCCCTTGGGAATGCTGCCCATCAGGGCGCTCACCTTGTCCAACATCGGACCAACGGGTTGAGGAATCGTGCTCACCCGCAACGGGATGACGGCACCGTCCTGCAGGTAAGGCGGGTTCGCAGTTTCGCGGCAGGAGGTCGACGTACTGCTCGCCGATCGCGGAGACGCTGTGCACTTCCGCCGTCAGATCGGCTGGGATTTTCGGTGACGTGTCAAGCGACAGCGTGGCGAAGGCAGCGGTCGGGGTCAGGTCGACGTCGGTTACCTTGCCGATCTGCACGCCCCGGTAGGTGACGTTGGAGAACCTGTAGAGCCCGCCGCCCGCAGGCAGTTCCAACCGGACGGTGATGCGGTCCGATGCCAAGCAGGGTCGGCGCCTGAAGATAGGCAAAGACCATCACCACGATCCCCACGACGGAAGCGATCGTGAAGATGATCAATTGGATTCGGACGAACCGGGTGAGCATCAGCCACCGCCTTCCGGTGGCGCGGCAGGACCCGGTGGTGGCGGGGGCGGCATCGTCACCGCGTCTTCGTACGTGGCAGGCGGAGGCGAGATCGGCGCACCGAGCGGATTCCTGGTGTAGTACGCGTCGTAGCCCGTGTCCCCGGGAGCGGGAACCAGTTGAGCGTCTTGGTCCTGGAAGCGGGTTCCCGCGAGCAGCGTGCGCTTCAACCGGGGCGTCGTGAAGTCGATGACGAGGAACAGGTTCATGTAGTCGCCGCGGACCGCACGATCGACGATGTTCTGGGTAAACGGCGCCAAAGGGAGGTACGCGATCGCCTTGCCGATGTCCGGCCCGACGTCCGCCAACGCCTTGATCGTCGGATCCAGGTTCTTGAGGTTGGCCACTAGGTCGTCCCCGGCGTCGTTGACCAGACCGGTCGCGGTGTCACCGAACGTGCCCAGCTTCTCCAACGCCGACGTAAGCTGCGGACGCTCCTTGATCAACACGTCCAGCGCGGGCGGAATGTCGTGCAGCGCAGATGAAAGCACGTCGCGCTGATTGAGCAGCGTGCCCGACAACCGGCCGAGTGCCTTCATCGATTCGATGACGTCGGCGCGCTGCCCGTCGAACACGCCAACGAACTTGTCGAGGCGGCTGATCAGATCCCGCGCCTGCGGTTCCCGGCCGGAGAACGCTGTATTCAGGCTGTGCACGATGTCGCCGATCTGCCCGAGACCACCCGCGTTGACGAGCGTCGACAGTGACGCCAGGGTCTGCTCGGTCGACGGGTAGGACGACGTCATGGCCAGCGGGATCGTGGCTCCTGGCTGTAATCGGCCCTCTGGCGCCGTGCCCACCGGCGGATTGAGGGCGAGGTGCATCGACCCCAACAAGCTGGTCTGGCCAACGGTTGCCACCACGTTGGCGGGGACGATGACGTCGGGTTGCACCGACACCTCGACGTCCGCGTGCCAATTGTTCAACGTCATGGTGCCGACGCTGCCTACCACGACGTCGTCGATCATGACAGGCGAATTCGACTCCAGGGTACCGACATTGGCGATTTCGACGTGATAGATCGTGGCGCCGGAACCCCGCCCGACCGCGCCGGGCAACGGCAGCGAGTTCAGCCCATGGAAACCACATCCGACACTGGTCAGCAGGACACAACAGCCAACTACTACACATCGCCTCGCGATCCGGGTAAAGGTCACGGCTGCGGCTCTCCCGGCGGCAATGGCGCCTCGGCAGGCAAGCGGCCCCGGCGGCGGTCCCACTGCAGGGAGCAGCATCGACGCCAAGTCGGGTGGCTGCTGCGGAGGAGGAGGCGCCAGCGCGTATCCCGCAGGGGGTGGCTGGTCATTGTCGAGGCCGGTGTACGCAGACACCGGGGGCGGTGTCAGCGGTGGCCCAGGGGCCGGACCCTCTCCTCCGGGAGCCAGCTGGGGTTCGGTGTAGATGAGGTCTTGAGGCGGCGGTGCCGCGGCGAGGAGCGGGTTGACCGGTATCGGCAGGTAGTTCAAGTTCATCGTGCGCAACGCAGGTCCCAGATAGTCGGCGCACAGCTTGCTGGTCTCGGCGGAGGTGACGTTCTCGACTGCGCCGATCGAGGCGCAGATCAACTGCACCGGGTTGGAGAAGTTCGCAAAGGCGAACGTCCCGACGATCGAGCCGTCGACGGGATCAACGAAGTTCAGCGTGTTGGCGATCGCGGTCGGCCCGACGTGCAGGAGTTGTTCGAGATCGCGTTGGTGATCGACTAGTACCTGGGTCACGTTGGTGAGTCGCTGGACCTGTTCCGCGGTCTGATCCCGACTGCCTCTGATGAACCGTTGGACGTCTCCGACGACGTCGGAGACGTTGGTCAGCGCCGCATCCAGGTCGGACCTGCTGCCGTCGAGAACGCTGGTGAGGGTTGCGAACCGATCCTGAAATTGCACGATCTGTGTGTTGCTGTCGCGCAGCGCCCCGATGAAGGTGGCGAGGTTCTTGATGACGTCGACGATGTTTCCGCTGCCGTCGGCCAGAATGCGCCCAACCCCGGACAACTGAGCCAGCGTCTGCCTCAGCTTCTCCCCGTTGCCGCCCAACGCATTCGCGGTGCTGTCGATGAAACGGGACACCGAGGTGCCCGACACGTCGCCGGCAGGACCCAGCTCCGTGGCCAACCGGGTCAGCTGCTCCTTCACCTCGTCCCACTCCACCGGAACGGCGGTCCGTTCGACCGGGATCACCGCACCGTCGGGCATCTTCGGTCCGCTCGTCTCGTAGGCAGGCGCAAGTTGGACGTAACGCGCGGCGATGAGGTTCTGCGCGACGATCACGGCGCTGGCGTCCGCGGGAATGGGTACGTCGCGGTCGACGGTGAGCGTCAACTTTGCTTGTGCCCCATCCGGTTCGATGGACTTGATCAGGCCGACCTTGATGCCTGCGACGCGCACCTCGTCACCCGGGTAGACGGCCGTGGCCTTGACGAAGTATGCGGTGATCGTCGTCGGCGCGAAGAACGTGCCGCGAACCACCAGGCCGATCCCAGCAAGGAGAAGCACGACCAGCGCTGCGGCCGTCGCGTAGGTCAGGCGGGTTCTGGACATCAGTGCGGCCCCTGCGGGATCGCGTTGTACGGGAATGGGATCTCGGCACGCGGACCGGCGTTGTCCGGCGGCTGACCGGCGTTGGTTCCCCGCCGGAACCCCACGATGTAGTCCAGAAACGGTTGGGTGAACTGGGCAGGGATGAGGTTGGGGACGTAAGCGGTGTAATACGGCCCGTTGCCGACGATCTCACTCAGGGTCGTCAGGTACTTCGTGAGTCCTGGCAGTGCTTTGGCGAGGTTGTCGCGGTTCTTCTCCAGGACCGCCGTCACGGTGTTGAGCTTCTGCAGAGTCGGCGCCAGCTTCTCCTCGTTGTCGGCGATAAGCCCGGAAAGCTGTTGGGCCAGAGACGATGTGGAGTTCAGGAGGTCGACGATGGTCTGGCGGCGTGCGACGAGCACTCCCAGTAGGTCGTTGGCGTTGAGGATCAGTTCGTTGACCTGCTGACTCCGCTCGGCCAGGATTCCAGTGACGTCCGCGGTGTTCTTCAGCAGTTCTGCCACCGAATCGTTGCGGCCGTTGATGGACTTCGAGAGTCGGGTCAGTCCGTCGAACGTCGGACCCAGTTGCGGTGCGATCTGGTCAATCGTGGCGGACAGCGTGTCCAAGGACTGGTTGAGCGACGCGAAGCTGGTACCCGCCGTGTTGCTGGTCAGCTCCCCGACCGCTTCGCTGAGCGAATAAGGCGATGCGGTGCGGGTCACCGGAATGACTTCCAGCGGAGCCATTTTCGCGGTGCCTGCCGACTCCAGCGTGAGGATGCGTTCACCGAGGAGGGTGCCTGTCCGAATGTGCGCGGTCGTCTCCGACCCGAGTGTCACCGTCCCGTCGACGGTGAAATCGACGAGCGCCTTGCCCCGTTGCAGCGAAACCCCCGACACCGTGCCGACCTTGACGCCCGAGATCTTGACGTCGTTGCCCTGCGCTCAGGCCGCCCGCTTCGGTGAACAGCGCCTGGTATCTGACGGTGGTGGCCCAGTTGATCAGGCGGTCGGGCTGTAGGACAGACGGCGATGACGAGCACTATCAACACGACGCCGATGAACCCGGCCCGGATGAGATGCGATCCGCGGTACTTGATCATGGCTATTCGGCGCACCTCCCCGTTTCCTGCTTGACCCAGGGGAACACCGCGGTGCGGCCTTGCAGGTCGCTCACGCGGATCTTGTATTCCACACATGTAGTAGTTGAGGAAGCTGCCGTATGCGCCGATCCGAGCAAGCTTGCGATAGTTGTCCGGCGCTTTGGCGATCGCGACGTCGAGCGCATCGTTGCCTGCTACGAGCGAAGGCGCGAGACGACTCAGCTGGTTGATCGTGCCTGCCAGCGGCGGACGGGCTTCGGTGAGCAGATCGGTCAGCGACGCGGTCCCGCGGCTCAACGCGTCGATCGCGGTGCCGATCGGCTCCCGGTCCTTCGACAGTTCGCCAACGAGGCGGTGCAGGCGATCGATGGTCGCGGTGAACTGGTCCCCGTCCTTGGCGAGGGTGGCCATCGCACCGTTCAAGTTGTCGATCAGTTGCTCGACGATCTGGCCGTTGTCGGCCAAGGCGTTGGTGAACGACGACGTCTGGGAGAACAACGACTCCAGCGTGCCACCCTGGCCTTGCATGATCTGGATGAGAGATCCAGTGAGCGCGTTGACATCCTGCGCATTCAGCCCCTGAATCACCGGTTTGAGGCCGCCGAGAAGCAGGTCCAGGTCCAGGGCAGGCGCGGTGCGGTCCATGGGGATCTGGCTGCCCGCGGGCAGAAGCCTCGTCGACCCTGGGGAGTCGATCAGTTCTAGGTACCGATCGCCCACCAGGTTCAGGTAGCGCACGGCGGCGTGGGTGTTGGTAGTCAGGACGACGGAACGGTCGGCGTCGAAGTCGACGACGACGGTCTTGTCCGGCTGGAGTCCAACCTTCGTCACACTGCCGACGCGCAGGCCCGAGATTCGGACGGTGTCGCCCACCTTCAACCCGGAGGTGTCGCTGAACATTGCCGAGTAGCCGTTAGAGGAACCGCCGCGGTACTGGCTGAAAACCATGAACACGCAGGCCGTCACCAGCGTCATCGCCACGGCGAAGATTCCGAACTTCACGAAGGTGAAGCGACTTCGATTCATCCGGGCTGTCCGACCTGCGCGGTGTTCCGCGGCGGCCCGTCGATCGGGCCGAACAGAAACTGTTTGAGCCCGTCGGAGTTGAGCAAGATTCCCGGGTTCGTGTACTTGTACGGGTTGGTGCCGGTGTCCGCCACAAGGTACGGAGGACGAGTCTCGAAGCCGGGGTTGGGGAACCCGACGCATTGCGGGCCTCCCTTGGCCGCGACCTTCGGAAGGTCCTGTGGGTAGCGGTAGCGGTCGGCGCCCCAGGTGAACCCGACCATCACCTCTGCGCCGGGGAGTCTTCCCGGCGGGATGTGGAGTAGCGGTACTAGCCCGGCCAGGAGGCAATACAACGCCGGGTTGTACTCGTTGAGCAGGTCGGTGGTCGGCGTGAGCAGCTGCAGGGTGGAGGTGAGCGCCGCGCGGTTACCTCCGATGACGTCGTTGCCGGTGTCACTCACCCCGATGACGCTCACCAGGAACTTGTCGAGGTTCACCTCTTGATCGACGATCGTGTTGCTCAACTTCGTCGAGTTGTCGAGCGTCCGCATCAGGTCGGGTGTGACGTCGGCAAACGTGTTCAGCACCGTCGGCGCAACGGCGATGTCGTGGCTCAGGTTAGGCAGGCTCGGATCGAGTTGGGCCAACATGGAATCCAGATTGGTGATCGTCTCGCCGAGCTTCTCACCGCGGCCGTTGAGACCCGACGCGAGGGCTGCGAGCGTCGCGTTGAGCTTCTGCGGCTCGATCGCGGAGATCAGTGAGGTCAGCTGCTGGAAGACCGTGTCGACCTCGACGGTGACATGCTCGGCGTCGACGATCTGGCCGTCGCGAATCGGGGTTGGCGACGGGTCGAGGGGTGGCATCAGCTGCACGTACTTGGCGCCGAACACGGTCGACGACGCCACGTCGACGCGCACGTTCTCCGGGATCAGGTCGAGCTTGGTGGGGTCCATGGCCAGGTGGATGGCCGCCATCCCGTCCGATCGGGCGTCGATCGACGAAACCCGGCCGACTACGACGTCGCGCATCTTGACCTTCGCGTCTGGATTCATAACGAGACCGGCGCGGTCGGCCATCACGGTGAGGGGCACCGTCTCGGTGAAGTCTCCGCGGAACAGCCCAACGGCCATCGCCACGATCAGCACGATCGCGACGAGCATCGCCAATCCCGCCAATGGCCGGCCATAACCAGCGATCCCGAAGTGACGTCCAGGGGACGCAGCCATCGGAGTGGCGGCACTGGTAGTCGCGGACCGATGCGCCGGTCCCAAGCTGCTCGTCAACGCACCTCCCCAAACCGACGGCCCGGACCCGTGACAGCAATCAAGATGTGCGAAGCAGCACTCCAGCACCACGTCCGTTGCTGGAAAGCCGGATCGCTCGAGCACGTCACTTTCGCAAGCGTCTCCCTCGGCATTCCGTCATCGCATGCACTTTGCTGGCTTTGGAAAAACAACGTTACCATATTATCGTTGATGCTCATTCGCAGATCCGATGCTGAGAAAGCTGGTCTCTAGATCGAAGTCGGCGACCGGTCAGTACGCACCAAATGATGCGGAATCAGCACAAAAGATCCAGGCCACTTTCCTTCAATGGCACACAGCCACAAGAATGTTGGCCCCGCAACGACGCGTAGCCGATGTATTCGGCGATCGGGCCGTCGAAGAGGACTAGGCACCGGGAGGCCAGCCGCGCAGATTGGTCGCTGTAGAGACTGGATGATGATCTCGCGCCGCGACGCCGCCCCTCCACGCCTCCGGGCCTTCGTTCACCCTGTTGACACGGCATTAAGAAAACAGGGTTGTCTTTGAGTCGGGCCTGTGCGTGCATGCGATTCATCCAGCGGCGCGGCCAATCTCTCCAAACCGTTACGGTCGACTCATTCATGCCCGCTCCCGGACAGCTGGTTGAACAGGCTCATGGTCTCCCCGTAGACGAAACACTCGGTGATGGTCTCCTCGTTGAACGTGTAGACCTCGCACGTGTCGACGGCGATCTCGCGATGCGTCGGTGCGATACCTCCGTACTCCCCCGTGTGCACACCCCGCAGTGTCCAGCGGGCACACACGTGACCCTCACCGCCGAACAACAGGTCCTCGTCGAGGTGCAGACCATCGAATGCGGCGAAGAATTGCGTGAGGTTGTCCCGAATGTCGGACACGGTCAGAGCCACACCGAGCCCGCCCACCCAGCGCAGGCAGTCAGGTGCGAACCCGCTGAGGTACCCCTCGATGTCACCACGGTTCAGCGCGGAAACGGCCCGTCGAACCAGGCTCACCTCGGTGTTATCGACTGTGGACATCTGTTCACTTTGATGGACATATATCCACAAATCAAGTCCCATGTTCGCTACAGTGTGGTCGTGACCGATTCGGTGGACGAAGACCCGCGTAGCCGCCGCCGCGCGGCCCGACGTGCCGCGAGCACCGCCGACATCCTCGACGCGGCCGAGCGGGTGTTCAGCGAGGACGGTCTGCGCGACGGCTCGTTACGCCGCATCGCCGAGTTGTCCGGGTACTCCACCGCGGCCATCTACAAGTTCTTCGACAGCAAGCAGCACCTGGTCACCGAGACCCTCAACCGTCGCGCTGACGAATACCTCAGCGAGGTGAAGACAGCCGCGGCAAGCACGGGCACTCCGTTGGAGCGCCTCCATCTCGTCGTCGATGTCGCGTCCGCATATTTCAGTGCGCGAAAGTCCTTCAGCTCGCTCATCAAGCAAGTCCAAGGAGGCGCGGCCATCCTCGGTCCCGTGCTCGCGGCCTTCGCCGACGACGTCTACGGCCGCTACGGGCAGGCGATGGCACTGATGACCAGACCTCGTTCGGGAAGGACAGAGCGCCGGTGAGATTCGAGCTGGCGATCCCCGCGCGCTGGCGCATCTCGCATCAGTGCTCACCAACGAATACGTCCTTGCTGATCTTCCACTGACCCTTGCGGAGTTTCACGGCGTGCTCGACGGCACGCTGAGGGCACCGCCGTGATTTGAGACCTGGGCACGGCGTTGCCTATCCCGTTGAGAAGACTCGCAATTCCGCCCTCCGCGGCAGCCGCCATCGCCCTGTCAAATTCGCGACGCAGCGCACCGCCCCACCTTAAGGTGACATTGTTTTTTTATCGATCAGGGCACGCGATGGGGTATCCCGTCAGGAGTCGAGGATGAAGATCAGCCGGTACGTGCGGAGCGGCGCACAGGCGGTTCAGCCATTCGCCAACGCAGTGGGGATGAACGTGGCTGCCGCGGTACGAACCCGCCGACGAGGCTTCGGCGGCTGGACGGGTGCGGTGAACACTGACTACGACCCGATGGATACCGCCACCGCCGCGCAGCCGTTCCACGCCTACCGGGCGCTGCACCAGGGTGGCCGCGTGCACTACAACCCAAGGCGGGCCACTTGGATTCTGAGTCGACTGGAAGACGTCAGAGCCGCGCTGCGCGACACCGACCGGGTCACCAGCACTCAAGGGGTCACCAGAATGAAGTTCTCGGCTCCGCTCGCCGTACTCACCGACGGCGAAGAACATGCGCGCCTACGCAAGCAGGTCCAGCCGGGGTTTAGCAAGGGGGCGATGGACAGCTGGCAGGGAATGACCGAGAAGCTGGCCGTCGAGCTCGTATCCGACGTGCTCGCCAGACGCGAGTGTGATGTGGTGCAGCACTTGGCGATTCCGATGCCCATCCGGATGATTGCCCAGATTCTGGGAGTTCCTGAATGCGACGTCGGCGACTTCCGGCGATGGTCCGAGGACGCCGTGCGCCTCATGGACTTCACGCCAACACTTAGTGGCCTGGCAGGAACCGCCAAGTCCATGTCGGCCATGGCCGCGTTGCGACGCTACTTCCTGCAGCAGTTCGCCACCGGAGGACTCAAGGGGTCCGGCACCGTCTTGGGTCGGCTGCTCGAACACAACACCGATGGCAGCCTCACCGACCAACAACTGTTCCTCATAGCCATACATCTGCTGATCGCAGGCAACGAGACGACCAGCAATCTGCTGGGCGGGATGTTCGACACCTTCGCCCACCATCCCGAACAGTACGACCTGATCCGCGCCAACCCCGACCTGATACCCATGGCCATCGAGGAGCAGCTGCGGATCACCACCCCGATCCAGAATCTCTACCGGTACACGCGCGCCGACTACCAGGTCGGCGACGTCACCATCCCGAACGGATCGCGGGTCCTGCTGTCCTTCGGGGCGGCCAACCGTGACCCGCTGGCCTTCGACGATCCCGACGAATACCGTGCCGACCGTAATCCCCGCATGCACGTGGGATTCGGCTACGGCGCGCACATGTGCCTGGGCGCACCGTTGGCACGGATGGAAGCACAAGCGGTGCTGCGAGAGTTGGTGCACCGCGTTTCTCGCATCTCAGCCGTCGCAGAGACGACATGGTCCACCCATAGCTCACTCAGAGGACCAACCCACCTACCGATCCGTCTGACTGCGGCCTGACGCCCAATCACCTCGACGAATCTCCTTCGCCGCAACCGATGCCGGCCCAGCCGAGCGGCGGTGCGCCACGCCCTTCACTGGCCAGTGAGGCCCAGCTGTTTGTAGATGTCACGTTGTACGGCGGCAGACTCGGGCGACTTGACGACACCACCCATCGCCCAGTCGTGAATTGCGCCGTTTCGAAGGATGAAGGTGAATTCGCTTGCCGGAGTGGCTAGCGCCTGCGCCTGGAGCCGAAGCACATCCGCCGCGAGCAGGTCCCGGTTTCCGCAGTAGACAGCGGTCGGCGGCAAGCCCTCGAGAGCGCCGTAAATCGGGCTGACCAACGGATCGATCAGAGACAGCTCACCAGCCCATTTTGGCCGGCGCATCGCAAACTTGCGGTCCTCAACACGGGGTCGTCGATCCAAGCGATGGCCGGGTTACTCATCGTGACGTCTAGCCATGGGGAGATGAGAACCATGCGTCCAGGCGTCGGATCCCCCCGACTCACCAACAGCTGCGCGACTGACAGAGCCATCCCACCACCGGCGGAGTCGCCGTACACGCTGACGTTGCCGGAGCCGTGCTGCGTGATCTGAGCGGAGATCAAATCCGCCATGTCGGGGATCACGGTCTGCGCCCTGCCGCGGGAAGTTGACGCCAACGGATAGATCGGCACGATCACCGTCGCCCGGGTACGACGGGCCAGCTCTGCATAGGCAGACCAGTGATTGATCGTCGGCTGGACCACGTAGGCACCACCGTGAAGTGCCACAACGTACTTCGCTGACGGATTAGCCGAACGAAGGAAGTACACCGGCAGTCCCGCAGAGTCATCGCGATGAACGTCCAGTTCCGATACGGCGAATGACGGCGGATGGTCGAACGCAAGCAGCGGCGCAATCTGCGTCCCGAAATCGATACCGAGGGAATCGGTCACTGCACCCACGGCGCGTAGCACTGAGACCACGACCCTGGTGTTTCGTGACGGTTGTCCGGTGAACGCCGAGTGCAGCGCCACACTGGCGTCACCGGCGAGGGGTTCTCTCGATGATGCGGTTGCCGATCTCGGTCGGTTCGCCACGGCGAGCAGGCGGCGACGATTGAGGACGATGGCCGCGCACAGCGCCCCAAACCCTAGCGTCAGCCCGCCTATTCGTACCAAAACCCGCGATGCGGGTTCGATATCTTCGCTTACATCAACGCTGCGGTCCGGCCGCCGGCCGTCTCGGGAGCCTATGAGGAACGTCATCTTCTGGCACTCAGGTCGCCTTCTGAGCGGCTGCGGCAAAAGCCTCTAACTCGGCGGGGACATCAGGACCAGCTGGTGTGTAAATGACTTCCGTGATGCCCTGTTCGCCCGCCTCGTCCATTCGCGCGGCAATCGAATCGGGATCCCCCGACCAGCCGCAGTCGAGAAGCGCCTTACCCGCAGCGGCGACAAGGACGCGATCACGATCAGTGATCGTCGACAAGTGCCCCTGATGAACGACGAGGTGGCGCTCACCTTCGGGACGGTCGGCCTTCACTTGCTCATGCCACTCCGCACCGCCTGGCACAGAAGCAACGGCATCGGGGGCGTACTCCCACAGCCCGTGGACGCTGGTGGTATAGCCCGGACCGGCGGCAGCCAGCACCCGTTGCGATGTCTCGTCTTCTCCCGGCCGAAGGACCGTGCCGAAAACCAGAAGGCCGCGGTGGGTGCAATCAAGCGATTCGTTCGGCGGTGATACCACGAGGACACCATCGACGCCCAGTTCCCGTGCGGCCCTGAAACCTTTCGGACCTGAGGGCGCGACCCAAAGGGGAACGGCGATCGGCCTCTCCGGCGCGAGGTCCGCGTCGTGCATCATCTGACAGGCGCGGCCGTCGATCTCGACGACATCACCGTCCAGCAGTTTGCGTACTTGCCGGGTGTACTCGGTGAGCGCCTTCCAGGTCATTGACTTCTGCCCCATCGCCACCCGGGCTGTGAAGCCGGTTCCGAACGCCACGACGAGTCGACCGGGTGCCAATGCCTCGACGGCGGCGATCGCCGATGCGGTCGCCATGGGGTGCCGCATGCTGGGGACAGCGACGCCTGTTCCCAGGCCGATGCGTTCGGTGGCGTCCGCGATTCGCGCCAACGAAATCCAGATATCGGTATAGAGCGAGGGCGAGTCGAATAGCCATGCGCGCTCGTACCCGAGCTTCTCGGCTATCTGGCTGCGTTCAACTGACTGCAGCCCGGGTGGACAAGCGAAAGAGATTTTTGGCCGTGACATATAGAGAACTTCCTAGTCGGGTCTCAGTACGGATTGCTGTTCCTCATCCGGATACGCCTCCGTCGATGGTGAGCAGCGATCCGGTGGTGTAGCTCGACGCGTCCGACATCAGGTAGACGGCCGCACCGACGATCTCGTCGGGGCGGCCGACCCGGCCCAGCGCGATCGGCCGCACGACCTCGGGCAGCAGGTCCGGGTCGCGGACGAAGCCCGCTGTGGCGTCGGTGTCGAAGGTGCCGCAGACGATGCCGTTGACGCGGACGCCGACGGCGGCGTACTCGAGCGCGGCCACGGTCGTCAGCGCGTTGAGTCCGGCCTTGGCAGCGCAGTAGACGGGGGCCGTCGAGATGCGGCTTGACCGAGGCCAGCGAGCTGATGTTGACGATCGAGCCGCCGCCGGTGGCCTTCATCGCGTCGCGGCCAGCGCGGTCAGCCGGGTCGGGCCCTTGAGGTTGACGTCGATGATCTTGTCGAACAACGTCTCTGACGTCTCCAGCAGCGACGGCGCCAGCGGGCTCATCCCGGCGTTGTTGATCAGTCCGTCGAGGCGGCCCCAGCGTGCTGCGGCGTCCGCGACGACCTGGTCGAGCGAGTCCCAGTCGCCGACATGGCAGGCCGCGGCGAACGCGTCGCCGCCGCTGCCGCGGATCTGTGCGGCCAGCTCCTCGCAGGCCTCGAGCTTGCGGCTGGCGATCACGACCCGCGCGCCGCGTTCGGCCAGACCCAGCGACATCGCGCGGCCGAGTCCGCGGCTGCCGCCGGTGACCAGGACGACCTCGGCCGGCGACGGAGAACAGCGGGTCGGTCATCGGGCGAACCTCCGTGCGCGCGCGAGGAGTTGGTCGACGACGAAGCCGAAGACTTCGTGGTGCGGGTTGCGGGACTCGCCGCGCAGGAACTTCGCGTACGAGCGCCTCGAGGACGATCGCCAGCTTCCAGGCGCTGAACGCCTGGTACCAGTCGAACGTGGAGAGATCGCGCCCGGTGGCGTCGGCGTAGCGCCGCACCAGGTGTGCGGGCGTCTGGCATTGCTCGGCGGCCATCCCGTTGGGGCTCCCGGGTGCGGCGAGCGCGATCAGGTTGCCCTCCTCGGGCCAGAAGATCAGCGCCCAGGCCAGGTCGACGAGCGGGTCGCCGATCGTGGTCATCTCGAAGTCCAGGACGGCGAGGATCTGTGGCGGCGGTTGCCGCGACCAGATCACGTTGTCGATCTTGTAGTCGCCGTGCATGACGGTCAGGTCACCACGGGTCGGCAGGTTGGCCGCCAGCCAGGCCGCGACGTCGTCGACGCCGGCCAGGTCGCGGGAACGGTAGGACGCGAGCTGCGACATCCACCGGTCGACCTGGCGCGGCAGGAAGCCCTCCGGGCGCGACAGCTCGGCCAGGGGTCGCCCGCCAGTCGAAGTCGTGCAGCGCGACCAGGGTGTCGATCAAGCCCTCGCCGATCGCGGTGCGACTCGGGATGGGCGACAAGGTCGTCGGGGAGGCCAGTGCGTCGTACGACGTCGCCGTCGACGCGGGACATCACGAAGAACGGTGCCCCCAGGACGGAGGGGTCCTCGCCGATCGCCAGGACCGTCGGCACCGGGACGCCCGAGCCGGCCAGCGCCTCGATGATCCGGGCTTCGCGGATCACCTGGTGTGCGGTGTCGGACACCGCCGCCAGGGGCGCGCGGCGCAGGATCCAGGACCGCCCCGCCGGTCGACGCGGAACATCTCGCAGGAGGCGCCGCCGCGGATCGGCGTCACGGTCACCTCGGCGGGCTCGCCGGTCACCTGCCCCAGCCAGCGACGAAGCGCGGCGACGTCGAACGTCGCCGCGGTGCGGTTCACGCGCTGGCCTCCAGCAGGTGGGCGAACCGCGCGCGGGCGGCGCGAGCCGGGTCGGCACGTGCTCGACTGGGCCAGCCCTCGACCGCCTGGTACCGCGCCAGCTCGGACTTGGCGACGTCACCTTGTGCACCTCGTTGGCGCCGTCGACGAGGCTGGCCATCCGCGCCATCCGGTACATCGACTCCAGCGGCAGGTCGCCGCTGTAGCCCAGCGAGCCGTGCACCTGCAGCGACCGGTCGACGACGTTGTGCAGGACCTGGGCGTTGTAGACCTTGCACATGGCGATGTCGCTGCGCGCGCCCCGGTTGCCCTCGCGGTCGAACTTCCAGGCCGCGCGCAGGGTCAGCAGCTTGGCGGTCTCCAGCTCGATGCGGGAGTCGGCGATGTACTCCTGCACCATCTGGTGGCGCGCGTAGACCTTGCCGAAGGACGACCGCGACTGGGTCCGCTCGCACATCATGTCGAAGGCCCGCTCGGCCTCGCCCAGCCAGCGCGTCGCGTGGTGCAGCCGCCCCGGGCCCGAGGCGGACCTGGGACAGGATGAACGCGCCGCCGCGCTCGCCGAGCAGGTGGTCGGCGCGGGACGCGGACGTTCTCGAGGAGGATCTCGGCGTGGTTGCCGCGGCGGCCGAACTCGACGTGGGTGTCGTGCATCGAGGGGATGTCGCGCAGGATCGTCATGCCCGGCGTGTTCTTCTCGACCACGATCATCGAGCAGCGCAGGTGCAGCGGTGCCTCGGGGTCGGTGACGACCATGAAGATGATGAAGTCCGCGATCGAGGCGTTGGTGATCATCCACTTGCGGCCGTTGAGCACCCACTCGTCGCCCTCGAGGACGGCCGTCGACTCGATCTGGGTCGGGTCGGTGCCGGCCACCCAGGGCTCGGTGATGGCGAAGGCGCTGCGGATGTCACCGCGCAGGTTGGGCCACAGCCAGCGCTCCTTCTGCTCCTCGGTGCCGCCCTCGGCGATCAGCTCGGCGTTGCCGGAGTCGGGCGCCATGTTGCCGAAGACCTCCATCGCGAAGCCGACGCGGCCGGTGAGCAGGTTCATCTGGGCCAGCGGCAGCTGGCCCAGGCCGGTGCCGCCGAGCTCGGTCGGCAGGTGCGCCGCCCACAGGCCGCGCTCTCGCACCTGGTCCTTGAGCGGCTCCAGCAGGCTCTGGCCTGCTGCGGTGAGAGGTCGGGAGCAGCGGCTCGAGCGGGCGCAGCTCGTCGGCGACGAACGACTCGATCCAGTCGAGCGTGGGCTTGAAGTCGGGGTCGGGGCTGAAGTCCCACGCCATGCCAACTACCTCTCCGACCCGGCGGACTGGCCACTTTCAGGTCGGTATTAGAAAAACATCGTTTTCACAATTTTGCAAAGACCTATGACCGGCGTCGGCCGGTGGTCGTCGCCGAAAGAGTCTCCTGGCGGACTCCGGCGACGATCCACTCGATGGTCTGCAGATAGGACTGTTGCCGTTTCTTCGCATCGAGGGCGCCCGCGCGAGTGGGTGGCGCCTGGCGCAGCGCCTGCGCTTCGATGATGGTGTGGTTGATCGTCGTGTTCACCAACGAACGGCAACAGTCGGTAGCGAGCCGGCGGTCGATTCCCGCCTGCATCAGTGACTTCAGTAGTTTGGTGACATACGAAGTAACGGCACCGCGGTCGTCGACATTCATCAGTTCAGTGAGGAAAGGATGCGCTTGCAGGGCCCCGTCCAGCGCGAGACTCCACTGCACCGCGGTCGACTCCCACGAGTCGTATTCATGGAAGTCCAACTGCAGCTGTGAAAAGTGGCGGCCGATGAGTGCCCGAATCAGCTCTTCCCGATTTCCTACCTGCTGGTAGAGCGTCCGGGTGGAGCACCTGAGGTCGGCGGCGAGGCGTCGCGCGTTGAGCGCCTGTGCACCCTCGGCGTCGATCAGCGCCAGCGCATGTTCGTAGATCACGTCGACCGGTATGAGCGGCTTAGCCATTGACGGGCCCTCGCTGCGGCAGGGCACTGGAGCGGGGCGACGACATGCCACCATCTTACGGTGACGGAGTTGTTCTAATAGTGCACGCTCCCGCGACCGGTTCGTCGGCACCGCCGCCGCCCCGCAGACCGTTTTGTGACCCTGGCCACCAGGGCGTAGGAAAACAATGTAGTTTTACTGTGGACTTCGTGTACCCAACCACTCGGAAAGAAGGGGCGCATGGCACCGACGCAGAGAGAGGACGTTGTGGCTCTGACGCCTGAACTCGTCCACGAGGCCGTTCGTCGGTTCACCGCCGCCGATGGGATCTTCGCCGTGACCGAACAGCAGGTGGCCGGCGTCCCTCGGCGCGTCTTCACCCACGCTGCACCCACAGTCCTCGACATCCTTACCTCGGGTCGCGGGCACGGTGACGCGGACTTTGTCGTCTTCGGTGACCAGCGGTGGTCCTTCGAGCAGTTCTTCGCCGACGTCGACGCACTGGCCGCCGTTCTGCAGCACGACATGGGCGTCAAGCGCGGTGAACGGGTCGCTATTGCGATGCGCAACTGTCCGGATTGGGTCCTAACCTTCGCCGCCGCCGTCCACATCGGCGCAATCCCGGTGCTGATCAACAGTTGGGGATCGGCCGAGGAGCTCGAGTTCACGCTGCGCGATTCGGATCCGACCGTGCTGGCCGCCGACCTCCCCCGCAGCAGGCTGGCGGCCGACGCACTGCGGCAGCGCCGAACTGGGTTGCTGTTCAGCGACGTCGACGGCGGCATCGAGCATCTAGACCACGACTTGCTCTCACACATTGACGTGCGGCCCATCCGGGACGCCGTGGCCGCAAGTCGCGGTCGCGACTACGCCACCGCGAGACCTGAGCCCGAAGATATGGCGATGCTGCTGTACACCTCGGGTAGCACCGGCCATCCCAAAGGTGTTGTCTATCAGAATGTCTCAGTCGGGCAGGCGCTAATGCACATGATGCTGGCCGGCTTCCTCGCCCTTGAATTCAGCGGCGCGATTGAACTTCGTGGTGGCGCGACGGCCGAGGCGCAACTGGTGACGGTGCCGCTGTTTCACGCAACCGGACTGTTCAGCGGCTTCCTGATGCCCTGTGCGGTGGGTCAGAAGGTAGTGCTGCTGCGCAAATGGGACGCCGTGACCGCGATGCAGACAATCCAGAATGAGAAGGTCACGATGCTCGCGACCGTGCCGGCAATCCTGAAGGACCTGCTGACACATCCCAGGTTCGACGACTTCGATCTCTCGTCCATCTCACGGGTCGCCGCAGCGGGGGCCGCCACTCCCGCGGGGCTTCCCGAGCTGTTGCGTGACAAAATGGGCATCGAGAATCGGTCGGCGGGCTACGGGATGACCGAGACGGCGTCGGTGTGCGCAACCATGAGCGGACCGGTGTTCGATCTGAAACCCATGGCGGCAGGCATCATTTCACCGATCATCGACCTTCGTGCCGTCGACTCTGCTGGCAACGTCGTGTCGTCCGGGTCGGGCGGCGAGATACAGTTGCGGGGCGTCACCATCACGCCCGGATACTGGCAACGCGATGACCTCACCGACGATGCGTTCACCCCCGACGGCTGGCTGCGCACCGGAGATTTGGGAAGCGTCGACGCCGATGGGTTCCTGCACATCACGGGCCGGATCAAGGAAATCGTCATCCGCGGCGGGGAGAACATCGCCCCCGCCGAAATCGAGAACGTCGCCTACCGACACTTCTCGGTCAAAGAGGTCGCGGTCTTCGGCGTCCCCGACGACGCCATGGGTGAAGAGTTGGCCATGGTGTGCCACCCCCAGCCAGGCTCCGCAATCACCGAGGACGAACTGCGTCAGCACCTACGTGACGCACTTCCAGCGTTCAAGGTGCCGAAATACGTTGCACTAACCAACGAACCTCTACCACGCAACGCCAGCGAGAAGATTCACCGGCTGGCGCTCCGCAACGGCTTCGTCGCCAACTCGTTGACACCACGACGCGAAGAGAGGTCTCGATGAACGTACGCCGCGTAGTGACCGGCCACGACGCGCACGGCAAAGCGGTCATCGTCGAGGATGCCGTCGTCGAGCCGACGACGGTGGTGCTGACGCCCACTGCCTACCACGAACTTTGGCGAGCAGACTCACCGCCGACCCTTCCCGACGCCGGCACCAACGCGCCCAAGACGACCTTCTTCCCCCCGGTCGGCGGCTACCGCTTCTTCCTGTTCACCTTTCCGCCCGGTGAGAACGGCGCTGACCTCGAGGGCGTGGACATCGAAGCCGGCCTGCGTGAGCTGCAGGAGAAACTCCCCGGAGTGTTGGAAACCAACGAATTGGACCAACCCGGCATGCACACCACCGACACCGTCGATATGGAGATCGTGCTATCAGGGGAGATCGTTCTTGAACTCGATGACGGAGTGGAAACGACGCTGCGCGCAGGCGATGTGAACATCCAGAACGGCACTCGGCACCGTTGGCACAACCGCGGCACCGAACCCGCGGTCATGGCCGTGGCCATGGTCGGGTTGCCGCGAACCACCTGACAGTAGGAAGTGACGATGGAGCTCTACGACGTCATGCGAACCACGTTCGCGGTGCGTGAGTTCACCGACGATCCACTTCCAGATCCGGTCCTCTACCGAATCCTCGACAATGCCCGCTTCGCGCCGAGTGGCGGCAACCGGCAGGGAGCGCACGTCACCGTGGTGCGGGATGCCGCTGTGCGCCAACGACTTGGCGAGCTGAACGTCACGGGTGCACGGCGCTACTTCGCGCAACTAGCCGCCGGTGAAAAGCCGTGGAACCCGATCGCGCCGACCAGCGTGTCCGCGCAGACGATCGCAGACACTGCTGTGCCTGACGAATTCACCGCGCCGTTCCGTCGAGCGTCCGTCGTGCTGGTCATCAGCGTCGACCTGGCGTCCGTGGCCGCGATGGACCAAGACCTCGATCGGATCGGTGTGGTCAGCGGCGCGTCGGTCTACCCGCTCGTGTGGAACATCCTGCTGGGCGCGCGAAACGAGGGCTACGGGGGCACTCTCACCACGATGGCCGTTCCAGAGGAGACACAGATCCGCGACCTGCTCGGTATCCCCGACACCCACGCGGTAGCGGCCATTGTTCCCCTCGGTAAACCCGTACGACAGCTGAGCAAGCTCAGGCGCAGTCCCGTCGACGAATTCACCAGCCGGGACCGGTTCGACGGAGCACCATTCCAAGACCACGCATAAACAATCCGAAGCACGCGCAGGTTGCCGAGAAAGGATGCCGAAGATGAGTGCAGTTCCGAGTCGTCAGGCTCGATTGGCCCACGCGGCGAAGCATGCCGAGTTGTGGAACGCAGGCAAGCGAGAGGAGTGGATCGCATCCTGGCGCACGATCGTGCCAGCTGGAGTTCGGATGTTCG
Source organism: uncultured Actinomycetota bacterium (assembly GCA_963770305.1). Taxonomy (GTDB): domain Bacteria; phylum Actinomycetota; class Actinomycetes; order Mycobacteriales; family Mycobacteriaceae; genus Mycobacterium. The sequence continues at coordinate 114,923 of CAVYPB010000024.1, forward strand.
ACCCCGTGGGTACCGAGGAGAAACACGGTTTCGACACGGCGACGGGCGACGCGTTCGACATGTTTCAGTCCATCCTGAAGATCAAGATGATCACCGTCCAGGTGAACGGCGACGAGATGGCCTGGGTTTGTGAGAACTCCTTCGGGACTGAACCGAATGTTCAAAAGGCTTACAGCATAGAGACGTTCGCGTGGGACGACAGTGGGGATCTGCTCATCAAGACCTACTATCCAATGCCTGAAACCGTCGGCTCCGACAGCGATCCCTACGCACACATCCTCGACGGCCAGCAGTGACGGTGCACTCCCCCGGGCCGGCAATAGCCGTATATGCGTGACCACGATATTGGGACTTTGAGGTGGAGGAAAGAATCTATGCGGGCATGGCAGGTTGTCAAACATGGCGAGCCGAAAGAGGTAATGGAGCTCGGTGAGAAAGCTGTTCCGGAACCGGGCCCTGGTGAGGTCCGTATTCTGGTTAAAGCTGTGGCCTTAGGTTTGCCGGACGTATTTATGTGTCGAGGCACCTATGCCTTTAATCCCGCAATACCATTTACTCCTGGCCAGGAGGTGGTGGGCACTGTTACTGCTGCGGGTGAAGGAGTCGATCTTGCTCTTGGTGCTCGAGTGATCGCCACCACGTCGTTCATCCAGGGCAATGGGGGGTTCGCTGAGCAGGCCCTTGCGCCGATCAGTGCGACCTACCGTATTCCGGATGACATGCCCGACGAGGATGCGGCTGCTTTCCTCATACCGTTTCAAACGGCATACATTGCCCTGGCCAGACGCGGGCAATTATTGCCAGATGAAACGTTACTTGTTCATGGCGGAGCGGGTGGCGTCGGATCGGCAGCGATACAGGTGGGCTGTGCACTTGGAGCGAAGGTTATCGCGACCGCGACGGGTCCAGAAAGAGTCAAGGCATGTCTCGAGATTGGGGCTTCTTTGGCGATTGATATTGGCGCAGAGGACTTCGCAGAAGCAGTCAACAAAGCCACTGAGGGGCGCGGCGCGAATGTGATATTCGATCCCGTGGGGGGCGATGTGTTCATCCAGTCATTCAAGTGCATTGCAAATGAAGGGAGGCTGCTGGCGATCGGATATTCAAGCGGAAGTTGGAGAAATGCCGCCACCGGGGCGGTTGTCTTCAAAAACTGCTCGGTCGTCGGTGTCCTTGCCGCATTGTATGACAAAGACTTCTTGGACCGCACTCATGAGGAACTGCTTAAACTGTATGCGGCGGGCGACATTCGCCCAACAAAACAAATAATACAATTCGAAGACATTCCCAACGCGCTGACCGATCTCGCTGATCGGAAGGTTGTTGGCAGAGTAGTCGCGGTCCTATGATGTTGGGGAGTTGAGCCAATGCCAAACGAAAGAATATCGGTAGCTAAGGCCGATCATGTAGCCACGTTGACGTTGAACAGGCCTGAAAAGCACAACGCGTTCGACGGTGTGGCGTTGCAGGAGTTTGGTCAATGCATGGATGAGCTTAGCAAGGACGAAGACACCCGGGCAATCATTATCACCGGTGCTGGGAAGTCATTCTGCGCGGGTAGCGACACTGCCTACATCAGCCAGATCCAAGCGGATATGGGTGCGGCTGCGGGGCGATTCAATTTCAATGAACCTTTTGGCCCGTATCAGGTACTCCCCTCGTCTCTTCACAACTGCCCAAAGCCTACGATTGCCGCCATCAATGGTTTTGCCTCTGGCATTGCAGTGGCTCTGATCAGTCTCTGTGATTATCGCATTGCGTCGGAGAAGGCCTCGTTCACACCGCAGTTCGTGAATTTCGGTTTGGCTGCCGAAATGGGGATTAGCTATACGCTGCCGAGGATCACGTCTCTGTCCGTCGCTCTCGAATTTCTGAGCACTGGAGAGAAAAGAGACGCTCGATGGGCCAAGGAGTGCGGCTTGGTAAAAGAAGTGACGCCCCCCGAACGCCTGATGGAGTCCGCGATGGAATTGGCCAATAAGCTGGCGAGCATGCCACCGGTATCGGTGGAAAACATCAAGCGGTTGGTCTATCAAGCCATCGACCCCGGATTTGACGCACAGCTTCAATTCGAGGCTCGGGTTGGAACGGCGTTGGCGCAGACCGAAGATTGTAGAGAAGCTGTCATCGCCATGATGGAAAAGCGGCCGCCGGTTTTCAAAGGTAAGTGAGGCATTGATAAGCGGAGGAGACGAAATGCCGAAACATATGACACCAGAGGAAGTTGTTAGAGCATGGAGTGATGCTTACGTCCGTAAGGATCTTGATGCCACATCGGCCCTGATGTCTGACGACTTCATTCGTTTAGGTGATAGCACTCATTGGACGCCAATCAACAAGCATGACTGGAGGGAAATCATGGTGAATTTTTTCACCGCTTTTCCTGACTGGCGCTGGGATATGACCAGCCTGATCGCCTCAGGTGATCGAGTGGTATGCGAATTTACTGAGAAAGGAACGTTTACCGAGCCCTATCCAATCATGCCAGGCTTGGTTCTTCCGCCAACGGGCGAATCCTTCACTGACTATGACTGTGATTGCTTTGAAGTTAAAGATGGACTCATTACAGAGATACGTGCCTACGTAACAAATGAAATTGACAGGAAATTCAGGTTCATTTCAAAGATCGAAGAATTTCTTGCGACTGGTAATGCTCCATGATGTTCTTTCCACCGTGGACGACCAGGTGCGATATGGAAGGCCGTTGCCCCACGCGCGACGTCGCCCGCAACCTGCAAGCTGGGCACGCAATCTAGGAAAGGCGGCCCTCGACGAAAACGCTTCGCGGCGTTGCATCGTCGAGGTCGGTCGGTGCGTAGCGTCCATTGCCAGCCATCAGATCCTCGGCACTGATCGCCGTCACATCCCAGTTGTGGGTGGTCAACCAGTCAACAACCTCGGTGCGCTCCTCCTCATACAGCAGGTTGCCCGCTGTCGCGGCCTCCGGGCGTCCCAGCTTCGCCGCCGCCGACCGATACCGCTCCATCTGTTCCTCGCGGCGCGCGTAGCTTTCGGCGCTGAAAAAGTCGTTGGTGAACGCCTCCACCGCGACCCGACTCCCCGGGCTGCTGAGCCCTTGAATGCGGTCGAACAACAGATCCTGAGCGTCGGCGGTCAGATAGGGCAGCAGTCCCTCGGCCGACCACGCCGTGGGTAGGTTCGAGTTGAATCCCGCTGCGCGCAGTGCCGCCGGCCAATCGTGGCGGAGGTCGATCCCCACAGCGACGTGCGCCGCCACCGGCTCGACCCCGTGCGACTGCAGCGTCGAAGTTTTGAACGCCAACACTTTTGGCTGATCGATCTCATACACCACCGATCCAGCGGGCCAATCCAACCGCCAAGCCCGGGCATCCAGACCAGCCGCCAAAATCACCGCCTGGGTGACCCCCTCGGCGGCCGCAGTCATGAAGAACTCGTCGAAAAACCGTGTCCGCGATGCCGTGTAGTCCATCATCGCGCTCATCCGATCCTTGAACCGCGGATCGACCTCGACCAGCTCTGCGGGAAGATCGTCGCTGAGGTAGAGGCTCCAGAGACCGTCACCGGCCGCCTCGAGAAACAGCTGTGCGTAAGGATCGCTGATCAAAGGGTTGTCGCCGTTAGTCTCCGCCGCCCGCCCGGCGGCTACCCCCAGCGCCGTTGCACCCACGCTCTCGGTGATATCCCAGGAGTCGTCGTCCGTTCTGGCCATAAGTCTGCCCTCCGTTGCACCTCGCAACACTTGTACGGCGATGCCTCTGAATTTGATTATATCAGCTAAGTATTAGAGTCGGCCACCGAAGTCGCATGCCGCGCCATGTCCGCGGCAATGCGATGTTTAGCGTGCGATAGCGGGCACCCATCTGTCGCCGTTGGGTATTAGCCGGAGCAGTCGGCGGCTATCTCAAGGGCTCTGCAGATTTCCAGAATCCGGGCATCGGCTAACCGGCCAAGTCGATCGACGAGTATTGAGACCGAAACGCTTTCCACTGAGTCCAGGTTGACCGCCGAGCGCCGGGGGCGGGGTCTTCACCTGTTCGAGAAATGACCTCGCTGGCGAGCCCTCGAATCGTTGTCGTGCATCGTGCTACGAGGCTCGTCGGAGACGTGGGATCACCACATCACGCGACAAGACCACCACCGGGACTGAGCCGACATCGTATGCGCTCAGACCATTCTTCGAGTTCCGCGGCTAGGTCGAATTGTGGATCAGTGATCCACATGTAGGCGTAGCCGATCGATGTTGACAGTGTTTCGCGAGCGAAGGCGCTAGCTTGGATCGAGTTCGCAACGGTCCCATCGGTCTGACCTGTTTGGATGGCGTCTGCGATGCCGCATTCAAAGTGATCGAGCCACTGTCGAATGCGCTGGCGCAACACTCCATCCCCCTGTGTCGCCTCGAAATTGAGGACCAGCATGGCGCGCAGCAGTTGGGGATCGCTCAAGGCGAACTCTCGCAGATCGGTAATGCGACCAAGAACGCGCTCCAGGCCCGAGTCGTCGGGCGCGGCCGGTACGTCGAGCCGGCTCTCATATTGCGAGCTCAGTATCGCGTCGAGCAATGCCTCTTTACTGCCGAACCGGACACGCACCATGTCCCGGCTGTAGCCGGCGTGCAAGCCAATCTCCTGGGCGGTGGTTGACGCGTAGCCTTGCTCGGCGATCAGGGCAATCGCTGATTGGATCAGCCGACGGGAGGATTCGCCGACGCGTTCTTGCTGGGTGCGCCGCGGTGTATCGGTCACGCCGTCACGATAGGCGCTTCAATCGCCTAGCACCGAGAGAGCATCGGTGTCTTCGATGATTGCGATGGCACGCTCCATGAGCGAATGCAGCAGTTCCTTCGCGCGTTCGTTGAGTGTGTCCCACGACGTCATTGCGGTGAGGGGGAACGTAATCTGGGCGAGCAGCGCGGCTTGGAACTGGCGCCAGCTTTCGTCGAAGCCGTAACCGTGCACTCCGTGGCTGGCTAGTGCAGCGACATAGCGTTCGACGAGTTGTCGTTCGCGACCAGCGCGCTGGGCTGGCGTCATACCTTGACCGATGAGGTACGAGATGTCCCAGATTCCGGCGCCGCGAGAAGCGAACTGGAAGTCGACTAAGACTGGGGTGTCGGTGGTGTCGAAGAAGAGGTTGTCGGCGCGGAGGTCGCCGTTGAGGAGCGTCGGCGGTTCGCTGACCGAGCCGAGTAATCGCGGCAGATGGTGCGCGAACTGGTCGATGAAGGCCCCAAGTCGGCTGGTGATGGGCACCTGCCCATGGTCTTGGTAGGTCGCCCAGCCGGCAGGCACCCCCATCGAGTACAGCCCCTGCGTGATGGGGTCGTCGATTGATAGGAATGGTTGTGCGCGGGTGACGTCGGGTTTCAGGCCCCAAGCCCAGGCGTGAAATTCAGCGAGTGCGTCGATGACCCGCTCAACTCGCTCGATGTGCAATCCATCGAGGTGGTCACCCGCGTCGAGCCCGCCCAGGTCTTCGAGAAGGAGTACGAAGGCCGCTGTTTCCTCATCCATGCGCGAGACATGCGCTTGGGCTGTCCGTAGCGGCGCTGAGGGCGCGACATCGGCGTAGAACCGCACTTCGCGGATGTAAGCCCCGGTCAACTGGGCCAGCTGAAGATAGGCCGTGTCGGTGGGAAGTTTCGCTATCAGTGATGCCGGGCCCGGTCCGTCGAGGTCGAGGTGTAGACGGTAGATGTAGGAAAGGAACCCCACCCCTTCGGCGATCTGTTCGATCCGAACCGCGCGAACCGAAGTCGTTGAGTCGACCGCACCAGAGCCCTTGAGGGCCGTTGTCAGCCAGGCTGGTGTCAAGTCGCTGGCAGTGGACGGAATCGGCAAAAGCGAGGTCATTCCCCAAAGATACTTGTTTGGTCGTGCACAAACAAGTATCTTGTGATCATGCTGACACGCCACGGCGCATCCCGAGGGACCCAACGCCACACGACCGCCGGGAACCGCTCATGAGAATCGTTGGGTCAAGAGTTTTGATTACTGGGGCGAGCCGTGGGATCGGTGCTGAATTGGCTCTGGCGTTCCGCGGCGCTGGCGCAGAGGTCGCGCTCGTAGCGCGAGGGGCCGATTCCCTCGCCGCACTCGCCGATCAGATCGACGGCAGGGCATACCCGACCGACCTCACCGACCAATCCGCGTTACGCGCGCTGCTTGACCGCGTCGAAGCCGATGGGCCCGTTGACATCGTCGTGAACAACGCCGGTGACGAGAAGATCGGCTCTTTCGATGAGATGGATGCCGACACTCTGGAATTCATCGTCCGGTTGAATGTCCTGGCCGTCGCCGAGTTACAACGACAGGCGATACCGCGAATGATCACGCGCGGCCGTGGCCACATCGTGAATGTGTCGTCGTTCGCGGGGGTCCTGTGTCCACCCAGCCTGGCGACCTATGCCGCGACGAAGGCGTTCATCAGCCACCACACCGTCAATCTCGCCGAAGAGTTCAGGAATGCACCGGTGGGCTTCACGAAAGTCGAGATCGGCGAGGTCGCTGACACCGGACTGATGGATAAAGGACGCACTGACCCGACCTGGACCGCGTTGGTTGAACGGTTTTATCGACTGCACCTGAGCCGGCTGATCACGCCCAAGGAGATCGCAGAGCAAACCCTCGCCGCGATCGAGCACGACCGGCTATCGGTGCGGCTGCCACGACGGCTCGGTTTTAGTTCGTATCTTGCGGATACACCGCGTGTACTCAGCGCGATCGCGAGCCGAGATCTGCGGCGTCGCGCACAGAGGAGCGCGGCATGAGCGCCTCGACGCGTGACGTGGTCCGGCGTTACAACCTGGAGCTGTGGAATGAGCGGCGCTTCGAACTGGGTCGCGAACTCCTTGCTGAACCGATCACCCGCCACGCACCGACTGAACTCGTGGTACTGAGCCAGCAGCAGGCGATCGATCGAGTCAGGGAAATGTGGCAGACAGTCGAACACGTTGAGTTCACGCTGCTGCACACCATTGTCGATGGCGAGTATTGCGCGATCGTCTACCAGGCGGATATGCGGTTGCCAGGGGGAGATACCGACGCTATCGCCTCAATTGAGGTGTTCCGCGTGGTCGCTGGCCGCATCGTCGAGGTGTGGAATAACGCGCGTGAGCACGGTCGGTGGCCTCGATTGGAAGGACAGACGCAATGATGGACACCAGCACTGCAGATTTTCCCGAACTAGGCTTCTACACCCTGGGCGGCCAACCTGAACGCCCGCGTGTACTCATCGATGAGGTGCGTCAGGCGGAAGCCATGGGGTTGGGGCAGGTTTTCATCTCTGAACGCTTCAACACCAAGGAGGCTTCGACGCTGTCCGGTGCGGCGGGCGCGGTGTCCGATCGTATCGGAATCGCCACTGCTGCAACCAATCACAACACACGTCACCCAGTAGTGACTGCAGCATACGCGCTTACTATGCACCGTCTGACGGAAGGTCGATTCACCCTCGGCGTTGGTCGAGGAATTCCGCCCTTGCAGAAGGCCTTCGGGATGGCGCCCATCACGACTGCTCAGATGGAGGATTTCGCGTCCGTTATGCGGCGGATGTTCCACGGGGAGACCATCGTCGGGCACGACGGTCCGATTGGACGGTATCCAGCGCTGCGACTAGGAAGCGACTATTGCGAAGACATTCCTCTGGGGCTTGTGGCCTTCGGGCCGGCGTCCCTTGCGCTTGGTGGTCGGGCGTTCGACCAGGTGGTCCTCCACACCTTCTTCACCGATGAGACGCTGGAACGCTGTGTGCGCACCGTGAAAGACGCTGCCGAGAAAGCTGGTCGTGATCCGGCGACCGTAAAGGTGTGGTCGTGTTTTGCGACGGTCGGTAACCACCTTCCGGAGGAGATGCAGCTACGTAAAACGGTGGGCCGTCTGGCGACTTATCTGCAGGCGTACGGGGATCTGCTGGTGCAAACCAACAATTGGGACCCCCAGATTTTGGCGCGCTTCCGCGAAGATGCGGTAGTCCGCTCCTTTCACGAGGGTGGGATCACCGCTATCGATAGTTTGTCGACGTCGGTGGCGCATCTCGAACACATTGCGACGTTACTGCCCAACGAATGGTTGGCTGCGGCGGCGACGGGATCACCGCAGCACTGCGCTACAGCAGTACAGGGACAACTCGACCTTGGCGCCGACGGGGTGATCCTGCACGGTGCGACGCCCGTCGAGTTGTTGCCGATAGTCGAGGCGTACTCAAGCCGCACTGCGAATGCGGTGTAGGGCAATGAGGTTTGGGCGCCTCGACGGGCATACGCCAACACCTGGACATCAAGCCGGATCGGTCAGGTGCTTGTGAACTTCAGCGGAAGGTGCTCGTGGCGGCGGACCAGGAAGCTCTCGGCCCAACGAGGGGCGTCATCGGGATCGAGGGAGAACTCACGCGTCCGGTCCAGCAACGTAGTCAGCACTGCCCTGGCTTCGATTCGAGCAAGGGCGGCCCCCACGCAGTAGTGGATGCCCTGCCCGAATGCGAGATGACGGCGCGGAGAGCCGCGCGTGAGGTCCACGACGTCGGGGTTGTCGAACTGGGCGGAATCCCGGTTCGCCGATCCGAACAGCAGCACTACCGTTGAACCACTTGGGATGTCGACGCCGCCCAGCGTGGTGTCGTGGGGAACGCTGCGCATCAGTTGGCGGAACGGCGACTCGAGCCGAAGCACGGCTACATGAGTCGGCGGCGCACTTCGAAAGTCAAACACAGCTCGGCGACATCTTTTGGGCGCGAGAGAGATCGGCTGGTGCGTTGCTCGATCCTGCGCAGACGATGGCGCACGGTGTTGGGATGGCAGATGAGCACCTCGGCGGCGCTGCGGACGGATGCGTCGCTGTCCTGCCACACCCGAAACGTCTCGAACAGCATCTCGCGCTCGGCGTCGGGGAGGTCATCAAAGCCGACCAGCACGGTGCCAATCAGTTTCATCATCACATCGGGAGCACTGACTGCCGCGGTGGCCAGAATCGAGCCGTCGAACACCGCGACGGGCGACGCTATGTGTAGTCGGCCCCGCAGCATCACCTTGGCGAAATGCAGAGCCTGCGGCGTGTCACCCAGATCGTCGAAGCGCGCACTGACGCCAACTCGATTCGTCGTCAACCGACTGACCAAACTGAGAATCTCGTCAAGTCGTCGCTCAGAGTTGACGTGCACGATCCCGATTTGTAAATCAGGCTGCAGGCGCCATACCGAATACACGTCCCGGCCGCGCAGCTTTGATTCGATCCCTGGCAACGCCTCGATACCCACGGCGGGAGCCTCGGCGGCGACGACGACATACGGACCATCGGCAGGCAGCCGCAGCTGACCGGCAACTTCACACAAACTCCATCGATCAATGGCTCGACCTTCGAGCACCGAATCAATGAGGATCGGGCGTTGCGATGTTTCGCCAAGGAGTTGTCGCTTCTGCTCATCGCGATAGCCGGCCACCACGAAGCTCGCGACAAGTTCGGCGAACCCGCTGATGCGGCCCTCGGCATCGGCAGGCATGGGGCCGGGTCGCGCAGTGCCGACCGTCGCCAGGCCCCACACGCGTCCATCGACGATGACCGGGACGCCCACCGCAGCGCGAATGCCTATCGCTCGCACTTGCGTCGCGAGGGCCCCGGCGACGTTCTCGTAGCTGTCCATCCGGGCAGGTCCGCCGGAGCGCAACACCATCGATGCGAGGGTGTTGCCCGCAATCGGTGTCCGTGTGCCGACGGGCCAGTGCACCGGCGTTGCTGCAGGATAGTAAGCCCCTGCGACCAGCGTGATTTCGCCGCTGGTCTCGTAGCGGTATAGCCCGGCGGCCTCCCCACCCACGCACTGGCACATTTCGTTGGTCACCGCGTCGAATAACTCTGGTGGTTCGACCCCACGAGCAACCAGCGTGGCAAGGCGGCGCATCGCCGCTTGCTCGGCGGCCAGCCGGCGATACTCGGCGTAAAGCTGACCATTGTCGACGGAGTCATCGAGTTCGGCAGGAATTCCGTCGACGGCTGACAATCCATTAACGGCGTCGCTCATGGATCACATCCCTTGGCGTTGGACCCCTCGCGGACGCTATGCAAGCTCCGCACGCAGGTGTCATAATTTACGAACGAACACTCGTTCCGAAATCTATACCGCAACCTATGGAAGGTCAAGCCCTAAGACGAATCGCAGGCGCGTACGTACGGCGTCATACACCGACTCGCGGACGCATCTGTGGCAGCTGGGCCAGGAACTGTCCGTCCAGTTCGACGTAATCCTCATGTTCTCAACGACAACATGGCCCATAGTCGCCGTGGTACGAATAGACGGACACCCGGTCCAACGTCAGGCGTGTGCGGTTGCCGCAACCGCGGCGCTCACCCATAGGGCCACTGGGATCTCACCTCATACATCCAAACAGTTGTTCCCCCACTTATCTCAGATCTCCTTTTCCAGTACATTGGTTCACGTGCCGTCCTCGACTTCGCCACCGCGGCCACCGCGCCGCGGGCGCCCACGGGTGCTCAACGATCGCTCTCAAGTGCGCGCAGCGGCGGCGGCGTTGTTTGCCGAGCAGGGCTATCGTGCGACCGGCGTGCGCGATATCGCCGATGCGCTCGGCATCGGACCGACGAGTATCTACACCCACATCAAAACTAAAGCCGAGCTGCTCCATGAGATCGTTATCGACACGCTCGACACGCTCCTTGCCGTGCAGCGCGACACCATTTCCAGCACGACAGATGTCGTCGAGCAACTGCGCCGTGCCGCCGAGAGCCAGATGCGTTTCCTTGTCGAGCACCCACAAGACGCAATTATCGCGATCCGCGAATTCCGTTGGGCTGAAGGCGATGCGCTTACCGCGATCCTGGAGCGTCGGCGTCAGTATCGCGCGGTGTTTGAGGATCTGCTCGCGGAGGGTGACCGACAGGGATGCATGTCGGTCTCCCACGCCAAGATTGCGGCTAACGCGATCATTGAGATGGCCGAGGGCGTCCCGAGATGGTTTCGTCCAACTGGTGAGGTTTCGATAAATCAGCTCGCGTACCTATACGGCGAGTATGCGCTACGCGTCGCGGGCATCAACAACGGTCCGCGACCTGTAGAGCGGTAGGCTCGAACTGTAAAACGGCAAAGGCGTCGAGTTGCGGCTTTAGACTGACTGTCCTGAGCAACATCGCCGATCCGCTGATCATTCAGAGCTTCAATGAGTTTCGCTTGCATTAGTCGGCGGCGCACCTCGAAAGCCAAGCAGAGTTCGGCGACATCTCTTGATAGCAGTAGAGAAACTCCTCACAAAGCAGCTGCCCTCGGAACGAGGAGTGATCCAAGCTCACGGCGGGATCAGAGCTGAATACCCTCGTCCCAACTAGAGGTTCGGCTCAGGTTCTGGTCTTTCCCCCGCTCACTGGCTGAGGTGGCGGTGTGCGTCTGCTCCTGCCATTTCACATAGTCCTTGCGCCGGCGTTCAGTTGCTTTGGCGCGGTAGTCGACGAACGAGCTGACCAGTTCGGGAAGATGTTCGCGCTCGGTGGCTGCGCTGACGTCATGAGCGGTGCGGGCGGGCTCGTCGTGAGCGCCGATGATGTCGCGCATCAGTTGGGCGGCGTCGCGGCCGCTGCCGCGACGCGGCACGTGAACGCCGTCGCTCTGCCGGTGCTGGTGATCAGCTTCACCGGCCGTGCGCTGAGTTAAGTAAGCCGTGTTGGATTCGCGGCCGCGCGTCATCGCAACGTAGAGCATTGTGCGGGTGGTGTTTTCGCCGAGGACGGCATGCGTCGTGTCGGCGGTGACGCCTTGGGCGGAGTGCACGGTGACGGCATAACCATAGGTGATGTGCTCGGACAGGTAGTCGCCGGTGAAGACGGCGCGGGCGTCGTCGTCGAGGCGGCGGGCGGCGATGCGGTTGTTCTGGGAGTCGATGGCGTAGACGCGCCAGCGGTTGCCGTTGCGCACCGGGTCAGCTGCCGGTGCGCTGCGGGTGGCGTCCACGACAGGGATGCTGGGGTCGTTGCGTCGGCTGATGATCAGGTCCCCGACCGCGACGCGCTGTCCGCCTGCGATACCGACGGTGGCTGCCTTGGGGTCGATCGTGTCGTTGTGGATGCGGCGGTTGAGCGCGTCGGCCATTTCCTTTGTGTCACACAGCAGCAGGGCGTCCTTACCGGCGGCGGCGGCGGTCCAGTAAGCGGCCAGAGCATCGGCGGCCATGGCGATCTGGTCGCCGGTGCGCAACCGGTCATGCGTGCGGTACCAGTTGATCGCGCGGCGCACAGGTGCGGGTCCGCCGTCGCGCAAAGCGAGGGATGCGGACCGTTCTTCGCGGTCGCGCATGCGCCAGACTTCCGAAAGCTTTTGGGTCCAAGGCAGGTCGTCGCAGAGCTGGGCGAACATTCCGCCACGGGCCTTGACCGGGGCCAGTTGGTGAGCGTCGCCCACGAGGGCGGTCTTGGCATTCGCTCTCGTTGTAGCAGCTCTCGTTGTAGCAGTGAGTAGTTGGCGGAGGTCTGTGGTGCCGACCATGCCGGCTTCGTCAACGATCACCAGATCGAGATGACTGAGTTGCAGGGTGCCGTTCTGCAGGCCGTGCAAGGCTTTGGCAATGGTGTAGCCGGTGTCGCCGGCGCCTTCGCGTACCGCGACATCGACAGCCTTGCCGGTCGGAGCGAGCACGAGAACCCGACCCTGGCGGCGGTGCGCCACGGCAGCGAGGGCGCGCATGGAGGCGGTCTTGCCGGCCCCCGCCGGCGCACTCAGCGGTTGCACCAACCACGGTGACCTGGCGAGGTTTTCGACGGCACGTTTCTGATCCGGCGACAGGCCCGCCGTGTCGGGGTCTTTGACCCACATCGAGGCCCGAGGGTCGCGGGCGTCGACGAGGTCAAGCAGTGCAGCTTCCTCCGCCAAAATGGCGTCGGTGGTAAAGCGTTCGTGGCCCTCCCGCTGATGCGGCTGACGGGGCGCGGTGAGGCGCACACCCACGTGACTGACAGCAGTCTCGACGAGGGTTCGGGGGCTGTGCTGGGTGTCGACGGGCAGCTGCGCGCCAACGATTTCAATGAGGTCCGCACGTGTGAACGCGGCCTTCTCGATGCGCTCCGCGGCGGCCACCAACCAGTCCCGATTCAGCGGTGTCAACGCGGCCCGTTCGCGGGCCCGGCGGGCCTGGCGCCAAGCGACGCCATCGATCGCCAAGCCACGCTCATCGGCGCGCCACCGTGCCCGCAATTCGACCCAGGCAAGCTGTTCAGGTTTGGCCGGTCGGGTCGCCTTCTGGGCGGCCGCGAGCTGGGCTGGCGACAGGTGGCGCGGGTCCGCCACGGCGAGGTTTCCCGCCGCCCACTCGCGCAGTTGCGTGGAGCGTTGCGACCATGCCGTGATGGTTTCGCGGGTGATGCCGGCGACCTCGGCCATCCCGGTGGCGGGGTCCGCCACCGTCCACTCCACCCCCAATAGCCGGTGCAGTTCCCGGCGCAGCGTCGCTTGATAGATGACCCCGGCGGCGCGGGCTTCGTGATACAGCGACGTGCCGTCAATCGAGACGAGTTGGCCGTCGTGGCGGGCCTGGCGGTTGGGCACGATCACGTGGGTGTGCAGGTGCGGATCCCCCGCCCGCGACGTCTCATGCTGATAGGCGATCGCCACCAACCCGGGCAGCCGAACCAGGTCCTTCTCCCCCGTCACCGGGTTGTGCACGCGGGTGTATCCGGCATGCTGCGCCAGGTATTCCATCGCCTCGTTGATAGCGGTGGTGTGCGCGACGGCGACCGATTTGTCGGCGACCCCGTCGGCGCGCAGCGCGCGGATAAGCGACACACTTTTGGGCGCGCAGAACGTCAGATCGAATCCATGCACACCGCGATCTCCGAACGCGCGGCCACACTCCCCGTTAGGCGCCACCCCATCATCGAGCCAGCGCGCCACCACCTCGGTATCGGCCTCTCCACCGGCACGCTGAATGTTGGTCAGACCGACGAGTTTGGCTGCGGTGTGGGTATCGCCGGAGCACAACCAGACTGGGGTGCGGGTGTCATGTTCGGTGTAGTACTCCCCCAACCCGCCGCCGGCTCTTTGGGCATCTTTGACGGCCTGGCCGACGGCATTGGCGGTGTCGTTGTAGTAGTTGATCGACCACCGAGACAGCTTCGCGATCGTCAACACGTCGATCACCACCCGAATCGAGATCGCCTAGCGCGCAGCGCCTGCGAGGCAGCACACGAATGTGTGCTGCCTCAAATCTCGCACACCTTGTGCAAATGTGCCATAGCGAAATTGGGGTGATTGAGACGAATTGCTGTGGGCGCCAGTACTTGTAGCGCAACAATTCCGGATTCGATAGGAATATGAATGAAACTGATTGAATGCTAACACTATTGAGTGTTTGTCGGGCGGGCCGAATGCGGGAGCGGCGGCAGCGATCGCAAGATTGGTTGGGGAGTGGCTTGAGCGGAGCGCGGTGCGCGAGCGCTCAACCCTTGTCGGACGTCCCTAAAAATCCGGACTCGCTAATGACAGTAAGAATCGGACTCGCTGACCTGGCCGCCCTCGAAGCCGGAGTCGCGCCCAAGCGGGTCCGGAATGTTTGGAAACGACCTTCTGCCGCAGGAGCGAAGTTTCTGGAGATGCACCGATGCTCTACAACATGTGAAATCACGCAGGCATGTTTGACTGAGATGTGGGCACTTGCGCAATCGTCGGCTGCGATCGAGAGGCCGCGTTCGTCACCCGCACTCGTCCTGCATGGTGTGACCTCCACATCACAGCGATCTTGCTTGAGGGCGGCTTGGTCCCGTTGGAACTTTTCACGACGCGGGCCGCGTACCGCCTCACTCGGTGCAATGTCTGCGGTTGCGAGGCTCATTACAAGTTCGATTACGTGCTCGACAAAAACAGGATCGGAGAGCCGGTATGTCGCGCGTGCTACTGGCGGGCATGGGCCGCCGACGCGCGCAGGCTTGCAGGCTCAAACCCGCGCCCAGTTGATCTCGAGCGAGTTCGGGCGTACACGGAGCGACACGGGCTCGAGTACCTCGGGCCCCTCACCGATCCATCGTTGCCTGAAGATCCGCACCGAACGAGGTGCAGGCGGTGTGGGAAGATCAGCGCCGAACGGACCGGCGACATCGGCTGGGGCTGCACCTGCCGCAGCAACCCCAAGCGCCAAACCGGTGCCTCAGAGCCGAGCGGCTCAAAGACACAGAACCTCCTCCGCGAATCCGACAGTCCGGCGCTGTCCTGGTGGGACCACGACTCGAACCCAGAATCGCTGTGGCAGAGGGCGAAACTGCGCTCACCGCAGACGGCCGCTTGGCAGTGCCCCAAATGCCAAACCAAGTTCGTGGCCGTGATCCGGGAGATGACCACGTGGTTGTCGGAGTTGTCGTGCCCGTCGTGCAAGGCCGCGTGGAATCTGAAACTCGAGAACCGACGCCGGGAACTGAGTACCAAGACAGTCGCGGACATTCCGGAACTGCTCGCGTCCTGGATCGACTCGATGCCGCCAGCGCTAGTGCCGGTCCTCTCGACCGACTACTTCAAGTTCCGGTGCGCTAAGGGCCACCACTCGACCCGCCGGCCAGAGAGCTACATGGACGGCGGGTGCAGTTACTGCTTGGCCGCGGAGACTCGAAAGGCCAATGTTGAGGCCGCGAAGGCTGATCCTGAATCGTCGCGACTCAGCCCGGAGATCAGCACGCAGTGGCACCCGACGCGGAACGGTGTCTGGCGACTCCCTGAGGTGTCTCCGGATTCTCGTCGCCCCGCTTGGTGGCGGGACCCGGTCTGCGGTCACGAATGGCAAGCGACGCCCCGCGAGCGTGACAAGTACAAGCGGCTTCGATGCCCTGAATGCGAGACGGTGCTCGATTCACTGGCCTTCCTATACCCCGAGCTGGCCGCACAATGGGCACCCGAGAACAGCTTGAGCCCGTGGCACGTTCGCCCCAACACGTCGATGCTGGTCGAACAGCCGCTCTGGATGTGCCCCAACAATCCGGAGCACCGATGGCGGGCATCACCGGCCTCCCGAGCGACCGGCACGAGCTGCCCCGACTGCAGGGAGTACGGCAAGTCTGCGGTAGAACTCGCCCACTCGATCGAAGCGCGCCGGGTGTTCGGCAATGCCGCCTCTGGCCACAGGGTCTGCTCCGAGAAATTCAGCCGAAGGGGCGCATGGACAGTCGACATCCTGGTCAAGCTCGACTCGGGCGTACAACTGGCCATCGAGTACGACGGTGCCTATTGGCACGCGGACAAGGCCGCACTCGACACCGAGAAAAGTCTTGACCTACTCGCGGCCGGCCTAAATGTCGTCCGACTCCGCGAAGCGCCGCTAGCGCCGCTCGCGATTGACAATGCCAGCTACCAGGAGGTTACTGTCTACTCGGACGCACCGGACCCGGCTGGGGTGATTGCACGGGTCTGCTCATTAGTTCATTAGGCCCGCTATTGGCAGCACCGTGATCGACCTCAATTGCGTTGCGAGGGCCTACGTTGTCGAGCCACCATGAAGGGTGACGCGCAGTTGCGGCGCCCGCACTCCAGCCGCCTCAGCGTCACCCCACGCTGTCAGACATGGAAATCATCCACCCACGATCACCGAGGCGGTAGAGACGCGATGTTGGCGCCGTTCGATCCGGCTGTCCGCCCGGTGCCGTTCGACCACGACGGTAGCACCGTCGCGTGGGAAAGTAGTCCGTGCCCCTGCGGATCTGGCACCGCAGCAAGTGCCTGTCACCTCCATCGGCCCACCGACAAATGGCGGACGCCCCAATACCAGCCTGCTCTGGCGGGTCCCGTTACCGGGTACGCTCACCGCCGCTGCTACGCCTCCACCACCAATGACTGTACGGACGACATCTCGCTTGAACATCCGCTCAGCAAGGGCATTCTGAAAGCCTTAGGCGATGGCAAGACCGTCGAGATCAGTGACTCGTATTGGCAACAGGGCCGCTCACAACCCGAACGAATGTCGGTGAACACACTCGGTTCAAACGTGCTGTGCAAAAGACACAACGAGGCACTCTCCGATCTCGATAAGACCGCCATCAGAGCTCAGTCGAACCTGGAGCGCTACCAAATGGCCCAGCTCGTACATCCCGACCCGCATGGCAGCGAGTTCGATCTGATCAGCGGTGAACAGTTCGAGCGGTGGATGCTCAAGATGGCGTGGGGCTTCAAGGCTGGCGCCAAAGACCTTCCGTCCAGTCTTCGCCAAGTTCGCGAACGAAACTTACTCTTGCGCTATCTATTCAGGGATGGGCTCCTCCCCAAAGGATGGGGTCTGTACGTACGGAGTCTGACCAAGAGTTACGCGCGTAAGTACGACGTCGCCGTGGAAACTCGCGTCGATGTCCGCGACGACACCTTTCTGTGCGCTGACATCACACTCGGCGCTGTGACGTTCACGTTCGCCGCTGGCAAGCTCGAAGCGATGAACGGTGCCTACGCGATACATCGCCCTGCCGGCGTCCGGCTGTACTCGGATTTCGACCAGGCCCGCAAGGTACTTGCCTTCAGCTGGGACCACCGACAACACGAATCCGCCGACTTCGTGGACATCAAGTTCCGCGGTAGCCGATAGCCTCCGCCGCATGGCTCGCCCAGGGATCCGCAAGGCTGGCCTGTTCATCGGGCGTCCTAGGGCGTCGATTGGCATCGTCAGTGCTCGCCCTCGACGAAAAGATCATGTCGATGACCTTTGCCAGGGTGTAGTGCCGGTGCGTCGGCTGACCGGTGTCAAAGTTCAGCGTCCTTTCCCGGCCCGCCTCGATCGCGTCTCGGTAGGACTGGCCGATTCTGACTTGAAAGCTCTGCGCGCTGACCAGCGAAACCCAGGTCGCGAACGAGTGATGCGGCTTGGGCGAAGCGTTACTGCGATGAGCCATTCTTAGTCTCGTCGTCATCTGCATCGGCGGCCGAGGCGGCTGCGGCAGGGGGAGCTGCGGCCGGCAAACCCGTGACGCTCGAGCCTTTGAAGCGCTGCGTGATCTTCCGGACGGCCTGACCGACCGTGAAGAGGAGCGAGGCGTCGCCGCCAACCTCGAAAACCGTCCGGACAAATTCCACCGCCTCGGGCAAGTTCCTCTGCTCGGTCGACGGCTCGTAGTCGACAGAGGCCACGCCCAGGGTCTTTAGCTCTTGTGCGAAGGCACCCTCAGAACCGGCGGGTCCTTCGTAGGTGAAGCGGATGGTTTCCATCCTGCGAGCCAATCACAGCAAAGTGCCTGAGTACACCCAGCGGCTGATGCGTTTGTTTACATCGGGGTCAATTATGCTGCCCTGCTTGATCCTTCGCATGTCGGTCGGTCGCAGGCAAAATGGGACACGTGATAGATGAGGTGTACTTCCACGCGGATGTAGAGGGACTCACGCCGGGTTCTCTCATTAGCAACATGGTCGACCCTTACGGTCACCGCGCGTTCACCTATGCGACTTCAAGCATTGAGCTTGCCCGCGCATTTGCGATCACCGGTTTCGGGCTGCCAACCGACTTGCATTGTCAGGAACTATCCGTGTATCGAGTCGCGCTCGATGACCCGATCCTCGACCCTCATTTCAATCTCGACAGCACCGTGCGAATAGTCACGTCCGAATCGGGAACCGTCCTGGAGGTTGTAGAAGCAACTGTGGCAATGAGCGTCGCTCAGGCGACCCACTCTATGGCCAATTACCTAATGTGGCCGGACGGCTCGCGAGCTTACGATGAGGAGGGCTATGCCACTGTCCCGCCCAAGTACCAGCTGGACCTCAGGTACGACGACCATAATCGCAAAAACATGCTTGATGAACTTCAACTTCTTGACGCCTATCCCGATCCGGACACAATTTTCAGGCGTCTTGCGGAGCTCTACCCCTGACGTGCGCATTTGAAACGGCACGAACACCGGAGGATGGACGCGGCTAGCTCATAACCCAGAGATCGCAGGTCCTGATACGGCGCGTTCGACGGGAGTCTTGCGCTGGGACTCGGCCGTGTAGGAAGTTCGCAATGGCTGTCGCCAACAGCCGCGGCGAGCTGAGGATGGCGTAATGGACCACCAAGCGGCTGGCGGTCTGGATGGGAGCGCACGATGAGCTTGGCTGACGATGGAAGGGAAATGCTTACCGCACAACAGGTTCGCGAGATCACCGGTGTGCCGGTTTCGACGCTCCATGACTGGGCGGCCAAGCGCGAGCGTGGGATCGACGCTCCTGGGCCGCATCACCTTCGCCTCAGCGGCCGTCATCGGCGGTGGGCAGTCAAGGATGTCGAGGCTTGGGTGGCGTCCACGCGCGTATAAGCCAAGGTTTGGCCAGTGAGGGTGGTTGACGCCTTCGTCGCCCGAATTCTTGTCGGTGCGTCGTGAAAGACTCTGATGCACAGAGCTATTGACGGAGAATGCCGATGGCTATCACTCGCCGCGAAACCAAGCTTGGTCCTCGGTTTGACGTCGAATGGCGGCTGCCTGACCGGTCAAAGCGCCGGAAGTCCTTCAAGACCGAGCGCGAGGCGCGCGTCTTCGAGGCAGCGATCGTCACCAAGTCGGTATCTGGGGACATGGTCGATCCACGGGCCGGCCGCGTCACGCTCGCGACCGTTTACCAATCCTGGCTGGCGTCGCGCCTGGATCTGAGCCCCAAGGTGCGACGTGGTTACGAGGACATTTGGCGGCTGACGGATCGAGCCTCGGTTCGGCGGATGGTCGGTCGGCAAGATCGACCGCCAGTCGATCGAGAAGTGGGTCAACGAGATGGCCGAATCGGGCCTGAGCCCGCGAACGCTGCGCTGGAATCACTCGGTATTGAAGATGTGTCTGGACCACGCCGCCGACGAGGGTCAGCTACTTGGCCGCAATCCCGCCGCCCGCACGAAGTTTCCGCCCCTGCGCCCGACGGCGCACACCTACCTGACGACCGCCGAAGTCGCCTCGCTGACCCTGGTGTGTGGCGGCCAGGGCGACGTGGTGTCGCTATTGGCCTATACCGGGATGCGATTTGGCGAACTGACCGGCCTTAACGTGGAGGACGTCGACCTCAAGGCGCGCCGGATCCGTGTGCGCCGGTCTATTACCCAGGTGGGCGGCAAGCTCGTCGAGGGCAACCCGAAGTCGTCGGCGGGCCGGCGTTCGATCCCCATCCCCGAACGCCTCATCCCGGTCCTCACGACCCGGCTGGCGGGACGCGGGCCGGGTGAGCCGGCGATCACCTCCCCGCTGGGGTCCCGGCTCGGGCTGGAGAACTGGAAGCGGTCGGTGAAATGGCGGCAGGCCATCGTCAAGATTGGCCGCCCGACCTTGCGTGTGCACGATCTTCGGCACACCTACGCGTCCTTGGCGCGTCGGGCCGGCGCCGATCTGCGGCTGCTGCAGAAGACCATGGGCCACGCGTCGATCACCGTGACCGCGCACATCTACGCCGATCTCTACGACGACGAACTCGACGATGTGGCGTCGGCCTTGGACGCTCTCGATGACCGGCCGGTCCACGAGCGCTGAGGGCTTTGGCCCTATTTTGGCCCTATAGAGCCCGTCGAAGAGTTCTAGTAGACGACCTCCGGGCCTGGAAATAGGCCCTCTATCTGCGGCTTTGTGTGGTGGTCCCGGCTGGTTTCGAACCAGCGACCTTCCGCGTGTGAGGCGGACGCTCTCCCACTGAGCTACGAGACCCGGGAGGACGAACGGTCGAACGACGTCGAAGATTAGCACGCGAGGACCTGTCGACCCGAATTCGCGAGGACGCCACTGCGCGCACATGCAGCAGGTTATGGTCGCGCGATGGCGCACCGTCTTCCTGCGGCGGTGGCCGGGTTCGCCGCGGTTCTTGCCCTTGCCGCGTGCGGTAGCGGCTCCACGGACGCCCAGTCCGCACGTACGCCGTCGACCACCGCGCAGACGACGTCCCATCCCGCCGCGCAGACGACCGCAGCCGGCCGTCCGCGAGGTCGACGAGCTCAGCGGATTCATCTCGCCGACGGGCAATGTCGCGTGCATGATCGCCGCAGACTGGGCCCGCTGCGACATCATCGACCGCGACTGGTCGCCGCCCCCAACGGCCCGCGGACTGCGAGTTCGACTACGGCCAGGGGATCTCGGTCGCGCCCGGCGAACCGGCCCAGTTCGTCTGCGCCGGCGACACCGCCTTCGGCCCGGATTCGATATTGCCGTACGGCGAGTCGATCAGTGCCGGGGCGTTGCGGTGCGAGAGCACGGAGGCTGGCATCACGTGCCGCGATCTCCGGACCGCCCACGGCTTCTCGATTTCTCGCGAGGCGTATCAGCTGTTCTGACCTCGCCAGCGAACGACGGCTCGGCCGCCGGAGTGAGATTTGTGCGGCTACGCTTGAGTGGACTATCGTCGTCCTTCGCGACGGGCGACGTGTCGTTCGTGGCGCGCGGATGTAGCGCAGTTGGTAGCGCATCACCTTGCCAAGGTGAGGGTCGCGGGTTCGAATCCCGTCATCCGCTCGAAGGTGCAAGTGGCATCAACCCCAGCGGTGGAGTGGCCGAGTGGTGAGGCAACGGCCTGCAAAGCCGTGCACACGGGTTCGATTCCCGTCTCCACCTCCAAGAAGGACCCCGCGCGATTAGCTCAGCGGGAGAGCGCTTCCCTGACACGGAAGAGGTCACTGGTTCAATCCCAGTATCGCGCACCAGTATCGTTGCAGCTCAGAGTATGTATTTAGATTCGCTGTGCAAGATGCCAAGACGATTCCAAGACAATCGGTTCGCTCCCGCGCACAATTAGCCGCGTGCGTGCGGCTCATGCTGTCGAAGCGATCGCCGCTGAAGTGTTCCGGCAATGCGAGTGCAGCGGACAGCTCGTCAGCATGCCGGTGATCAACCGGGCGGTGAACGAGCTGCGAGGGCACCAACAGGCGTGCGAATGCGGGCTGTGTGAGGCGGCAGCGAAGGCGAAGGCCGACCGCGTCTATCGCGTTGCCGCGAGCTGGCAGGCCCAGATAGCGGTCACCAGGCGCCGCGCAACGCGCTAGAGGCCCCCGGCCCGCCGGTATTCGTCCTTGTAGCTCCGAACTACTGTCGGGTCCGGTTCATCCCGATCGAGCTTGCGCGCCAGGAACACCGCACCGATCAACAGAGGAATCGCCACAATGATGACCACCACCAAGACGACCACCACAGTCATATAGCAAAAGCTACGCCAGTTTGCACCCGCCGCCTACGGTGAAACAGTCGCGAAAGTGAAAGCCGACCGCGTGTATCGGACGGCGTCGATCTGGCAGCGGTCGGTGACTGCGACGCGAGCACGCGCAGCACGCTGACGATCAACGTTCGCAACGAGCGAACGCGTCACCGGCGTGTCTGCGCACCAAGTTGTCGGTGCCCGCCGATAGCGTCGGCGGACATGGACGTCAGCGACACCGAGCCAAGAATCCTCAAAGTCGAGTTGCCACCAGAGCACCGCGACCTATCGGGCCCTCCATCACGACGACGACAACGGCGGCGACGCGTACATGGTCTTGCTGACCGTTTCCGTTGGAATCGACGGATTCATAGCGCAGCAACTGGGGTTCGGATCTGGGCACTATCCCCGCTTTCACCGCGTCGATGAACACGACCGGATGCGAGTGGAGATACACAACACAACGCTTGAGCAAGTACGCGACCACTTGGACGTGCTGACCGACTGGCTCAGGACTGCGGTGGGCCGAGCCGCGGAAGCTCGACGCGCTGCTGATCTTGAGGACCACCGACTGGTCGTGCTGCAACAGGAGATCAATCAGTCACTCAGCAAGGATGGCTAGACCCGGCGAACGGGTCGTCGCCGTCGCTGGGCCGCGTGACGCCTTTAGCGGCTGTGATCGCAGACTGAACGGCGCGCCTTGCCGGGGAATCGTCGAAGATCCCCCTACTGTTGCCGATGGCCGCCGACAGTTGCGGTCCTACCTCCGGCGAATCGTCACCGTAGGCACCCAGCGAAAGTAAAGGCCAGCATGGCCGACGGCCTCAATCTCTCACACTCACTCGTTCGCATCGAGACTGCGAAGCACCAGTACGACGAGTTGCTTCAAGTCTTCACGGCATGGAACGAAGCCGGTGGCGTCGCGATCGAAACGGTGCGGGACCCTCTGTTCGCCTTGCACAAGTGGAACGTGGCAGTCAGCGCCGCGCCGAGCCGGAACTTGTCGGCGCTCGCGGGCGACATCGTCGACGCCTTATGGAAGGCGCTCGACTGCATCGCTTTCAAGATCTACCGGGTCGCCGGCGGCGCTTCAGACGGTGGTAGAGCCAGCCAAGTCGCCTTCCCGATAATGCGGACGAAGCCGGACGATTGGGACACGGTCGTCGGACGGAAGGTTCCTGGTGTCTGCCCGACGCCGTGCTTGCACTGGCTGCAGTAGTCAATTCCCAACGGGCAGAACGCCACGGAATTGGGCCGCGGAATTGGCGAGCGTAGCCGCCGCGGGAATCGCATCAGACAAAATCTGCGGCATAGCCACAGATTTCGATTCGGCGACATGATGGGCACAACCGGGAATCACCTGCCCGGCCAGCCTCGATCATGGCAACACGCCCGTTAGATTGCTGAATCACTATGGTAAGGATCTTGCGCACATTGGCCACCGCCATCGCCGTGCCGGCGATTGCGGGCGTCGCACTCGCCGGCACCACGCGTGCCGACCCACCGCTGCTCAATGGCACCTACAGCGTAATCGGCGGCGACCCCATGAGCGTCTGGACCATCGCGACGAGTTGCGGCCCTGCCGGTTGTACCGGCACGGTCGCTAGCAACAAGGGCTGGACCAGTCCCGCCACGCTAACCGGCGGCCGCTGGACCTTCACGGTCTCGAAGCCAGGGGGTCTCATTTGCGACGACGGGCACTATGAACCCGCCGTCATGTCGATGTCGATCGACCCGGTGACGCTGGGTGGTGTGTTGTCGTCAGACTCCAATTTCGGTTGTGCAGGCGGAATCCTGACCCAGAGCCCGTTCCAGCTACGAAAGGTCGGCTGATCTCGACACCGGATTGTTCAGGTGAGATTCAGTTAGACCGCCGACGCCCATTCGGCGTAAGCACGTCAGCGGACCATGCAGGGCTACAACATTTCCGCCGTAGTTCGGCGTCGGACCGGTACCTAGCGCGCCGAGCGCGGCCATGTTGCCTGGTGGGCGATGGCCACCGAGCTTGGCTATGAGGCATGTGAAGTGGGCCGAGGCGATGCCGTGACGGCGGCACTTCTGCCACCCTCGTTTTGATCTGGGCAGGCGTCTCATTAGTACTCAAGGGCGGACGATGAGACACATCGCTGTGAGACGAACTTCTGAGACATCGCGACGTGCGGAATCACCCGCCCCGCAAGGGGATCGATGAGTGTCGCAGATGTGCTCTGTTTCGAGACTGTCTTCAGTTCTGTTCGGGCCTGGTCGATTTGGTCATGGGCGTAGGTCGCCATAGCGGCGGTGGTCATCGTCTCGCCCTTGCGGGCGAGCGATTCATAGGTCTGCTCGCCGAGGACATCGCGCAGGTGGGCGATCACGGTGGTGATTTCGGGGACCCCCCTTGCGGCGACGGGACTGAGCGCGAACCCGGCGATGGTGGCCGCGGTTTCGTAGCGTCCGAGCCGGTCGAAAAGAACGGCGAGGCTGGCCAGCGGGACGCGGATCGCCGTGGTGTCGCCATAATCGACGTAGTTGCAGATTGCCAGAGTGAGGTGATCGAACGCGGCCAGCGTGTCGCCGTGTTCGGCCTTAAATGTTGCCAGAAACTGCGCCAGGGCTGCCGCGCCGGCGCGGTTGCCGCTGTCTTGAGCGATCACCAGACCCCGGCCGAGGGCGTTTAGCGCCCCGATGGGATCTGCGTCACGGAAAGCGAAACCGTAGGTGCCGAGCGCCCACGCGAGCAAGGACGGGTTGCCTGTTGCCTCCGCAGCCTCGATGAGGCCATCTGCGGAATCCATCGCCTCCTCACCGGAACCGGCCAATGAAAGGGCCAAAACCCCCCTTGCGGGTCTTGCCGCTTTTCTTAGGAGCCGCCTCCAGGTGATCCCACCTGTGCGGGCGGTAATTGCGGTCCAGGACGGCCTCGCGGTCGCCGTTCGGTTTGGTGGTGTCGGTCATTGCCCGTCCCTCATTCGGGCCTCCACGAGGGAGGCGCTCTTACCCGCACCGGTGGTGTCGGGCCGCTTCGTCATCCGAGCCACCCGCGAGCGTGGGGTTGGCGTGCCGTCCAGTCGGAGCTTGGCGGCGGCATCTCGTGAAGCGCCTCCAGTGTATGCGCCGGTCAACTGTGGTGCTCCCTGGCCGGGGGCGTCGTGATGGCCGGCAAGCAGGGGTCAGCGAACCACCCCGCCGAGATGTCGCCGCCCTCTATGTAGCGGGAATCGATGCGGTTTGAAGCCGCGAGTAAACCCCTACCTAGCATCGCCGGCTATGTACCGGGCCAAGTTACGGCCTTGGATGTACACGCGGGCCGCGCATCCCGACGAGTTCACCGCAGTGTTGCCGGGCGACGAACAGGTCAAGGTCACTACACCGCGCACGACCCGCGTCGTGACAATCAAAGCGCCGGTGGAGGTTATGGCCGTGGATCGTGCAGATTGGCGAAAACCGCGGTGGTTTCCACACCTATTCGTTAGTGGAGCGCGCAGGCGGCGCCCATATGGACAACAACGCGGACGCCGTTCACCCGGAATCCAGAATCCCAGCACGCCGACCGGCGCCAAGCCAGGCTGCCAGCATCAGCGCGACCTCGAAACTAAAGGGCGCGAGGCCGGACCGGTATGAATAACGACGCGGCAAGCAGCACCGGAATAACGAGCGCGATCACGTTCAAAACCTTGTCTTGGGTGTCGTACATGTCAAGCGTCTGCACGTGGTAGATCAGGTGCAACACGCCGAATGCCAGCGCCACTGCGGCCACCGTCCGCACGACGGCTTCGTTTGTTACATAGACCAGCGCGGCACAGCTCAGGACTGTGAGCGCCAAGAACCCAGCGCCGATGTCTTTGACGAAGTGTTCGTTGTATGGGCCATGCGGCGATAGCCAGTGCCGCCCAAATCCAGGAAACGTGGCATACCACGAGTGGGGGCCGAAATATGCCCAAACACCAAGGGCGACGGTGCTGATCGCCGACACAACCAAGATGACCCGCCGAAGAGCGATCGTCACGACGCGCGTCCGCGGACCAATGGAGCGCAGTGGTTGATAAAGATCCCAAGCCGAGTGGCGAAGCGATCCGGTTCGACAAGGTGGACCATGTGGCCCGCGCCGTGCCATTCCTCCAGCTGTACGTCCGGGATCAGATTGGTCATGTGTTGACGTTCGTCGCAGGAGAGTTCGTGTCCGAACACGGCAAGGCAGGGCGCTGTCACCGACGCTAACTGCCGCTCGATTCGTTGTTGCAGTTGCATTGGGCCACAGTGCAAGATCTCATCCCAGTAGCCGAGTACGACGTCGCTGTCGACGCGACGGCTCGCGACGACGTCGGCTTGGACTGCGGGCGACAACAGGTCCAGGCCCATTGTTCGCTCGAACATGTTGAACGCGGGTAAGAAACGCTCGCTGCACAGCATGGGGGCTGCCTGGTGCACCAGCTCGGCAAAGGGACGAATGTTCCATGACTGATCGACGTCCACGACGCCGCACACCGGATGTGCGCTGGCATAGATCATTGCCAACGCGCCTGACATGGAGTGGCCGACCACGATGGGCGCGTCGATTCCGCCGATAGCGTCGAGGGTGTGGGCAATCCGTCCAGCGACCTGCTCGAGCCCGCATGCCGGGCCCGGGCTGCCACCGTGCCCGGGCAGGTCGATGGCGATGCTGCGCACACCGGCACCCAGCCGGGTGATGATCGGCCCCCAGCTGCGGCGGTCGAAGGTAAGGCCGTGCAGGAACACCACGGGGATGCCTTCGCCGTGTGTTTCATAGGCGAGGGGCGCGTCGGGAAGTGTGCGTTTAGCCATTACGTTCTCCTTATCCAACGTTTCGTCACGCCGTAACGTAACGGCGTTGCGGTACGGTGTCAAGGGTGGGGCGGCCGAAGGAACACGATGCGCAGATCGCTACCGCGCTGCTCGAAGCCGCAGAGCGGGCCGTCGAGGACCGGGGGATCGACGCCCTCTCGGTGCGCGGCGTGGCGGCCGATGTCGGCACCAGCACCCGCGCCGTTTACAGCCTGTTCGGGTCGAAGGAGGGGCTGGTTGCGGCGCTGGCCGCACGAGCGTTCGATCTGCTCGGCAGCACCGTTGCGCGCCTGCCTCGCACCGACGATCCCACCGCCGACCTAGTCCGGGCCGGGCTAGCGTTTCGCCGGTTCGCGATCGATCACCCATCGTTGTTCGCGATCGGGGTGCAGCGCACCGAAGGCCTGCCCGACGAATCATGGAATGCTCCGAATGCTGCCCGTATTGCCGCTCTTAGCGTGCTCGAAGACCGACTAGCCCGATTGCGCTCGGCACGCCCGCTTGGCGAACGAACTGTGCGTTCGATGGCCATACACTTCCATGCCTACTGCGAAGGCATGGCAGCACTCGAAATTCGCTGGGGCGTGCCGACGGACAACGCCACGATGGAGCGGCTGTGGGTAGACGGACTCAGCGCCATACTCCGCGGCTTCCAGACACCGACCACCTCGGACACCATCCTCGCCGCCGTAGCCGGCGACACTCTGGCCCCCGACTAGCGGACTGCGGCAGGGTTTCCAGGCCAGACTCCGCCCGCCGCATGAAAACCGCTGCAACGTCAGATAAGCGGTGTGTGGGTTGGGCTTGCGGCGTCTTCCGGGGCCGCTCCTGGGCCGCCGCGTCGGGCGGCGGCCCAGGGAGATAATCACTTTGATTGGTCTATAGGTTTACTACACCTGTCCTACACCTATGCTATGGGTTTGCTGACTAGACTTATGGCGATCTCCTCACCACAGAATGCCAGTAGGGAGCGAAACCCGTGCCTGCTCGGAGACCGACTGCGGCCGTGCGCATTTCGCCCGCGGACTGTGCAACAACTGCTACCGCAAGGTCAAGCTGGGAAATGGCGCTCCTTTGAGCAGGCGCGCTGATCCGTTTGGACGGGTGGTCAGTCTCTGCGTGCGCACAGAATCCAGCAGTCCTCGTCTGCCTGCGCGGGTTCCACGGGGTCGTACTCGTCCTCCGCATCGTCACAGTCTTCGAACTCGTCCGCCGGTGTATTGGCCGGGACGGGTCCATCGATCTTTCGCAGGATCTCCGGCCACAGCTCCTCTGGCACGGTGGAGTGGATCGCGTTGATGATGCGATCCATCTGCACCATGATCTCCGCCATGCTCGTACGGCCAAAAGAACCTCAAGGCGCTCAGCTCACGGCCCTAGCGACGGCCTGACGGATTTGGGTGGCCACGATGTCGGGGTGCGTGAAGGGAATCACGTGGTTGCCGTCGACCGTGATCAGCTCGGTACGGGGCAGTGTCTCCGCCAATCGCCGCATATGGTCGATCTCGACGAGTTGATCGCCGAGCGCCCCGATGATCACCGAGGGCACCCGGATCTGCGGCACGTTCTCATCGACCCAGCGCGAAGTGTCGTTGAACTCTAGTTCGTCGGAGGCCAAGGCGTCGAGATTACCCGGCGTCATGGCCACCGACAGCAGCCGCTGCTCAAAAGCGGGATCGACCGGCCCGGGGGCGAAGGCGTTCTCCGCGCCGGACGTCGCGGAGATGCGCTTGATGACGTCGCCTACGGTTGCGTCGACGATCGTGCGTACCACCGGCCACTGACTGAACCGGATGACGCGGGCCTGCAGCACATCCATGGTCTTCGACCGCAATCCCCCTGCCGCGGGCGCCACGAGGATCAGGCTGGCTACGTCCTGCGGGTATCGCCGCGCAACACCGAGGGCGAGCGTGCCGCCGAACGAGTGCCCGACGAGAACCGCCGGAGCGAGCTTGAGCGCAGTCAGTAACTCGTGGACAACGTCGATCTGCTCCTGATAGGGCAGCCACCCGCCGTTCGACCAGCCGAACCCTGGCCGGTCGATCGAAATCAGGTGCAGCCCGGGCAGTTCGGCGACGACAGGGTCGAAATCCTTGTGGGAACCGGGCTGACCGTGAATCATCACGACCGGCACACCCTGTCCGGGCTGCTCGAAGTAGTGAATCTCCTTGCCGTGCAGGCTGATGTACTTGCCGTCCGCTGGCGGCATTTCCGGCAATCGGGCGACCGTTAGGTTGACCACCACGAGCGCGACGAGCAGTACCACCACCGACCAGACGCCAAGGCGCCCCAGCCGCAGTTTGGGGTGCTTTCGCGTCTGCTCGGCCATCGGGGGTCAGGTCTTCATCCTGCTGAGGCCTGCCGCGATAAGCGGCGCCACCGCCTCACCGACTTGGTCGACGGTGTCGTCCGATCCGCCCATGCGACGGCGGAGGTGGAATGGCGCCGGTGCAGGGTCGACCACCAACTGGCGCCCACCGCCTAATCGCCGGCCATAGCCAATACACGCAGGACGTTGGCCCGCCGATCTTCGATGGCGCGGCCGATCTCCTGCAACAGTACGGGCTTGCGCAGTACCAGCTCTTCCATGTGCGCGCGGTCGATTTGCAGCACGGTGACCTCGCCGATGGCGTATGCGCCGGCGAGCACCGGCTGCCGGGTCAGCGCGGTCTGACCGAGGAACGCCCCTTCCTCCAGCGTGCCGACCGAGATCAGTGATCCGTCGTCAACCGTCGCTGTTAGCCGCACCCGACCTGCAACGAGGAAGGCCATGGCCGTGGGCACTTCGCCCGAATGCAGAAGGATCTCGTCGGCGCCGAAGCGGGCGACCGTGGCATACGCGGCCAGCTCCTGTTGGTCGGTGTGGATCAGCCGCAGCTTGGGTGCGACGGCGCGCAGCGCCTTCTCGACGCGGTCCCGGGTGGAGAACTCGTCCGCGGCCCCGTCCAGGTGCAGCCCTTCGCGCCGGGCCGCATACCACGTCCAGCGCAGGAACATGGCGCGGGCGGCGGCGTCGTCGGCGGGGGACCGCAGCGCGACGGTGGTGCGGTACTGGGTGCCGCCGACTGCGACGCTGACTGGCGCCACGTCGGACTTGCGGTACGGCAGCATGCTGGCTACCCGGTTGAGCATCGCGCACACCACTTCGGGCGGATCAACCAGTGAGAACGTCGTGGTGATCATGATCTTGTGCGCCCCGGCAGGCTGGCTCAGGTTGGTGAAGGACGCGCCGGCCAGCACCGAGTTGGGCATGATCTGCATGCCACTGCCGGTGTCGATATGGGTGGCCCGCCAGTTCACCTCGACCACCCGGCCCCGCGCCGTCGGGGTGTCGAGCCAGTCGCCGAGCTGGAACGGCTGCTCGAACAGCAACAGCAGGCCGGAGATGATCTGGCCGACGGAGTTCTGCAACGCCAGGCCCAGAACAACGGTGCTGATTCCCAGCGCGGTGAACAGGCCTCCGACGTTGGCGCCCCAGATATAGGAGAAGATCACCGCCAGGCCGAGCGCGATCAGCACGAAGCGGGCCACGTCGATGAAGATGGTCGGCATCCGTCTGCGCCAACTGCCCTCGGGCGCTCCCTGGAAGACCGTCGCGTTCAGCCCGGACAGCAGCATCACCAGCACGACGAAGCCGAACACGGTGGCCACCACGCGCACCGAGGTCGCCTCGGCCGACACCTCGGTGGCCTTGACCAGCAACAACAGCAACGCAGCCAGCGGAAGCAGATAGTTGCGCAGCAGGCTGACCGGCCTGGCCAGGATGCTCTGCCTGCGGACCAGCACGTGCTGCCACTCGGTGAGCAGAATCAGCCCGACCGGCAGGCCAACGGCGACCCCGATCGCCCAGTAGAACCACGACGAGTCCAACAGGGCCGTCATGACTGACGCTCCGACAGTCGCCAGATCGGCTCCTCGGCCCCGTCGACGGTGATCACGCCGACCCGGGCGAAATGCCGCGAGTCACGCATGATCTCGTACACACCCGCCGTCACGTAGATGCCCGGCTTCGGGGAACCGCTCTGCACCTGGTAGGCGAGGTTGACCGCGGCACCCCACATGTCATAGACGATGGTCGACCGGCCGACCAGCCCACTGGTCACGGTGCCGGTGTCGATGCCCGCCCTGATGTCGAGGCGGCGGCCGGTCTCCCCGTTGAACCGGTCGATGATGCGCTGCATCCCCAGGGCGAAGTCCACCGCGCGCCGGACGTTGTCCAGTCGCGGCACATTCAGCCCGCAACTGGCCAGGTAGCCGTTGCGCAGGGTCCTCACCCGCTCTACGCCCAGGCCCTCTGCCGCCGCGTCGAACTGCCGCAGCAGTTCGTTGAGGATCGCCAGCGATTCCTCCGACGGCAGCTCGTCTGACAGTTCGTCCAGGCCGACGACGTCGGCAAAGATCACCGTGACGTCCTGGTGATCCTGCGCGATGGTCTGCTCGCCCTCCCGGTAGCGCTGCACCACCTGCTCGGGCATCAAAGACAGCAGCAGCCGGTCGTTCTCTTTGCGCTGCTCGGCGAGCAACTGCTCCTTGATGCCGAGATTGCGGCTCATCTCGTTGAAGGCCGCCGTCAGATCGCCGATCTCGTCCCGCGACTCGACCGGGACCGCGACGGCGTAGTCACCGCGGCTGATGCGCCGGGCACCGGCCTCCAGCCTGCGGATCGGCCGCACGAACAGCTGGGCGAGCAGCATGGCCGCGATGCAGACCACGAACACGATCGCGGTCGAAGTGAGCACCAGGGTGCGGGTGAACGACGACTCCGGCGCGAACGCCTCGGAGGTGTCGATCTTGGCGATGATCGACCAGTGCAGGTCGGTGTTGGGCAGGGTGACCGGCGCGTAGGCCTGCAGCGTCTGGTGTCCGAGATAATCCGAGGTGATCAGCGTGCCGCTCTGCCCGCGCTGAGCGTAGTGCACGGCGTCCGTGGCGACGGGTTGCACCAGCATGGTGCCGCCCAACCGGACCGCCTGGTCGACCACGTCGGGTGGGGTGCCCGCCTCGACGGCGTCGCGTTTATATTGCTCCGCGTTCTGCAGGAACAGCCGAGAATCGGACCGCATCAGATCGTCAGGCCCGGCCAAGTAGGTTTCGCCGGTCTTACCTAGGCCGGTCGACGGCCACTGCTTGTCGACGGTCATCAGCCGGTTCAGTCCGGTGATTGGGAACTGCAGGGCCAGTGCGCCGTCGACGTGCCCGTCCACCCCGATCGGCGCCACCATCCAGCCCGTTGGGGCATCCTCGGCCGGCTGGTAGCGCTGGAAGTCGGTGACGGCCACGAAGTCCACCGCGTTCGACGCCATGGTCTGTTCGTAGGCGTCACGCAGGTTGTTCTCCCGATACGGCCCGGTCAGGAGGTTGGTGCCCAGGTCGACGCCCTTGTCGGCGGAATACACCACGTTGCCGCGACCGTCGAGCAGCAGCGCGTCGACGAAGCCGAACCGGTTGACGATCTCGCGGAAGAAGTCGTTGTAGCGGGTGTTGGCCGCGGTCCATGCGCTGCCGTCCCGGGCATCGTCGAGGTCGATCGCGTTGTTGGCGGAGCCGACCGGCGCACTGTAGTAGGCCTGCAGGTATTTCTGGGCGCCGGAGTCCGGTAACAGCGCGTGCGGATCGAGCCTTTTGCCGGTCTTCTGTTCGGTGTTCTTGGCGAACTGGTTGTAGTGGTCGAAGACCTGTTGCTGTTGCGCCGGGTTGATGGTCGCCGTGGCGAGCTGGTCGAAGCCGGCGGTGAACGCTCCCAGCGCATCGATGGTTGTCGACCCGCGGGTATACATGATCAGCGAATTCCTCAGGTCGTTGATCTTGTCCTGCATTTGCCGGCTCTGCGAATCCCGCACCTGGGTCAGCCGGTCGAACACAGATGCCCGCAGCGAAGTGCGGCCCGACTCGTAACCGATTAACCCCACCACGGCCGCCGACACGATGCTGGAGACCAGCAGCATGACGATCAGCTTGGATTTGATGCTGACCCGCGACAGCAGTCCGCGCCGCAACCGGCCGCGCGCCCGTCGAGCAGCGGGTTCTGCCTCCGGCATGGCTGCAGGCGAGGCACCGGTATCGCCGGGCGGCGTCGCCGCGGTGTAAGTGGCCGACGTCGCGGGGTCCTCTGACGCGGTCACCGGCCCGAGGCTCGCCCCAAGCGACGATGGCGGCATTGGTTTCCTCTCGGCTCGGCGGTCTGATCGATTCGCGGAAGCGACACTGCCCCCGAGCACCGCAGCAGACTAGCGCGCTAATCTGAACCCGCATAACTCAGCAGGCCAATGCCTGCTCAAGCCGGTGCGCTGTGCACCCCTGGGTGATATGCCCGATCCGTTCGATCTGCAGCTTCGTGCAGGCACAGGCGCCGGTCTATGACACCGTGCTGGCCGAATTGCGCGCCGGCAGAAAGCGCACCCATCCGATCTGGTTTGTTTCCGCAGCTCACCGGGCTGGGCGGCAGTCCGATGGCGATGCGGTAGGGTCACGGCCGTTTGAGGTCATCTTCGATGACATCACGAGCGGACCGCGCGCATAGTCGCGCGCACATCGCGGCGTGCCTGACGACGAGTGGCACACGCCAGCCTTGCTTGGTGGCGGCGACGCCGCCCCAGTCGTGGACGCCGAGCTGGTTGAGCCCGAGCCTGACCGCACCGACTTGCCACCCAGGTCGAACGCAGAGCGAACTACAAACGCCGGCCGTCGGGCATACGCTCTCAGAGATTCCAGGTGGTAGGCGTCCGCGAGAACGTCGTCGTCGGCGCCCGAAGCTGTAACGACATAGGACGGTCGGACATAGAACAATCGTCTGCCACGTACTATGACCCCGTCCGGGGATGGCCCACCGACCCGAAGTGGGCGACTGACCACGCCGAACGCTTGGCCAACGCCATGCTCGAGAAAGTGAAGGTTTAACGAGAGTCTCGCGCTGGCCGACAGATCCACGGACAGCAGTGTTTTAGTCGTCCAGCTCGTCGAAATCTTCGTCATCGAAGGGATCACCGTCTGGCTCGAAGACGTCGGCGTTCTGTTCCTTCATCGGCTCGGCCGGCTTCGTCCTCACCGTTCAGCTTGCGCAGGTATGCATCGTCTCCGGCGGCGCCGTGCAGCGCACCGCCGCGATGATGCGGTCCATCTTCACGATCATCTCGCCCGGCTCTCCGTGCACACGGAGTTCAGCAGTCCTCGTCTCCCTGCGCGGGTTGCACGGGCTCGTACTCGTCCTCCGCGTCGTCACAGTCTTCGAACTCATCCGCCGGTGTATCAGCCGCGGCGGGCCCATCGATCTTGCGCAGAATCTCCGGCCACAGCTCCTCGGGCACCGTGGAATGGATCGCGTTGATAATGGGAGGTCTACACCGTGCTGACGGATTCGGAGACCTCCGGCACCACTCCCGACCCGCTCGCCGCCGATCCGGCTGGCGGGTGCTCGTGTAGTGCATGCGACAGCGCCGATGAGGTACCAGGAGAGAAGGCCGCAACCACCTCGGCCTGCTGCTGACCGGTCGTGAGTAGCCACGTCAGCACATCACGTCGACTGCTGGCCGAGTTTGTCGGTTCGGCGCTGCTGGTCACGGCAGTGGTCGGATCAGGGATCGCCGCCGCGCAACTGTCGCCGAGCGACGCAGGGTTGCAACTGTTAGAGAACTCCATCGCTACCGCCTTCGGCCTCGCCGTTCTGATTCTGCTGTTCGGACCGGTATCCGGTGCACACTTCAATCCCGTTGTCTCTCTTGTGGATTGGCTGCTAGGATGGCGACTCACCGTCGGGATCAGCGGCCCAACTGTGTTGGCGTACACAGCTGTTCAGACTCTTGGCGGAATAGCTGGTGCGCTACTGGCGAACATTATGTTCGACCGGCGGGTTTTGGAAATCGCCACGAAGCAACGGCTCACGACAGGCCATCTGGTCGGCGAGGTAGTCGCAACAGCCGGGCTGATCGCTTTGATTTTCGCACTGGCCCGTGCCGGACGCACTGGACTCTCAGCGGTAGCAGTCGGCGCTTACATTGGCGCGGCGTATTGGTTCACCAGCTCAACGTCGTTCGCCAACCCCGCAGTGACTATTGGCCGCATGTTCTCCGACACCTTCGCCGGAATCGCACCCGCATCAGTCCCCGGCTTCGTCGCCGCGCAGATCATCGGCGGCCTTATCGGCTTGGCCCTAGTCGTTGCGCTCTACCCCGACACTGCAAGCCGCACCGACGAAGTCGTTGTCCCACCCAAAGAAAACCCTGAATCGAGCATTCCTTGAACAGACCAACAGTGTTGTTCCTCTGCACACACAACGCAGGCCGTTCCCAAATGGCCATAGGCTTCTTTCTCCCACCTGGCCGGGGATAAGGCCGTCGCCTACTCAGGTGGCTCAGAACCGGCTGATGGCATCAATCCCGCCGCTATCGCCGCGATGGCCGAGAAGGGCATCGACATCACCACCGAGCACCCGAAGCGGTGGACAAACGAGATGGTTGAGGCCGCCGACGTTGTCGTCACAATGGGTTGTGGGGACACCTGCCCGTTCATTCCGGGGCGGCGTTACGAGGATTGGCTGCTACCCGATCCTGCTGACCAGCCGCTCGAAGCCGTACGCCCGATACGCGATGAGATAGAAGCTCGCGTCCGTCAGCTTCTTGAGCAACTGGAACTTTGAACGAGGGTGTGATGAATACCTAGGCCGAAATCCACGACCCGTAGCCGTCCGCTTTTTCAGTCCGTGCCATGAATCGGCGGACTCACGACCTACACCCCCACCGCCCCCCGGCTGGTATCGCCCGCACTGGAAATTCGCAACACACCGGCTGGCGCTATGCTTCAAGGGCGACTGATCTTGATTGCTGACTCCCCTCCCCACGCCCCTGGCCTGCATGTCTTGCCATGGTTTCGCCGGGCTGTCCGTGACCTCTTCCACGGCCAAAAGGCGCGGCGTAGCGTCGATACGTATCCGGTCCGCTCGTCGGAGCGAGGACGGACCGTCGTCCTCGAAGCGGGAGACAATTTCATGTCTATGACATCGAGGAAAATCGTGGCCGAAGCCATGATCACCGTCGTGCTGAGTTTCTCCGCCCTTGGACTCGGCGGGGGTTCAGCACAGGCTGATCCTGGTTGGGGCCCGGACATTCCGTGGATTCCGGGGCCGGGAGATTGGGTTCCGGATTGGGATCCGGGAGTCAATTGGGGTCCGCCCGGCCAGGTCAAGAAATGGTGCCCCTGGCACTCCCCGCCCGGTCACTGGATTGGGGGTCCACACGGGATTCCCTGTTCCGGCTGAACCCGCCGCTAGGGAAAGCCGAACCCCGACTGGTGGGCGACGGCGTTGTCCATGCGCCGCGCGCTACCTGACTCCAAGGCACTAACCGCCCTTGCCTCGGTTCGCCTGCGAGGCGAGGGCGAACGCGTCGAGCGTGAGGCGAGGGCGAACACGTCGAGCGTGAGGGCGGCGCTCGGATCGGGGATGCTGTCACACTCAGGATCCGCCGACGGTGATCTTCACGATGGCGGCCTCGTGCGGGAACGCGAAGGATGCCCTTAGCACGCAACGGATTCCGAGTCGGTCGGTCGAGAAATACGCGCTACGGTCGGTCACGACGGTACGCGTACCGGCGGGTGCGGCGGGCGCACCGATGCTGTGCCAGCCCAGAATGGCCGGCCGGTGCGCCACACGCCGGCACCCGATCCCCTCGCCGCACGCGATGCGAGGAGCTCTGCCCCGCTGGTCGTCGGTCCCAGCTATCGGATCGCGAGAATGCTAGGCGCAGCGCCTACGACAACGCGCGGCGTGCGATAGACCCGTAGTGGGACTGACTTCACAGCGGGGCATACCGAGACCGGCAGCCGGGGGTGTGGCCCGGCTTAGATGCCCGTGCACAGCGACACGAACGGAATGGGCGCGCAGATGCCCACCGAAAACCCCGGCGTGAGATCACCGTTCCACGCGGGCGGCGGAGGAGGCGGCGGTGGCAGCGGTGCCGCCACGCAGGTGTTGGACGGCGGATCGAACACGGTGCCCCACCCGCATTCGGCCGCGTTACTCACCCCCGGTGAAACCACTGTCACGAGGGCGAGCGGCGCCAGCGCGGCGGCGCCGATCATTGCCAAACGATGAATTTTGCCCACCATCGCGGGCCTCCCGTCGGATCCTCCCCGACCCTGCCCAGGGACTTTACGCCCGGCAGGCTACGGGTTTCCCCAGAATTGACGATTGCGAAAACACCTCCCAGTTACTTCTGGTCATGCGCGGTCATCGATGCCCAACATCGGGTCACGCCGAGCGCCGCGGATCAGTCTCGCCCGCTCGGTTGCACGGTCGACTCGTTCACGTCTGCTGATCTGTTGGCCTACTGGAAAGCGAACGGCATTGCCGCTGACCGTTGTTGGTACTCCTGCGCTGAGCTTGACGATCCGAAGAGAACGGCCCGTGAGCGCGTCGCAGCCTGCCCAAAGGCAGCCAGCGGCAGTTCTCAAGTTGGTGCGCTCGGACACGCGCGAGGAGCCTTAGGCTCGAATCGCTCCCTCGGCCGCCATCCTCTTGGGTGGCGGCCGAGTGCTATGCGGCGGACGCAAATCGACGTAGATTTTGCTGCATGAGTGCAGCTCAGGTGCCGTGTTGATCGTCTGGATCGGCATCGTTCTGGTGATCACTGCGGTGGCTGTGCTGGTGTGGTGCGTACGGGTCCTGCGTCGGGATGACAAACCCCTGAGGAGCGATACCGGCGCCAGCTCCCGAACTTGCAGGGCGGTGGCATCCATCCCGGCGGTCAACCGTCCAAACCGCCCCGACCGAACAACTTGTCGCGAGCGCTCATGTCCAGTACATGGCCGCGAACTGTCCCAGCACCACGATGATGCTCGGTGGATTTTCCCAAGGCGCGGGCGTGATCGATCTAATTACGATTGGCGCAGTAGCGGTTGAGGGCTTCACGCCCGTGCCGATGCCGCCAGAGGACGCTGATCACGTTGCCGCAGTCGCCGTCTTCGGAAATCCATCGGGTAATTTTCCGGGCCTCGGTCCGCTAACCGCGATCAGCTCGCTGTACGGCCCCATGACCATCGACTTGTGTGCCGCCGGCGATCCATTTTGCTCCCCAGGCATCCCGTGGCAAATTTCGTGGCCTACTGACCAATCCGCGCACCTTTCGTATGAGCAAAACGGGATGGTCAGCCAGGCCGCGGATTTCGCAGCGAGTCGGCTCTAGCCAAAAGAGACTTCATCCAACCTTGGACAACAGTCGCCGGATCGTTCGAGTGGCTGAGTTCGGCGTCCTTCAGGTTCTCCTCGGGATCGACAGCAGCCGGAACGCGTTCGGCACCACCACATTCGATCCTGTACGGAACCACAAGAGTGCTCCCCGCTTGACCCTCCTGGTCCGACGTTGACTCCCGGAAAAAACTCGGGCTCTATACTCAGCGGCCCGTCTGGGCGCGTCCCCGATCAGTGCGATGTCGTGGCGGTCATCGCCACTGCAACGGTTGTCGCAGTCGCACAGGATGGCATACCTTTTCACGGCGCTCCCCCGTTGCTGGCGAGTTTGCTTAGTAGCGCGGCAATTTCGCGATCGCAGCCCTTGGCGGCGTGCTGGTAGCGCATCGCGGCGGCCGGGGTTGAATGACCAAGGCGCGCCATGAGCTCGGCCAGGCTGGCGCCGGTCGCGGCTGCCAGGACCGCGCCAGAGTGCCGCAGGTCGTGAAGGCGTAGGTCTGGCCTGCCCGCAGCGTCACGCGCGTTGTAGAACCGGCGGTACAACGTGGCCGGTGCCAAGTGTCCACCTTGTTGGGCTGGGAACAACAGCGAATCACGTCTCTCGCCAACGTGTTTCGTTAGGTGGTCTTCGATAGCGGGGAGCAAGTGGGGCGGGATCGCGACATCGCGTACGCCGGCGTCGGACTTTGGTGTCGTGACTTGGAATCCTCCCCCCGGCCCGCACCACGGCGCGGCGAATGCGAATCACTTCCTCGCGGGTGTCGATGTCCATGCGGCGCAGCTCGGTCAGTTCGCCGAACCTCATCGGACACCACGCCAACAGGATCATCACCCGATAGGGCTCGGGCATCTCGTTGGTGATGATCTCTAGCTCGTCGAGTTTGGCCGGGCGCGATACGCTGCACGCGCTTGGCAGTCCCGCCGCCGCGGATCACACAAGGATTGACCGCGATCTTGCCGTCGCTGGCCGCGGTGCCCATGATCGTGCGGACCCTTCCGTTGTGGGCCTGCGTGATTCAATACCAGCCCTACGTCAGGCTGGCGAATCCCGTTAGGAACCGTCGGTGTCGCCGCCAGGCGACCTGCCGCCCTGGGAACCGTCTACCGAAGACGATTCTGGCGACGAGGTTCCCGCGGTCGTGGCCACCTCGCCGGCGAGCCGCGGTCTGGGTGGTTGGCGCGTCTGCATCGCCGGAGTGCTGCCGTCCGCGGATCTGGTGGCCGTACACCCCGAGCGGACCGCGCACCACTTGGCGCGGCGTGTCGTGTCGACCGGCCCGCTTCCACGGCTTGGATGTCGAAACGGTGGGCGTTGTGGTCTGGTCGGTGTGGGTGGTCTGCCGCCGCGTTGTGGTCTGGTCGGTGTGGGTGATCTGCTGCCGCGTTGTGGTCTGGTCGGTGTCGGTGATCTGCTGTCTGGTTGTCGGTTGGTCGGTGTCGGTGATCTGCTGTCCGGTTGTCGTCTCGTCGGTGTCGGTGATCTGCTGCCTCATCGTCGTCTGGTCGGTCTGGGCCTGCTGCCGCGTTGTCGTCTCGTCAGTGTCGGTGCCCTGCTGCCGCATTGTCGTTTGGCCGGACACGTCCGCTGTTGTGATTTCGGCCGGTGCCGCGGGAATGCTCAGCGGCGGTGGCAAGCCGATCAGGGCCGCGGCGTTGTTGATGCCCTCGCCGATCGCGTTGACGAGATCGGTGGCCACCTTCCCTGGGTCGAGCGTCGGGATCAGCCGCGCCGGGGTGGGCTCCCACGGCTGAATGCTGCGGTCATAGCCCAGGTCCACGATCACCTTGAAGAACGGCTCCACCACGTCGATCCACGACTCGGGCACCCCCAGGGCGCGCAGCGGAGCGAACAACGGCAGGTCCTGGCTCTCGAAGAAGTAGTAGCTGGTGTCACCGTGGGTGCCCTGGTAGGCGGGAGACTTCGTCGGATCGGCAGGCAGGCTGACGTCGAACGGGTACAAGTGCACGTAGGGGAAGCCCAGAACCGCGTTCAAGAGGGAGATGACATTGAGCGGATACACCGGGAAATCGGCCATGAAGTCGTACTGGTGGGTGATTTCCACCGTGTCGAACTGGGTGTCGGTCGGTGCGGGTCCGTTGAGCGACCAATCGATGATCGGAATGTAGAGGCCCGGGAACCGGGCAAAAAACCCGCCGTTGGGCAGATTGGGATCACCGCCCAACACGAAGTCGATATCGGGCGCCTTGGTTCCCGCCGGGTACTGCTCGGCGAGGTTGCGCTTCACCCGGTTGGCGATCAGCGCGCTCTGCGAGTAGCCGTAGATCACCAGATGGTCGTTGCCGTGCGCGGCGATCGCCGCCTCCAGATCGGTGACCCCTTGCAGGACCGACTGATTGAGGGTGAGGTCGAAGAGCCCCGAGAGTTTCCACCACGGCACGTCCCACGCTGGGCCGCCAAGCCCGAAAATCTCCGGGGCCCCGAGCTCGATCCCGAGCAGCGAGACGAGGCGACCAAGCCCCGCGATGGGCCACAACTCCTCGGGCGTCGTCACCTTGACGTACCCGATCTGGCCCGGATGCGTCGGCGCGATGAACTGGTTCTTCACCGACTCGACGTAGAAGTCGTCGGGCGTCGGGACCCCGCTCGTGCCCATGATCAAGGCGCACGTCACGTGGGTGCGCGTACACGGCGCGCTCGAGGCCGACAGCCGCACAGCCGGCGACACCGTCGGCGCCGCCACGACCGTGGCCATCACCACCAGCACTGCCACGCCGATCGACACCGCCATCCGCGCGGCGACTGCCAAGGCGCCGACCCGTCCGACGCACCTGCGGTACCCCATCGTCGTTTCCTTCCCAGCCGCGCCCCCGGTTGACGCCTGGGACATCGCTCACAGCGAGCGTTCAGCAAGCTCCTAGCCGAAGCGTGGCATGTGCAAAGCCCAAAAATTTCGTAATCCGGATAGTGTTCAGCAAAGTATTTTCGTTGGAAAACACAGACGAATCGCAAATTTTCGTTGCCGTCAGTAAGTGGGCAGGTACAGACAGTGCGGGGGCAGCACACCAGGACAGAACGCCGCCCAAGATCGTGCGATTTCAGACGTTCACGATGGCTCGGTAGCCTGCGGGACATTGAGACCATCGACGCCGAGCTACAGCTACTCGCCGCGGTGTGGTGGTCGATCGCGAACAGGGTGAACACCCGGGAAGCCAGCAGGTCGATGAACTCCTAGACGAGCGACGCAGAGCCAACCGAGACGAGAAGCTCTCCACGACCGGGTACCTGTGGATGCGTCACGGCTGAGGTCGACTACCAAGTCCCACTTGGCGGGAGGAGGGGTAGCCGCGCGGGTGCCGATGGGCGCGCGCAGTGGATGAAACTCCACGATGTGCTGCGGGAGCAACGAGAGGCGACATGCCGTGCGTCGTCCTGCGCAACCTCAACACGACCGAACTGGTCGCCGTGGCGATCGATCTGCACGCCGCCGAGAATCGCGGCGACCCGTACGAGGACGTGCTCATCAGCTGGCTCATGATGCGGCCGGACGAGGACTCGTCGTGAAGAGACCAACGCGCAACCGGTCGGCCGCAGCGCGCAAACGCTGGAGGATAGATGGGGCGCAGGTCCGGCGGACCACAACCCGCAAAGCGAAGGCGCTGATTTTCTTCGACACTGTTCGGCGGTATTAGCCCGTAGCCCCGAAATGTCTACTGGGCTCTGGCCGGCTTTCATATTTGGTAACGGTTTCCACCGGAATTAAATTGGCCTGACCAGGGGATTTAGGTGCTCGGCGCGGTCGGAGAATGTACACCGGCGCGCCCGATGTCCCCCAATTGGCGGGCATCGAGTTCATCCTCTGCATGGGCCGGTCGGCTGACAGACGCCGCCTGGACGCTCAGGCACATTTAGGTACATCACCGGAACACGCCGGCTGATAGAACCGAAAAACCAACGCAGACAGGAGAACTGAGATAATTACCAACACCACCACCCGGATCCGTCGAGTTGGCGCTGGTGCGGCGCTGGCCGCGGCCCTCGCGTTGATCGCACTGGGCACCGCCACGGCCAGCCACGCAGCCGACGACGCAGCATCGGTCGCGATCGCCACGGAGTCGTCGGCGTCGACGACCACCGCACCTACCAGCCCAAGTGGTCAGGGCACCGTGGCCTTGCCGCCGGGCGGCCCCGTCGCCATTTACCCGCAGGACCAGAACATCGGTGGAGCGAATCCCTACACGCCCTTTGGCACTAATCCGTACGTCCCGTACGGCGCCTGGACACCCTGACGGCTCAGGAATCCCGGGACATGCCGTCCGACACATTCGTCGGACGGCATGTCTTTTTGTGTAGGACCACAGGTTTCGTGACTACGTAGCGCTTACTGCACTGGACTGGACTGGACTGTGCGAACGATCAAGTCGCCGATTCCGATCTATCCCCCGTTGGGCTGTAGTGTCGCAGGCGCCTTCGACGATACACTGATGGCATGAATCATGTTGTGGCGCAGGCAGATTCATGTTTCGGCGAGGGACGGATCGCGCGCCTCCCGGCAAGGTTATACGCCTTGACGTTTAAGCACTTCGAGGATTTGCTCATTGGAGACGCCCCACCTTCGCACAGGCGGCGGCCGCGCGACGCTCGTGGAAATCACCGCCGGCGGGCGCGCACGACGGTTGCAGGCGCGGCGATCTTCACACGACGGCCTGGTTGAGCTGCTCGACACGCTTCCCGCTGACGATCAAGCCACCCACAGCTTGGCGATGCGCCAGCCGCAGCGGTATGGACATGGTGACTTCAGTTCCGGGAGATGTCGAGCGCACGTCGAAATGTCCCCCGGACGCGAGTACCTTGGCGCGAATCGATGCCATTCCGATATGACCTTCTTCAGCCTTTCGCGCGATAGTCGCCTCCGAGATGCCCACCCCGTCGTCGGAAAT
The DNA here is from genome assembly GCA_963770305.1 of uncultured Actinomycetota bacterium. Classification (GTDB taxonomy): domain Bacteria; phylum Actinomycetota; class Actinomycetes; order Mycobacteriales; family Mycobacteriaceae; genus Mycobacterium. The sequence continues at coordinate 157,845 of CAVYPB010000024.1, forward strand.
ACGCAATGAGGCCAGCTCTTCGTGGTGTTCCAACTCAATCCAAATGTGGTGGGCCCGTGCATGCTTGATGACGTTCGTCAACGCCTCTCGCGCCGCGCTGTACAGCACATAATCCGCCTCGGTGCGCAGGCCATCAGGCCATGTAGGTGCGGCGAGATCGACCGAAAGCTCTGTACGCGAACAGAGACTATCGGTGAGGGCGGAGATCGCCGATTTCAATCCCAGCCGCGCGAGCACGTCCGGATGCAGTTCGCGGACCACATCGCGCAGCAGGCCCGAGCACTCGACGAGCGCCGACTCCACCCGGTCCGCGGCAACCTTTAAGCCGTCCCGCACGTCCTCCATATCTTGGCGCGCGACCAAGACATACTGAAGGGCACCGTCGTGCAGACGTTCGGAAATTGCCTGCCGCTCACGCTTTTCCAGTCCCAGCAACTCCTCCAACAACTGGGTTCGTTGCCGCGCCAAGTCTGCGATCATTTCTACTTTGGACCGCTGGATGAGCGATAAGGCGACCGAGCCACCGGCGAGTGCTGCCAACACGGTCGAGCTCAACAGAATTGACGCCCACGGCTCCTGATTGGACGATCTGGTGATCCAGCAAGTGGCAATGAATGCGGATAAGGTCGGAACTGCCACGGCCCCGCTGATAATGGGATCCAACTGCGCCGCCGCGATCAAAGGGATCAGGAAGAAACCATTCCTCATCACGTCCGATGTCCAGTCGTCCGGCGAGGTGATGCCGGTCAGAACCGACAGGACGGACACCACCGCGACGTCGGCGGCCAGCACTAACAGTGTCACCGGCGTTCTGGTGGGTAACACTGCGCGCGCCGCAGTCCCCAGCGCCCACGCGCTCCAGCATCCGATCACGACCACATAGACCGCCAAGACAGCCACGCAGATCCATAGAAAGCGGTTCGGCGGCTCACACAACAGAGTCACGACGACGAAAACGGTCAATACCGCGCGCAACGCAAACTGCAGCAGAGTGCCCAACAACAAAGTCCGCTGGGAGTCCGGCGCATCTTGTTGCACTCGGAGGTCGACCGCATGCTGATGATGTCCCGGCATGGGCGGCTCCTGTCCCTTACGATGGCGAAAGCATAACGCTGGGCGCTCGCGTGCGGGACCGCCCGCATCGCGTCCGCGTCAGCTTCCCACCGACGGGTCGACCCCTCAATACCGGTGAACAGAAACCGGAGCGGGACGACGCCGACCGCATAGCGGTAAACCTCATTGCCTCGATAGTGTCGCGACGGCCACCAGGGACAGCAGCGAGATCGCGACGGCCTTGAGTTCGACGATCAGGATCCGGAGTACTGGGCGGTTATCCCCCCATCGGCGGACATGCATATCCCTAATCGGCGGACACGCGTCTCATCACCCTTACCGGCCGTTCGGCGGACTGACACCAAGGGACCACCGCGGAATAGTCGTGGTATGCCGCAAAACACCGGCAGGCAAAACCCAACACCCAACTCGCAAAGGAAAACTCAAAATGAACGCAACCATGTCTCGTAACCTCATCCGCTTCGTTGCGGCCCCCGTCGCTACCGCTGGCATCATCGGCGGTGCCGCGTTGGGCTTCTCCGCACTTGCCAACGCAAGCACCGTCGCGGCCGCGCCAACGGCCTGCACGTATACGGGTAATGCGACGCAATGCCAGACGCCTGGCAACGTGCAGATCAATACTGAGCCGGATAACGCGGCGCTGTACGCCGCTCAGCAGCAGTCTCCATTCTTCGGGTATGACGGCGCTCTGCTGTTTCATCACGGCAGGCACCGCTGACGGTTGACGTGGAGCATGCACTCACGGCGGGAACGATCCTTCGATCCCGCCCTGAGTGACCCAACACCCACTCGCTCGCAAAGGAAAACTCAAAAATTAACGCCAGCGATCCGACGGAATCTGGCGGACAAGCTGTGCGAAAGACGTTGCCGCCGAGACGAATCATCAAAATACTCGGGGATCTCACCGGCCGCACACCGTACGAACAATCCGAGTCTTCGGTGACTGGCGCGGGGTTCGTGCAGCTGCCATGTGTCAGCTGTCCGCACCACGTTCACTCGCCGGCCAATAACACGACCAGGATTCAATTCGCGGCGTATTTCCTCCGCCTCGCCACTCTTGATGACCTCCTGGGTGGCGGGGCCGAACTCCGTTCGTGAAGTTCTGAACCCTCCACCGGGTTTCGCCGTGTTCGTGATCGAAGGCGTCATATGCCGCTGCATGCAGTCGGCCTCGACGTCTGGATGTTCGTACGCGACAACATCGATGGCGGCGAGGGTGTTCGGTCCCAGACCGTAAGAGCTCGAAGTGCCGCGTCCACTGGTTAGGGCGAGGTTCAATAACTCCTGGAAGATCGAGCGGAGTTCATCCGGCGAGGGCGGTTCGGCCAAAGTTCTCGGCGGATTTGTTCACTCGCCGATGACCTCTGCTTCGCCATCTTGGCCATTTTCTCGGCAATCTCGCGGTCTCGTCCTTGCGCTTGGTGTTGGTAGCGCATCGCCGCCTGGGGGTGCTGTGACCGAGGCGGGCCATCGGTTCGGCTAGGGTGGCGCCGGCCTGGGCTGCCATGACTGCTCCGCTGTGGCGGGCGTCGTGAAAACGCAGGTCGGGCCGCTTTGCTTTCTGTCGGGCGGGCGTACCAATGCCTGTAGAACGTTCCTCTCGAGGTTTGCTGCGACTTGGGGTAGCTTCCGTGACATGCGGCTAGCCGGCGCCTTCTTCGCAAACCGTGCGGAAGTTGTGGACGACATGCTCAACGTCGAGGGCGGCTTCTGGGCGAGCACCACGGTCCCAGCGCGCGTTGCCAGCTTTCAATGCAGCTGCGTCGTGCTGTGCGACACCCGACGCCGCGACGTGGGCACCCAGTACACGTTGCACATCGATGCGGCCGGTCCTACAGGACAGCGTTGGGCGCCGGCCTGGTCGACGAAGTTCCAGCTCCCCAGCGCGATGAAGTTCATGGTGCTGACCCAAATAGCCTTGCCCATCGAGCCCAACGGGGGCGACACGTCTACAGCTTCCGGCTGGAGGGAAGCCACGAGAGGTTCGACATCCCGTTGGACGTCGTCGCCGATTAGAGTGTGTCGGCGAGCGATGAAGTCCACGTCCGGGAAAACGTTTATTGACCACACGCCACCCGTTAGGCTTCGCGAAGGCCAACCGGGCATGACGACCTAGGGGTGGGACATGATTCGCGAACTTCTTGCCGCCGGAGCGATCGCAGGCGCGGCCGTCAGCACGGCGCCGGCCGCTCTTGCCGACGACGGCAACCTGTACTTCGACAAGCCAGGGCACTACTCCACCGACGTGCCCGGCATGATCTACGACGCCCACCTCAACGCGCCGTGCGACAACATGGAACTCTTCACCTTCGGGCGCGGCCCCGGCGGTGAAGCCCTGCAATGCCGGTGGATCGAGAATCAGTGGCCACCGATTTACACCGGCTTCTGGGTGTCGACATATGAGTTGTTCGGCGTAAAGGACATCGGCTCACCATGCCCGAAGCCACAGGCCGCTGCCCAAGCCCCCGACGGTCGCCCACTGCTGTGCCTCGGGGATCAGGGTTGGCAGCCCGGCTTCTTCACCCGCGACGGCTTCTTCCCGAGGTAGCCGCGACGGGCGAATCACCATCGCCTACAGATTGACTGCGTTCAGTTACGGGCTTTCGCTGGGGCAATAGGCTGCCCTGTCGTACGCGCGCAGCGTCCGACTCGGCGGAGTACCGAATGCTTCCTTGTAGGCCATGCTGAACCGGCCAGGGTGGCCGAAGCACCATCGGCCCGCGATCTCCATCACGGTGTCAACGGCGGGGTCGGCGGCCTGCAGATCGCGGTGCGCGCGGTGAAGGCGAACCTTTCGCAGATACTCGAGCGGCGTCGTGCCGAGATGTCGGCGGAATGTGTACTGAACCGAGCGCGGGGTCACGCCGATCACTGCCGCAATGTCGGTCAGCGCGATATCGCGGTGGGCGTTGTCGTGGATGAACGCGATTGCCCTGCGCAACGTCTGGGGTTGCGGGGCAGGCGTTTCGGCATCTTTCCGCATTAGCCCGTCTGAATACCCGGCGATCGAGATCCCAAACCGCCCTCGCCGCCGGTCCCTGTCCTGACACCATTTGCCCATGACCGAACGCATCGAAGTCCAGCGCACCATCGCCGCACCGGCGGCCGACATCTTCGCCGTCGTATGCGACCCCCAGGGCCACGTCGCAATCGACGCCACCGGCATGCTGCAGGACGCCGACGGCGATCCCGTCCGCGCCGTCGGTGACAGCTTCGTCGCGCACATGGACCGCGAGGCGCTCAACGACTATCCCCTGGGCAAGTACGACGTCACCGTGACGATCCGCGAGTTCGACAAGGACCGGCTGATCGCCTGGACCGTCCTCGGCCAAATCCGGCCGCACATCGGGCACATTTACGGCTATCGGCTCGAGCCGGCCGACGGCGGCACGCTGGTCACGTCGTTCTACGACTGGTCCGACATCGACCCGCAATGGCGCGAAGCCAATATCTTTCCGATCATTCCCGAGAGCGCGTTGCGCGCCACCTTGGGCATCCTCGACCGCACGGTGCGCCGCGGATATCCCCGCGGCTAGATGTGCATATGCCAGGCGTCAACCAAAGGTTGACGAATCATTCGCGTCAACCTAAGGTTGACGGCATGACCGAGCCGGCGAAGATCGCCTACCCCGTCCGCCTCGACGACCTCATCGATGTCATCAAGCAGGTGCACACCGAACCGCTGGAGCAACTCACCGACGCCGTGCTCGCCGCCGAGACCCTCGGCGAGGTCGCCGACCACCTCATCGGGCATTTCGTCGACCAGGCCCGCAAGTCGGGGGCGTCGTGGACCGAGATCGGCAAGTGCATGGGCGTCACCAAGCAGGCCGCGCAAAAACGGTTCGTGCCGAAGGTTGACGCAGCGCTCGACCCGGATGCGGGATTCGGGCGGTTCACCCCACGCGCCCGCAACGTCGTTGTCGAGGCGCAGAACAAGGCCCACGACGCCGGCAATGCCGAGATTCAGCCCGACCATCTGCTTCTCGCCCTGTTCACCGATCCCGGCGGCCTGGCCGCCAAGCTGCTCGCCGGCCAGGGCATCGACGCCGATGTCGTGAACAAGGCCATCACGCTGCCCCCGCGCGTTGACGACGTGCCCGGCGCTGATTCCGTTCAACGGACAGGCCAAGAAGGTGCTGGAATTGACGTTCCGCCAAGCACTTCGGCTGGGCCACAACTACATCGGCACCGAACACATCCTGCTCGCGCTGTATGAAGCCGAAGACGACGACGGCACGCTGCACCGGCTGGGTGTGGACAAGGACCGCTTCGAACGCGAACTGGTCGCCGCGCTCGAATCGATCTCACAAAGGCTGATCTCACATCCACCGCGGCCGCAGCGTCTTCATGATGTGAGGGTGCAACCGTTCGAGGACGTGGTGGCCGAGCACGGCGCGACCGTGCTGCGGGTCTGCCGCGCCGTCGTCGGCCCCGTCGACGCCGAGGACGCCTGGTCCGAGACGTTCCTGTCGGCGCTGCGCGCCTACCCCGACCTGCCCGCCGACGCCAACGTCGAGGCCTGGCTCGTCACGATCGCTCACCGCCGCGCCGTCGACGTCGGACGCGCCCGCTCGCGTCGCCCCGTGCCCACCGACACCCTGCCCGAACGCCTCGCCACCCACGCCGACCCAGCCGCCCGCGACCCCGACCTGTGGAGCGCGCTGCAGCGACTGCCCACCAAACAACGCCAGGCCGTGGCCTACCACCACATCGCCGGCCTGCCGTTCGCCGACATCGCCGAACTGCTCGGCAACTCCCCCGACGCCGCGCGCCGCGCCGCCGCCGACGGACTCAAGACACTGCGCAAGCACTACCGTAAGGACGAAACCGCATGAACACCAACATTTTTGACGCACTCGCCAGCGACGAGGCCGCCACGCTCACCCGGCTGCACCACCGGCTGGCGCAGGACGCCGACACCGCCGACGTGCTCGACGTCGCCTACCGCACCATCGACACGCCGGTCGGCACACTGCTGCTGGCGGCCACCACCGCCGGACTGGTCCGGGTCGCCTACGACGTCGAAGGCCACGACGCTGTGCTGGCCGGGCTGGCCGACAGAATCAGCCCGCGGGTGCTCCGCGCGCCGGCACGGCTGGACAGCGCGGCCCGGCAGATCGACGAGTACTTCGCCAAGCGCCGCACCGTCTTTGAGGTGCCGGTCGACCTGCGACTCGCGGAGGGCTTCCGCCGCAACGTCATCGAGCATCTACGCGACATCGGCTACGGCCGCCGGGAAAGCTACGCCGCGGTGGCCGCCGCCATCGGACATCCCCGCGCGGTGCGCGCCGTCGGCACCGCCTGTGCCCATAACCCGCTACCGGTCGTGATCCCCTGCCACCGCGTCGTGCGGTCCGACGGGTCGACGGGTCAGTACGTCGGGGGGCCGCTGGCCAAGTCGACGCTGCTGGACCTTGAGGCTGCCTGAAAGCGGGAACGAAAGCGCGGGCGCGGCGGTAGAACAGAGACATGAAACTCAACGACGCCGCCCGCGAGCTCATCGGAGATGGCACCGACGCCACGCTGGTCACGCTCAACCCCGACGGCAGCCCGCAGGTGACGGTCGTGTGGATGGCCCTGGAGTCGACGCCCGACGGCGACGAACTCGTCTCCGCGCACCTCACCGAATACCAGAAGACGCGCAACATTCGCCGCGACCCGCGGGTGGCCGTCACGATTCTGTCGACCAAGCACCCCGGCCAGCAGACGCCCTACCTGGCGATCACCGGAACGGCCCGCATCGCGGAGGGCGGCGCGCCCGCGCTTCTCAAGAAGCTGGCCAAGACGATGCTGGGCTCCGACGAACACTTCCCACCGCCCAATGCACCGGAAGGGTTGCTCACCCGCGTCCGGATCGAGAAGGTCGGCGGCATGGGCCCCTGGACGTCCTGACGCCGGAACCCGCTGTAACACGTTTCAGTTTGTGCCATCATGCCTGGCATGCGTCGCTGGTTCGTGCTCTTCGTCGCCACCGTGGCGGTTGCCGCCGGCCTGACGGCTCCGCCCGCGTCGGCGGAGGGCACACCGATCGGCAATCTCGGCGACACGCTGCGCGTCAGCTTCAAGGGCATCGTGGCCGATGTCACCGTCCACGACGTGCTTCCAGTCGATCCTCCGCCTCCGGGCTACGTCGCAACCGGTTCGCCACGGTGGATCAACCAAGGTGGACCGTGGAAGGCCCCGATCACCGTTCACACGATTCAGGCGCCCAACCCCTACGCGATGGCCCTTGCGTTCACCTTCACCGGCGTCACCCCGTACGCCGACGCGTACGTGTCCAAGCACACCGATGCGCCGGACGCGCTGGAGAACGCGCTGCGAAATGCGCCGCCAGGGTCAACGGTCAACGGTGCCGTCTATTGGCAGGTCTACCGCGCCCTTGTCACGAACGTGGTTCTGTACAACCCCCAAACGGGTGAGCACCTGGCACAGTGGAACATTTGGCAGCCGGGAGCACCGCTACCGTAGGCCCTATGGCCATTGACGTCTCCCCGGCCAACGAGGCCGACCTGCCCGAGCTCGCCGACGTCGCCGCACGCACCTTTCCGTTGGCGTGTCCTCCTTCGGTGACACCGCAGAACATCGTCGCGTTCATCGACGAGAACCTGTCGCAGGCACGGTTCCGCGATTACCTGGCCGACCCCGACCGCGCGGTGCTGGCCGCGCACGACGACGGCCGAATCGTGGGGTACGTCATGCTGATTCGCGGCGTTCCCGATGACGACGATGTGCAGCGGGCCGTCACACTGCGTCCGGCGGTCGAATTGTCGAAGTTGTACGTGCAACCCGACAGCCACGGCGTCGGCGTCTCCGCCGCATTGATGACCGCGGCGTTGCAGCACGCCATCGATCTGGACGCCAAGTCCGTGTGGCTGGGTGTCAATCAGCACAACCAACGCGCGAAACGCTTTTACACCAAGCACGGTTTTAGTATTAACGGCACCAAGACCTTTCGGCTCGGCGCCGGCATCGAGAACGACTACGTAATGGTGCGCCCGCTGTCTTAAGCGCGAGCAGACGCGAAAGTCCCCGACACGCCCATGATTTGGGGAACTTTACGTCTGTTCGCGGGAAGAGGTGCGCCCGGTCTGACCGGCGGCGGTCAACGCCAGCAGCCGCGAGGTCGCCCGCAGGTACTTCTTGCGGAAGCCGCCTGCCAGCATCTCGTCGGAAAAGATGGTGTCCAGCTTCGTGCCCGAGGCCACCACCGGAATGCCGGCGTCGTAGAGCCGGTCGGTCAGCGACACCAGCCGTAGCGCGACGTTCTGGTCGTCGATGGGGTGCACGCCGGTGATGAACACCTCGGTGACACCCTCGATCAGCGTCAGATACCTCGACGGATGCATGGTCGCCAGGTGCGCGCACAACGCGTCGAAGTCGTCCAGCGTCGCACCGGGAACCTCGGCGGCGCGCGTCGCGACCTCCACATCGCTCAAAGGTTCGGGTGCCGGCGGAAGATCGCGATGCCGGTAGTCTGGCCCTTCGATCCGGACGGTCGTGAAAATGCTTGCCAGAGTGTTGATTTCACGGAGGAAGTCCTGAGCGGCGAAGCGCCCCTCGCCCAGCTGCTCGGGCAGCGTGTTCGACGTCGCCGCCACCGACACCCCGCGTTCGACCAGTTGCGACAGCAGTCGCGAGATCAGCGTGGTGTTGCCCGGGTCGTCCAGCTCGAATTCGTCGATGCACACCACCACGTAGTCGGCCAGCAGGTCGATGCATTCGACGAAGCCGAACACCCCGGCCAGCTGAGTGAGCTCGCCGAACGTGGCGAAGGCTTTCGGCGCGGGAACGTCAAAGTACGACGACGCGAGCAGGTGCGTCTTGCCGACGCCGAACCCACCGTCGAGGTAGATGCCGACACCTGGCAGCACCTCACGCCTGCCGAACAGCTTCTTCTTGCCTGCCCGCCGCGCCACCGCCTGCTCGCAGAACTGCCGGCAGGACCGCACGGCCACCGCCTGCGACGGCTCGGCGGGGTCCGGCTTGTAGGTGTCGAAGCTGACGTCGGAAAAGGTCGGCGGTGGAATCAGCTGGGCGATCAGCCGCTCCGGCGTGACGCTGGGTTGCCGATCGACCAGATGCGCGACACCGCCGGACCCAGCCATGCACGCACGATAGCGGCGTGCTGCAATTCTGCGTATGCCTGACGACGGTGCCGGGATACAGCTCACAGTGCTAGGGCCCACCGAATCGGTGGACGACGGCCGGCTCGCCGACTTCTACGCCTACCCCGACGATCTGCGGTCGTGCTGGGTGCGCGGCAACATGATCGCCAGCCTCGACGGCGGGGCCACCGACGACGGCAAGGCCGGCGGGCTGGCTGGGAAGGGTGACCGCGCGATGTTCTCGCTGATGCGCCATGCCGCCGACGTCATCCTGGTCGGCGCCGCCACCGTGCGCATCGAGAACTACTCCGGCGCCCAGCTACCCGTCGCCGCGAGGCAGGCGCGCCAGCGCCGCGGACAGGCCGAGGTACCGCCGATCGCCGTCGTCACCCGATCTGGCGACCTCGATCCGAGCGCCTTGTTGTTCACCCGCACCGAGGTACCCCCGCTGATTCTGACCAGCGCACGGACCGTCGAGGACACCCGCCGCAGGCTGGCCGCGGTCGCTGAGGTCATTGACGCGTCCGGGACGGACCCGAACTCCGCCGACCCCGCGGTGGTCCTGAAGGTTCTCGCCGAGCGCGGTCTTTTCCGCGTCCTCACCGAAGGCGGCCCGCTGTTCCTGGGCTCGCTGATCGAGAACGGGCTGATGGACGAGCTGTGCCTCACCATTGCGCCGATCCTGGTGGGAGGCGCGTCCAAGCGGATCGTCACCGGCCTCGGCCACGTGCATACCAAGATGCGGCGCGCGCACCTACTCGCCGACGACGATGGGTACCTATACACCCGCTACCTCCGGGCCGACTAGCAAGCAATCGGTACCGTGGTCGGCATGCGTCGGCGTCGTCAGCTCGCCAGGGCCCTGAGCCTGGCAACCGTCTTGGCATTCGTCGCCGCCTGCTCGCCGGGCCTGGCCGCCAATCCGCGCTACGCGACCGATTCCGGCGCAGGCCCGCAAGGTGCGCCGCAGACCACCAAGCCGCCGACCGGCCCGCCGCCGATCGAGGCGCCGAAGAACGACCTGTCCTGGCGGGACTGCACCTCACGGGTGTTCAGCGACGCCGCCGTGCAGCCGCTGCCCGGCGTCACGCTGGACTGCGCCAGCTACGACGCCGATCTCGATCCGATCAATGGCGCCACCGGAACGGTGAGCATCGGAGTGGTCCGAGCCAAGGGACCGCAGACTCCTGTGGACGCCGGGCCGCTGGTGATGACCACCGGATCGGATCTGCCCTCGTCGATGCAGCTGCCGGTCTGGCTGTCCCGCGCGGGCGCCGACGTGCTCAAGACGCATCCGATCGTCGCGGTCGATCGCCGCGGCACGGGGATGTCGGGCGCGCTGGACTGCCGCGACCTGTTCGATCGCCAGGAGATGCTCGACCAGGCGCAGTTCCAGTCCGGCGACGACCCCGTCGCGAACCTCGGCGACATCACGCAGACCGCCACCACCAGCTGCACCGACACCATCGCGCCCGGCGACTCCGCCTATGACAATTCCCACGCCGCCGAGGACATCGAACGGTTGCGCAGCACCTGGGACGTGCCCACCCTCGCGCTGCTCGGCGTCGGCAACGGCGCCCAGGTCGCGCTCGCCTACGCCGGATCGCACCCCAACAAGGTGGCGCGTCTGGTGCTCGACTCCCCACTGCCGCTGGGCATTGCCGCCGAGGCCGCGATGGAGCAACGAGTCAAGGGCGAACAGGCCGCGCTCGACGCCTGGGCCGCGCAGTGCGTCGCCACCAACTGCCCGCTGGCGCCCGACCCGAAGGGTGCGATCGACTCCCTGCTGACGGACGCGCGAGACGGACGCGGACCGGGCGGTGCGTCGGTGGCCACGGTCGCCGACGCCATCACCACCTCGCTTGCCTACCCCCGCGGCGACCGCGTCAACTCCGGCAACGACCTCGCGGCGGCCGTCGCGGCGGCCCGCTCCGGCAACGACAACCAGATGACCAACCTAATCACGGCCGCCGAGTCGATGCGGCAGACCGACGGCCAGTTCGTCAACAGCTGCAGCGACTCGCTGAACCGGCCGACGCCGGACCGCGTCCGCGAGCTGCTGGTCGCCTGGGGCAAGCTCTACCCGCAGTTCGGCGCCGTCGGCGCGCTCAACCTCGTCAAGTGCCTGAACTGGCCCAGCGGATCGGCGCCGCAGGACCCCAAGAACCTGAAGATCCCCGTGCTGCTGCTCGGCGTGCAGAACGATCCGATCGTCGGCAACGAGGGTGTCGCCGCCCTCGCCGCGACCGTGATCAACGCCGGCACCACCAGCAAGCGGGCGATATGGCAGGGCATCGGACACGGCGCCACCATCTACTCGGCTTGTGCGCTGCCCCCAGTCCTCGGCTACCTCGACAGCGGCAACCTGCCCACGACCGACACGTTCTGCCCGGCGTGACGCTGCGCTGAGCCGGTCGGTGTACGGTGCGCTGGTGGCGGCTCCTGACTCCATCCGAACCGGCCTGTTGAAGGCGTTCGCGCCCCGCACCTCTCCCCCAAGCACGGCTACTGTGCTGCGGTCCATCCTCTGGCCGATCGCGATCTTGCTCGTCATCCATCGCAGTTATGTCCTTGCCACCAACGGCTACATCACCGACGACTACGGGCCGGTGTACCGCGCGGTGGTGAACCTCAAGCACGGCTGGGACATCTACAACGAGCACCTGGACTATGTCGACCCGCACTACCTGTATCCGCCGGGCGGCACGCTGCTGATGGCGCCGTTCGGATACCTGCCGGTCGACGCGTCGCGGTACTGGTTCATCACCTTCAACACGATCGCGATCATCATCGCGGCGTATTTGCTCGTCAGATTGTTCAACTACACCATCGGCTCGGTCGCCTTTCCCGCGCTGCTTGTTGCGATGTTCTGCACTGAAAGCGTCATCAACACACTGGTTTTCGCCAACATCAACGGTTGCGTTCTGTTGGCAGAGGTGCTGTTTCTCCGATGGCTGCTGGACGGCAACCGGAGCCACGAGTGGTGGGCCGGCATCGCCGTCGGCCTGTCACTGGTGGTCAAACCGGTTTTGGCGCCGCTGCTGTTGTTGCCGCTGCTGAACCGGCAATGGCGGTCCCTGGTCACTGCTGTCGCTGTGCCGGTGGTGTTCAATCTGGCGGCAATATTCAGCCCGGTGGCGAGGTTCCGGGTGGCGGATCCGATGAACTTCATCACGCGCACGCTGCGCTATATCTTCTCGACCCGCGACTACTTCAACAGCTCGATCCTCGGCAACGGGATCTACTACGGCCTGCCAATATGGCTAATCTGGCTGCTGCGCATCGTCTTTGCGGCTCTGGCCGTCGTGAGTGTGTGGCTGCTGTACAAGTACTACCGGAAGCGCGACCCGCTGTTCTGGATGGCGACAACTTCCGGTGTTCTGCTGATCGCCTCGTGGTTGGTGCTGTCGCTGGGCCAGGGCTACTACTCGATGATGTTGTTCCCGTTCTTGATGACGGTGGTTCGGCCGAATTCGGTGATCCGCAACTGGGTCGCGTGGATAGCGATCTACGGCTTCATGAGCGCCGATCGCTGGCTCCTCGGGCATTGGCCGACGACGGGCCGCGCATTTGAATACCTGCGGGTCACCTACGGCTGGTGCCTGATGCTCATCGTGGTGTTCTGCGTGCTCTACTTCCGCTACCTCGACGCCAAAGCCGACGGCCGATTGGACGACGGCATCGATCCGCCGTGGATGAAGCAGGTCAAGACCCCGCAGCCCGCGCCGGCATAGCTGCGCGAGCAGACGCGAGAGCACCCCGACACGCCGAGAAAATGGGTGCTTTTGCGTTCCCCGGCTTACGCGTGGGCCCAGTTCGCGATGAACTCAGGTGTGGCGGCCTATACCGCGCCGCCCGGGAATGAATAATCACGACGCCGGGGTTGTGCTCTACCGATAGCTAAGTCAAGCCGACTAAACCTAGGGGTCACCATGCCGACATATCGGGCTTTTCAAGTCACGGGACAACGTCAATTCGAGCTGGTCGAGCGCGACGTCGTCGAACCCGAACCCGGCAATGTACGCGTACGTGTCCTCGCCTGCGGCGTGTGCCACAGCGATTTCATTTCCGGCGAAGGTGTCCGTCCCGACCCCAGCCAGCCGGTCGTCCCCGGTCACGAAATCATCGGCGTGGTCGACGCCGTCGGACCCGGCGTGACGGCATGGAGCGTCGGCGACCGGGTGGGCCTTGGCTTCCTCGGCGGACACTGCGGCGAGTGCGCACAGTGCCAGCGGGGCGATTTCGTGAACTGCCTCAACCAGCCCCAGCCCGGAACGACCGAGGACGGCGGCTACGCCGAGATCGTGTACGCCCGCGCCAGTGGACTGGTCAGGGTTCCCGAGTCGATGAACCCAATCGAAGCCGCACCGCTGTTGTGCGCGGGAATCACGACGTTCAACGCGCTTCGCCACGCCGACGCTCCCCCGGGTGCCGTGGTTGCAATCCAGGGCATCGGTGGCCTGGGCCACCTCGGTGTGCAGCACGCGAAGCAACTCGGCTACCACACCGTGGCGATCGCCCGCGGCCAGGACAAGGCCGAATTGGCGAGGTCGCTCGGCGCCGACGACTACATCGACAGCGCGGCGACCGACCCGGGCGCAGCGCTGCAGGAATTGGGCGGAGCGGCCGTGATCGTCGCGACCGCCGCCAGCGGAGCCTCGATGTCGCCACTGCTGGCGGGCCTGGCACCGCGCGGCACACTCGTCGTGGTCGGCGCCGCGCCGGATCCGATTTCAGTGGACACGTCCGACCTCATCTTCGGGGGCCGCTCCATCGTCGGCAGCTTGACCGGCACGCCGATCGAGAACGAGGACAACCTGGCGTTCAGCCTCAGCCGCGGGATCAAGCCGATGACCGAGGTCATGTCGCTGGAGGACGCGCCCAAGGCATACGAGCGGATGATGTCAGGTGCCGCCCGATTCCGGATCGTGCTGGATATCGCTAGCGTGGACGCATGACGACTCCAGCTCCCAAGCTGCAACTCACCGATGACGAGTGGCGCAAGAAGCTCACGCCCGACGAGTTCGCGGTTCTGCGCCGGGCCGGTACCGAGCGTCCGTTCAGCGGTGAGTACACCGACACCAAGACCGAGGGTGTCTACGAATGCCGGGCATGCGGCACGGAGTTGTTCCGCAGCAGTGAGAAGTTCGAATCCCATTGCGGCTGGCCGTCGTTCTTCGACCCGGCCGACTCCGACGCGGTGATTCTGCGGTCCGACGACTCGTTGGGCACGCACAGGGTGGAAGTGCTGTGCGCCAACTGCCACAGCCACCTCGGCCACGTCTTCGAGGGTGAGGGCTACCCGACGCCTACCGATCAGCGCTACTGCATCAATTCGATCTCGCTGCGGTTGGTGCCCAAGAGCTAGTCGACGCGGCTGGCGTGCACCTCCCAGAACGGCATGTGTATACGGCCGTCGACCAGCCATGGTTCGATGACCCGCATTCTTTCCAGTAGCGGATTCATCTCGTCGGCCCTGTCCGGGTTGCGTGCCGCCATCATCTCGAAGGTCTCGACGCTGAGATTTCCCTGGTAGGTGGTCGGCCCCAGGTAGGTGATCTCCCAGCCGGCGGCCGGAAACACCTGGCGGAAATCATCCTCGGAAAGGGAGCGCGGCATCTTGAAGCCGTTCACGTTGTGCGCGCCGAACTCGAACATGTACAGCCGCGCGCCGGGCCTAGTGGCGCGATGCAGCGCCTTCGCATAGGACTTCTGTAGTTCGGGCTCGCCGCTGAAAACGTGGTAGAAGGCACAGTCGACGACGGTGTCGAACCTGTCGTCCAGTCCCTCGAGCTTGGTCGCGTCGGCGAGCTGGAAGTCGACCGACACCCCGGCCTTCTGCGCGTTCTCCCGGGCGCGATTGATCGCAGCCGGCGAGGCGTCGATGCCGGTGGCGGACAACCCTTTCGACGCGTAATGGATTGCATGGTGGCCCGGGCCCGTGCCTGGGTCGAGCACCTCGCCCTTGATCGCGCCCAGCGCGACGAGCTGCTGAACGACCGGTTGCGGACCGCCGATGTCCCACGGGGTTGCGGCGGGAAGGCCGTGCGCCGTCCGCTCGTCGCGGTACATCTCTTCGAAGCGATTGGGATCTACTGGAGCAGTCATGTCCGCGAGGATAGACCCGCTAACTTCATGCGCCGGTGAGCGCGAGACGCAAAAGGCCCCGAACACTCGGGGCCTTTTGCGTCTGTTGGCGCGTGGTCTACGCGGCGGCTGGCACCAGGCCGACGGCCGGGCGGAACTGGCGGAGCGAGCCGACCGGGCGGGCAGCGAGGTTTTCACGCCAGTTGCCGAACGCGTGGACCACGGTGACGGCGATCGGGATGAACAGCGGGGACAGCACCATCAGGAAGATCATGATCGGGAAGAGCATCGGATTTCTCTCATTCTCCGCGAAGCGGAATCGTCGGTTCTTGTTGTCTGGGAGAACTCGTCGCTGAGTTCGTGAGCAAGAATCTACGAGCGAAGGCCCAGCTCAGAGATGTCCCCGAAAGACCAACTTCTGACGGCGCCTTATCTCCTGGAGACAAACCGCTCCGATTCGCCGGCACTGCGTGCCTGAGGGGCCCCGCCCGGGTAGCCAATTTCGCCCGCCACGTCGGCAAGGAGGGCTGCCATCAAGCCGCTAGCCGAGGTCAAACACCGTTTGGATGAGGACGACAAACGACAGGAGACCGACCACGGCCACGCACACCGTGGCGACGGCTTTGTAGATGGGGCCGTTCTTGGCCGTGCCCAGCACCGTCGATCTATTGGCCAGAATCAGGATGTATGTCAGCAACAGCGGAGTGATGACTCCGTTGAGCACTTGAGCATTGACGACGAGTGCGACGAGGTTACCGGGCGCCAGTGCAACCATCGCACCGACAACGATCTGCAGAGTAAAGATGCTGTAGAAGAGCGGAGCCTGCCGCAATTTCGCCGACACGGACCGCGGGGCGCCGACAGCATCCGCAATGGCGTAGGAGGTCGACAGCGGCACCACCGAAGCTGCCAGCAGCGACGCCCCGAGCAGACCCACAGCGAATAGTGCGGGCGCCGCCGGGCCAACCGCGGGCCTCAGTGCCTCGGCGGCCTGTTGCGCCGATTGCAGCGGCCCGGTCCCGCCGATCGCTGCCGCGGTCGCGATGATGATGAAGATGCTGATGATATTGCTCCAGATGCTGCCGCTCACACTGTCGATGCGCTCACTGCGGTAGTTGGCGGGAGTGATGTGTTTGTCCACAACGGCCGAGGCATCGTAGAACTGCATATAAGGAGTGATGGTGGTGCCGATGAGGGCGACTGCGAGCACCAGAAATGCATGACTGGCCGGGAAATGGGGCGACACCAGGTTGGTGAGGACTTCATGACCGTTGGGATGGCCGAGAAATGCGGCGATTGGGTACGTCAGGAAGGCCAGTGTCAGCACCATAAACAGCCGCTCGGCGCGCGAGTAGGAGCCCAAAACGGTTAAGGCCCAGACGAAGACGGCGGCGATTGGCACAGAGATGAAGCGGGAGACGCCGAAGATCTCCATGGCTGCGCCCACCCCTGCGAATTCGCTGACGGTCAGGCCGGCGTTGGCGACGAGCAACAGTGTCATCGCCGCGAACGTGGCACGGGGTGAGAACTGCTCTCGGATCAGGCCGCCGAGCCCTTCGCCGGTGTAAACCCCCAGCCGTGAGCACATCTCCTGTACGACGACCAATGCAACCGTGACGAGGACCATCAAAAACAGTGTGCGGTAGCCGAATTGGGCGCCAGCGCTCGCGTAGGTCAAGATCCCGCCGGCGTCGTTGCCTGCATTGGCGGCGATCAGCCCGGGCCCGAGGATGGCCAGCACCGCAAGCACTCTGGCGGTCCAGCGACGACGACCGGGTCGCTCGGTCACCGCGGACTGCGGCGCCGTCATCGGGCATAGCTCCGCAGCATCGCGCGTAACCGGACCCGATCGGCCTCATCGAGCTCGGCCAGCAGGGCCTCACGATGGTCGGGGTCGAGCTGACGCAACGCCTCGGCCGCTGCAGACGGTTGTGCCATTGCGACCAGCTGGGCCTGCTGATGCCGGTTGAGATCGGAAAGGAGTGCCGCCACTTCCGGCCCGCGCAACTCTTTCAGTTGGGCGGCCGAACGCCCCAACTGCAGGCCACTCCCTGCGGTACCTGCCGCGGTCGTCGGTGCGGACTGCCAGGCCGTGGTCGATGTCCGTGAATCGCGGCACGAAGGCCTGCAGCTGAGCCCAGTCGATGACCCGATCCGGCGGCGGGCAGGCCCTGCGCCGGGTAACGAGTCTTCTTCCAAAGGCCAGCAGGCCCACGTCGATACCCGCCAGCTCCCAACCTTGCGGACCATTGAGGAGATAAGCGTCGGCTGCCCGCACGACCTGCACCCCGGACGTGTCGACAAGCTGGCGGTCAAGAACGTCACGGGCAAGGGCTACGTCGTCGTCCCCCCAGACCGGCCGCCACTCCATTCGCGCATCGGATCGCAGGCGGATTTCGGTTTGAGTCAATGTCACGTCCGCCTGTTGCACGATCGCAAGTGCGTCGCGCACCTTGACGAAAACCCCTGTGACCGGCGGGTGCTCGTTGCCGGCGTCCCAGCGCACGACGATGTCGCTCACTCTCCCGATTCGCGTACCCGCGGCATTGCGGACGGGGCGGCCAATAATGTGGGCGACCGATATCACCCGGTCAGCGAGGGTCCCGTTAAGAGCGAAGTGCTTACGTGACACGGCCCACGCACGCCGGCTCTTTTCCGGTTTCGTCGGTAGCGGTTTCATGCCGATTCGCGTGACGTGTTCCACGTCGCGACACCCCAAATAGCCACGACGTCAAGGGCTATCAGCACGATTGAGCCCGTCGGGTAGTACGGCATCCAGAGGAAGGTGACGACGATGGCCAAGCAGGTTGCGATGATGGTCGCGACCCGAGCCCATGCCGCGCTCAAGAAGACGGCAACGGACATGGCGGCCAGCACCATTCCCGTGAGGATGTTCGCCCATCCCCAGCCGGAGAGCTGGAAGGTGTACTCGTAGCCGGGCCCAGCGACCACCAAGTCGTTGGCGGTAAGGGCGAACACTCCGACAAGGAAGGTCAATATCGCGCTGGTCAACACCAGGGCGGCGGCGGCGAACGTAGCAGTTCCCGACGACACTTGCCCGGTCATGCTGCCGGTTTCCTGAGAATTCGTGGTCATGACTGTCTCCATTTCTGCGGGTTAATCACTCACGCTGCCAATCGGTTTGATACTTCGTCGATGGTCTGGCGTGCGGTGTTGGCGGCCTTGCGGGTTTGGAATGCTTGGATGATTTGGGTGATGCCGACGATGACGAGCCAGATGCCGGCGACCAGGGTGAGCACGGCGATGGAGTCGAATGGCCACACCAGCACCACCACCCCGGCGATCCCGGAGATGATGCCGGCGGCGATGTACCAGCCGCGGCCAGGCAGGTCGCTTTCGCTGATGCCGACAGCGACCCCTGAAACGCCTTTGAAGATGAAGCCGATGCCGATCCACAGCGACAGCAGCAGCACGGCGTAGGCGTCGCCGAAGTGGCGGAACGACATGATGGCCAGGACCAATGACAGTGCGCCGCTGATGAACAGCATCACCCGGGTGGCCGCCGATCGGGGCAGGGTGAAGGCCATGAACAGTTCGGCCAGGCCGCTCAGCAGTAGGTAGACGCCGAACAGGGTCGAGGCGACGAGAATGGTCGGCCCGGGCCATGCCAGCACGATCGCGCCCAAGACAACGGTCAGCAGACCAGCCACCAGTATCCATTTCCACAGGCGCTGCCCAACAAGGCTATTCATCACGATCCTCGTTTCATCAAGGGTATGGATGCCGGCATGGATTCCACCGACCCTTCGATCGTCGGCCGCATCACCGCGAGTGTCGATGTCACCGCGCACAACACCACACACCGCCCAATGTCACCACCAACACCGAACGCAAATCACTCGCCGTGGAGAAGCGCTTCACAGCCGCTCTCGATGCGCCCACGCCGCATCGGTGGCGGCTCTTTGTAGACGCGGTCGCGGGACAATAGGTCGGCGATCGTCTCCCGGCGCACGAGTTCGCGGATGCGTCCGTCCTTCACTGCGACCAGCGGTGGCCGGCCCACCATGTTGTACGTTGACGCCATACTGTGGTGATAAGCGCCGGTGCACGCCACTGCGAGCAAGTCGCCGGCATGTAGATCCGCCGGTAGCGGGACGTCACGGGCGATCTCATCACCTGATTCACGATGTCGGCCAACGACCGTCATCGGCTGCGTCGCCGTCATCGAGTGACGGCTAGCGAGCGCGATGGTGTAGCAGGCGTCGGAACGCGCGACCCGAGGGTTGTCGCTCGAAGCGCCGTCCACCACCACGACGGCGCGGCCGTCGGGTGGTGACTGCACCCACAGGACCCGATAGAGCGTGATACCGGCGCGCGCGCTGATCGCGCGACCCGGCTCGACCACGATAGTTGGGCGGGGAAAGCGCTCGGCGGCACACGACGCGTCCAGCGCATCGTCGATGAAGTCCCGAAGCGCATCAAGATCCAACTCTGGGTCGCCGGACACGTACGGGACACCTTGTCCGCCACCGATGTTCAGCTCGGTTAGTATCACTCCGTGACGGGCACGGACCTCGGCCATCAGTGGGACCATCTGTCGGATGGCTTCGCCGTAGAGCGAAGCGTCGGTCACCTGCGAACCGATATGACACTGCAGACCGACCAGGTCGAGCAGCGGCTGATCCAGTGCCCGTTGGATCGCGTCGGCGGCATGCCCGTCGGTGAGCGTGAAGCCAGGCGTCTGGTCGGTCAGATCAGCGGTCACGGAGGTGCCCTCGTGGACATCGATGTCCGGCGAGACGCGGACTTGTACGGCTTGAGGTTGACGCAAACCGGCGGCCAGAAAGGCGACCTCTGTAGGGCTGTCCACGACGATTCGCCCGACCCCGGCGTTAGTCGCCTTGCACAACTGACCGGGAGTTGTGACCATGCCATGCACGACGATTTGGTTCGGGTCCGCTCCCGCGACGAGCGCGGTTGCGAGCTCGCCGCCTGAGCTCACCCCAAGACCTGCTCCCTCCTCCGCGACCCACCGTGCGATGGCGGTGGTCAGGACCGCCTTGCCTGCATAAACCAAGCGGGCCTCCGGGAGCGCCGCGCGGTAGCGCCGAATCCGATGACGAAAGTCGGCCTCGTCGATGACGTAGGTCGGGGTGCCGAATTCATCGGCGACTTCGGTCAGCGCCATCTCACCGATACAAAGCCGACCCAGCTCATCGGCGTGAGTGGTCAGTGGCCATATCGCCCGGTCTATTCGGGGCGTGGCGGCGTGCCGCAGCGACGGCAGGATCTCATAGAGGGTCACAGTTGTTGTCCAACAACGGTATTCATAACGCTCCTTGCGCGCTCTTAGGACAGCCTGCTCTCGATCGTTATGACGCTGAACGCCGGCGTCGATGTCGCCACTGCCAACACAGCGCGACGATTGATGTTTCCGACGACATCGACGGGCGACACGACCCGTCGGACGATCGAGTCATCCAAAGCATTGAGTGCAGACGAGGACGCGATGACTGCTAAAACCCGAACACGAAGTCGATCTATGCCATGACGGACATCAACGTGTTGATAATCGTCGGACTCGGCGCAGGTTCGGTGAACCGTGAACTCGCCGAGGTCGCGGCCGACTGTTCAGCGGACGGCATAGCATTGAACATGTTCGACAACCTCACCGACTTGCCTCGGTATAGCGAATCATTCGAGAGCCGCGGAACGCCGAGTTGTGTCGAAGCTCTGCGCACGGTCGCCGCAGAGGCCGACGTCGTGCTGATCGTGACGACCTACCGCGGGCGCGTCCCTTCTGTGGTCAATAACGCCATCGATTGGTTGACGCGTCGATGGGACCAAGCTGCCCTGCATGACAAACCGCTCGCCGTGATCGGCCGCGCTGCGGGCTGCTACAGCGGCGTCTGGTCGCACCACGCGGAGGATGCCGATGGCATTTCGGGATCCCGAGTCATCGAGTCCATCACCGTGTCCAACCTACGCGAGGCAATCAAGAAGCTCGCATGCGAAGTGCACGCCGGCGACGCGTCTAGCTCGCCTTCATCGGCGAGACTGCCGTTCGGGTGAAGACTGCTCGTGAAGATCGGGTTCGGTGGCGGCCAGGCAGAAGCCGTTCATCGCGCTCCAGTGAATTTGACAGATATTGCTATAGATTCGCGTCGTTTATGACGGAGTGGTCGCACGATCGACGTTGACGGCACCACACCTCATTTTGGCTCTTGCCGCGATCTCAGGCGTTGTCGTCCGATACAACGCCGCTCCGGCATCGGTGTATTCAACAACCATCCGGATGGCTACATCAGCCGACGATGCACTTCGAAGGCCAAACACAGTTCGGCGACATCCTTTGGGCGCGAGAGAGATCGGCCGGTTCGTTTCTCGATCCGGCGCAATCGATGGCGCACGGTGTTGGGATGGCAGATGAGCACCTCGGCGGCGCTGCGCACCGATGCGTCGTTGTCCTGCCACACCTGAAACGTTTCGAACAGCATCTCGCGCTCGACGTCGGGGAGGTCGTCAAAGCCGTCCAGCGCATTTCCGATCGATTTCACCATCACATCGGGGGCACTGATCGCCGCGGTGGCCAGAATCGAACCGTCGAACACCGCGACTGGCGAGGCCACATCGGGCCGGCCGCGAAGCATCACCTTGGCGAAATGCAGCGCATGTGGCGTGTCGCGCAGATCGTCGAAGCGCGCACTAACCCCGACGCGATCCGTCGCCAGCCGACTCACCAAAGCGAGGATCTTGTCAAGACGCCGCTCCGAATTGACATGCACGATGCCGACCTGCAAATCAGGTTGAAGCCGCCACGCCGAATACACGTCCAGGCTGCGCAGCTTCGATTCGATCTCCGGCAACGCCTCGCTCCCGAGGGCGGGAACCTCCGCGGCGATGACGACAAACGGACCATTGGTCGGCAGCTGCAGATAACTGGCTGCTTCCGACAGGCTCCAGCGATCAATGGCTCGCCCCTCGAGCAACGAATCAATCAGGAACGGACGCTGAGATGCCTCGCCGAGGAGCTGCCTCTTCTGCTCCTCGCGGTATCCCGCCACCAAAGCAGTGGCGGCCACTTCGGCGAACCGGCTGATGCGCATTTCAGTATCGGCCGGCATGGGGCCAGGTTCCACGGAACCGACGGCCACAAAGCCCGTCATGTTGTCGTCGACAAAGATCGGAACTCCCACCGCCGCGCGTACGCCGACCGCACGCACCCGTGCGGCGACCGGCCCGGCAATGTTGTCGTAGCTGTCTATCCGCGCGGGCAGGCCGGTGTCGTTGCACCATGGTTGCCAGGGTGTTGCCCTCGATCGGCGTGCGAGTGCCGACCGGCCACTTGGCAAGCGCGACCGGATCGGCGGCGGCGGCCACCAGCCTTATCTCGTCGCTTCGTGTCGAATCGCCATATTCCGGCGGTGAACACACCCACGCACCTGCGCATTTCCTCGGCCACGGCGCCGATCACTTCCGACGGTTCGACGCCGCGCGCGACCAGCGTGCCCAGTCGCCGCACGGCCGCCTGCTCCTCAACAAGCCGGCGATACTCGGTGTGCAGCGCGACATCGTCGAGCGACTCGTCGCTTTGCCCGTCAAGGAGTGGTTCGTCGGCGGCTAGTAGTTCGTCCATGGCTCGCTCGCATTCCGATATGGGGGTGACCGGCGGCACTTCGTTGTGATGTCAGGGACCATCGTCAGTCGAGGGGGGACGCGTTCGCATCCGCCACTGCACAGTGCGATTAGCGGCCGTCGGCTGGTCAGTCGGGCAGGACGCGATCGAGCTGGCTGCGCGACTCGATACCGAGCTTGGTGAACACTTTATGCAGGTGGTACTGGACGGTGCGCGCGCTGATGAACATCCGGACGCCGATCTCCGGATTTGAAAGTCCGTCGCGAGCCATCCGGGCGATCTGGGCCTCCTGCGCCGTGAGCTGCTCATCGCCGGTGGCGACGTTGCGCTTGCGGGCCGTTTCGCCGGTGGCTTGTAGCTCACGCCTGGCCCGCTCGGCGAAAGCCTCGATACCCATCGCGTCCAGCATGTCGTGGGCGATGCGAAGCTGAGCGCGCGCGTCGATACGGCGGCGCTGCCGGCGGAGCCATTCG
Organism: uncultured Actinomycetota bacterium; assembly: GCA_963770305.1. Lineage (GTDB taxonomy): Bacteria > Actinomycetota > Actinomycetes > Mycobacteriales > Mycobacteriaceae > Mycobacterium. The sequence continues at coordinate 181,181 of CAVYPB010000024.1, forward strand.
CCGTACAGCAGGTGAGCCCGGGCGAGTTCTACGCGCAGGCGGGTACGGCCGAGTCGGTCGATCGACTCGAGATAGCAGCGTTCTGCGGTGTCACTCTCACTCAGCAGCGCACGTGAACGAGCTTCGATGCCCCGCGCCCAGTCGGTGCCGCTGGGTGTGGTTGTCTCGGCCAACCGGCGCAGCGCGTCGGCGGCGACGTCATTGTGTCCGCTGCGCACCGCCGCCTCGACGAGCTCGGCCGTCGCCCAGCCCGGTACCACTATTTCCACCGAGCTGTAGGCGGTGGCGCGCTGGGCTGCCTGCATCGCCGTCTCGTAGCTACCGAGGCCGTTATTCAGCACGGCGTTCGCCCACTCGGCGAGCGCGATCCCGATGCCTTCGCCTCGGAGGTTCGCCTCCCTGATGGTCGCGTCGATCAGCGCGACCGCCTCGGCTTGTCTGCCCCGCAAAGCCAGCAGACCTAGTTCAGCCGGGGAGGAGATGTGGCTGCCGGTCGCATCCACCGCGACCTGGTGTTCCCCGACCAGGGAGGCTGCGCCGGTCAGATCACCCGCCAACAACATCGTGACCGCACGCAAACCGAGGGCCAGCGGCAGTTCGCTCAGCGCACCGACGCCGCGGCAAAGCTGGACGTGCCGCTCGGAAAGGAGATGGTAGCGATCGTCATCCCAGAGGTGCGGTGCCACGACGCCGGCGATCCAGTGGCAGCGCAGCTGCTCGTCGACCGACATGCCGACGCCGAAGACGTCCAGTGCCCTCCGCAGTATCGGCAGTCCGGCCTCATATCCCACGTCGAAGTGCGCTGCCAGGCCTTCCAGGAGAAGGTCGGGGGCGCGCGTTGCGTTCCGCGGCGGCGGTGCGGCCCCGGCGGCGCGCGCCACCTCCTGCACGCCACCACCGAGGGCCAGGCGACCGGCCAAGATGGCGGCCGAAAATGCCTGCAGGTAGGTCGCGCGCGACACCTCTGGGTCTATCGACTCGAGCCGGCTCGCGGCCTTCAGCAGCAGGGATGGAGCATCACTGCCTCGGCTTGTGACGAATGCGAGGTCGGCCGCAATCAGGTCGATGCGAGCTTGCTGCAAGTCAGTGGTCGCACCGGCCTCCGCGATGGACAGCAATTGCCGCACCGCGTCGAAAGCGCCGGCCTGGAGGTTCGCACGCCCGGCACCCAGCGCTCGGTCGGTGCGACGCGCGGGGTCCAGCGTCAACATCGTGGCGCGCTCGAGGAATGCCGCCGCCGCAGCCACACCGCCACGCGCTTGCGCCCTGTCCGCGCAGCGCTCCAACTCCGCGGCCACGGCCTCGTCCGGTCCAGCCGCAGCATGGGCCCGATGCCAGGCACGTCGATCCGGATCTAGCTGCGGATCGGTGACGTCCGCCAGCGCACGGTGCACCTGTTGCCGCTCCCGGGGCAACGCCGACCCGTAGACCACCGAGCGCACGAGGGGATGCCGAAACCGCACCCGCATGCCGAACTCGACCAGGCCCGCCTCGATCCCAAGCTCCGCCGCTTCGGCACCAATCCCGAGCACCGTGGCGGCTCGCCACAGCATCGCCGGGTCGCCGACCGGCTCGGCCGCCGCGATCAGCAGCAGCCGCCGGGTCTGCTCCGGAAGGACATGCACCCGCTGGCGGAAGCTCTCGTCGATACCGCCCGACAGCTCAACCGTGCCGGGAAGCCCAAATCCGCCGGCCAGCTGCTGCGTAGTCAATCCCCGGGGCAATTCCAGCAATGCCAGCGGATTGCCGTGCGTCTCGGCGAGGATCTGATCGCGCACACCCGCATCGAGCGGCCCAGTCAGCACAGAATCCAGCAGCTCTCGCGCATCTGCCTCCCGCAGCCCCCCGACCCTCAACTCCCCCAACCCCGCCAGCTCACTGCTCGGGATCCGGACCGCGAAGACCATGCCAACCGACTCCGCCACCAAACGCCGCGCAACGAACCCAAGGACTTGCGCCGAGGCGCGATCGAGCCACTGCTCGTCATCAACCAAACACACAAGAGGCTGCTCCTCGGCGACCTCGGACAGCAGGCTCAACAGCCCCAGCCCGACCAAAAAACGGTCGGGTACCGGCCCGGCACTAATGCCGAAGGCGGTGCGCACGGCGTCACGCTGTGGCGCCGCTAAACGCTGCAGGCCATCCAGCATGGGCGCGCACAGCTGATGCAATGCGGCGAAAGCCAATTCCATCTCGGACTGCACACCCGCAGCGCGCGCCATCAGGCAGCCCGACGCATTCGCGGCCAAATAATCAAGCAAGGCGGTCTTGCCGACACCCGCTTCGCCAGACACCACCAACGCCTGACTCTCACCGGCACGAATTGCCGCGACGAACCGGTCAAGCGTGTCGCGCTCGGCGTCCCGGTCAATCAGCTCCATCGCGCAACCCCGCACCCTGAAGTCCGCCGCCACCTGCACCGGCAGTGGCGACAACCCTACCGTCGGAACGGCGTTAGCTCGAAAGGAAACAAGCGCTCCGGCTGGCGCTGATGACGATTGGCATCGACGTCAATGACCGCGAAGCGGGCTCGGCGCTTCACCGCACGGCTACGTGAGGTGGGCATTCACAGGCGGTGGGGCAGGGTCAGTCGGGCAGTACACGATCGAGCTGGCTGCGCGACTCGATGCCGAGCTTGGTGAAAACCTTGCGCAGGTGGTACTGAACGGTGCGCGGGCTGATGAACAGGCGGACGCCGATCTCTGGATTGGACAGACCGTCGCGAGCCATCCGCGCGATTTGGGCTTCCTGTGCCGTGAGCTGCTCATCGCAGGTAGCGACGTTGCGCTTGCGGGCCGTTTCGCCGGTGGCCTGTAGCTCACGCCTGGCCCGCTCGGCGAAAGCGTCCATACCCATCGCGTCCAGCATGTCGTGGCCGATGCGAAGCTGTGCCCGCGCCTCGACGCGGCGATGCTCCCGGCGGAGCCATTCGCCATACAACAGATGCGCGCGAGCAAGGTCTGCTCGGATACGGGTGCGGCCAAGACGGTCGATCGACTCAAGATAGAGACGCTCGGCGGCGTCGCCGCCACTCAGCAGCGCGCGTGAACGAGCCTCGATGCCGAACGCCCAGTCCGTACCGCTGGCGCTCGTCATCTCGGCCAGCCGACGACAGGTGCCGACTGCTAGCTCGCTATTCCCGTTACGCGCGGCGGCCTCGATGAGCTCGACCGCCGCCCAGGTCGCGGCAACCTCTTCACCCGCATGCTCACTTGCACGCCGAGCCGCTCTCATCGCCGTCTCGAAGTCACCAACGCCGTTGTTCAGCACCGCACTCGCCCATTCGGCGAACGTTATCGCGGTCCCTTCGCCTCGTCGGGTCGCGTCGCTGATCATGACGTCGATGAGCGTGGCCGCCTCTGCTTGTGCACCGCGAAAAGCTGCCAGGCCTAAGGCGGCGTACGGCGCGAGGTTGCTGCCAGTGGCCTCCGTCGTAGCCTGCAGCTCCCGGATCAACGAGGCAACGGTAGTCAGGTCACCGGCGAACAACATCATCATCGCGCGCGCATTAAGGGCCAGCGGAAGCTCACTGAGTGCGCCGACGCCACGAGCAAGCCGAACGTGTCCCTCGGTATGCATCTCCCAGCGACGGTCATCCCATAGGAGCCGGGCGACAACGCCGGCCAGCCAATGCCAGCGAAGTTCCTCGTCGACCGACATGCCGATGCCGAAGATGTCCAGCGCCCTCCGCAGTATCGGCAGTCCGGCCGGATATCCCCCGTCGAAGTGCGCTGCGAGGCCGTCCAGAAAGAAATCGGGTGCGCGCGGTTGCGCGGTTGCAGGAGCGGCCACGGCGGCGCGTGCCACCTCCAGCACACCACCGCCGAGGGCCATTTCGCCGGCGAACATTCCGGCCGCTAATGCCTGCAGGTACGTCGCCCGGGAAAGGTCGACATCGATTGGCTCGAGCCGGCCTGCGGCCTTCAGCAGCAGGGACGGAGCATCGCTGCCCCAGTTTGTGACGAACGAGAGCTCGGCCCTTACTAGATCAATACGCGCTTGCTGAAAGTCGTCGGGCGGCCCTGCCTCCGCGATCGACAGCAACCCGCTTGCCGCACCGAATTCGCCGGCCTTGATTTTCGCCGACGCGGCGCCCAGCGCGCGTTCGGTACGGCGTGCGGTGTCCAGCGTCAACATCGTGGCGTGCTCGAGGAATGCCGCCGCCGCGGCCACACCGCCACGCGCTTGCGCCCTGTCCGCGCAGCGCTCCAACTCCGCGGCGACGGCCTCGTCCGGTCCAGTCGCAGCATGGGCCCGATGCCACGCGTGTCTATCGGGATCCTGCGCTGGATCGGTGACGTCCGCCAGCGCACGGTGCACCTGTTGTCGCTCCTGCGGCAACGCCGACTCGTAGACCACCGAGCGCACGAGGGGATGCCGAAACCGCACTCGCATGCCGAACTCGATCAGGCCCGCCTCGGTCGCTGGCACCGTCGCTTCGGCGCCGATTCCCAGACGCGCCGCAGCCCCCCACACCATCGCGGGATCGCCGACCGGGTGCGCCGCGGCGACCAGCAGCAGGCGCCGGGTCTGGTCGGGGAGACCGTCGACCCGCCGGCGGAAGTTCTCTTCGATGCCACCGGACAATCGCATCGCGCCGGGAAGCTGACTTCTGCCGGCTAGCTGCTGCGAAATCAATCCCCTGGGCAATTCCAGCAAGGCCAGCGGGTTGCCCTGCGTCTCGGCGAGGATCTGATCGCGCACACCCGTATCGAGCGGTCCAGTCAGCACAGAATCCAGCAGCGTTCGCGCGTCTGCCTCCTGCAGCCCCCCGACCCTCAGCTCCCCCAACCCCGCCAGCTCACTGCTTGGGATCCGGACCGCGAAGGCCACGCCGACCGACTCCGCCACCAAACGCCGCGCAACGAACCCGAGGACTTGCGCCGAGGCGCGATCGAGCCACTGCTCGTCATCGACCAAACACACAAGAGGCTGCTCCTCGGCGACCTCGGACAGCAGGCTCAGCACCCCCAGCCCGACCAAGAAACGGTCGGGTACCGGCCCCGAACTCATGCCGAAGGCAGTCCGCACGGCATCGTGCTGCGGCGCCGGTAAACGCTGCAGGCCATCGAGCAAGGGCGCGCACAGCTGATGCAAAGCGGTGAACGGCAGCTCCATCTCCGACTGCACACCCGCGATACGGACTAAACGACAGCCCGATGCATTCTCGGCCAGATAATCAAGCAAGGCGGTCTTGCCGACACCCGCTTCGCCGGACACCACCAATGCCCGACTCTCACCGGCGCGAATTGCCGCGACGAACCGGTCGAGCGTGTCGCGCTCGACCTCACGGTCAATCAGCTCCATCCCGCCGCCCCGCACCCTGAAGTCCGCCGCCACCTGCACCGGAAGTGGCGACAACCCTACCGTCAGTCGGGCAGGACCCGGTCGAGCTGCGTGCGCGACTCGATGCCGAGCTTGGCGAACACCTTGCGTAGGTGGTACTGGACGGTGCGCGCGCTGATGAACATGCGGGCAGCGATCTCCGGGTTGGACAGTCGGTCGCGGGCCATCCGCGCAATCAGGGCCTCCTGTGCGGTGAGCTGCTCGTCGGCGGTGGCGGCGCTGCGCTTGCGGGTCGTCTCACCGGTGGCCTGTAGCTCACGCCTGGCCCGCTCGGCGAAAGCGTCCATACCCATCGCGTCCAGCATGTCGTGGGCGATGCGAAGCTGTGCCCGCGCGTCGACGCGGCGACGCTCCCGGCGGAGCCATTCGCCATACAGCAGATGCGCGCGAGCAAGGTCTGCTCGGATGCGGGTGCGGGCGAGACGCTCGATCGACTCGCGGTAGAGGCGCTCGGCGGCGTCGCCGTCACTCAGCAGCGCCCGCGAACGAGCCTCTACGCCGAGCGCCCAATCGGTGCCACTGGCACTGGTGATCTCGGCGAGCCGACAAAGGGCCACGGCTGCAGTCTCGCTTTTTCCGCTGCGTGCGGCCGCCTCGATGAGCTCCACCAACGCCCAGGGCGGTGAGACTATCTCTCCTGGGTGATCGGTGGCGCGCTGGGCAGCGGTCATCGCCGTCTCGTAGTTGCCGACACCGTTGTTCAGCACGGCGGTCGCCCATTCTGCGACGGCTATCCCGTTGCCCTCGCCGCGCAGGCTTACGTCCTCGATGGTCGCGTCGACTAAAGCGGCCGTCTCCACTTGTCTACCGCGGAATGCCTCCAGACCCATGCCAGCGTAGGGCGCGAGGTGGGTGCCAGTCGCCTCCATCGCAGCCTGCAACTCCTGGACCAGGGCCGCTGCTTCGACCAGCTCACCGGCGAACAGAAGTAGAAAGCCACGTGCACTCAGCGCCATCGGCAGCTCGCTGAGCGCGCCCACGTCGCGGGCAAGCTGGACGTGCCGGTCAGTGAGCAGGTGCAAGCGATCGTCGTCCCATAAGTGTTGGGCCACGACGTCGGCCACCCAATACCAGCGCAACTTCTCCTCTACAGGCACATCAGTTTCGAAGACGTCCAGTGCTTTCCGCAGAAAGGGCAGTCCTGCCGCATACCCCCTGGTGTAGTGCGCCACCAAGCCATCTAGAAGAAGATCGGATGCGCGCGGCCCGGATGTCGGCGGTGGTGCGGCCTCGACGTCGCAGGCCACTTCCAGCACACCGCCGCCGAGAGCCAGGCGACCCGCAAACATGGCGGAGCACAGCGCCTGCAGGTAGGTCGCCCTGGATAGATCTGCGTCAATCGGCTCCAGCCGCTTGGCGGCCTTCAACAGCAGTGATGGAGCATCACTTCCGCGGTTTGTGACGAACGCGAGGTCAGCTCCAAGCAAGTCGATTCGAGCTTGCTGCATGTCAGCGATCGCCCCCGCCTCCGCGACGGACAGCAGGTGCCGCACCGCGTCGAACGCGCCAGCCTGTAAGTCGGCCGAGGCGGCGGCCAACGCCCGCTCGGTTCGGCGCGTGGGGTCGAGCGTCAACATCGTGGCGCGCTCGAGGAATGCCGCCGCCGCGGCCACGCCGCCACGCGCTTGCGCCCTGTGCGCGGAGCGCTCCAACTCCGCGGCCACGGCCTCGTCCGGCCCAGGCACGGCATGGGCCCGATGCCAGGCCCGTCGATCGGGATCCAGCTGCGGATCGGTGACCTCAGCCAGTGCCGCATGCACCTTCTGGCGCTCCTGCGCCAACGCCGACCCGTAGACCGTCGACCGCACGAGGGGATGACGAAACCGCATTCGCGTGCCGAACTCGACCAAACCCGTTTCGGTCGCCGGCGCTGCCGCTTCGGCGCCAACCCCGAGCTTCGCGGCAGCTCGCCACACCAGTGCGGGATCGCCGACCGGCTCAGCCGCGGCGATCAGCAGTAGGCGCCGGGTCTCGTCGGGGAGAACGTCGAACCGGCGGCGGAAGCTCTCTTCCACGCGGGACGACGATCGCATGGCGTTGGGAAGCCCAAATCCACCCGCAAGCTCTTGCGGAGTCAATCCCCGAGGCAATTCCAGCAGTGCCAGCGGGTTGCCGTGTGTCTCGGCGAGGATTTGATCGCGGACCCTTGTGTCCAGTGGCCCGGTCAGGGCGGAATCCAGGAGCGCTCGCGCGTCGGCGGCGGGCAGCCCCTCAACGGTGAGACCCGACAGCCCTGCGATATCGGTGCTGGGGACACGGGCCGCGAAGACCATCCCGACTGATTCCGCCACCAATCGTCGAGCAACGAAGCCCAGCACTTGGGCAGATGCGCGATCAAGCCACTGCTCGTCGTCGACCACACAAATAAGTGGCTGCGGCTCCGCAGCGTCGGAAAGCAGGTTAAGAACGGCCAGCCCGACCAGGAACCTGTCCGGTGTCGGTCCTGAGCCCATGCCGAATGCGATCCGCAGGGCATCACGCTGCGGGACCGGCAGTCGCGTGAGGCCGTTCAGCAGGGGAGCGCACAACTGATGCAATGCGGCGAACGCCAGCTCCATCTCAGACTGGTAGCCCGCGGTACGCACCACACGGCATCCCGACGCGTTTCCGGCCAGGTAATCAAGCAACGCGGTCTTGCCGACACCCGCTTCGCCGGATACCACCAATGCCCGACTCTCACCAGCACGAACTGACACGACGACCCGGTCGAGCGTGTCGCGCTCGGCGTCCCGATCTATCAGCTCCATCGCGCAGCCCCGCGCGACATTGCGGCGGTATGTCCGCGGCTTCGTAACGTCATGATCCAGTGGCACCCAACCTTTCAGGCGGCAGCACGGTGAGGACACGGGTCACGAAAACTTCGAAAGCTTCCATGAAGTCGCGTAGGAACTGCTCCGTCCCTTTGTCGGTGACCTCCCCCACTTTGGTGATCAAGCCAGGAGTGAGTTGAATGTAGGCCTCCGGCGCACCCATCAGCGGCGAATCGCAGAAGGTCAGCGCACTGCGCAGACTCTGCTGCCCGACAGCGGTTCCGATCTTGCCCGGGGAGGCGCCTATCACCGCCGACGGCTTATGCGCGAATGAGTTCGTTCCATGCGGGCGGCTGGCCCAGTCGATAGCGTTTTTCAGGCAGCCGGGGATGCCCCGGTTGTACTCGGGGGTTACGAAAAGCACCGCATCCACTGAGGCGATCGCATCCTTGAGCGCTCGGCCCGCCGGCGGGAAATCAGTGTCGAAGTCGCGGTTGTACAACGGAAGATCCCGTATCGGAATCTCCACGAACTTCAGATGCTTGGGCGCCAACCGGATGAGCGCGTCGGCCAGCGTGCGATTGATTGACTCGGTCGAAAGGCTGCCGATTATGTAGCCAACCTGATAGCCGCTCATAGATTTCCCCGCTTCCGCTCCGTTGTACAAGGTCAACTCGAGGTTTCTGGAAGCGGCGCCTCCTGTCGACGTCTACGTGCACAACCCCGGTGACCATTCACAGTGCCGGTGAACAACGGCGGTGTCCCACATGAGCACAATGTTCGCGACGACACTGGGTGATTCACTGAGACTGTTTGGAAACACATAGACGGCTGACGACGCGAAGGCGACGCTTGGACGGTATGACAGAACCAAGGAGACGACATGAAGCCCTCGACAGACCGACGCCGCATGGCCTACTACCGGGCTGATGTACAGGGCCTTAATGCCGGAGACGCAGCTACCCGGACGCTAGACCCGCTCGATGGCAAGGAATACACGTACGCGACAACCCGGCTTGATGTAGCGCGCGCGATCGCAGCAAGACATGCCGATTTCTGCGTTTACCGCGTCACACTCGACGAGCCCATCGAAGCAGACCCTGACGCTGTCGAGGACAATCTTGGTGAATTGTTCGTCAGGGCTCCGTGGGGCGCGGTCGCGGATGTCGTCGATGAGAAAGCAAAATGACCTTGTCGACACGCGGTGACGGCTAATCGCGTATGCGTCCTCCGTCTTCAAGAAGCTCGCGAATATACTTTTCCCACACCGCATCACGGGTGCGGGCAGTGCTTCGCAACATCCTACGCCAGTCAAGGTGGTGCGGACACACATCGACACCTCAGCTGACTCATTAGACGATCGATAGGCCGCCGCAAAACCAAGGCTCGGCAGCGATATCCCTACATATACGTCGGAGGATTGACGATGAACGAGACTGTAAGCCGATTGATGGAAGCGAACCTGCTCGAAGTGTTCAACGAGCGCGACGACAAACGGAGGGCCGCGGCGATCAGGAGCACCTATGCTCCCGATGTCCGCTGGACCGACGACGAGGGCGTAAGTGTCGGGCATGAAGCGCTGGACGCAAGGGCCCAGGGGCTGCAGCAACACAGCCAGGGATTGGTGTTTACGAAGGCCAGTCCCGTCTACCAAACGCTGGATTTCGGGTACCTGGCTTGGCATCTGGGTCCCGAGGGTGGCGATCCGGTCACAAGTGGATTCGACGTGGCAATCGTTCGCAACGACGTCATCGCTGAGCTCTACACAGTCATCACCAAGTAGCGACGGGGCGCGGCACCCAGCTTCAAACACTCACATTCGAACCCGTGGGCGGGCTCAGTCTTTCTCTCTATCCCGCTTGACAATTGGCGTTGAGTCCCTATGGACGCTCTCGCCCCGAGCTTGACTAACTGCGGTGCATCGACCGCAGTGCCAGACGGTCCGGGTCGTCTTCAAGTGTGCTGCGGTCCCAGCCGCCGAGCTCGGCGGCCGCCTCGTACGTGGTCTGCAAGAACCGGGCGACCGCGTGGTCCGGGTCGTCGGCGGTGCGCACGGCCTCGTAGGGCAGCACGAATTCTCCGAGTTCGTCGCTGTAGTACGCGGCGTCTGGTTCAACGCGGTGCGCCGAGAAACCGTCCGGCTCGGGGTATGCGTAGGAGTAGAACGCGCCCTCCTTGCCGCCTCCGGGCCAAAAGCCGCAGCTGCTGAGCTCCCGTGAGTACCCCTCAACCATCACCCAGTCCGGGCAGTTAGGGGCACCTCCCGGATGGGTGGGGGCGGGCCGCCCGGAAAATCGTGTACACGCCAAATCCATAGCACCCCAGAAGAATTGGACCGGGCTGGCCTTTCCGACGAACGCAGCGCGAAAGTTTGTCATGACCCGGTGGGCCTGAACCAGTTGCTGCCAGAACGTGCGCGCCGCATCGGGGTCGTATTCTGCGTGCTGATAGTCCTCAGCGAACGGGATAGCGGGGTCTACCTCGTTGGGCTTGCCCACGATGTGTGTTTCGATGCCGAGCCTGTCGAGCGCCGAGAGCGTCTCTCCGTAAAACTCGGCGACCGGTTTGGCCGCCAACGGCACCGCCTCCTGACGACCGTCACTCGTCCGGATCGCAAGAATCTGGTTGACGAAGTCGAACTCGATGTCGAACACCGCATCCCGGTATGGAACGGCGCCGGTGGTCAAACCCCGGGGACTCACATACAACGTCACTTCCCACCAGTGATTGACCAGCGGCATGTGAACCATGCGGATCTTGCCGACGATCTGGACCCACATATGCAAGGTGTCGCGGGTGGCCGTCCATTCGTCCACCATCAGGGACGGCCAATCGTAGATCCGCAGCGGGCCGTTCATGTCGTTCCCTCCCACAGTTCGCCGAGCGTGCGATTGATAACCACCCTATAGCCACTCATAGGTTCCACCCCTGCCGCTCTCGCTCTACGTGGCCAACTCGAGCCTGCTGGAAGCCCCGCCTCCTGTCGACGTCGACGTGCACATCGCTAATGACTTTTCGCGGTGCCGGTGAACAACGGCGCTGTCCCACCCCGAACGCCTATGACTGCTCGCACGCACCGTCTTCAAAACGTGGCATAGCGTCCGAACCGAGGTGCAAATCCAGGTGATTCACGCAATGCACCGTTTTGCGACGACACTAAGTAACCCCTGACGCTGTTCGAAAACACATCGACGGCTGACCGACGCGAGACGACGATCGGACGGTATCGACGAGAAATCAAGGAGACGACGTGACGCCCTCGACAGCACGACCCCGCACAGCGGCAATCACCGGCGCAGGAAGCGGGCTCGGTCGCGAGATTGCACTCAAACTGGCCGCGAAGGGCTACCAAGTCTTCGGCACCGCGCTCCACGACGACGAGGTGCACGACCTTTCCGCCGCGTCGGACGGTCGAGTATCGCTGTCGATCACCGACATCACCCAGGAGGCCGCCGTTAAGGCTTGGGTCGGCCAGGTTGCCGATCAACTGGACGAGGCGGGTCTTGATGTGCTCGTCAGCAACGCCGGCATCCTTACGCCGGGCCCACTGGAGATCCTGCCGCTGCAAGCCATCAAACGCGAGTTCGACGTCAACGTCTTCGGAGGGTTGGCAGTGATCAACGCGTTCCTACCCGCGCTGCGCAAATCGCGAGGTCGCATCGTGGCCATTGGCGCAATGACAGGCCGGTTCCCGCTCCCGTTCAACGGGCCCTCCAGCTCTTCGAAGGCGGCGCTCGAGGCGATCGCCGACATCTATCGGTCCGAACTCAAACCGTTCGGTGTTCAATTCGTCCTCGTGCAAGCCGGGAACATGATGACCGGCGGTCCAGCGAAAACGGCGGCGGCGCTGCAACGCGTTTCCGACTCAATGACCGACGATGAAAAGGCTCTGTACGGCAAGGAATTCGCCGAATTCACCAACGCCTTGAACAGGGTCCAAAGTGCAGGGCTCAGCGCACAAGCCTCCGCCGACCGGGTCGTCGAACTTGTTGAACAGCAACCTGCGCCGATCAGGGCACCGCTCGGTGACGACGCCGAAAAGATCCTGCGCCTTGTCCGGGAAAAGTCGGATGCCGAGCTCGACGAGCTGCGGCGGCACTACGTCGGTCTCGACTGAACAGAACGAATACCTCGATGAGCATTCGGGGCGTGATTGACCAACTAAAGGAGCCGGCATGAGCGGCACTCTCGGGCACGACGGACCAAGCCCAGCCGGCGACGGAGCATGATAGTCGTCACCGTCAACGGCCGGCGTGCGTTGATTGGCAGCAACGTCACGGTCGCGCTGTTGCTGCAATCGCTAGGCTACCCCGCCCGCGGGATCGCCGTGGCGTTGAACCGCGCGGTGCTGCCCCGATCCGCCTGGCAAACAAGCCTTTCCGACGGGGCCCGACTCGTCGTGCTTACAGCGGTACAGGTTGGCTGACTCGCTGCTGACCACAGCCGGCCGATCGTTCACATCGCGGCTGATCATGGCACGGGCGGCGGGGCGCGGCGCTCGTCGCGTCAGGTGCCGAACTCACCACGATCGCTTTGCGCCGGGTGGACATGACTCGTGGCACAGACGTGCTCGATCTGCTCAGTCGCCTCGGGATGACGCCACTGCCCCACGCAGTCGAATTAGTCAGGACCGCAGAGTAATTGGTTGACGACTTCGTCGTGCTGCCCTACACCAACGACGACCAACGCCAGGCGGTCGAGGCCTCAGATCCCGGTTTGTTCGGTGCGTATCGGGGCTGGGTCGGGCACGTGGGGCATCAGGGCATCAGCCGGAATCTGACCGAACAACCCGGCCTGGAAGTCCTCCATGGCCTGCCCCAGTTCGGCTCGCGTGTTCATCACAAAGGGCCCATACGCCGCGACAGGTTCGCGAATGGGCTGGCCACCCAAGATAAGCAGCTCCAAGGCCGGACTCTGCGAGTCTTGGTGGTCATCACCGCGGACCTCGAACCAGTCGCCGCGGCCAAAGACCACCAGCTGACCGTCACGTACCGGTCGCCCTTCGGTCCCCACGCGCCCAGCGCCAGCAAGAACGTAGATGAGCGCATTGAAGGACGGATCCCACGGCAGTTGCAATCGCGCGCCCGGCGAAACGGTCGCATGGATCAGCGTGATGGGCGTGTGCGTCGACCCCGGGCCTCGGTGGCCACCGACCTCGCCGGCAATCACCCGAACCAACGCGCCCGCATCGGCGGACACCGCCAGCTTCACCGCGGCGGCGTCGATGCCCTGGTAGGCCGGCCGGATCATCTTCTGCTTCGCGGGCAGATTCACCCATAACTGCACGCCATGGAACAGGCCGCCCGACATCACCAAGTCCTCCGGCGGCGTCTCGATATGCAGGATCCCCGAACCGGCCGTCATCCATTGGGTGGCTCCGTTCTCGATCATCCCACCGCCTCCATGCGAGTCCTGGTGCTGAAAGCGGCCGTCGATCATGTAGGTCACGGTTTCGAACCCCCGATGTGGATGCCACGGTGTGCCTTTGGGCTCACCGGGCGCATATTGCACCGCGCCCATCTGGTCCATGTGCACGAACGGATCAAGCAGCGCTCGCGACACCCCGGCAAAAGCCCGGTGGACGGGAAAGCCTTCGCCTTCAAGTCCAGTCGGCGCCGTGGTCACGCTCAGCACCGGACGCTCAACAACATCCCGCGGCGGCCCGTCAAGCCGGGGTAACCGCAAATAGTCGGCCGTTACAGCAGGCATCATCAACTCCCTCAGGTCGGCGGTTCATAACGAACCGGCGTGGACGCCCTTTCGCTTCACGGTTCCAGCCATTGCGGCTTCGATGAACCGTGCGGCGCCAAGACCGTCCGGTATGACTCTTTCGTTCGCGACATGACCACCTGGTCGGTCATTCCCTGGTAGGTGCCAAGCGGAGTCTCCGCAGTAAACAGATCGGGAGCGACATACGTGTGCTCGTCGCTCGATCCGGCCGTAGCCGCGGCATACTCCTTGTCGAAAATCCCAAGCGAGAGCAGCCATAGCACGGTTCGGGTCAGAGACACGACGACTCGATAGCTGCCGCCCTCCGTCGCGCGCCGGCGCAGCGCCTCGAGTATGCCGACCGTCCCGAGCCAGCCCACCACGTTGTCGCAAATCGGAACAATCGCAGGCGATTGGGGAAACGTTGGCGTCCCTTCGATGCAGAACACGCCCGATACGGCCGCGCCGATCTCATCGAAGCCGGGACGGTTCGACCATGGCCCTGTGTCGCCGTGGAGGACTACCTTGGCGTGGATCAGTCCGGGCTTCTGCGCGCACAGCTCTTCGGCGGTGAGACCGTTTCGTTCCAGATAACCCGGGCGCTTGTTAGCGAAGAAGACGTCGGCATCCTTCAGCAGGCTGGCGAACTTGGCGCGATCCTCCTTGGAGCTGTCCAGGATGGTGGAGCGCATCCCAACCTGCACATCCCAGGCAAAGGCCTCGACCTCGGTGGCGTTGGGCCGCCAGATGTTAAGGACGTCCGCGCCGTACATGGCGAGGTCACGGCCCATCGCTCCTCCCGCAATCACATGCCCCATCCCGAACGCGCGAATGCCGTCCAACGGATTCTTTCCGTCGTTCTTGAAGGGCATTGGCTCGCTTTCACCGATCTTCTCCACTGAGATCAAGGGCATCGTGGAGAGGACTTCGGTGTATTGCGGCTCATGGAGAAACTCTTCGGTGGTTCGCACCTTCGCGAGCACGAGACCTTCTTCTGCTGCGGCCGCCTCCAAATCGTCTGCACGCCATTGCAATATGGCATTCTCGATGGATGCGAGGCTGTCGGTGCACCTGAGGAACTTGAGCGTATCCGTCTTCGATCGGGGATAGAAATCCAAGGCGACAACGTAGCGCCCATCTCGTGTCTTGCGGAAGAGCGGAAGCTCGAGGAACGGGTTGCCCGCAAATCCGCCCATCGCGGGAGCACGTCCGTTTACTGTTTCCCATTTCCCCTCAAAGAAACCGCAGAACCGTCGAAGCGCCTTGCGAACGTCAACGTGGATGTCCTGTCCCTCTCCGGTTCTCGCCCGCCATAGGGCTGCGGCGGCGACAGACTTCGCGGCCAGGCCGATCGCGGCCATCGCACCAAACCGATGCGGGCTGGAAATGATCGGGTCCTGCCCGTAGAACGAAAGTCGTCCTCCGCTGTCCGCGACGGTCATTCCGATGTCGCTCAGTACGTCGTTCGTGTTCGCCATCAGATCGAACTCCGATGAACTTGCCGGGTACTTGAGTGTCGATTCGAGGTCCTCTGTCAGACACGATGCCCGTCCCGTGAATAAGGTGCTCACGCTGTTTCCTTCTCCGGCGAGAGCGCGCTCGCGCCATTCGCTCGCAGCCGAAGAAGTCCGATGATTACCTCGTTCTCTTCACGAGCGAGCTCATCGACGGAGTGTCCCCCGGCTTCGCGCATCACACCGTCAACGATGGTTTGCTTGAGTTCGGGAGTTACTTCGGGGTTTCCAAGAGTCTTCATCATGGCCGCAAGCGGGTCCATGAGCTGCTCCATGAAGTGTTTGATGCCGCCCGCTCCCCCGCCCAAATGCCATTGCAGGCTTTGACCCATCACGCCCCAGCGGAGTCCGGGCCCATAGCTAACAGCGGTGTCGGCTTCCTCGACGCTCAGCACGTCTTGTTCAATGAGATGGAGCATCTCTCGATAGAGTGCTGCCTGTAGCCGGTTGGCCACGTGTCCGGGCAGTTCCTTACGCAAATGAATGGGCTTCTTGCCGATCGATGCATAGAAGCGCATCGCTTGTTGGATGACTTCGGGCGATGTCTTGGTGCCACCCACCACTTCCACAAGTGGAACGATGTGGGGCGGATTGAACGGATGGCCGACGATGACTCGCTCCGGGTGCTTGCAGGCCGATTGAATCACACTTGGCGTTATGCCCGACGAGCTCGAGGCGATGATCGAATCGAGGGGCGTCGCTTCATCGATGGCGGCGAACAACTTCATCTTGAAGTCAGGTCGCTCGGGGCCGTTTTCCTGGACGAAGTCGGCCTTCGCGAACGCCTGCTCCGAGTCTTTGGTGAAGCTCAAGCGGTCGCGCGACGCGCCCGGCGACAGGCCGATTTCTTCGAGCTGTCCCCAGGCCTCGTCGACGTACTTGCGCAAATTGGCCTCAGCGTTTGGAGCCGGGTCGGTCGCAACGACGTCTAACCCACGTGCCAAATACTGAGCCGCCCAACTGGCGCCGATGACTCCCGTACCGACCACTGCAACACGACGAACTGGTTTTTCGAATGACACGATGACGTCTCCCTTTCAAGAGATTTCGGAATATGCGATGCCGGTCAGGTTTCCTTGAGCGACGAGCAGGGGCTTCACGTCCGATCCATCGAGCTTGGCCGCAAGGACGTTGCCCCCGAAGTCGGTGATGAACATTCGGTCGCCCTTCAGATCCAGGGCGATGCCGATTCCTTCCATCAAGTGCGTGAGCACGATCTCAGGGGCGGGCCGGCCCTTCGCATCCGAATCCATCGGGGCGCGATTCACCGTGTTGCCGCGCGGCGGGTCGCCGCGATCGGTCCAATACATCACGCGGCCGTTCAGATCGAGGTCGAGATCGATCGGCTCGGGAAGCCCGTCGTAAAGAACTTCGATATCTGCTCGATTAGACGCCGTCTGTCCTGTGGGGACGTCGATGCCTGCGCGGCAAACGCGGCCCTTGCCTGCGTTGTCGGCACCTTTTTGCGTCCAGTAGACCTTGCCGCCATCGACATCGACGGCGACGCCCACGCACCACTTCGTGGCGTCCGGCCCCGGCCGCGGGTCGCCCTGGCTCGTGTCCACGAGCGTCTCGATGTTCGAGCCGTCGAGGTTGGCGCGCATCAGGCGCATGCCCTCGCGGTCGCACCAGTACAGCTTTCCGCTCTTCTTTTCGAGCTGGAGCTGCTTCGGAGTGAAAGTCCCACCTTGGGGAACGATCGTCTTGCGATTCCCCCCGTCGAGGTCGGCGCGCTCAATGGAGCCGTCGTTCGCCTTGGGGTTCCCCATGTTGGTCCAGTAAATGTGTCCCGCCACGACGTCGACGACGATGCCATCGGGGTATCTGCACCCAGTGACGATGACCTTGCGGTCGGAGCCGTCCGGATTGAGCGAGACCACACTGCCGTCGCTGAGGTCGAGGAGGAACAGGCGGTCCACTGTGGATTTGTCGCCGGACGCACGTTGCGGTGTCTGCATTTGCGAACTGTCCATGCGCGATTACTCCAAGCAATCAGTTGGGATCCGAACCGGGTGCCCGATTCACTTGTGAGCCGGGTAGTTCCATCGTTGAGCGAGACGCCGACGCCGTCGATGTGACTGGCAACAGCGATCGGGACCGAGAGTTGTCCGTAGTAACACCGTCCCTGCGGGTTCTCACCACATCGCGCCACTGGGCGCTAGCCGGTGGCCCGACCCCCGGCTAGCAGTAACGAGCGTCGCTCGACCATGAGTAGTGCCAGCCGGGGCGACTTTGCGGGCGCTGGCTCGGGAATATCTTGGCCATGAACGAATTACGCTTGGTCGTCGATATGCCGTCCGCGAGGTCGGACAGCGCGGAGGAAGTTGCCGCGGATGTGGCTCGGGTGCTCGCTGAGCGAGCCGACGAATTGACGCACGATTTGCACGCGGTCATGGCCGAGGCGAGCCCTTCTGGTTCGGGCGTAGCCGTGCTGGACGACGCGCACATCGACGCATGCACTGGCAACGTCCGGTCGGTCCTCGCGGCGATGGCGACTCCGACGGATTTCGATCCGACATCGGCAGCACACACCGGCGCCGTTCAGGCTCGCCAAAGGATGGCGCTGTCGTCGCTAATCGAGTTCTCTCGAATCGCTTTCCGTCGGCTCTGGGATGTAGTGGCCAATGAGGCGGCCAATTACCCGGGGACGAACGTTGAGGTATTGCATCGTCTGACGTCGAAGTTGCATGCGGCCGAGGACCTGTTCATGAATGCGATGGTGGCCGGGTATCGCGAAGAGCAGAAGCGACGGTTGCTATGTGAGACGTCGCAGCGCGCCTCCATGGTTGACTCGCTGCTTCACGGTCGCATTTTCGACGACTGGAACCTGTGGGAAGTCGCCAGCGTTCTTCGACTGCCCAGCAGCGGTCCATTTGTCGTCATCGCCGCCGCAGTCTCGACTGTGGGCGTCGAGGCACTGCCCGGGATCGAATCTAAGCTGCACAGCCTGGACGTGTGTTCGGCGTGGCGGCTGCTCCCCGATGTCCAGGTGGGGGTGGCGCACGCCAAGTCGGACCGGCATCTGGACAAGATCCTCGCCTTGATGTCTCGGATGCCCGCAGATCGCATCGGGATGAGTGCCCGATTCGGCGATCTGCGCGAAACGCCACAGGCTCTGCACTTTGCAATGGTGACGATGCGGGGCCGGGCCGCGCGCCGGTCGAAAGTCGCGGTGTTCGACGGCTCCATTCTGGCCACCGCGGCCGTCGGCGCCCCAGAGGTCATGACCAAATGGGTCGGCACTGCCTTGGACTGCCTTTACGACCTTCCCGACGACGAGCGGGAGATCCTGTTCGAAACGTTTCGGGTGTGGGAGGAAAACGCTGGATCGGTGCGCGAAACCGCTGAAGTACTGATTTGCCACCCCAACACCGTGCGCCACAGGCTGCGCCGAATTGAGCGACGGACCGGCCGATCACTTTCGCGTCCAAGGGATGTCGCCGAACTGTGTATCGCGTTCGAAGTACACCGTCGGCTCATGTAGCCACCGTGTTCTTGCAGTCGGTCAAACCTCGATCCGCGACCCTTCGATCAGGGTCCGGTCTTGGGGCAGGCAGAAGTACTCGGCGCCGTCGGTGCTCAGCCTGGACGTGGCGATGAAGAGATTCCTACACCACGGCGACATGCTCGGCTCCACGCCCTTCGTCAGTACGATCTTCGACAAGAAATACAAAGCGTCGTCAATTTCGATCGATCCCTCGGTTTTCGCCGGCTCGAGCAGACGTAACGCGCGGCGGACGTCAGGCGTTTCCATGTAGCCGAAACGTGCGGTCACGTGGATGATTCCGTCGCGAGTGTCGCCGAGCGGGTCGATCTCGATTCGCTCGGAGTCGCTGACCCGAGGGATTGGCAAAGTCTCGATCGTCACGATCACAACGTGCTCGTGAAGAACGTGGTTGTATTCGACGTTTGCGCGCAGTGCCAATGGCGCGGTCTTGGTGCCGCGGTTGAGAAAGACCGCCGTGCCAGGGACACGCAGTAGCCCACGGCGCCTTGACAGTTGATCGACGAATGCCTGCAGTGGTCCCTCTTCGGTATCACGCTTGCGGGTGACGATCGTGCTGCCGCGCTGCCAGGTGATCATGATGGTGAACGTCATCACGGCGATCAACAGCGGTAGCCAAGCGCCGTGGAGGAGCTTCGTCAGGTTCGCACCCACGAACAACAGATCAAAACCCAACAGTGCGCCGCCGCCAATGATGAGCAGCCACAGCGGCGCCCGCCATCTCTTGCGCGCGATGTAGAGGTACAGCAGTGTCGTAATGGTGATCGTTCCGGTCACTGCCATCCCGTAGGCATAAGCCAGTGCCGCCGAGCTGCGGAACGCGAACACCAGGATCAGGACCGCCACCATCAGCATGCCGTTGATCCATGGCATGTAGACCTGACCGTAGGTCGACGCCGACGTGTGCACCACCCGTAGTCGCGGGAGATAGCCGAGCTCGACGGCCTGCGACGCCAACGAAAACGCGCCCGTGATCACCGCCTGCGACGCGATGACCGTCGCGACGGTCGCCAGCAGCACCATGGGCAATCGTGCCCAGCCTGGGGTGAGCAAGAAGAACGGTGCGCTCATCACGGTTCTGTCGGCAATCACCGACGCACCCTGCCCGAGGTAGTTGAGGGCCAGCGCCGGTAGGACCACGAACAGCCAAGCGCGGGTGATCGCCTTGCGACCGAAGTGGCCCATGTCGGCGTAGAGCGCCTCCGCGCCGGTGACCGCAAGCACCACCCCTGCCAACGAGAAGAACGCCGTCCCAAAGTCCCCCACCATGAACTTCACCGCGTACACCGGGGAAAGCGCCGCCAGTATCTGCGGATGCTCGACGATGCCGTGCACGCCGCAGGCCCCGATTGCCACAAACCAGCCGATCATCACCGGCCCGAAAAGGCGTCCCACGGCACCGGTTCCGCGGCGCTGCACCGCGAATAGCGCAACGATGATGACGGCGGTGATCGGGACGACCCAGCCCTGCAGCCCTGGATTGATCACCTTCAAGCCCTCTACCGCGGACAGCACCGAGATCGCCGGCGTGATCATGCTGTCACCTGAGAACAAGGCGGCACCAAAGATGCCCAGCGTCGCAAGCACCATCACAGTGCGACCGCTGCGCGCACCCCACCGGCGCACCAGCGCGACGAGCGCCATGATGCCGCCCTCGCCGTCGTTGTCGGCATGCATCACGAGCGTGACGTAGGTCAACGTCACGATGATCATCACCGACCAGAAGATCAGCGAGACGACTCCGTAGACGTTGTCCGTGGTAATCGGCACGGGGTGGGGATCGTCGGGGTTGAAGATCGTTTGGAAGGTGTAGATCGGGCTGGTGCCGATGTCCCCGAACACGACACCGAGTGCACCGACCACAAGGGCCAAGCGAGCCGTTTGCCTACCGCTGCGCGCAGGAGCAGGGGAAGTCGGTTCAGACGTTGTGAGCACGATGGGATCCCCGATCGGTGGTTCCGGATTTCGTTGAACTGATTGTTGGTCGGGAAGCCAGCCGAACCGATGTGTGCGAGAACAACATCTCTGCCACAACGGTGTCGCTGGCGCCAACTGAAAGGAAAAGGGATGGCCTCAAATGGTTACAAACGTCCGGGTTTTCGGTCCAATCGACCAAAGTCTGCGTTGGGTGAATACCACGTGCCGTCGTGTTTGACAAATGTGTCGAGATAACGGATCGATTCGATCATCAGGCGGGTTCCGACCCCTCGACCTTGACGTGGTTTGCGTGCGGACCCGCGTCATGCGGCACTTTGCGCGGACTGGACCTCGCTGCGTTTTACCTATGCGATGGAATGCATCGCCGAGGACGCGCGCGAATTCGCACACTGGCTCACCGCGTACGCCGGGCCGACCCAAGTGAGCTGCAGCGCTCCGCTACCGATCGCTGGTCCGGCGCATGCGAATCGGATCTGTCGCCTAGTCGGGGGGTTTGGGTAGGCGCAGCATGGTTTGGATGGCGATGTAGAGTTCGACAGCGCCCGAGGGATTGTCGACAGATCTTCCGGTGAGCTGTTCGATGCGGCTCAGCCTGTGGCGCACGGTGTTGCGATGACAGAAGAGCCGCTTGGCCGCTTCGGCTATCGAGCCCGCGATGAAATAGGTTTCCAGGGTTTCCAACAACAAGTCACGCTCTTCAGCGACGGTGCTGAGCAGCGGCCCCAGGACGTTGTTCATGACCCGGTAGGACGTTGTCGGGGCGCTGGCGATCAATGCCGGCACCGGGGCGTCGTCGAATACGCACAGTTGCCGGTCACCCGGTGCGATGCTGGCCATCGCGATTCGGGCCAGATGCATTGCCTGCGCTGTCTTCTCCAGGCCCTCGTAGACCGGGCTTACCCCGACCCGGGTCGTCACGACCGGCCGCACCATGTCAACCATGGGTTGCAGCGTATTGGCCGTTCGCAGCGACACGATGCCGACGTGCAGATCGGGCAGCAACCGCCACGCCGACCCGATCCCGCGATCGCGCAGCCGGCTTTCGATATTCGGCAGCGCGTGCCGGGCAAGTGTTGGCGGTTCGGCCGCCACCACCACGAACAAACCCTGATAGGGCAGCGCCAACAGGTCCGCGGCCTCCCACACCGTGGCCGTGTCGGCGACACTGCCGGACACCAGCGCCTCGACGAGAGCCGACCGCTCCTGGTCCCGTCTGAGGATCTGCTCGGTCATCGCATCGCGATATGACGTGGCCATCTCGGTGGTGAACATCTCGTTGAGCGTCCACACATCCGACGCGATTCGCACCAGGTCGGTTGCCGACGCCAAACCCGACCGCTCGGCCTCGGTCACCACGCAATCCCACATGTAGGCGAAACCGGTCCGATACGCGCTGAGCACCATGGCCAACGGCGCGCCCTGCGCGGCACGGAGGCGACCCGTTCGGCGCGGCGCCGACAGATCGTAGGGACCGGCATCGGCCAGGCTACGAAACCCGAACTCCAGGTTCTGCGCGACACGATCTATTCAGGTCGTCGCGCGGAACCGGCTCCTCCTGCTGATAAGCCTCCACCTGTTGGCAAATCCGCTCGGTCACTTCATCCGCGAACTGCGGCAGCCGCTCCAACAACGCCGATGCCAGAGCCGCCACATTCGGGTTCGACGGTCGGCCCGACAACCCATACATATGTCGAGCATAAGTACACCGTATGCACAACTCGTTGTGCGCGTGCACAATTCACAACCGAGCAAACTGTGCTAAGAACCATCGACCGGTAGTGCCCCGCCGTCGCAAGATAAATGCGTGCGACCGGTGCGGGGTTGGCCGCTATGGTCCGCCGCCGGGCTGGCCGATGTCCAACGGCTAACGACCCCAAACATCCCCGGCACGAAGGAAGGACACCATGACCGCCCCCAGTCCGGCCACCGCTGCCCGGCCCGTCTACACCGATATCGGCAAGGCCCTGGGCACCGACTATTTCCTGCTCAAGGCGGACCTAACCAACGCCGAGCAGTGACTACCTGGAGCGCACCCGGGGATTCGTCCACGAGGAAGTGTTGCCGGTGATCAACGACTACTGGGAACGCGCGGAGGTGCCCGTCGAGCTGTGCCGGCGGTTGGGCGAGCTGGGACTGATCGGCGACGGACTGCAGGGCTACGACTGCCCGCCGATGAGCCTGACAGCGGCCGGTTTGATCACGATGGAGCTCAACCGCGGCGACGGCAGCGTGGGCACCTTCCTCGGCGTGCACGCCGGCCTGGCGATGCGCTCGATCCACATGCACGGCTCCGAAGAGCAGAAACAGCGCTGGCTGCCGGCGATGGCGCGCTGCGAAAAGCTGGGCGCGTTCGCCCTGACCGAACCCCTCCACGGCTCGGATTCCGTATCGCTGGAGACCGAGGCGCGCCGTGACGGCGATGAGTATGTGATCAACGGCGCCAAACGCTGGATCGGCAACGGCACCCTGGCCGACGTGGTGGTGTTGTGGGCCCGTGACGCCGAGGATATGCAGGTCAAGGGGTTCCTCATCGAGAAGGGCACACCCGGATATGACGCCCGCGCGATCAAAGGCAAAGGCTCGCTGCGCGCCCTGTGGCAAGCCGACATCGACCTCACAGACGTGCGCGTCCCCGCCGAAAACCGCCTTCCCGGGGCGAACAGCTTCGCGGACACCGCCAAGGTGCTCAAGGCGACCCGAGCCTCCTGCGCGTGGTCGGCACTGGGCCACGCTGTCGCCGGCTATGACGCCGCGCTCAATTACGCCGCGCAGCGCACCCAGTTCGGCAAGCCGCTGGCACGTTTTCAGATCGTGCAAGAGAAGCTGGTCCGGATGCTCGCGGAGATTACGGCGATGCAGTTGTACTGCCAGCGCATCGGGCACCTCGACGATACCGAGGCCATGTCCGACACGATCGCGGCGCTGGGCAAGCTGAACAACACGGTCAAGGCTCGCGAGGTGCTCGCCGAGGCGCGCAATCTACTTGGCGGTAACGGCATCCTGCTCGAAAACCACGTCATCCGGCACATGGCCGACATCGAAGCCATCTACACCTTCGAGGGGACGGAGACGATCCAAACCCTTCTCGTCGGCCGAGACATCACCGGGTTGAGCGCCTTCACCTGAGCCGCGCGCCGGTCGCGGATAGCCGTTGCTCGACGCCAACCAGGAGCGAACACATGGATTTTCCAACCGAATTCGTGTCGGGCATGGCACCGCGGGACAAGATCGTTACCGCCGCCGAGGCCGTCGCGCTGATCCGTGACGGAGACACCGTCGTGGTGGAGGGCTTCGCCGGGCAGTGTTTCGCCGAAGAACTCACCCTGGCGCTGGAGGCGCGATTCCTGCAGACAGGCACCCCGCGGGATCTCACGTTGGCGTTCACCGTGGCACAGGGAAACCGGGAGGGGCGGGGCTCGGACCGGTTGTGCTACGAGGGTTTGCTCAAGCGTGCCATCGGGGGGCACTGGGGGATGTCGGGTGAGCTCGGCAAGATGGCCGTGGAGAGCAAGATCGAGGCCTACAATCTGCCGCAGGGCGTAATTGCACAGCTGTTTCGCGATACCGCCGCGGGAAAGCCGGGCCTGCTCACGCGAGTTGGCCTCGACACGTTTGTCGATCCTCGCAACGGCGGTGGGAAGATCAACGAACGCACCACCGAAGACCGGGTCGAGTTGATGACGATCGACGGTCAGGAGTACCTGTTCTACAAGGCATTCGATCGGCTCGACGTCGCGTTCCTTCGCGGCACCACTGCCGACCCGAACGGCAACATCACCATGGAGCGAGAGGCGCTCTTTCTGGAGTCCCTGGCCGTCGCCACCGCAGTGCACAACGCCGGCGGGTTGGTGATCGTGCAGGTGGAGCGGATCGCCGAGGCGGGATCGCTTCATCCCAAGGACGTGAAGATCCCGAGTGTGCTCGTCGACTGCGTGGTCGTGTCGACACCCGAACACCACCCGCAGACCTGGGGGACGCAGTACTCGCCGGCCATGAGCGGCGAGCTGCGCGTCCCGCTGTCGTCGGTACCGCCGCTGGAGCTGTCGGTACGCAAGGTGATCGCCCGGCGCGCGGCGATGGAACTGCGCCCCAACGCAGTGGTCAATCTCGGCATCGGCATCCCCGAAGGCATCGCCAGTGTGGCGGCCGAGGAGCACGTCCTCAGCTACATTGTCCTGACCGCCGAACCCGGGGTAATCGGGGGAATGCCGACCGGCGGAAAGGATTTCGGATCCGCGATCAACGGCGACGCCATCCTCGAGCAGCCCGCCCAGTTCGACTTTTACGACGGCGGCGGGCTGGACGCGGCGTTTTTGGGAATGGCGCAGGCCGACGCACAAGGCAACGTCAACGTCAGCAGGTTCGGGCCGAGGCTCGCGGGATCGGGTGGGTTCATCAACATCAGCCAAAACGCGAAAAAGGTGGCATTCCTGGGTACCTTCCTGGCACCGTGCCGAACGCAGGTTGTCGACGGGCGAATTGCCGTCAGCGACGACGGGGTTGCCGCGCCGAAATTCCTCGCCAACGTTGAGCAGCGCACTTTTAGCGGCCAGTACGCGGCCGCCGCAGGACAACCGGTGCTCTACGTGACCGAACGTTGCGTGTTCCGGCTCACCCCCGACGGACTGGAACTGATCGAGATCGCCCCTGGTATCGACCTGGAAAAGGACGTCTTGGCCCATGTCGGATTCACCCCAATCATCGCTGGGGAGCCGAAACTGATGGACGAGAGGCTCTTCCGCGACGAGCCCATGGGGCTCAAGGACGATCTGCTGACCGTTCCCCTGGACGCGCGGTTTTCCTACGACGTCGACCGCAACATCTTCTTCATCAATATGGAAGGCGTGTCTGTCTACACCGCGGCAGAAGCCGAGGCCATAATCGCCGAGATCGAGAAGAGGCTGACCGCGGTCGGCAAGAAGGTTCCCGTCGTGGTCAACTACGACAACTTCTACCTGGCGCCTGACCTCGCCGACACGTACACGTCCGCGGTGCGCAGCCTTGCGGAACGTTACTACGACAGCGTCACTCGGTACACCACCAGCTCATTTATGCGCCTCAAGCTCAGCGGCCATCTCACCGCGCGCGGACTGGCCCCATACATCTACGAAAGCCGCCAGGAAGCACTTGACTGGCTGTCGAGCACCGACAAGGGATCTAACCCAAAGAGATGAGGAGCAAGTCATGAGTGTGTACCGGGTTACCGAGGTCATCGGCGTGAGTGACGAATCCTGGGAAGCGGCTGCGCGCAGCGCAGTCGAGACAGCCGCGGGAACCGTGCGGGAGCTACGCATAGCCGAGGTGGTCCGCCAGGATGTCACGATCGAGAACGGTCGGATCACCGGATACCGGGTCCGCCTGGCTCTGTCGTTCAAGTACGACGCGACCGGCAACTAGTACCGGCCGTCCGGCCCGGAGGCTTGCATGGGTGAATGTGTGAATGTGCAGGTGACCGACGGCCTGGCGACGATCCGGCTGGACCGGCCGCCGATGAACGCGATCAGCGTGCAGGTGCAGGCTGAACTGCGCGACGCCGCCGCGGTGGTCACCTCGACACCCGAGATCCGCGCGGCGGTCATCTATGGCGGCGAGAAGGTCTTCGCCGCGGGCGCCGACGTCAAAGAGATGGCCGACAAGCACTACCCGGAAATGGCTCTGGTCAGCCAGGCGATGCACACGTCGTTCACCGCGGTTGCCACGATCCCAAAGCCGGTTGTTGCGGCGGTCACCGGCTACGCACTCGGTGGCGGGCTAGAACTGGCGCTGTGCGCGGACTTTCGGGTGTGCGGCGAGAGTACCAAGTTCGGGCAGCCCGAGATTCTGCTCGGGATCATTCCCGGTGCCGGCGGCACACAACGGCTGCCGCGGCTGATCGGCCCGGCCCGCGCCAAGGACCTGGTCTACACCGGGCGGTTCGTCGACGCCGGCGAGGCGCTGCGGATCGGGCTGGTCGACCAGGTGGTGCCCGACGGCGACGTCTACGACGCCGCGACCCGGCTGGCTGCTCAGTTCCGGGCCGGTCCCGCGCAGGCGCTACGCGCCGCCAAGCAGGCGATTGACACCGGTCTCGGCCTGGATCTCGATGCCGGTCTCGAGGTGGAACGGCTGCATTTCTCGGCGTTGTTCGGAACCGAGGACCAGAAGCGAGGAATGAGCAGCTTTGTCGAAAACGGCCCGGGCAAGGCCCGTTTCGTCGGTAGATAGTGCCGTCGCGGATCCGTTTCGGTTGTGGCGCGTACACGACAGCGAAGGGAGCTGGTGGTGATCGCCTGACCGAGAACCATTAGCAGGTTGGCACTTTCGCAATCGGGAGAGCGACGATGCGCCGGTCACCAGCGCCGGATGTCGGCGCGCGAGACATTCCTCTACGTGGTGTATTCGTAGAAACCCCGACCCGATTTGCGGCCCAGGCGCCCCGCGGCGATCATGCGCTTCATCAGCGGCGGCGGCGCGTACTCGTCGCGTTCGAACTCGTCGAACATCGACGTGCACACCGCCTGCAGCACGTCGAGGCCGATGAAGTCGCACAGCTGCAGCGGGCCCATCGGGTGACCGGCACCGAGCTTCATCCCAGCATCGATGTCCTCCCGGCTGGCGAATCCCTCTTCGTACATCCGGACCGCGCCCATCAGATATGAGGTCAGCAGGAAGTTGACGATGAACCCGGAGCGGTCCTTCGTCTCGATGGAGTGCTTACCGAGCCGCGTGACGAACTCCTTTGCGCTCGTGATTGTTTCGTCGCTGGTGTCCAGCGCCCGCACGATCTCCACCAATTTCATCACCGGCACCGGCGAGAAGAAGTGCAGGCCCACTACCCGGCCCGGACGGCTGACCGCGCCGGCGAGTTCAGCGATCGGGATGGAGGAGGTGTTGGAGGCCAGGATCGTGTCGTCGCTGACGATCTCGTTGAGCTCCTTCATGATCGAGACCTTGAGCGGAAGGTTCTCCGGCACCGCCTCGATGACCAGGTCGCTGCCGGCGACATCTTCAACTCGCTGGTGAAGGTGACCCTGGCCAGTGCCGCATCGCGCTTGTCGGCGTCGAGCTTTCCCCGTTTCACCGCGCTGTCCATGGATTTCTCCAGTCTGGTGCGCGCCGCGGCGAGGTATTCGGGCAGTTCGCGTATCAGGACGGGAAGCCCAGCAAGGGAGGCGGATTCGCGATACCAGCACCCATGAATCCACCCCCGAGGATGGCCACCGATTGGATTTCTTCGCCATGCTGTGTTCCTCCATCTGATACGGTCAGGCCCGCTTGGACAGCGGGCGGTTGAGTTCGTCGGGGTCCCGGCACGTCGCGGCTCGGGCGAGTTCGTCGTGGGCTTGTTCGACGGTGATGATCCGTTCGCCACGGTGATGGGTGAAGCTCAGCGCTCGCAGCCAGCTGTACAACGTGATGATCCGGTTGCTCCAGCCGATCAAATACAGCACGTGGATGAAGCCCCACATCAAGTAGCCGACGGGGCCGGTGAACCTCATCCCGAAGGCGTCCGCCACCGCGGCGTTGCGACCGATGGTCGCCATGCTGCCCTTGTCGAAGTACTTGAACGGTGCGACGGTGCCGTTGCCCTTCAACCGGGCCCGGATGACCTTCCCGACGTATTTGCCCTCCTGCATCGCCGGCTGCGCCACGCCCGGCAGGCCGTTGAGCGACACCATGTCGCCGATCGCGAACACCTCCGGATGCCCGGGAAGGGTGCAGTCCGGCCGCACCGCCACCCGTCCCGCGCGGTCGGTCTGTGCGCCTGTGGCCTCCGACAGCATCTTCGCCAGCGGCGAGGCCTGCACCCCGGCGGCCCAGATCTTGGTGCGTGCCGCGATCCGCTCCTGGCCCTCGGGGCCTTTCACGGTGATGCTGTCGTCGGTCATCGCGGTCGCCGCGGTGTCCACCCGCACCTCGACACCCATCTTCGCCAGCCGCCGCTGGGTGTAGCGCTGCAGTTTCGGGTCGAACGGTCCCAGCACCGTCGGAGCGGCTTCGACCAGCACCACCCGGGTCTCCGTGCCGGTGTCGATCCAGCGAAACTCTTGTGGCAGCACCGTTTTGGCCAGCTCGGCGACCTGCCCGGCCAGCTCCACCCCGGTCGGTCCCGCGCCGATGACGACGAACGTGAGGAATGCC
>CAVYPB010000025.1:0-49478 GCA_963770305.1 uncultured Actinomycetota bacterium
GAACGCGCCGCCGACGGTGGCTGGCCCCTGTTCGATCATCGCCAACGGCACCCCGGCGCCCAAGACGACCGCCGCGGCGGGTCCGGGGTCGGTCACCACCTCCCGGAACATCTCCACCAACCCCGAGGTCGCCACCGGTTACCGCAAGGACATGACGCCGGTGCGGACGAGTCACTACGCGGTGGTCACCGCCAACCCGTTGGCCACCCAGGCCGCATGCGAAGTGCTGAGCACGGGCGGCACCGCCGCCGATGCGCTCGTCACCGCGCAGGCGGTGCTGGGGCTGGTGGAGCCGCAGTCGTCGGGCATCGGCGGCGGCGGGTTCCTGCTGTACTACGACGCGGCCGCGGGCTCGGTGCAGGCCTACGACGGCCGCGAGGTGGCGCCGAAGGCGGCCACCGAGAACTACCTGCGCTGGATCTCCGACGCCGACCGCACCCAGCCCAAGCCCGACGCCCGAGCCTCCGGTCGGTCCATCGGTGTGCCCGGCATCCTGCGGCTATTGCAGGACGTCCACACTGAGCACGGCAAGACCGCGTGGCGCGACCTGTTCACCCCCGCCGTGGCTATGGCCGACGACGGCTTCGAGATCAGCCCGCGGCTGGCCGCCGCGATAGCCGACGCCGCCCCGCAGCTGAAAGTCGATCCGAACGCCTCGGCCTACTTCCTCAACTCCGATGCCGGCCCGAAGACCTCCGGAACCCGGCTGACCAATCCCGCCTACTCAAAGACGTTGGGCGTCATCGCATCCGATCCGCAATCGTTCTACACCGGCGACATCGCCAAAGCCATCGTCGCCTCGGCCGCCGACACCGCAGGCGGCCGCACCCCGAGCCTGATGACGCCCGAGGACCTGTCCGGCTACACCGCCAAGAAACGCGAACCGCTCTGCGGTCCCTACCGCGGCAAGGAGATCTGCGGCATGCCGCCGCCTTCGTCCGGCGGCATTGCGGTGGCGGCGACGCTGGGCATGCTCGAGCATTTCCCGATGGGCGAGCACAAACCCACCGACGTCGACCTCAACGGAGGCAAGCCCACGGTGATGGGTGTTCACCTGATCTCGGAGGCCGAACGCCTGGCCTACGCCGACCGCGACAAGTATGTCGCCGACACCGATTTCGTGCCACTGCCGGGCGCATCGCCCAACACATTGCTCAACAGTGACTACCTTGCCGGCCGTGCAGCGCTGATCTCCGAGCAGCACACGATGGGCACCGCGAAGCCGGGCGAGTTCGGTCCGCCGACCACGCCTGCGCCGCAGGGACCCGAGCACGGCACTAGCCAGATCAGCATTGTCGACGCGCAGGGCAATGCCGCCTCGCTGACTACCACGGTGGAATCGGCCTTCGGAGCGTTCCACATGGTCGACGGGTTCATCCTCAACAACCAGCTCACCGACTTCTCCGCCGAGCCCGTCGGGCCCGACGGCGCACCGGTGCCCAACCGCGTCCAGCCGGGCAAGCGGCCACGCAGCACGATGGCGCCCACGCTGGTGTTCGACCGGTCCCCGGCCGGTCACGGAAAGCTCTACGCGGTGGCGGGCTCACCAGGCGGTTCGGTGATCATCCAGTTCGTCGTGAAAACTGTTGTGGGAATGGTCGATTGGGGCCTCGACCCGCAGCAGGCGGTCTCCGCGGTGGACTTTGGCGCCGCGAATTCGCCGAAGACGAACGTGGGCGGTGAACATCCCGCCATCGACACGTCCGACAACGGCGACCACGATCCGCTGGTGGTCGGCCTGCGCAAACTCGGGCACCAGGTCGACCTCGCCGACCAGTCCAGCGGCCTGTCGGCGATCGTGCGCGACACCGCCGGCTGGGTGGGTGGCGCCGACCCGCGCCGCGAGGGGCTGGTGATGGGCGACACCCGGTGACGGCAGTGGCGGCCCGCGTCGCTCAGCTGACCGAGTCGGACTGGCGCTTGTTCGCCGGTGTGCGGTTACGGGCGTTGACCGATTCCCTCGGTGAGAACGACCCGCAGTTCCAGCAGGAAGTGGCGTTCACCGCCGCGCAGTGGCGCCGCCGCCTGCGCGATCACGCGCAGTTCGCGGCACTGATCGGCGACCGACCGGTCGGACTGATCGGCGCACAGGTGGAGAACGCCGAAACCGTTTACCTGTATTCGTTGTGGCTCGACCCGGCCGCCCGGGGTCTCGGCCTGGCGCGACCCCTGGTTGCCGCCGCGGTGGACTGGGCCCGCGATCGCCGGGCGCACACCGTCAC
This sequence comes from uncultured Actinomycetota bacterium, assembly GCA_963770305.1. Lineage (GTDB taxonomy): Bacteria > Actinomycetota > Actinomycetes > Mycobacteriales > Mycobacteriaceae > Mycobacterium. Next base: position 2,223 of record CAVYPB010000025.1, read on the forward strand.
GCTGCGGGTGGCCGCCGACAACGCGGTGGCGCGCGGTGTGTACGAAAGCCTGGGATTCACAGTTACATCGGCCGAAACACGTGGCCCGCAAAACGAGGTCGCGATGTCGCTCAGTGTTGGTTGATGTCAGGCCGGTAGCGCGCCAGCAGCCCGCGCGCGCGGTCCATCGCGTCGACCGCGCGCTCCTTGTCGACGGCCTGGATAGCCATCACTGGGATGTACTCGTCGTCGGGCAGGTCCACCCTGGCCCAGCGGGCTCCGCGCGGGAACGACACCCCTACGACGTCCGACCAGGGGATCAGCTTGTAACCGAACAAGTTTCGCACCGCAACCCCGGCCGGGCCGATCCGCAGCCGCGGTCGAGCGAATAGCAGCACTGCGCCGGCGATGACGGCGCCCAGCAAGGCGATCGCCACCTGGTCGGCGGTTTGGAAGATAACCCCCGTCGACGAAATCTTGAGCAGCACGCCAACAACGACATGGGCCGCCAGGATCAACGCAGCCGCAGCATAAGCGAAATACGGTGTCAGATAGGGCCGTATCTCGATGTCCCAGTCGCTCATGACTTCAGATCACGCAGTGTCAGCGCGGTCGACAGCGCCGCGGCGGCGGCCTGCGCGCCCTTGTCTTCGGCCGAGTACGGCAGCCCCGCCCGATCCAGCGCCTGCTGCTCGTTGTTCGTGGTGAGCACGCCATTCGCCACCGGAGTGGACGCGTCCAGCGACACCCGCGTCAGGCCCTGGGTCACCGCGTCACACACGTAGTCGAAATGCGGTGTCTCGCCGCGGATGACCACGCCCAACGCGACCACGGCGTCGTGGTTGGCGGCCAGGGCCTGTGCCACGACCGGGATTTCGATCGCACCCAGCACGCGAACGACGGTCGGGTTGTCGATACCAGCGTCCGCGGCGACCTTGCGTGCGCCGTCGAGCAGCGCATCGCAGATCTCGGGATGCCAGGTGCTGGCCACAATCGCCAGCGTCAGGTCCGACGCGTCAAGTTGTGGCAGATCGGGAACGCCCGCGCCTCCACTCAACTCAGGGCTCCGCCCTGGCTGTCACTCGGCCCATTTTTGTCGCGGCTTCGCCGCAGCCATCTCCGCCGCTCACAGCGCTCCGCCGAATTCGCCAGGCACGGCTTCGTCGTAGTCGTCCAGACCGGTCAGGTCATGGCCCATCCGGTCGCGCTTGGTCATCAGGTAGCGGATGTTCTCCGCGTTGGCGCGCACCGGCAGCGGCACCCGCTCGATGATGTGCAGCCCGTACCCGTCGAGGCCGACCCGCTTGGCGGGGTTGTTGGTCAGCAGCCGCATGGACCGCACGCCGAGGTCGACGAGGATCTGTGCGCCGATGCCGTAGTCACGGGCGTCCGCGGGCAGGCCGAGCTTGAGGTTGGCGTCGACGGTGTCGTCGCCGGCGTCCTGCAGCTGATAGGCCTGCAGCTTGTGCATCAGGCCGATGCCGCGGCCCTCGTGGCCACGCATGTACAGCACCACGCCGCGGCCCTCGCGGGCCACCATCGCCAACGCGGCATCCAGTTGCGGCCCGCAGTCGCAGCGCCGGGAGCCGAACACGTCTCCGGTGAGGCACTCCGAGTGCACCCGCACCAATACGTCGTGCCCGTCGCCGTGCGGTCCGGCGATGTCGCCGCGGACGAGTGCCACGTGCTCGACGTCCTCGTAGATGCTGGTGTAGCCGACCGCGCGGAACTCGCCGTGCCGCGTCGGGATGCGCGCTTCGGCGATGCGCTCGATGTGCTTTTCGTGCTTGCGCCGCCACTCGATCAAGTCGGCGATGGAGATCAGCGCCAGGCCGTGCTCGTCGGCGAAGACGCGCAGCTCGTCGGTCTGCGCCATCGCGCCTTCGTCCTTCTGGCTGACGATCTCGCAGATCGCGCCTGCCGGCTGCAGACCCGCAAGCCGGGCCAGGTCGACGGCGGCCTCGGTGTGACCGGGGCGGCGCAGCACCCCACCGTCCTTGGCGCGCAGCGGCACCACGTGACCGGGCTTGGTGAAATCGTCCGCGACGCTGGACGGATCAGCGAGCAGCCGCATCGTCGTCGCACGGTCGGAAGCCGAAATACCTGTTCCCACACCGTTTTTCGCATCGACGGTGACGGTGTAGGCGGTGCCGTGCTTGTCCTGGTTGACCGCGTACATCGGCAGCAGCCCTAGGCGGTCACAGATCGCGCCGTCCAATGGCACACACAGGTAGCCGGACGTGTAGCGCACCATGAATGCGACGAGTTCGGGAGTCGCCTTCTCCGCGGCGAAGATGAGATCGCCCTCGTTCTCGCGATCCTCATCGTCGATCACGACGACGGCCTTACCCGCGGCGATGTCGGCAACCGCCCGCTCAACGGCGTCCAGCCTCGTCATCACATCAGTATGAACCACCGACGCGCAGGTCTTATTGCCTGCTCCCCTGAGCTGGATCTTTACGACGTTCAGAACGGGTTGAGGGTGACTACCTGCGTGCCGCCGTGGCCGTCAGACACCGTCACCTCGAAGTTGTCAGCAGGTGGGCTTATCAGGGGCGGTACGGCCAGGGTGTTAAGAGACGTGTACACGATGGTATGTCCTTATGGCTGCCGTGCCTTTGGTCGGCTGATCGTGATCGTGATCGTGAACGTCAACGCATCGCCGTCGGCGGCCCCCACGGCTACAGCCGCGTCGACGCTGACTCGTGGTGGCTAAAGCTGTGAGGAAGCTGTCAGGAGTTCCCGCCGCTGCTCGGCTCATCGCCCGAGCCGAGCAGCCGTTCGACATACTTCGCGACCTAGGAACGACCGAACGCTGTGCCTGACCTGCAAAGACAAGGCCAGCTCACAGCGCTGTAGTGCGAAATATGTTTAACCCGGCTACTCACTCGAACGACACGAAGGTAACCGTGACCGACATCACTCTGCGGGACGGCAAGGCCATCGCTCTGCGACACGGGGCTCGCTGGCTTTTATCCAAATCCGTGTGGCCGCGCCGCTTTCATCGTCGGGCTGGCAAACGACGTCGCCATAGCTGCCGGGGCGGTGGTCGAGGTGGCGGTTTGTCCGATATTCATCCGGCCTCCGGCCACAGACGCTGTCGCTTCTTGACCTAACACCGCCGCGGCCACTGCCCCCATGACGACGATGGCGCTGACGGCTATTACTGCAAGCTGCAATTTGACACGTTGATGCGGATTCGATTCCACTTTGATCCCCTCCATTTAGGCTTCGCTGCTTCGCCCCTGGCGAAATACATCCCCCGGGACATGACCCCAGTGTCTAGCCTCCAACGCTGCTTAGAGCCTGTGACTGCGCTTGAGACTGCCTTAGAACAGTCCAGCAAACCCATCCACGCCGCACAGACTTATCTCGACTTCGCCCGAGCAGATCGCCGCCGAGCGGACGCAGCGTGAACTCAAATATGCCGACGCGCGCCGAGTACGAACACGCGGCGATCATGCGAGGCGAGAACTGGCGCGGCGCATTCGGGCAGTATCAACCTGCGCCGTGGTGGCGGGCCTAACGGCGGTTCGGCTTGGCCAGGTCGGCGAAGGTCCACGCGACGGCAAGGACTGCAAACTGGCGGAACTGTGGCGAGGGCCGCGCACAGCGGCGGGCGAAGGTTGGGTTTCAGAATCCGTCTTGTATTGGCCTGATGGCAGACCCTCCATTTCTGGAGGAACAACCCGCCGGCGGCGGTGTCCGATTCTCGTCGTGAGCCAGCGTCCTCGGTGTAGGCGGCGATGGTGTTGTGGGATTTTCGTTCGGCACGCAGGGCTTATGTGATGTCTTCGACCTATCCAGTAAATCCGCTGGTAGAACCATTATCCCGAGTGAGCAGCCGTTCGACATACTTCGCGATGATGTCGACCTCGAGGTTGACGCGTGTCCCAACCTCCGCCTTGCCGAGCGTCGTCAGGTCCAACGTCGTCGGGATCAACGACACCTCAAACCAGTCGTGGCCGAGATCGGAAACCGTGAGCGACACGCCGTCGACCGTGATCGACCCCTTCTCGACGACATACCGGGACAGCGCCGTCGGCAGCGCGATCCGCACGACTTCCCAGTGTTCGGAGGCTGTCCGCGCGATCACATGAGCGGTGCCGTCGACGTGTCCCTGGACGATGTGTCCGCCAAGGCGGCTGTTGACCGCGGCAGCGCGCTCCAGGTTGACGTGGCTGCCCACCCCCACACCGCGCAGGCTCGACCTGTTCAGGGTTTCGCCCATCACGTCGGCGCTGAACGCACCATCGGGCAGCACCTCGACCACGGTCAAACAGACACCGTTCACCGCGATCGAGTCGCCGTGCCCGGCGTCGGCGGTGACAACGGGCCCTCGGATGATCAGGCGGGCCGAGTCGCCGAGTTCTTCCTTGTCGACAACCTCGCCCAGTTCTTCGACGATTCCGGTGAACACGCCGCAAGACTATCCAGACAGCCGCTTCTCGCCGAAGAACATGGCCATCGCGTTGCCGTTGAGGTTTCCGATCGGCACATAACCCTCGGACTCATACAGCCCGCACGCGTGGGGCCGGAGGGCGCCGCCGCAAACCGGCTGGCCGTCACGGTAGCCGACCACCGTCGGCGGCCGACAGGTACCGAAAGTCCAGTTCCGGAGCCACGATTCCACTTCTACCAGCGGCCCGCTCAACGCGTCCACTTCGCCGCACCCTCTACGATGCAGTCATGCAGACGCGCCTCTTGGCGATCTTCGCCGTCCTTTTCACCGCCATCGCCCTCGTCGCCGGGTGCTCCTCGAAGTCGCAGGACTCGAGCAATCCACTGCCGGATGCCGCCACTTTGTTGAAGCAGTCCAGCGAGACCACCAAGTCCCAGCCCAGCGTGCACCTGAAGCTGACCGTGCAGGGCGAGATCAAGGAACTGCCGATCGAGTCCCTCGAGGGCGATCTGACCAATACGCCTGCCGTCGGCGCCCAGGGCACGGCCAACATCGTCTTCTTGGGCCAGAAGCTCGAGGACGTGGACTTCTCGGTTGTCGACGGGACCCTTTACGCCGCGCTCACCAAGGGCAGCTACCAGGACCTGGGCCCGGCCGTCGACATCTACGACGTATCGGCCATCCTGAACCCCGATACCGGCCTGGCCAACGTGCTCGCCAATTTCTCCGGCCCGAAGGCCGACGGCCGCGAGACCCTCAATGGCGTCGACACCGTCCGCGTCACCGGGACCGTGAGTGGTGAGGCCGTGACCAAGATCGCGCCACAAATCCCTGCGACCGGGCCCATCCCCGGCACGGCGTGGATCAAGGAGGACGGCGACCATGCCCTGGTGCAGGCCAAGCTGGAAACCACCCCTGGCAACAGTGTCACCATGACGCTGACCGATTGGGGTAAGCCCGTCACCGTCACCAAACCCGCCGTCTGATGCGCGCGTCGCCCGGAGCCGCTGGGCCGGCGACATCGGGCCGGCGTGTCGCGATCAGCGCCGGCAGCCTCGCGGTGCTGCTGGGTGCCCTCGACACCTACGTCGTGGTCACGATCATGACCGACATCATGAGAGACGTCGGGATCGGGATCAATCAGATCCAGCGGGTCACACCGATCGTCACCTGGTATTTGTTGGGCTACATCGCTGCCATGCCGCTGCTGGGCAGGGCCTCAGACCGGTTCGGGCGCAAGATGGTGCTGCAGGTCAGCTTGGCCGGGTTCGCGGTCGGCTCGGTCGTCACCGCACTCTCGAATGACTTGTTGCCGCTCATCATCGGGCGCGCGATCCAGGGCACCGCGAGCGGGGCGCTGCTGCCGGTGACGCTGGCGCTCGCGGCCGACCTGTGGTCCGCCCGCAACCGCGCGAGCGTGCTGGGCGGCATCGGCGCCGCGCAGGAACTGGGCAGCGTGCTGGGCCCGCTGTACGGCATCGCGGTGGTGTGGCTGCTGGGAACCTGGCGCGACGTGTTCTGGATCAACGTGCCGCTGGCCCTGATCGCGATGGTGATGATCCAGTTCAGCCTGCCATCGCGGCAGAAGACCGAGACGCCCGAAAAGGTGGACGTGATCGGCGGCGTACTGCTCGCGATCGCGCTGGGCCTGGCCACGTGGGGCCTGTACAACCCGGCGCCGGACGGCAAGCAGGTGTTGCCGAGCTATGGCACGCCCTTGCTGGTGGGCGCGCTGGTCGCCGCCATTGCGTTCTTTGTGTGGGAGCGCTTCTCCCGCACCCGGCTGATCGAGCCCGTGGGTGTGCATTTCCGGCCGTTCCTGGCGGCGCTGGGCGCCTCACTGACGGCCGGAGCGGCGCTGATGGTGACGTTGGTCAATGTCGAGCTGTTCGGTCAGGGCGTGCTCGGTCTCGATAAGAACGCAGCCGCCGGTCTGCTGCTGCGGTTTCTGATCGCGCTGCCGATCGGCGCCCTGCTTGGCGGCTTCATCGCGACCAAGATCGGCGACCGAATCGTGGCATTCATCGGGCTGCTGATCGCCGCGGGTGGCTACTGGCTGATCTCCAAGTGGCCCGTCGACGTGCTGGCGGCACACCACGACCTGGGCCTGTTCAGCCTGCCGACGCTGGACACCGACCTCGCGATCGCGGGCCTCGGCCTCGGCCTGGTGATCGGGCCGCTGACGTCGGCGACGTTGCGGGTGGTCCCCGCCGCGCAGCACGGCATCGCCTCCGCGGCCGTTGTGGTGGCCCGGATGATCGGCATGCTCATCGGCATCGCCGCCCTGTCCGCCTGGGGCCTGTATCGGTTCAACCAGATTCTGGCCGGTCTGCCCAGCCCCGCCGGCGGGAACAACCTGGCCGAGCGGCTGGCCGCCCAAGGAGCCCGTGTCCGGGTGGCCTATGTGATGCAGTACGGCGAGATCTTCGGCATCACCGCGATCGTCTGCGTGGTCGGCGCCCTGCTCAGCCTCCTGATCAGCGGCCGGCACGAGCATGCTGACGAGCCCGCGATCGACGCGGACGACACGCTGACGAGCCCGCGATCGACGCGGACGACAGGCTGACGAGCCCGCGATCGACGCGTACGACACGCTGATCGACACGCAGACTCAGGCATTCGACGCACCGACGCAGGCAGGGCGCCACCGACAGCGCTAGGCGACGGGGCCTCCGCCCTCGATCTCCTGGAAGGCTCCGATGATCACAGCCAGAACGCGGGCAACGGTGTGGCCCCGGTTATGCCAGCGATGACGCGTAGCGTTCTGCACGACGAGGTGCCCGGGATTGAGTGTGACCACACGGCCGTTGTCGAGTTCGAGACCCACGGTTCCCCACGAGAACGAGGTCGTATCGCGATCCGAACAACGGCGTCAGCGCTTAGCAGCGCTCGATTCCAGGCCGGATCAGCGGTGGCTCGGCGACCTTTGCCGGCTCCTCGGCGGTCAGGCTGCGCAACGCATCGCAGATGAATGCCTTGACGCCTTTCGGATCTACGGGTCGAATACTGAGCCAGTCCTGCAATGCAGTCACGCTCGTTGTCCTTTGTTAGTGCTCACCAGGCGCGCAACTCGTCGGTGAAAGCGCTCTGGTACGAGTGTAACGGCGTGATGGCCCCAACTGGTTGCTAGCCGCGCCGGGTACGCGCGCGATAGGCAACACGTCGACGGGAGAAATTCATCGCAACGACACTGAACGGCAAGAAGATTGCCCACTGGCGAGGTGGTCGTCGCGTTCGGCGGGGACACGTCATAGCCGAACTCCGCCCGCGAATGTTAAGGCGTCTGTAATCTCGCGGACATGCTGATGGCCGCGCTGCGCGACATGCAGTGGCGCAAACGGCGCTTCGTCATCGCAATCCTCTCCACCGCCATCATCTTCGCGATGACGCTCGTCCTCACAGGGCTCGCGAACGGGTTCCGAGTTGAGGCCGAACAAACCGTCGACTCGCTGGGTGTCGACCTGTTCGTCGTCAAGGAGGGCGCATCCGGCCCGTTCGTCGGGGCGACGCCGTTCGCGCCGGTGGAGCTGCAACGCGTCGCCGCGACGCCAGGCGTGACGGCGGCGGCTCCCCTGGTGTACGCCGGTGGTACGGCCACCCTCGGCGATACGACGCGAAACGTCGACATTTTCGGCGCCCCCGAACAAGGTCCGGGCATGCCCCCTGTGTCGGAGGGGCGCGCGCCGTCGACTCCCGATGAGGTCGCGGTGTCGAGCACGCTCGGCCGTCAAATCGGCGACGATATCGAAATCGCTTCGCGCACACTGCGCATCGTCGGCATCGTGGATAACTCGACGGCGCTGGCCAACCTGCCGAACGTCTTCCTCACGACCTCGGGCGCACAGCGACTCGTGTACGGCGGCGAAGCGCTGGTGGCCTCGATGGGTGTTCGCGGCACCCTCGCTGAGATACCGGCCGGCTATCACACCATCGACCGCGACGGCGCAATCGCCGATCTGCTTCGCCCTTTGAAGGTCGCGGTGAATTCGATCACGATCGTGGCGATCATGCTCTGGATCGTCGCGGCGCTGGTCGTCGGATCGGTGATCTATCTCTCCGCGCTGGAGCGCCTGCGAGACTTCGCGGTTTTCAAGGCGATAGGCGTTCCCACCCGCAACATCGCCGCCGGCCTGGCGATGCAGGCGGTGGTGGTTGCGCTGCTTGCCGCACTTGTCGGAGCCGTGCTGTCGATGGCCCTCGGACCACTGTTCCCGATGAAGGTCATCGTCCCGGCGGAGGCCTTCGTGGCGTTGCCGGTGATTGCCGTCGTGATCGGCTTGATCGCCAGCGCCACAGGATTACGGCGCGCGGTGTCCGTCGACCCCGCGATCGCGTTCGGGGGTCCATGAGCGTGGGCGATCTCAGCATTCAGAACCTGGTGGTCGAGTACGCCAGCGGAGAAGATACCGTCCGCCCGATCGACGGCTTCGACCTTGACGTGGCCGCCGGTTCACTGGTCATCCTGATGGGCCCCAGCGGCTGTGGGAAGACGACGCTGCTGTCCTGTCTCGGAGGGATCCTGCGACCCAGTTCCGGGGCGATCAAGTTCGGCGAAGTTGACGTCGCGTCGCTCAACGCCCGCGAGCTCTCGACATACCGTCGCGAAACGGTGGGCATCGTCTTTCAAGCATTCAATTTGGTGCCGAGCCTCACGGCCCTCGAGAACGTGATGGTGCCGCTGCTCGCGGCGGGGACGTCGCGCCGCGCGGCGCACAAGAAGGCGGGACAACTGCTGGCACGGGTGGGTTTGGAGGAACGGATGACCCACCGGCCAGGCGATCTGAGCGGTGGGCAGCAGCAGCGGGTGGCCGTCGCGCGGGCGATCGCTCTCGATCCGCCACTCATCCTGGCCGACGAGCCCACCGCGCACCTGGACTTCATCCAGGTCGAAGAGATACTGAAGCTGATCCGCGAGCTCGCCACCGGTAACCGGATGGTGGTCGTCGCGACCCACGACAGCCGGATCCTGCCGTTGGCCGATCGCGTCGTCGAGCTGGTGCCGGACTTCGCATCGACCGACCGGCCCCCCGAAACAATCGGGTTGGAAAGCGGTGAGGTGCTTTTCGAACAGGGCACGATGGGCGAGCTGATCTACGTCGTCTCCGACGGCGAACTCGAGATCGTCCGCGAATTGGCCAGCGGCGGTGAGGAGTTGATGAAGCTCGCCACCACCGGTGACTACTTCGGCGAGATCGGCCCGGTGTTTCACCTGCCACGCTCGGCCACAGTGCGGGCGCGAACCGATGCGACGGTGGTCGGCTACACCGTGCGGGCTTTCCGGGAGCGGCTCGGCCTGGGCGGGATGCGCGATCTCATCGAACACCGCCCGCTTGCAATCGACGAACAGGCTGAGTAAACCCTGTGGCCGCCTCGTCCGTCGAGGGTGGTGTGAATATCTCAACGCGGGCGCTTGCCGCCGACGTGTTCGACGCCATGAATACGGGTCAGCTGGAAAAGATCCGCCATCTGGTCAGCGACGACTTCGTCGACCGCGGGTTTCCCGCTACCGATGCCACCCGGCCCGGACGGCTACATCGCGATCCTGACGTTCGTCACCACCGTGCTGCAGATCCGCTACGAAGTCCACAACGTGATATCCGACGGCGACATGGTGGCGATCCGCGCTACCGCACGTGGCGTCAACGCGGTGGCGCCTCAGGGCATCGAGCCGACCTACCGGCAGTACGCGATGAAGACCGCTCACTTCTTCCGTTCCCGCGACGGCCGACTGTGCGAGCACTGGGGTGTCCGCGACGAGCTTGACGTGCTCTATCAGATCGGCGCGCTGACGCCGCCCGAGATAGTTACGCAGGCACAAGACTGAGCAGCAGGTCGGGCCCTATCGGCTCGATTCCGTCGAACCGCCAGCGCTGCGCGTTGGCGATGGACAGCACGCCCACGTCATCGACGGCGGTGATGGGCCCGCCCAACAGGATTGGCGCGACGTAAGCAAGGATCCGGTCGATCGCCCCGGCGCGCAGAAACGCACCGGCCAACGTCGGCCCACCCTCCAATAGCACGTCGGTGCGATCCGACAAGGCCCTGAGAACCTCTTGCGGATCACGGGTGCGGATCACCATCGTGCGCGATTCGTCATTGAGAACTCTTGCCTCAGAGGAGATTTCGCGCTCACCAACGACAACGCGCAGCGGCTGGCGCTGGGCCAGGGTGCCGTCGGGCAAGCGGGCGGTCAGCACCGGGTCGTCGACGAACACCGTTCCGGTGCCGACGACGATCGCGTCCGCGGCGGCACGCCTGCGATGCACGTCGGCCCGCGCGGCCTCGCTCGTAATCCACTGGCTGCTCCCATCAGCGGCGGCGCTTCGGCCGTCGACGCTGGTGGCGAATTTCCATGTGACATGCGGCAACCCGGTGCGCTGCTTATGCAGCCATTCCCGTAGCGGACCGCCCGCGACGGCGGCGGCCGACACCCCGGCCTCGACCTTGACACCGGATTCCGCGAGCCGGGACGCCCCGCCTGCGGCTTGCGGGTTGGGGTCGGCAACAGCGTAGGCCACTCGCGAAACCCCGGATGCGACAAGGGCATCCACGCACGGCGGGGTCCTGCCATAATGGTTGCATGGCTCCAGCGTCACGACCGCGGTGCCGCCGACCGCACGCTGCCCCGCCCTGCGCAACGCCACCACCTCGGCGTGTGGGCCACCGGGCGGGTCGGTTGCACCGACGCCCGCGATCTCGCCGTCGCTGTCCAAAATGACTGCACCCACAGGCGGATTGGGATACGTGCTGCCCTTGACCCGATCGGCCTGCTCGACGGCCAACCCCATCGCGGCCTCGAGATTCATAGCCGCAGGTGCTTGGACGCCGAGGCGGCCTGCCTGCGCAGCGATTCCACCGCGGCGGCCGGATCCTGCGCGCTGTAGACAGCCGAACCCGCGACGAAGCAGTCCACCCCGGCCAAGGCCGCCTCTTCGATCGTGTCTTCGTTGATGCCGCCGTCGATCTCGACCACGATGGTCAGCTCACCGGAGTCGACCAGCCGGCGCACGAGGCCGACCTTCGCCAGCACCTCCGGGATGAACTTCTGGCCACCGAAACCGGGTTCAACGGACATGATCAGCATCGTGTCGAACTCGCACAGAATCTCGAGGTAGGGCTCGATCGGCGTACCCGGTTTTACCGAGAGGCCAGCCTTGGCGCCGGCGGCGCGGATGTCGCGGGCCACCCCGATTGGATTGTCGGTGGCCTCGGCGTGGAAGGTGACGTTGTACGCGCCCGCCTCGGCGTACGGCGGGGCCCAGCGGTCGGGATTGTCGATCATCAGATGGCAGTCCATCGGTATGTCGGTTCTCTTGAGCAAGGCCTCGACGACGGGCAGCCCGATGGTCAGGTTGGGCACGAAGTGGTTGTCCATCACGTCGACGTGCAACCAGTCGGCGCCGGTCACCGCGGCGGCTTCGTCCCCGAGCTCGGCGAAGTCAGCGGCCAGGATCGACGGCGCGATCAGCGGTCCTGCCATGGACGTCACCCTACTTTGAGGGCGGCAGCGAACATCGCATCGGTGCCGTGCCGGTGTGGCCAGAGCTGCACGTAGGGCCCGTCACCGAGACCGTCGACCGGATCGAACAGCGGCCGGGTGTCCAGGGCCGTGATCGGGTAACGGCGCAGCGCGTCGGCGACGACCCCGACCGTTTCGGCCAGGTGCGGCGAGCACGTCGCATACAGCACCACGCCGCCGGGACGGGTCAGCCGGATCGCCGAGGCCAGCAGCTCGCGCTGCAGCTTGACCAGCTGTGGCACATCGCCGGGCTGACGCCGCCAGCGGGCCTCTGGCCTGCGCCGCAGCGCGCCAAGCCCGGTGCACGGCGCGTCGACGAGCACGCGATCGAAACCCGGTTCGAGCCCGGGGTCGCGGCCGTCGACGCGCAGCACCTCAACCGGCAGACCGCGGGTGTTCTGCTCGACGAAGTCTGCGCGCCTGGCGGTGGGCTCGATCGCGGTGACCTGCGCGACTCTGCCCAAGCCATTGATGCTCCTCTCGTCCGCCGCCGCGAGCGCGGCCAACAGCGCGGTCTTGCCACCCGGCCCCGCGCACAGGTCCAGCCATCGGCCTGTGTCCGGTCCGTCCAGCTCGGCCAGCGTCATCGCCCGCGCCACCAGCTGGCTGCCCTCATCCTGCACCAGCGCGGCGCCGTCGCGGATGGACTCGAGACGGCCGGGGTCGCCACTGGGCAGGTAGACGGCGTAGGGCGAGTAGCGCCCGACCGTGCCGTCGACCTGTCCGGCCAGGTCCTCGGCGGTCAGCACGCCTGGACGTGCGGCGAGATGCACCGAAGGGCGCTCGTCGTCGCTGGTCAGCAACGCGTCCAGCTGCCCCGCATCCGCGCCGAGGGCGTCGGCAAAGGCCTGCGCGACCCAGCGGGGATGGGCATGCACAAAGCCGGCGTGGCCTACCGGGTCGCCGTCGGCGGGCGGGGCGAGCTCCTCGACCCAGGACTGTTCGTCGCGTCCGGCGATGGTACGCAGCACGCCGTTAACGAAACCGGCTCGCGCAGAATCGAATTCGATGCCCGCCTGCTCGACCGTGGTGGACACCGCAGCGTGCTGTTCGACCCTCGTGCGCAGCAGTTGGTAGGCGCCAAGCCTCAGCAGATCCAGCAGCACGGGATCGATCTTCTCGGGCGGTCGACCCGCGGCCGCGCTGATGACCGCGTCGAGCAGGCCGCGGGTGCGGCAGGTGCCATACGCCAGCTCGGTCGCGAACGCCGCGTCACGGCCGGTGATTCCGCGCTCGCGAAGCAGCGCGGGCAGGGCGAGGTTGGCGTAGGCGTCGCGCTCCGAGACCGCACGCAGCACGTCGAACGCCGCCTGGCGCGCGGGGTCAAGCGGTTTGCGTCGCTGCGGACGTCTCGGCCTGGTCACTGGGCCCGCGCGGCTTCCCCGAGACGGGCGCCGCGGGCCCAGTCGATGGCGTTCATCGGCTTCTTGCCCGGCGGCTGGATGCGACCGAGCACCACCGGCTGCGACGCCGTGCCCACCCGCACGCCGTCGCGCTCGACGCGAATCACGCCGGGCACCAATGTGTTTGCGGTGTCGTCGACGGTGACCGGGCCCAGCTTTACGCGCAAATCGCCGATCATCGTCCAAGCGCCAGGGTTGGGAGTGACCGCGCGAATACGCCGCTCCACCACATGGGCAGGCAGGTCCCACCGCACCCGCGCGGCGTCGACGCTGATCTTCGGGGCGATGGTCACGCCGTCCGCGGGCTGCGGTACAGCGGTCAGCGATCCGTCGGCGATGCCGTCGAGCGTCGTTTCGAGGAGCGCCGCTCCCGAAACCGCAAGCCGCTCAAGCAGATCGCCAGCTGCGTCGGTGGTCTGGATCGTCTCTGTCACCACACCGTAGACCGGACCCGAGTCCAGCGCGGGCTCGATCTGAAAGGTCGTCGCACCGGTCACCGTGTCCCCGGCGGCGATCGCCGCCTGCACGGGTGCCGCGCCCCGCCATGCCGGCAGCAGCGAGAAGTGCAGGTTGACCCAACCATGCGTAGGTACCGCCAGCAGCCGCTCGGACAGCAGCGCGCCATAGGCGACGACCGCGCACGCCTCCGGAGCCAGCTCCGTCAGCTCGGCGACGAACTCCTCGGAGTTGGGGCGCTGCGGCCGCAGCACCGGGATGCCATGCTCGAGGGCCAGCGCGGCCACCGGGGACGGCGACGGCTTGGCCCGTCGGCCCGAGGCCGCATCCGGGCGGGTCAGCACCGCGACAACGTCGTGGTGTGGCGAGTCGATCAGCCGGCGAAATGACGGCAGCGCGGGCTCGGGGGTCCCTGCGAAGACGATGCGCACCGCGCCAGTGTAGAGACGGCTACCGCGGAGTTTGGTAGTACTCGCGCTCTGACACCCCCGCCATCGGTGCGACGAACATCCACGGGATGGTGCTGATCAGCCGGTTCACTGTAGCCACCGCGTCGTTGTAGTACTGGCGCGCGAAGGCCAGCTTGTTCTCGGTGTCTGCGAGGTTGTCCTGCAGGTTCAGGAAATTGTTCGACGAGTTCAGCTGCGGGTAGCTCTGGCCGAGCGCCAGCAGCGGCGCAAGGGCGGTATCGAGTTCCTTCTCCGCGGCGCTGCGCTGTGCCACCGACTTCCCTGTCGTCGCCGACGTCAGCGCCACGCGGGCGTCCGTGACGTGATCGAGGATGCCCTTCTCGTGGGCGGCGAACGTCTGCACGGTGTGCACGAGGCTGGGGATCAGTGACGCGCGCCGCGTCAACTCCACATCGATTCCGGACAGGGCTTCGGCGACGCGGACATCGGCGGCGCGGATCTTGTTGTAGCCCATCACGAAACCGATCAGCACCAGCACCGCCAGCACCAAGACGATGATCAGCAGGAACCTCACCATGATCCACCTCCTCCGCCACCACCGCCGCCACCACCACCGCCACTGAAGCCGCCGCCACCACCGCTGGAGGACGACGATGACGACTGCGACGCGGTGTAGGCGCCGATCGACGACGACAACGCTGAGTCGATGCTGTCGAAACTCGGCCCGCCGGAACCGCCGGCGAATCCCCACCCGGTGGTCGACGATGAGTTGTACCAATCCGGTTGCGGGGCAGGCTGACCCACCGAGGCTTCGTACTTCTTCGCCCATAGCGCAGCGGCACCGGCGGCCACCGCGAACGGGACATAGGCCATGTAGAGGTCCTTGCGCGCGCCGAAGTCGAAGCGCGCCTCGGCCGAATCAGTGGTCAGCATGCGATGGAATCCCCCTGCGCGCGACCATAATTCGCGACCCACCTCGGTCCGTCGGGTGCCCACCCCGTCGCCCCACGACCGGATCGAGAACAGGAAGAACGCCGCGAACGGTAGCGCCCAGATCGTGATCGGAAAGCCCCAGCGGAAGAAGCCACACACCATCAGGACGAATGCGATCGCGTTGGCGGTGCGCACCCACATTTCCTTCTTGCGCTTGACCATGAGGCCTTCGTCGGATGCCCATTTCTCGACGGCCTTGGCCATGTCCGTCTTGGCCCTGTTCAGTTTTTGGCCGGACTTCACGGTGTGCTTGGCCTCGAATTCCTTGCCCGCGTGGGTAACCCCCAGCGCATGACCGACTGCCCCGCTTACCGGATCGATGTCTGCCCACGCGCCGGGCTCGGTGGTTCCGCGGATGTTCCACTGCTTTTCGTTGACCTGTCGAAGGTCGATCAGCTTGCTCTCGGCAAGTTGGAACAACGTCGCCGTCAGCGCGTTCTTTGGAACGGTCTCGGTGCGGATGTATTCGGTCTGGACGGGCCCGAGGCCCGGCGGAGGCGCGTACTGCAAGGGAAATCCGGGCGACGGCTCGACGGTGGTGCGATACCACAAGAACGCGCCGAGCCCGAATGCCACTGTGAGGCCGGCGATCCAGACCACGCCGGTCACCGACTGGCCCAGGATGCGGTCCCAGGCCGACGGCCACGGCAGGCTGGCCTGCGGTGGAGTCGGCACGCCGACGCCGGCCCGCATCGTCACCGGGGTGCGCGGCGCGAGGTTGATCGCCGAAAACCTGACCGTGTCCCCGTTGATGATCACGTCGCGGCATTCCCGTCCCACCCCGAAACCGACGGAACACTGCACGCGACCGACCTCACCGGGCAGGGTGACGGAGATGTCGGCCTGTTCGATCTTGTTGTTCCAGGATCCGGCGACGACATTCCAGAAGAACACCGACGGCGAGGTGGACGGCTGGCCCGTCGTCGAGGCGAAAGTCTTGTTGGCACCGGTGGTTCCGGGATCGAGCACACCAGCGATGCGGTAGCGGATCTCGAAGACGTGGGTTCCCCAGCTCAGCGTGCGGTCGGGATCGCCGATCTTGGCGACCCGGAATCGCTCGCCGCCCTCCCACATCATCTGGTACGAGACGGGCTCGCCGTCGAGCAGAATCGAGCTGATCTCGGGCTTCTGTCGCAGCCCGGGATTGTTTTGGTTCGAGATATCCCACCACTGGAAAATGCCGTGCCTGCCGCTGGGAAACTCGGCGGTGATGGTCTCCAGCGCGTCGAGTTGGCCGTCGCGGTTGACGACGAAGTGCGCCTTGTAGTTGCTGAAGACGACCGGGTCTTCGACGTCGGAGGCCTCCGACGAACTGCTGAACACCACCGGCCACAGCAGTCCAAAGGTGATGAGCGCCAATGGGATCAGCCACCGGACCACCCGCCACATGGCCACCTCCTGATCGGCGCGAGTCGCCGTGATCGCATTACCTTATGTGCAAACGGGTCAATTTGCGCAAGAAGTTGGACCTAACCGATGTTCAGCGGGTCGATCTGCACACGGGTTGGCTGTTGATCGTGCCGCGCGCTGAACACGCCGGTGGCCCGTCGCAACGCCGAGGCGAGCGCCAACCCGCCATCGCGGGGAACGCGCACCAGCATCCGGCTCACCGGATTGTCGGCCGCGACGCCGGGCGGGCGGCGGGCACCGGCCGGCAGGTCGACGGGGCCGAGAAGCTCCGCCGTTTCGGGCAATTCGGCGATGTCGAGCAGGGCGTCGACGGCCGCAGGCGCGCCGTCGACCGCGGCGATGTGCACCGCGGGCGGCAGGCCGACCTCGGCGCGCGCGTCGAGCTCTGAGTCGGCGTGGCCCACCGGATCCCACCGGATCAGCGACTGCACGGTCGGGATCGCCGACTCGGCGACCACCGTGACGGTGCCGCCGTCGCCGCGGGGCCGCACCAGCGCCGCCGCGGCCATCCAGCGCCGCAGGGTGTCCTCGGCCGCTCGTAGGTCCTGGCGGCCAAGCAGGGCCCAGCCGTCCAGCAGCAGGGCCGCCCCGTAGCCGCCCGCGGCGACAGGCTCAGCGCCGGGTGTCGCGACGACGACGGCCGGTTCGCCGGGCACCGCCGACACCATCGCGTCACCGCCCGAAGTGATCACGGAGATTCCGGGAATCGCCTTCCCGAGTTCCTCTGCGGTGCGCCGGGCGCCGACGATCATGGCGCGCACCGCGTCGGACCCGCAGCGCGCGCACCGCAGCCTCGGCTCCTCACGCCCACACCATCGGCACACCGCGCCTGCGGTGTCGCGGTCCGGCAGCGAGAGCGGTCCGGTGCACCGCCTGCATCGCGCGATGGTCCGGCAGCGTGCGCAGGCCAGCGCGGGCACGTAGCCGCGGCGCGGCACCTGAACCAGCACCGGCAGGCCGGCTTGCAGCGCGGTCCGCGCGGCGCGCAACGCCAGCGACGGCAGCCGGGCGGTACGGGCGGCGGGGTCACGCTCCTGCTCATGGCCACTGTCGTCGAGTGCGACGACGCGCGGTGCGCGGGCCCGCACGACGGGACGAGCCGCGACCAGATCGTGGGCCCATCGGCTGCGCACCAGCGCCTGCGCCTCGGCGGTACGGGCGTAGCCCCCGATCAATGCCGCACAGCGCAGTTGGTGAGCGCGAAGCATCGCCACCTCCCTGGCATGCGGGTAGGGGGCGCGTGGTTCGGCGAGGGTGTCGTCGCCGTCGTCCCAGACCATCACCAGGCCGAGGTCGGCGACGGGCGCGAACGCGGCGCTGCGGGTGCCGATGACCATGCGAGCGCTGCCGCGCAGCGCGGACAGCCAGCGGCGGTAGCGCTGCGCGGGCCCCAGGCCCGCGGACAGCGCAACCACCCTGTCCTCGTCGACATGCCGAATTGCGGTGGCGTACAACGCGTCAACGTCGCGCTGGTCGGGCAGGATCGCCACCACGCCGCGACCGGAATTCACCGTCGTCGCGGCGGACTCGGCGAGGCGGTGTGCCCACTGCTCCCCCGGCAACGCCTGCCAGACGGCGCGCGCGGCGCGGCCGCCGGACAGTGCGGCAAGGAACTGCTCGCCGCCCACGTAGGCGGACCAGGCGGCCGTGTCGATTGGTTTGACGGTAAGCGGCGCCGGCTCAGGGGCGGTTTGCTTTTCGACGTTGGCGTGCCGCGGCGGGACGGCCAGCCGTAACACGTCGGCGCGGGTGCCCGCGTAGCGCGCGGCCACGGCGTCAACAAGCCGGCGCACGTCGGGGGTGAGCACGGACTCGGCCGACACGACGCGTTCCAGCCAGCCCAGCTTGCCGACATGGTCTGTGTCCGAACGCCTTTCGAGGACGAAAGCGTCAACCAGGCGGCCGTGGAATCGCACTCGCACGCGCACTCCCGGCTGCGCGTCGTCCGACTGTTCGGTGGACACCAGGTAGTCGAATTCGCGGTCCAGGTGCGGCACCGACAGCATCGGCAGAACACGGGCAATGGGCTCGTGTTCTGCCTGCTGCCGGGTTGCGCCCGGCCGAGCCGGGGAGTTCGACCTCGTCACTTAAGAAGCTGTAACAGACGGCACAGACGCGCGGCCGAAATAGAAGCCCGCCGTGATGAGCACCAGCGACATGGCATACGCCCACCAAATGGGCACAGCCAACGCCTCTGTGTTCGTTGGCGCAAGCACGAACTTGCCGATGCCGATCATCCCGTCGGACACCGCGAAGCACACCGCCCCCAGCGCGGTCCACGGCGTGGGCAGCCGCGCCAGCAGCGCCGCGCACACCATCGCACCCAGCACCGCGATGTACAGCGTCACCGGAACAACCATGCCCTCGGCGAGCAGTCGGGGCCAGAACCACACCAACAGCGCGACGCAGGCCAGCACCATGACCGCGGCGGCCGCGAGCCGCGGCCCTGAACGCGAGACAAGTGGGATCAGCGCGGCCAGGAAGCACAGGTGGGCGACCAGGAAGGCTGCCAGGCCCAGCACGAAGGACGGTTGCCACCAGGGCATCGCCAGCAGAAAGTCCCCGGCCGCCGAGGACACCAGCGCCGAGATGAGCCATCGGCGTTCCAGTGCGATGGGGTGTGTCAGCGCAGCGACGGCCAGCAGCACCGCCGTCAACGCCTTGACCGCGGGCTGCAGCGCGAACTGGCCGGTGAGTTCGGCTCCCGACGGCAGCCGCAGCGCCGTGACTTTAAGGAAGACGCCGTAACCGGCTCCGACGATCGCGGCGGCCACCCAGAGCCGCTTGGTCCGCGAGTGTGCGTACGGTGTTTCCATGTCCGTTGCCGAGGAGAAACCCGCCGTCGACGTCATCTTGCTGAAGGTACTGGAGGCCGTCCCGTTTCAGTTGACAACCGACGGAGGTGTCGAGGCCTCGCGGCGACGGTTCCGCGACCTGCCGCGCAAGCAGGTCCATCCCGATGTGCGCACCGAGGATCGCAACATCGACGGACCCGCGGGCCCGATCCCGATCCGGGTGTACCGACCACCCAACGACAGCACCGCCACTCCGCCGGTCGTGGTGTTCCTGCACGGCGGCGGATGGTCGGTCGGCGACCTCGACACCTACGACGGGGAAGCGCGCAACCACGCGGTCGGTACGGGTGCGGTGGTGGTGTCGGTGGACTACCGGCTAGCACCCGAGCACCCCTATCCGGCGGCAGTCGAAGATGCTTGGGCCGCAACGCAATGGGCGGCCGCACACGCCGAGGAACTGGGCGCCGACCCCGACTGGCTTGCCGTCGCAGGAGACTCGGCGGGCGGCAATCTGGCGGCGGTGGTGGCGCAGCTGGCACGGGACACCGGGGGGCCGCCGATCCGATTCCAGCTGCTGTGGTACCCCGCAACGACGTGGGACACGTCGCTGCCTTCGTTCGCAGAGAACGCCAACGCCCCGCTGCTCAACGACTCGGCGGTCAAGGGACTTGCCCGTTGGTATGTGGGCGATTTGGATCTCTCGAATATGCCCGCGATGCTGGCACCGGCACGAGCCGACGACCTGACAGGACTGCCGCCGGCGTACATTGCCGTCGCGGGCCACGACCCCCTGCGCGACGATGGTGCACGCTACGCCGAACTGCTTGCCGCGGCCGGTGTGCCCACGGAACTGCACAACGCCGAGACGCTGATCCATGGGTATCTCGGCTATGCGGGTGTGGTGCCTGCGGCGACCGATGCAATGGATCGCGGACTCTCGGCGCTGCGTAAAGCGTTGCACGCGTCATGAGTACATCGAATTCCGTCGATATCGTGCACGCCTTCTGGGACCAGGTGTGGAATGCCCATGACGCGGCGGCCGTGGATCGATTTGTCGTCGACGACTTCATCATCGTCACCGGTGGTGAGACCATCACAGGCCGCGAGAACTTCAAGCGCTGGGTAGCCGGCTTCCTGACGAAGGTCAACGACCTGCACCTGGAGGTCACCGAGTCGTTTCAGAACGCCGACGGCAGCCGTGTGGCCTCCCGCTGGCTGCTGACCGGAAAGAACAACGGTTTCCTCGGCACGCAACCCGACCAACAGGACATCGCGATGACCGGCACCGCGGTCTGGGCCGTGCGCGAGGACGGCAGGCTGCTGACAAACTGGGTCGAGCGGGCTTCCTGGGAGGTCTACGGACGCCTGACCACGGCAACGTAGCGAGTGAAATATCCAGCCGCTGCACGACAACAGCACTCTTGTTCCCGCGTTCCAGCTCGATGACGAGGGCCGGCCCCGAAAGGCCGTCGCGGACGTTCTCGAGGCCCTTGCGCCGGCTCACCTCGGCGAGTGGGCTACGTGGTCGTGGTTTACATCGCCGAGCCCGTGGCTGGGCGGGGGGTGCCGGCAGAAGTCCTCGCGGCGGATCCTGTGCGGGTGGCACAAGCAGCCTCCCGCTTCGCGTCGAACGCCGCATAGTTCTCATCCGGATGGCGGCGGCGGACTGTCCCGATCCGGCCAACTGCCCGGTACCAAACCCGCCGGCCGGCCGATTGGTCGGCGACTTTCAATCCGCGGAGCTCCCAGAGGGCGCCGTCGTATGTCGCGCCTTCGAGTTCAAGCGCGGCTACGACAGTTCCAACCCCGGCTTCGGGGACACTCGTTTCGCGCCCGTCATCACTGCGGACGGTCAAGCCGTCCCGTCGATGTACGGCGGCACGGACGACGTCGCCGTTCTGCTTGAGACCGTGCTCCACGGCGTCCACCACGCCGTCGCGGACAGGATTATTTACGAGGCGTTCGTCAGAAGGCGGGGCCTGCATTCGTGCGACTACCTCGCGACGTCGTCGTGGTTGACCTGCGAGACGAGGCGCTAACGGAGC
Organism: uncultured Actinomycetota bacterium; assembly: GCA_963770305.1. Lineage (GTDB taxonomy): Bacteria > Actinomycetota > Actinomycetes > Mycobacteriales > Mycobacteriaceae > Mycobacterium. The sequence continues at coordinate 23,635 of CAVYPB010000025.1, forward strand.
TCGGCATGACGCGGGCGCAGCTGATCACCACGACCGCAGCGCACTACTGCTGCACGCGGCAATGGGCCCGCTGGCTGCACGAGCATCGGATCGGCGGCGCCAAGGTGGCGGGCATTCTTTGGCACTCCCGCCAGGCGGAGCTCCATCAGCCAACGATTCGTCGTGAGGTGTTCGTCCTGTGGGGTGATCGAGCACCTTCGGGGCCTGGGACTATCCGCTCACCGGTCCGGGCGTTCGCAATCTCACCGAAGGCACGGGCCGAAATCTTTCTCGATCGCCTCGCCGAGGATCTCAATGCTCGAATCGAGCCCGCAGGCGATTGACTACGGTGAGGCTATGGCTGAACCCACGACCGCGCGGCCCGGCATCGATCCCGTTCTGCAGACGCTGCTGGACGCATTCCCGTTAACATTCACCGTCGACGACGGCGTCGAGGTGGCCCGCGAGAAGATCAGGCAGCTCAAAGCGCCGCCAGAGCTGTTGCCCGAGATGCGAATCGAGGAGCGCGCGGTCGGCTACGGAGACATCACCGATGTCCCGGTTCGCATCTACTGGCCGCCCATTGAGCGGCACGACAACCTGCCGGTCGTGGTGTTCTACCACGGCGGGGGTTGGGCGATCGGCGACCTGGACACCCACGACCCGGTGGTCCGTGCCCACGCCGTCGCAGTCGAGGCCATCGTGGTGTCGGTGGACTACCGGCTGGCGCCCGAGCATCCGTACCCACAGGGCATCGACGACTCGTGGGCGGCGCTGCGGTGGGTCGGCGAGCACGCTTCGGAGCTGGGCGGCGATCCCACGCGTATCGCGGTCGCAGGCGACTCGGCAGGTGGCAACATCTCGGCGGTGATGGCGCAGCTTGCCCGCGACAACGGCGGGCCTCCGCTGGTGTTCCAACTGCTCTGGTACCCGTCGACGACCGCCGACCTGACGCTGCCGTCGATGATCGAAAACGCCGACGCACCGTTCCTGGACGACGACGTCGTTGCGGCGTTTATGCAGTGGTATCTGCCGCCCGAGATCGACATGAGCGAGCCTGCCAAACTGCCGCCCACCCTGGCGCCGGCCAACACCGCCGACCTGTCAGGGTTGCCCCCGGCGTTCATCGGCACCGCTGAACACGACCCGATACGCGACGATGGTGCCCGTTACGCCGAATTGCTTTCCGCTGCAGGCGTTCCCGTGGAGCTGTACAACGCGCCGACACTTGTTCATGGCTTCGTCAGCTTCGCGCTGGTGGTACCCGCCGCGGCCGAAGCCACCAACCGTGGCCTAGCCGCGCTCAAGGCGGCGCTTCATCGCGGATGACCGAGCGGCAGGTGCTCGACGCGCGCACACCGCAGCAGTGGGAACAGTGGCTGGAGCGCAATCACGACAAGGCGACTGAGATCTGGCTACGGCTGCTGAACAAAAACGCACCAGAACCGGGTATGTCGTACGGCGAGGCGGTGGACGTCGCGCTGTGCTTCGGGTGGATCGACAGCCTTGCCCGCGGCTACGACGACGTTTCGCGCATTCAGCGTTTCAGCCCGCGAAAGCCGCGCAGCGCGTGGTCGAAATCTAATGTCGAACGGGTGCAACGGCTCATCGACGCCGGACGGATGCGGCAAGCGGGCCAGCACATGATCGACGCCGCCAAGGCCGACGGCCGGTGGCCGAACGTCGAGGTGTCGGTGATCCACCACATCCACCACGACGAGCGCTGGTGGCCCGACCCCGAGGCCTTCGACCCCACGCGGTTTATCGGCGACGCCGCCAAGGACCGGCCCAGGTCGGCATATCTGCCATTCGACAGCGGCAGGCGGATCTGCATCGGGCAGAGCTTCGCGGTGATGGAGATAGTGCTGATGGTCGCGATCATGAGCCAGCGGTTGACATTCGACTTATGCCCCAACCATCCGGTAGAACTCAAAGCAAGGCTGACGTTGCGGCCCATGCACGGACTGCGCGTCATCGCGCACAGACGGGAGGCCCGATCAAAGTGCCCGATTACGACACCGTCATCGTCGGCGCCGGATTTTCCGGCATTGGCACCGCCATCAAGCTCGATAAGTCGGGCCTGAGTGATTACCTGGTGATCGAGGCAGGCGAAGGACCAGGCGGCACCTGGTACTGGAACACGTATCCCGGTATCGCCGTTGATATTCCGTCGTTCTCCTACCAGTTCTCGTTCGAGCAGAGCCCGAAGTGGTCCCGCACGTATGCACCGGGGAAGGAACTCAGGAGCTACGCCGAACACTGCGTCGACAAGTACGGCCTGCGCAACAAGATCCGCTTCAAGACCACGGTGCTCGGCGCCGACTTCGACGAGGAGCACGACCTCTGGCGCATCCGCACCGATCCGGGTGGGGAGGTCACCGCCAGGTTCCTCGTCAATGCCGGCGGAGTGCTCATCACACCCAATCTTCCCGATATCGACGGCGTCGACTCGTTCGCCGGCCTGACCATGCACACCGCGCGCTGGGACCACGACCAGGACCTGACCGGCAAACACGTCGCGATCATCGGCACGGGCGCCTCTGCCGTGCAGGTGATTCCTGAGATCGCGCCAATCGTCGAGCGGCTCAGCGTGTTTCAGCGCACCCCGATTTGGTGCTTGCCGAAATTCGACGTGCCGCTGCCGCGCGCCGCACGCATCGCGATGCGCATTCCCGGCGGCAAGGCGATCCAGCGCCTGCTCAGCCAGGCCTTTGTCGAGTTGACGTTCCCGCTGGCCGCGCAGTACTTCACGGTCAACCCGATGGCCAAGAACATGTCGAAGGTCGGTGAGGCGTATCTGCGCAAGCAGGTCGACGATCCGGAGGTGCGGGACAAGCTCACCCCGCGCTACGCCGTCGGCTGCAAGCGGCCGGGCTTCCACAACACTTACCTGTCGACGTTCAACCGCGACAACGTGGAGTTGGTGACCGAGCCGATCGACAAGATCACCGGCTCCGGGGTGGCCACCGTCGACGGCGAAACCCGGGACGTCGACGTGCTGATCCTGGCGACCGGGTTCAAGGTGCTCGACCTTGACAGCGTTCTGACCTATGCGGTCAACGGATCGGGCGGCAAGTCGCTCACGCAGTTCTGGAACGAGCATCGGCTGCAGGCCTATGAGGGCGTCAGCATCCCGGGCTTCCCGAATTTCTTCAGCGTGTTCGGGCCGTACGGCTATGTGGGCTCGTCCTACTTCGCGCTGATCGAGGCACAGACGCACCACATCGTGCGATGCCTGACGCGGGCACACCGCCGGAATGCCAGCCGTGTCGAGGTGACCCAGCGGGCCAACGACCGCTACTTCGCCGAGATGATGCGCAAGCGGCACACGCAGATTTTCTGGCAGGACAGCTGCCAGCTGGCTAACAGCTACTACTTCGACAAGAACGGTGACGTCCCGCTGCGGCGGGCCAGCACCCTCGAGGCGTACTGGCGCAGCCGTCGCTTCCCGCTCGACGACTACACGTTCAGCGCCTAGGGCGAGCCGCAAGAAGCCCGAGAACACTCGGCGCGTCGGGGGCTCTTGCGTCTCAGCGAGAGAACTAGACCGAAGCCTTCAGTTCCTCGACCTTGTTGGTCTGCTCCCAGGGCAGCTCGATGTCGGTGCGGCCGAAGTGGCCGTACGCCGCCGTCTGCGCGTAGATCGGGCGCAGAAGGCCCAGGTCGCGGATGATCGCGCCCGGCCGCAGGTCGAAGACCGACGTGATCGCCTTTTCGATGCGGGCCGGGTCGACGGTCTCGCTGCCGAAGGTCTCGACGAACAGGCCGACCGGGGCCGCCTTGCCGATCGCATAGGCGACCTGCACCTCAACCCGCTCGGCCAGGCCTGCGGCAACGACGTTCTTTGCCACCCAGCGCATCGCGTAGGCCGCGGAACGGTCCACTTTGGACGGATCCTTGCCGGAGAACGCGCCGCCGCCGTGCCGGGCCCATCCGCCGTAGGTGTCGACGATGATCTTGCGGCCGGTCAGCCCGGCGTCGCCCATCGGGCCACCCAGCACGAACTTTCCGGTCGGGTTGACCAGCAGCCGGTAGTCGGAGGTGTCCATGGTGTCGTGTGCCAGGTCGCCCAGCACGGTGTTGACGACCTTCTCGCGAATGTCGGGCGTGAGCGTGTTCACGAGGTCGATGCCGTCGGCGTGTTGGGTCGAGAGCACGACGGTGTCGAGCCGCACCGGGGTGGTGCCGTCGTACTGCACGGTGACTTGAGTCTTGCCGTCGGGCCGCAGGTAGTCCAGCACGCCGCTCTTGCGGACCTCGGTCAGCCGGCGGGCGAGCCGATGGGCCAACGCGATCGGCAGCGGCATCAGTTCAGGGGTGTCCTTGATGGCGTAGCCAAACATCAGGCCTTGGTCGCCTGCGCCCTGGGCGTCCAGCGGGTCGCCCTCGCCCTCGACACGGGCTTCGTAGGCGGTGTCGACGCCCTGGGCGATGTCGGGCGACTGCGCGCCGATGCCGATGTTCACACCGCAGGTCTCGCCGTCGAAGCCCTTGTCCGACGAGTCGTAACCGATCTCGAGGATGCGCGCGCGCACCGTCTTGGGGATATCGGCGAAGGCCTCCTTTGCCGATGTGGTCACCTCGCCGACGACGTGCACCTGCCCGGTGGTCACGAGTGTCTCGACCGCGACGCGCGATTTCGGGTCCTGCGCTAGCAACGCATCGAGCACCGAGTCGCTGATGGCGTCACAGATCTTGTCGGGGTGGCCCTCGGTTACCGACTCACTGGTAAACAGCCGAGCATCGCTCACGGTTCGAACCCTTTCCGAAACTTAGTTAGACGAATTATATCTCTGCCCTGCTGCACCCAAGCGCGTGCCTCGGTGACGCGCAACCCTTACGTGCAGGCTGACGCGTTCGCTCGGGCTTACCCGCCGCTGTTCTGCAGGAAGGCCGCGATCGCGTCAACAATACGGCTGGCCATCAGAGTTTTCGAACCGTGCTCCATTGCAACTTCGGTTCCGTCCGACGCCAGCAGCCAACCGTCGTTGTTGTCCACCTCGAACGCCCGATTCTCGCCGACAGCATTGACTACTAGCAAATCGCAGCCTTTCCGCTGCAATTTCGCGCGGGCGTGGAAAAGGACGTCGCCGTTGGCGTCGCCAGTCTCCGCAGCGAACCCGACAATGGCTCTCATGTTGGGCAACTGACCGTCGGTGTGGGCGCGCACCGCGCCTGCCAACACGTCGTCGGTGCGCGTCAGCTCGATGAGCGGCGTATCGGCGTTCGGGTCGGCGGACTTTTTGATCTTGCTGGTCGCGGGATGAGTGGGCCGGAAGTCGGCGACGGCAGCGGCCATCACCAACACATGCGCGTCTGGCGCGTGCTTGGAGACGGCGTCTTTGAGCTGAGCGGCTGAGCCGATGTGGACGACGTCGACACCGGCCGGGTCGATCAGCCCTGCGGTGTTGCCCGCGATGAGCGTGACCTCGGCGCCGCGCTGGGCCATGACGCGGGCCATCGCGTAGCCCTGCTTGCCCGAGCTGCGGTTCCCGATGAATCGCACCGGGTCGATGGGCTCGCGGGTTCCGCCCGCGGTCACCAGTACCTTGACGCCTGCCAGGTCGTACGGCAGTGCGTCGCCGCGGGCCAGCAGCAGTTGGGCGAGCGTGGTGATCTCCTCGGCCTCTGGCAGACGGCCTGCGCCGCTGTCGGCGCCCGTAAGGCGGCCTGACGCGGGTTCGAGGACGATTGCGCCGCGGCGGCGCAATGTCGCGACATTTTCGATGGTCGCCGGGTGAAACCACATCTCGGTGTGCATCGCGGGCGCGAACAGCACCGGACATCGCGCGGTCAGCAGCGTCGCGGTCAGCAGGTCGTCGGCACGGCCTGCGACCGCGCGGGCCAACAGATCAGCGGTGGCAGGCGCGACGACGACCAGGTCGGCTTCCTGGCCGATGCGGACGTGCGGCACTTCGTGGACGTCGTCCCAGACGCCGGTGTGCACCGGGTTTCCTGACAGGGCTTCGAACGTGGCGGCGCCGATGAAACGCAGCGCGGAATCGGTGGGAACGACGCGGACAGAGTGGCCCGCCTCGGTGAGCTGGCGAACCACGGTGGCGGCCTTGTAAGCGGCGATGCCACCGGCGACGCCGACGATGATCCGCTTGCGGTCCGTCACGCCCGGGTGGCCTTTGCTACTCGCCCTCGGTGTGCTCGAGCAGGTCCTCGTGGATTTCGCGTAGCGCGATCGACAGCGGCTTTTCCTGCAGACCGGGCTCGACCAGCGGGCCGACGTACTCGAGGATGCCGTCGCCGAGCTGGTTGTAGTAGTCGTTGATCTGGCGCGCCCGCTTGGCGGCGTAGATCACCAGCGCGTACTTGCTGGACGCGCGGTCCAGCAACTCGTCGATGGGCGGGTTGGTGATGCCCAACGGCGTGTCGTAGGCGCCGGCGGCGGCCGTGTCGACGTTGTCCACAGCGGCCAGCTGCGCATCGGCGTGCGGGGTGCTCACGTAGAAAATCTCCTGGAGGGTTAGGTGGTTCTCGGGCCGGAGCGGCTGGTGCCTCGCACCTGGGTCAGTCGCGGCCCACCAGCAAGGATACCAATTCAGTGCAGGCGGAATCCAACTCGCTGTTCACGACGACGACATCGAAGTCGTCCTGAGCGGCCAACTCCGCACGGGCGGTGGTCAAACGTCGGGCCATCACCTCGGCAGATTCGGTGCCGCGCCCGGTCAGCCGGCTCTCCAGCGCCTCCCAATTGGGCGGGGCCAGAAAGACGGTTTTGACCTCGGGCATCGCCTGTTTGACGGCTTGCGCGCCAGCCAAGTCGACTTCGATCAGAACCGATCGGCCTGCCTCGATCGCCTCGCGGATAGGCGCGGCGGGCGTGCCGGATCGATGCAGTCCGCCATGGATCTCCGCCCATTCCAGCAGCGCACCATCGTCGATCAGCTGCTGGAATCGCTCGGCGGTCACGAACGAATAGTCGACGCCATCCACCTCACCAGGGCGGGGCGCTCTGGTGGTGGCCGAAACGGAAAAGTGCAGGTCGGGAAGGCGGTCACGCAGACAGCGGACGACCGTGGATTTCCCGACGGCAGAGGGACCGGACAGCACCACAACACGGCTCATCGCAAGACTCTGCTCTTCGCGCGAGCGCTCATCGCTGTCCGGCTCCCCGGCCGGCAGTCACTAGTCGCTGGTGAAGTCGAACTTCTCCAGCAGAGCCTTGCGCTGACGATCACCCAGGCCGCGCAGCCGGCGGGTCGGGGCAATCTCCAGTTCGGTCATGATCTCCTGCGCCTTGACCTTGCCGACCTTGGGCAACGCCTCCAGAAGCGCAGAAACCTTCATCTTGCCGAAGACCTCGTTGGTCTCGGCATCCTTGAGCACCTGCTTGAGGTTGGTGCCGCCGCGCTTGAGCCGATCTTTGAGCTCAGCTCGTGCTCGACGTGCGGCAGCAGCCTTCTCCAACGCTGCCGCGCGCTGTTCGTCGGTCAACTGGGGAAGGGCCACGGGTTCCTCCGTCTCTCACCATCATCTGTTTTGTCTCGGCTGATCCGTAAACCAGCCAGCGACGACGACCGTACCCACGCATTCTGACGAAAGCTAACGCCACCCCCTGGTTACGGCGTCAAAAGCCCAGCGTGTAAGGGGCTGGTGTGACGGCCCCCCGAACGCTTTGAACGGCGCAAACGCCGCGGTCGATGCCCACGTCGATCCGGAACTGCCTGCATATCAAGGGTTTTCGGCCGCCTGCACAATGGTCGCAACATCGGGTCGGTCGCGGGCCTCGATGGTCGACCTGCGCGCGCCGGCGAATCTTAAGAAAATCTTGGCTGGTCACGGCGTGTCGGGCGTGTCGTGACGGTGCCGACACCGCTGGTTGACCTGTCGGTTGACAGGTAATCGTGACGCTCAGCGCACTCCTCGTCGCGCCAAAGCTCACGCATAGCTTCGCTTCATAACCTGCGCGGGGCTGTTGTTGATCTTCGGGTTTTGACCAACCGCGAAAGGCGGCTGATGATGAATTTCAAGGCGATTGAGCTGCGGTTCCGCGATCGCACTCGCCGTCAGCGCGTCGGTGCTGACCGTCGGTAGCGGGGGTCGCGGTCGCGCAACCGGGCCCTGCACCCTGCCAATCCCAGAATTGCCAGGGCCCTGGCGGCCCGCAACCAGGCGGCCCCGGTGGACCGCCTCCCCCCGGTGGCCCGTCGCCGTCGGACCACAACCCCGCCTGGGGGCCACCGCCGCCGGCGCGGCATCGATGACGGCAGGCGCGATCACCAGCCGTTCAACTACAACGGGAGCTGGGTGACGCCGGTCTTCAACAACTGGGGCTTCTGGTTCTTCGGTATCTGGATTCCGCTGTAGACCCGGTCCTGGTGTCGCGGATAGCAATCAACTACTGTGTGTAGTAGAACCATTCGCGACACCGGGAGCGGTATATGCGACGGGCATTTCAGGCATTTCTGGCGTTGTTCGGCATCATCGTGATCGGCATTTCTCTCGCGCATTTCGCGATCGGCACCCAGGCGATCATCGGCGGCGTTGCGGTGAATCCGACGATGGCCGGCGAGGACCGGTTCTTCGCCGGGCTGCTTCTCTGTTGGGGGATCGCGCTGCTGTGGTGTGCACGCGACGTGCAACACAAACGCGTCTACGTCGACCTGCTGGCTGCAGCGTTCTTAGTCGGCGCGATCGGACGGCTCCTCGCGATCCTGCTCGACGGCCCACCTCATCCGTTCTACGTCGCGATGCTCGTGCTCGAGCTGGCGCTGCCGCCGTTGATGGTCGTCGTGGCCAGGCGGGTCGCCGAACCGGAGTAGTCCGCGCGCTAGCCCGTTACGTTCGTAGCGTGTTTCGGTCGGCGTGTGACGGCGGCGGTCACCCAATAGAGGCCGCCACCCCGCTGCAGCCACAACGACACCGTGCCGTCGGTCCATGCCGCGAATTCGTAGGCGGTCATGCCAGGTATGCCAGCGCATCACGGAAGCGTTCAGCCGCGGCGCGCAACGCAGCGACCTCGGGTCCGGCGTGAAGGATGTCGCGCGATACCGCAGGCAGCAGCTGTCCGGGGTGAGACCCACCAAAGCCGCCGAGCGCTTCGGGCCGTCCGCCCTGCGCGCCGACCCCCGGCACCAGGACAGGACCACCCAGTGCGCTGACATCGGGCGGGTCGGCCACGGTCGCGCCGACGACGACGCCGACCGTGCCGGGCTCGTCCGACGACTCGCGATTGGCCGCGGCGGCGGCGTCGACGATCGACTGCGCGACGGTCCGCCCTCCGGCGTCGGCCCTCTGCACGCCGGCGCCCTCCGGGTTCGACGTGGCGGCCAGCACGAACACGCCTCGACCATTCTTCGCGGCGGCGTCGAGAAGCGGCTGAAGGGAACCGAATCCGAGATATGGCGAGGCGGTCACCGCGTCCGCCGCCAGCGGTGAATCGCCCGCCCACGCGTCGGCGTACGCCTCCATTGTCGAACCGATGTCGCCGCGTTTGGCGTCGGCCAACACCAGCACCCCCGAGGCCCGCAACGCGCCGATTGTGCGCTCCAGCACCGCGAATCCCTCAGCGCCGAACGCCTCGAAGAACGCGACCTGCGGCTTGACCACGGCGAAATCGGCGAATGCGGCGACACATACGTCGCAGAACTTGGCGAGCCCGTCGCTGTCCACCGACAGGCCCCACGCGCGCAGAAGCTCCTTGTGCGGGTCGATGCCGGGACAGAGTGGCCCTCGCCGGGATACGGCGTCGGCCAGCCGGCTCCCGAAACCGCCCACCGCTACGACCCCAGCACGCTGTGCAGTTCCTGCAGCGACATCACATCGATGTCGCCGCGGATGCCGGCCTCGATGCCCTGAACGGCGGCGGACGCGCCCTGAACGGTCGTCACGCACGGGATGTTCATTGCCACTGCGGCCGAGCGGATTTCGTACCCGTCGATGCGTGGACCGGAGTTGCCGTACGGGGTGTTGATCACCATGTCGATCTCGCCGGCGCGGATGGCATCGACCGCTGACAATTTCGGCCTGCCGTCACCGGGTTGCTCGAAGTGCTTGCGCACCTCATCGCAGGGGATGCCGTTGCGCCGCAACATCTCCGCGGTGCCCGCGGTCGCCAGCACCCGAAATCCCAAGTCGGCCAGCCGTTTCACTGGGAATACCAGCGATCGCTTGTCGCGGTTGGCCACCGAGACGAATACCGTGCCCTCGGTGGGCAGGGAACCATAGGCGGCGGTCTGGCTCTTCGCGAACGCGCTGCCGAAGTCATGGTCGATGCCCATGACTTCACCGGTCGACTTCATCTCCGGGCCCAGTAGCGAGTCGACCTGTGCGCCATCGGCCTTGCGGAACCGGTTGAAGGGCAGCACAGCTTCCTTCACCGCGACCGGCGCGTTGCGCGAGGTGGTGGCGCCGTCTCCGGTCTTGGACAGGACGCCTTCCTCGCGCAGCTGGGCGATTGTGGCGCCCAACATGATCCGCGCGCAGGCCTTGGCCAGCGGCACAGCTGTGGCCTTTGACACGAATGGCACGGTGCGGCTGGCGCGTGGATTGGCCTCCAGCACGTAGAGCACATCGTCCTTGAGCGCATATTGCACGTTGAGCAGGCCGACCACGCCAATACCGTGCGCGATCGCCTCGGTGGCGCGCCGTACCGACTCGATGTCGCTGCGGCCCAACGTCACCGGTGGCAGTGCACACGCCGAGTCGCCGGAGTGGATGCCGGCCTCCTCGATGTGTTCCATGATGCCGCCGATGTAGACCTCCGTGCCATCGCACAGCGCGTCGACGTCGATTTCGATGGCGTCCTCGAGGAACCGGTCGACGAGCACCGGATGTTCGGGCGACAGCTGGGTGGCGCGGGTGATGTAGCCCTCCAGCGTCTCGTCGTCGTAGACGATCTCCATGCCGCGCCCACCCAGCACGTAGGACGGCCGCACCAGCACGGGGTAACCGATCTCGGCGGCGATCCTGCGCGCCTGCTCGAAGCTCGTGGCCATGCCGAATTTCGGCGCCGGCAGCCCCGCGGCCCGCAGCACTTCGCCGAACGCGCCGCGGTCCTCGGCGAGATCAATAGCTTTGGGGCTGGTCCCGACGATCGGCACGCCGGCTTTCTCCAGCCGCTCCGCCAGGCCCAGCGGCGTCTGCCCACCGAGCTGCACGATGACCCCGACCACACCGGGACCGCCCGCGCCCGAAGCGGATTCGGCGTGATAGACCTCGAGAACGTCCTCGAACGTCAGCGGTTCGAAGTACAGCCGGTCGGCGGTGTCGTAGTCGGTGGACACCGTCTCCGGGTTGCAGTTGACCATGACGGTCTCGAAGCCGGCCTCGCTCAAAGTGGTCGCGGCGTGCACACAGCTGTAGTCGAACTCGATGCCCTGCCCGATCCGGTTGGGACCGGACCCGAGGATGAGCACTTTTGGCTTCTCGGCCTGCGGGGCGACCTCGGTCTCGGCGGCCGGGTCGAGTTCGTAGCTGCTGTAGTGGTAGGGCGTCTTGGCCTCGAACTCGGCCGCGCAGGTGTCGACGGTCTTGAAGACGGGATGGATGCCGAGCCGCTGACGCAGTGCCCGGACGCCGACCTCCCCGGCCAATTCCGGCCGCAGTGCGGCGACCTGGCGATCCGACAGCCCATGGTGCTTGCTGCGCCGCAACATTTCCTCGTCGAGGACTGGGGCGTCCACGAGTTCGGTTCGCAGCGTAACGAGTCCGGCGATCTGCTCGACGAACCACGGATCGACTCCCGAGGCCTCGGCGACCGCCTCGACTGTGGCGCCGAGGCGCAGCGCCAATTCGATGTCGTAGAGCCGTCCGTCGGTGGGTGTCTTGAGGCCCTCCAGCAGTTCGCCGACAGAGAGGTCGGGGTCTGGGGCGGTCCAGAACCCCGCGCGGCCCGTCTCCAGGGAGCGCATCACCTTGCCGAGCGCCTCGATGAAGTTGCGGCCCAACGACATCGCCTCACCGACGGATTTCATTGTGGTGGTCAGCGTGGGGTCCGCGCCGGGGAACTTCTCGAACGCAAACCGGGGCGCCTTGACGACGACGTAGTCCAGCGTCGGTTCGAAGCAGGCGGGCGTTTCCTTTGTGATGTCGTTGAGGATCTCGTCGAGCGTGTAACCGATCGCCAATTTGGCGGCGATCTTGGCGATCGGGAAGCCGGTAGCCTTCGACGCCAACGCGCTGGACCGCGACACCCGCGGGTTCATCTCGATGACGATGAGGCGGCCGTCTTGTGGGTTGACCGCGAACTGGATGTTGCAGCCGCCGGTGTCGACGCCGACCTCGCGCAGGATCGCGATGCCGAGGTCGCGCATCTTCTGGTACTCGCGGTCGGTCAGCGTCATGGCGGGGGCGACAGTCACCGAGTCACCGGTGTGCACACCCATCGGGTCGACGTTCTCGATCGAACACACCACGACCACGTTGTCGTGGCCGTCGCGCATCAGCTCGAGCTCGAATTCCTTCCAGCCGAAGATGGACTCCTCGATCAGCACGTTGGCGCTGGGCGAGGCCGCCAACCCGTCGCCCGCCATCCGTTCGACGTCCTCAGCGGAATACGCCATGCCCGACCCGAGGCCGCCCATGGTGAACGATGGGCGAACGACGACGGGCAGCCCGAGCTCCTCGACCGTCTCACGGACCTCGTCCATGGTGAAACACACTCGAGAGCGTGCGGATTCGCCGCCGACCTTCGCGACGATATCCTTGAACCGCTGCCGGTCCTCGCCGCGCTGAATGGCCTCGAAGTCGGCGCCGATCAGCTCGACCCCGTAGCGGTCCAGCGCCCCGTTCTCATAGAGCGCGACGGCGGTGTTCAGCGCAGTCTGGCCGCCCAACGTCGCAAGCAGCGCGTCGATCTTGTTGCCGCGCTCGGCTTGTTGGGCGATGACGCGCTCGACGAATGCGGGGGTGATCGGCTCGACGTAGGTGTGGTCGGCGAACTCGGGGTCGGTCATGATGGTCGCCGGGTTGGAGTTGACCAGGCTCACCTGTAGCCCCTCGGCGCGCAGCACGCGGCAGGCCTGGGTGCCCGAATAGTCGAACTCGCAGGCCTGCCCGATGACGATCGGCCCGGAGCCGATCACCAGCACGTGGTTGAGGTCAGTCCGCCTCGGCACTAGCGCCCTCCCCTTGCAGGCTGGGGGGCCACCCCGGCCATCAGGTCGACGAACTGGTCGAACAGGTACTCAGCGTCGTGCGGACCCGCCGCCGCCTCCGGGTGGTACTGCACCGAAAAGGCACGCCCGTCAACGAGTTTGATACCTTCGACGACACCGTCGTTGGCGCAGGTGTGGCTGACCTCTGCCGTGCCGAACGGGGTGTCGAATCGCTCGCCTGCTTCACCTTCGAGTGCGAAGCCGTGGTTCTGCGCTGTCACCGCAACCCGGCCGGTGGCGTGGTCGATGACCGGCACATTGATGCCGCGGTGTCCGAACACCATCTTGTAGGTCGAGCGGCCGAGCGCCCTGCCGAGGATCTGGTTGCCGAAGCAGATGCCGAACAGCGGGATTCCGGCGCCGAGCACCTCGCGGGTGACCCCGACGATGTGGTCCGCGGTGGCCGGGTCGCCCGGCCCGTTGGACAGAAACACCCCGTCGGGCTTGAGTTCGGCGATTTGCCCGAACGTCACTGTCGATGGCAACACGTGGCTGCGGATGCCTCGCCTTGTGAAGTTGCGTGGGGTGTTGGTCTTGATGCCAAGGTCGATCGCGGCGACGGTGAAGCGTTGCGGTCCGTCGGGTTCCACGACGTATGCGGCGTCGGTACTAACTTCCCCCGCAAGGTCTGCGCCAAGCATCGACGGCTGGCGGCGGACCCGGGTGAGCAGCTCGACGGCGTCGGCCAGGGCATCACCGGAGAACACTCCGGCCTTCATCGACCCGAGGCTGCGCAGGTGGCGCACCACGGCCCGGGTGTCGATGCCCGCGATGCCGACGATGTGCTGGCGGATCAATTCGTCGTCGAGCGTGCCGCTGGCCCGCCAGCTGGACGCCCGCGGCGACGGGTCGCGTACCGCATAACCGGCCACCCAGATCTTGTCGCCACGACTTTCGGCGTCTTCGTGGTTCCAGCCGGTGTTGCCGATCTGCGGCGCCGTGGCCACCACGATCTGCCCGTGGTAGCTCGGGTCGGTGAGCGTCTCTTGGTAGCCCGACATGCCGGTGGAGAACACGGCCTCGCCGAGCGTCTGCCCGACGGCCCCGAATGGGGTGCCGGTGAAGATGCGCCCGTCTTCGAGGACCAGGACCGCCTTGCTCATGCCGCCTCGAGCCACTGTGCGTACTCCGCGCGGTTGTCGGCACGAAACCCGGTGTCGATCTCGGCCCCCGACGGCAACCGCCACCGGATCGCCAGGATCCCTTCGTGCGTCATCGCCTTGCCCGCGATTCCTCGCTCGGTGCGGATCGCAGCGATCGCGTCGTCGGGTATCCAGATCGGGCCGGCACCGGTGCGCTGCAACATGATTCCTTCGGGATAGCGGGTCAGCACGGCCTTGGCGCGGTAGCCGAGATCGCCGACGGCAATGCGGTCCAGCCAGCTGGGCGCGAGCGTGCTGCCGACGTACAGGCCCTTGGTCGCGGCGATCAGCGCCGGGCCGACGGTATCCGGCAGCGGTGGCAGCGTGCCAATCAATTGCGCCTGCCGCTGCGCGCGGCGCAGCCAGCCGCGCATCATCTGCCGGATCAGGAACGCGATCAGCGCCACAACCACTGCGGCCATGATCAGCGACGTGACGAGCGTTCCGGTGTTCACGCCGGGCTCTTCCCGTCGCGCGCGGTGACCTTGCCCCGCAGCAGCGTGAGGGTGACGGCCGCGGGCAACTCCATGGACTCGTAGGGCGTGTTGTCCGAGCGGCTGGCCAGTGCCGCGCCATCGACGGTCCAGGTGGCGTCGGGATCGACGACGGTCAGGTTGGCCGGCTCGCCGATCTCCAAAGGACGGCCCTGGTCCGGCAATCCGACGATGCGGGCCGGGTTTTCGCTCATCACCCGGGCGACGTCACGCCATGTCAGCAAGCCCGGTCGCACCATCGTCTCGACGACGACGGACAGCGCGGTCTGCAGGCCGAGCATGCCGGGCCGGGCGGCGGAGAACTCGCAGAACTTCTCGTGCTCGGCGTGGGGTGCGTGGTCGGTGGCCACACAGTCGACCACCCCATCGGCCAACGCCTGGCGCAGGGCCTCGGCGTCGGAGGCCTCACGCAGCGGCGGGTTGACGCGATTGCGGCCGTCGTAGGTGGCGAGTCGGCTGTCGTCAAGTAGCAGGTGATGCGGCGTGACCTCGGCGGTGATCGAAATGCCTTGTTCCTTGGCCCATCTGATGATTTCGATGGTCCCGGCGGTGGACGCATGGCAGATGTGCACCCGAGCACCGGCGTCGCGGGCCAGCAGCGCATCGCGGGCGACGATGGATTCCTCGGCGGCACGTGGCCAGCCTGCCAGTCCGAGCCGCGCGGCGTTGGGTCCCTCGTGGGCGACGGCGCCGACGGTGAGCCGCGGCTCTTCGGCGTGCTGCGCGATCAGGACACCCAGGCCCGTGGCGTACTCGAGGGCCCGGCGCATGATCAGCGGGTCGTGGACGCAGATGCCGTCGTCGGAGAACATCCGCACCTGACCGGCACCGGCGTTCATCATGCCCATCTCGGTGAGCTGAGATCCGGCCAGGCCCATGGTGACCGCTCCCACCGGGTGCACGTCGACCAGGCCGACCTGTTGACCGCGATGCCAGACATGGTCGGTGACCACGGGGCTGTCGGCCACCGGATTGGTGTTGGCCATCGCGAACACCGCGGTGTAGCCGCCCAAAGCCGCTGCCGCCGAGCCGGTTTCGATGTCCTCGGCGTACTCGCGGCCCGGCTCACGCAGATGGGTGTGCAGGTCGACGAAGCCGGGGAGCAGGATCTGGCCGGTGGCGTCGACGGCGTCGGCGTCTTCGGGGATGGACAGGCCCGAGCCGATATCGGCGATCTGGCCGTCGGCAACCAGCACGTCGACCCGGTCGCCCTCGCCGTACAGACGCACCCCTCGAATCACGGTGCTCATGCCTCGGCTCCCACTCGCTCCGGTCCTCGCTTCGCTGCGATCCTCACTCGCGCTCGCCTTCGGGTGCTCATGCCTCGGCTCCCACTCGCTCCGGTCCTCGCTTCGCTGCGATCCTCACTCGCGCTCGCCTTCGGGTGCTCATGCCTCGGCTCCCACTCGCTCCGGTCCTCGCTTCGCTGCGATCCTCACTCGCGCTCGCCTTCGGGTGCTCATGCGCTGATCGCCTCCTGCTCCGCGCCCACCAGCAGGTGGAACAGCACCGCCATCCGAATATGCACACCGTTGGAAACCTGTTGCAGCACAGCCGATTGCGTGGAGTCTGCGACCGAGAACGCGATCTCCATGCCGCGCACCATCGGTCCGGGGTGCAGCACCACCGCGTTGCCGGGAAGCATGGCCTGACGCTTCTCCGAGAGTCCGTAGAGCACCGAGTACTCCCTGGCCGACGGGAAGAAGCCGCCGTTCATCCGCTCGGCCTGTACTCGCAGCATCAGCACCGCGTCGGCGATCGGCAGCTCGGCGTCGAGGTCGTGCGACACGCTGACCGGCCAGTCGGCGACGCCGACCGGAAGCAGCGTGGGCGGTGCGACGAGAACCACCTCGGCGCCGAGCGTGTCCAGCAGCAGCACGTTCGACCGCGCCACCCGGCTGTGCAGGACGTCGCCGACGATCACCACCCGCTTGCCCTCGACGCTGCCCAACCGCTGCCGGATGGTGAGCGCGTCGAGCAGCGCCTGGGTGGGGTGTTCGTGGGTGCCGTCGCCGGCGTTGATCACGGTCGGGCCGCCGGTTTCGGTGGCCGTCCATTCGGCGAGCTGCTGGGCGGCCCCCGACGCCGGGTGCCGGATGATCAGCGCATCGGCACCGGCGGCGCGCAGGGTGAGCGCGGTGTCGCGCAGCGATTCACCTTTGGACACAGACGATCCGGAGGCGCTGACGTTGATGACGTCGGCGCTCATCCACTTTCCCGCGACCTCGAACGACACCCGGGTGCGGGTGGAGTTCTCGTAGAACATCGTGATGATGGTGCGGCCACGGAGGGTCGGCAGCTTCTTGACCTCGCGGCCCAGCAGCGCCTGGCTGAACCGGTCCGCGTCGTCGAGGATGGCGAGCGCTTCGTCGCGGGACAGGTCGGCGGCCGATAGCAGATGCTTCATCGTGCGGGCCCTCCCTGGGGTGCGATGGACACCCCGTCGTAGCCGTCGTCCTCGGCGAGGCGCACCTTGACGTTCTCGCTGCGCGAGGTGGGCACGTTCTTGCCGACGTAGTCGGCCCGCAGCGGCAGCTCGCGGTGCCCGCGGTCGACGAGGACCGCCAGCTGCACGGCGCGGGGCCGCCCGATGTCGCGCAGGGCGTCCAGGGCTGAGCGCACGGAGCGACCGGTATAGAGGACATCGTCGACGAGGACGACGAGCGCGTTGTCGATACCGCCCTCAGGAATCGAGGTGTCCTCCAGCGGCCGGGGCGGCTTGATGTCGAGGTCGTCGCGGTAGAGCGTGATGTCCAGGGCGCCGCGTGGCACCGTGACGTCGGAGAACTCCTTTATTTTGTCTGCCAGCCGGGCGGCCATGGTGACGCCGCGAGTGGGGATGCCGAGCAGGATGACGCGGGGCGCGTCGGGACCGTCGAGGGCGGTCTTCTCGATGATCTGATGGGCGATGCGGGAGATGGTCCGGCCGACGTCCGCGGCGGACAACAATTCCCGGTCGGTGTCAGGAGAGCCCACGATGCGACTCTGACCTCCTTCTCCGCCTCTCTGGACGGATCGTTAAAGGACGTCGAACTTCCGCGCGAGCTTAGCACCCGCAATACGGACGCTCTTCCGCGACACCACCCCATGCGGTCTCAGTGGGGGAAGCCGTGAGAGAGCAGCCTGGCCACCTTGACCGACATCGGATCGGCCGACGCCGATGCGCCATCACTCGGTGGCGACGGCCGATGCCCATCACCTGGAGACAATTCCTCGGCCCGCGAGCTCACAGCCGATGTGTCGTCCATGTCCGTACTCCTCGATAGAGACCTGGATCCAGGGTCATCGGGTTCAACCGAGTCCGATCGAGTAGCGGGTACTCGAATGAGCGCCACCATCCGACCCGGCTCCGCCGCTGGGTACGCTGGCGCCGATGAAGCTCGACACCAACCAGGCCTCCATCCACGAAGCGATCGGTGGAGGCCTGCTGGCAGGCGCGGTCACGCTCATCTGGCGCTCCGGCGAGGTGCTGCAGGTCAACGAGCTCGGCCACCGCGACGTCGACGCCAACCTCCCGATGCAGCGAGACACGATTTTTCGTATCGCATCGATGACCAAGCCCGTGACCGTCGTCGCCGCGATGTCCCTGCTCGATGAGGGCAAGGTGGCGCTGGCCGACCCGATCGCGAAGTGGTTGCCCGAGCTGTCGAACATGCAGGTGCTTGATACACCTGGCGGCCCGCTGGACAAGACGCATCCTGCGCGACGGCCGATCACCGTCGACGACCTGATGACGCACCGCAGCGGGCTGGCGTACTTCTTCTCTGTGACAGGGCCGTTGGCGAAGGCGTACTCGCGCATCTCGGCGCGGCAGAATCCGGACAGTTGGCTGGCAGAGGTCGCAGCGTTACCCCTTCAGCATCAACCCGGTGAGAGGCTGACGTACAGCAACGCCACCGACGTGTTGGGGATCCTGCTTGAACGCATCGAGGGCAAGTCGCTCCAGGAAATACTCACCGAGCGGGTCCTGGAACCGCTGAAGATGGCCGACACCGGATTCTTCGTGGCGTCTCGCAACCGCGGTCGCACGGCCACCATGTACAAGCTCCAGGACGACGACAAGCTCAACCATGACGCGATGGGGCCACCTCCCATCTCACCGCCGCCGTTCTGCATGGGAGGGGCGAATCTCTTCTCCACGGCCGACGACTATCTGAGGTTCGCGCGGATGCTGCTGGCCGGCGGTGAAGTCGACGGCGTCCGGGTGCTATCCGAAGAGTCGGTGAGGTTGATGCGCAGCGACCGGCTGACGGACGAGCAGAAACGTCATCCATTTCTCGGTATGCCGTTCTGGATCGGCCGCGGTTTCGGCCTGAACCTCTCGGTGGTGACCGACCCGGCCAAATCCCGCCAGCTGTTCGGGCCCGGAGGAGTTGGGACGTTCAGCTGGCCCGGCGCCTACGGCACGTGGTGGCAGGCTGATCCGGACGAAAACCTCATCCTCATCTATCTCATCCAGAACCTACCGAACTTCGGCGCCGACGCGGCGGCCGCCGTAGCGGGCAACACCTCCTTGTTGAAACTTCAATCGACGCAACCGAAGTTCGTGCGTAGGACCTATCAGGCACTCGACATCTAGCGGCGGATACCCTGGCGCCATGCCACGGCCGACCGTCCTGATCAGCGGTGCCGGAATCGCGAGGCCCGCACCGGCCTTCTGGCTGAACACGAATGGCTATCGGGCAACGATCGTCGATTTCGCCGACGGCATCCGCCCTGGCGGACAGACCGTGGATTTGCGCGGTGCAGGCGGTGATGTGGTCGAGCGGACGGGTCTGCTCCCCGATATACAGGCACGCTCGCTCGATCAGCGGGGCGTGGCCTGGATCAAGTCCGACGGACGCAGGCTTCGGTCCTCCGCCGCGCTGAGCTTGGCCTCGGCGATGCGGTAGACCCCGTCTAGCGCGGCCTCGTCGACACCGACGTATTCGCTGATCACTTCGGGCGCGACGCCCGCGTCGCGTAACCGCAGCGCCAGCGAGTACGGCAGCGGAAGCTTGCGAAGTGCGCGCTCATGTGAGGTGAGTTCATCGGCCACCTCACCAGCGTGCACTCACCACCAGGTAACGAGGTGAGTATCCCGCTACTCGAATTCTCTCGCCGCCCGGTCCGGCACACTTAGGCGCTGCAGTGACGCCCTCGCTAGAACGTCTGGCTCGACGATGCGGCCATCGTCAGTCAGCTGAACCGAGCCGCCAGTGCGTGGCGGGCGTACGAACGTACGTCGGCGTCGCCGTCTTCAAGCGCCAGTCTGAGCGCATCGCGCGCCGCTTGCTCCGATGCCGCCCATCGCGTGAGGGTCAGCACCGCGGCCTTACGCACGTCGAGGTGCTGATCGGTAAGCGCGCGCGACAGTGTCGGCACCGCGACCGTCGGCGCCGCTCCAGCCAGCGCCCTGGCCGCGCCCTCTCGTACCTGCCATGCCGACTCCGTCAGCGCTCGCTGCACTTCCGCCAAATCGTCATCGCCGAATCCGACGGCGCCGAGAGCGGTCAGCGCCGCCGCACGCACCAAAGGGTCGCTGTCGCCGACCAGCCGGCGCACCGCATCGGCACCCGTGCGCAGCGTCGAAAGCCCGTTGGCCGCCACGATTCTGACCTCGCGGTTGTCGTCGCCGGCGGCGGCGGCCACGCCGTCGGCGTCGTCGACAGACACCAGTGCCCGAACCGCTTCGATGCGCACCCGGTGGTCGACGTCCGCCAACGCGTGCCGGTACTGCCCTTGGTCACCCACCCGGCGTGCGCTGAGCAGATACAGCGCCACCGCTCGCACCATCGGATCGAACGAATTCAGCTGTTCGGCAACATCTTCCGGCGCTGATACGATTTCGACGAGTTCGCGTACACCGTCTGCGGCAACCCGGCGCACCTCGGAGTCGTTGTCACCCAACGCGCCCAGCAGCGCGCCGGCATAACCGTCGGGCAGATGCTCGACGAGGGTGGACACCGCGGTACGTCGCACTCCGGTGTCCGGGTCGCTCAGGAAGTCTGCCAGTTCGGCGACCGTGGGTGATTCCAGCGCCAGCACTTCGACTATGCGCGGCGACGGCGGCTGGACGGCGCTCGCTCCACACACGCGCGATGCCGCGGTCGCCGGAGCCCGGCCGCTCGCCAGCGGTGGCTGCTCGACGTGCACCACCGGCAGTTCCGATGGCAGGTGTTCCAAGTCGGGCACCGGAACGAAATATGTTGCGACGGGCCGTTTCACGAACTCCATCGAGCCGTCGGCCGTCTTGCGCAGGTTCAGGTGGTACCGCCACTGTTCGTCGTCACGGTCGGGTATGTCGGCACGGTCGTGATACAGCCCCCAGCGTGACTCGGTGCGGGTGAGCGATGAGCGCGCGGCCATTTCGGCGCAGTCGCGGATGAACGACACCTCGACCGCCCGCATCAGCTCATGAGGCGTCGTCGCGCCCATCTCGGCGATCTCGTCGTGCATCCGCTCGAAGCTCTAGACGGCGATCGACACCTTGGTCGCCGTCTTGGGCGGAGCCACGTAGTCGTTGACGAACCGGCGCAGCTTGTATTCCACCTGCGGCTGCGGCGGGCCGTCGGGCCTGCGCAGCGGGCCGTAGACGAGCTCGTGCGCATCTTTGAGTTGGTCGTCCGGAAGGGCCCGCGGCGCGGCTACGTCCGCGATCGTCGACGCCGCGTGTTCGCCCGCCAGATCGCCGTAGACGAACGCGCCGATCATGTAGTTGTGCGGTACGCACGCCAGATCACCCGCCGCATACAGTCCAGGAACCGTGGTGCGAGCGTGCTCGTCCACCCATACCCCAGATGCGGAATGTCCACCACACAAGCCGATCTCGGAGATGTGCATCTCGACATCATGAGTGCGGTAATCGTGGCCGCGGTTGGCGTGGAACGTGCCCCGGGTGGGCCGCTCGGTGGTGTGCAGGATGTTTTCCAACGCGGTAAGGGTCTCGTCGGGCAGGTGCGAGACCTTCAAGTAGATCGGCCCGCGGGCCGATTCGATCTCGCGTTTCACCTCGGCCTTCATCTGGCCCGACCAGTAGTCGGAGTCCACGAACCGCTCCCCCAGCGCATTGACCTGGTAACCGCCGAACGGATTGGCCACATACGCACACGCCGGTCCGTTGTAGTCCTTGATCAACGGGTTGACCTGGAAACACTCGATACCCGACAGTTCGGCACCGGCGTGATAGGCCATCGAATAGCCGTCGCCGGCATTGGTGGGGTTTTCGTAGGTGCCGTAGAGATAACCCGACGCGGGTAGGCCCAACCGCCCGCACGCCCCGGTGGCAAGGATCACCGCCTTGGCCGCGACCGCGACGAATTCACCCGTGCGGGAATTGAGTGCGGCGGCGCCGACAGCCCGGCGAGTTGCCTTCCCGTCGCTGCGCTCGCCCAGGTCATCGGTCAGCACTCGCACCGGCATCAGCCGGTTCTCTATCGTGATCTTCTCCCGCATCGACCGCTGCCGCAGCACCCGGTACAGCGCCTTCTTGACGTCCTTACCCTCGGGCATCGGCAGCACGTAGGAACCGGACCGATGCACGCGGCGCACGGCGTACTCGCCGTGTTCGTCCTTCTCGAATTTGACGCCGTAGCGCTCGAGCCACTGCACCATCGCGAAGCCGCGCGTCGCGGTCTGGGTGCGGCCTGGAAGGTGGTCGATGTAACTGTCCGCGCAGGCGGAAAACGTGGGAGGCCGGAAGTCCCTAGATCGAAAGCACTTAGCCCCTGAAGCCGTGCGACGATTCCGCTGCCACGTCGCGCAGCAGTCATCAAGCGAAGGTGGATTCGCGGTCCGGCTCGGGACCGAACTTGAACCGCCGGCCGGTGATCTCCAAGGCGATCACCCGTACGTAGAGAGGCTTCAACGTCGCGGTCCACGGCAGCAACGGCGCTTCCTGGGCGTCTAGGATGTCGGCGTTGGCCGACAGCACATGCGCCGTGCCCTTGACGATCACGCTCCACCCCTCGGCGACAGTGTGGTCGTCGGCCTCGAAAGCTACCCGGCCGCTCATCACAGCGCTGAACAGCTTGGTGCCCTGGGCAGTTCGGAACAGCACCGTCCAGCGTTGGGCGACGAAGTTGACCGGGAAGATTTCGGGCTGCCCGCCCAGGATCGTGACTAGTCGGCCTAACGACACGCTTGATAGCAAGCTCCAACTCTCGTCTTCGCTGAGCACGGTCACCGGATCGTCTGCGGACATGATTCAGCCTAACGCGATGGGGATTTCGGCGTGGTCAGACGCGATGGCCGATGAGTGTCGACCTTCCCAGCGGATAGGCACCAGTTGACCTAGTGTCCTGAGTCGTTAATTTCAGTCTAGTTGTTAGACTGGGTCGTGCCTACTCCGCATGCGCTCGAGATCGTGTTGACCGCTGATGAACGTGCCGAGTTGGAGGGGTGGGCGCGGCGACGTAGGAGTGCGGCGGGGTTGGCGATGCGGTCACGAATTGTGTTGGCAGCAGCCGATGGTGGATCCAATACCGAGCTTTCCGAACGACTGGGCCTGTCCATCGGCACGGTGCGGCGGTGGCGCAACAGGTTCGCCGAGCTCCGCCTGGACGGGTTGGTCGATGAGCCGCGGCCGGGCCGGCCGCGGGTGGTCGGCGATGACCGGATCGAGGCGTTGATCGCCGCCACATTGGAGACCACGCCCCCGGATGCCACCCACTGGTCGACGCGGTCGATGGCGCAGCATCTGGGGTTGAGTCAGTCGATGGTGTCGCGGGTGTGGCGGGCATTCGGACTGGCTCCGCACAAACAGGATTCGTGGAAGTTATCCAAAGATCCGTTGTTCGTCGCCAAGGTCCGCGACGTCGTCGGGCTCTACCTCGATCCCCCTGAGCGGGCGTTGGTGCTGTGTGTGGACGAGAAAACCCAAATCCAGGCGCTCAACCGCACCGCACCGGTGTTTCCCATGCTGCCCGGCACTCCGGCGCGGGCCAGCCACGACTACGTCCGCCATGGCACCTCCAGCCTGTATGCCGCCCTGGACCTCACCACCGGAAAGGTCATCGGGGCCCTGCACACTCGTCATCGAGCCACCGAGTTCCTGGCGTTCCTGCGCAAGATCGACACCGAGGTTCCCGCCGATCTCGACGTGCACCTCGTCTTGGACAACGCCTCCACTCACAAGACCCCGGCGATAAAGCGTTGGCTGATCAACCATCCCCGGTTCGTTGTGCACTTCACCCCGACCAGCTCGTCGTGGCTCAACCTCGTTGAACGCTGGTTCGCCGAGCTGACCACCAAGAAACTGCGCCGCGCCACCCACACCTCGGTACGCCAACTCAACGCCGACATCCGCGCCTGGATCAACACCTGGAACGACAACCCACGCCCATATGTCTGGACCAAGACCGCCGACCAAATCCTCGAATCCATCGGCAACTACTGCCGACGAATTAATGACTCAGGACACTAGGTGTGGGCGGTCAGCCGCATCGGCAATGGCGCAATGACGACATCTGGCACGGATCTCCTGCAGCGAACTCTCGCGGCGATGTGCACGGTTAGCTTGAGTTACCTGTGCGCGCAAATTCTTTCAGCCTTGTTACCCCTCCATCGATGGAAGTCACGTGCGAAGGTGTTGTGGGCAAGCAGGGTTTTCTCCGCCTGCTCGGGCGGGCAATATTCTCCACATTCGGGTTCAGCCAAGGTGACCTTCCGCTTTGTGGTGCTCATCGGAACGCGTTGAGCCCGGTGATCGCGCGTCCGACGATCAGCGATTGAATGGAGTCGGTGCCCTCGTAGGTGTATACGGCTTCGATGTCGGCGTGGTGCCGGGCGACGTGGTGATCGAGCAGGATCCCGTTGCCGCCCAGGATATCCCGAGCCATCGCGCAGACCCGGCGTGCTCCGTCACCGGTGTTCAGCTTGGCCAGCGCGGCGTGTTCGATCGACACCCGGCCTCGGGCCTGCAACTGCGACATCCGGGTGCACATCAATTGCATGCCGGTGATGTCGCTGAGCATGTGCGCGAGCTTGTCCTGGATCAGCTGGAACCGGGCCAATGGGCGGCCGAACTGCTCGCGTCGCAGCGAATAAGTGAGTGCTGCCTCATAGGCGGCGACCGCGTGGCCCAGAGCCTCCCAGGCGACGGTCTGCCGGGACTTGGCCAGCACATAGTTGGTGTCGTCCCAGGTCCGGGCTTTCGCCAGGCGAGCACCGGCGGGCACCCGCACCCCGTCCAGGCGGATCTGGGCCTGCCACACGCCGCGGTTCGCTGCTTTACCGACGATCTTCCTGGCGTGATACCCGGGGACCGGGTGCTTCGCGCCGTCCGGGTGTTCCACGACGAAAGCACCGACCTGGCCGTCGTCGTCCCGGGCCCAGACGACCACTACGTCGGCGATGGTGCCGTTGCCGATCCACCGCTTCTGCCCGTCCAGCACCCACTCGTCACCCTGCCGCCGCGCCCGGGTTTCCAACGCAACCACGTCGGAGCCGTGCTTGGGTTCGGTCAGCGCAAAGGCGCCGAGAATTTCACAGGTCGCCATCCGTGGCAGATATTGGGTCTGCTGCTCTTCGGAGCCGAGCATCGCGATGGTCGTCATAGCGAGCCCGGAATGTACGGCGTTGAGGGTGGCGATGCTGCCATCGCCGCGGGCCAGCTCGGCGGCGATGACACCTTCGGCGAGAAACGACACCCCGGGGCAACCGTTCCCGACGATCGAGGCGCCGGCAATGCCGAGCCGCCCATAGCCCTTGGCCAGTTCGACCGGGAACTCTGCCCGCTCCCAATAACCGGCAGCGGCCGGTGCCACCTCCGTGTCGCACCACAACCGGACCCGATCACGCATCTCGCGTTCCTGGTCGGTCAGCAGTTCATCCAGACTGTAGAAATCAGTGGCCCGGGAAATCGCAAGATCATCACCATTTGGGAGCTCATTCTCGGTGGCCCCGGAATCGAGATCGGCAACGTTCTCGGTCACCGGAATAGTCGGCGCGTTCATGGGTGGGTCCTGCTTTCATGTTCGAATAGGTGCGTGGGGATGGGTGAGAATCTCATGTCTGTCCTTCGGTCCTGGCCCCTAGAGTTATTTGTCGGTCTTGGTTGCTCCCCTTAAGGCCTCCGTCGTGTTTTCGGCCTGTTGCCGAACGGCCGCCCACAACGGATTCGGATTGCTAGCGGGCGGCAC
>CAVYPB010000026.1:0-15324 GCA_963770305.1 uncultured Actinomycetota bacterium
CGGGCTCAAGTACTTCGAGGAATTCCGGTCGCAAAGCTGCATCGCAGCCGTCGCCAAGATGCGCACGCCGATCATCGGCGCGATCAATGGCGCGACGTTCACCGGCGGCCTGGAGATGGCGCTCGGCTGCGACTTTCTGGTGGCCTCCGAGCGGGCGGCGTTCGCGGACACGCACGCCCGCGTCGGTATCCTGCCGGGCGGCGGCATGACCGCACGACTCCCCCACGTTGTCGGACAGGCGATGGCGCGACGGCTGTCGATGACGGGCGAGGTGGTCGACGCGGACCGCGCCGAGCGGATCGGGTTGGTCACCGAGGTGGTGCCACACGAGCGGCTGCTCGACCGGGCTCTCGGCCTGGCCGCGCAGATCGCCGAAGTTCCGGAGCCAACCATGTTGGGGCTCAAGGAGATCTACACGACCGGCGCCGCCGCGGTGGTCGGCCCGGGGTTGGCCGCCGAGGAGAAGATCGCATTCGCCCAGCATCGGGACTTCGAGGGCCTAGGCGATCAGTTCCGCGCGCGGTGAGTGAGCGCAACAAGCGACAGATCGAGAACTAATGCCGCAGCGTGAACGGGTCGAACATGCGGGCCGCCCGGATCTGTTGGGATGCCTGCTCTGGGAATCGAACCGTCGTTGAGTCGATGTCGATGACTCTGGTGAGCTGCTCCACCGGCTCGTAGGCGGGCCACCGGGGATCGCCACCAGCGGCGAACGACCGCCACGCCGTGCTCATTTCGCGAAGGGCCTCGGCTGCGGGGCGGAGCCGTATAGCACCGAGCCGATGTCAGAATCCAGGGTGGCTAAAACGCAAAGGTGGTTGGTGCCGCCACCTTCGGCGAATCTTCGCGGTCCGCGTGGCGACGATCGTCACCCAACGATGGTGGCAGGCGTCAGGATTTCTTGCTGGGAATGACGATGATGACGATCAGTGTCAGGATGCTGAAGAACAATCCGAGGATTCCCCATCCGAGCGGGTTTCGCCCCTTCATGGCGGCCACCACGCCGCAAATGACGGCGGCGATGATGCTGCCGATCGCGACGAAGATGCCCTTGATGCCGCGCAGGATGAAACCAGCTGCCTCGACGTTGTCCTGGGCCGCCAGCACGACGGTGTGCAACATCGCGACCTCCTCACTTTGCACCAAGATGCCGTCGAGTTACCCCGTGCGCCGTTCAGTCGAAACGGATTCCAGCCAACACCCAGTCACTTCACAGTTCGACGCAGAATGAACTCGACGGTGCGCTGGCCGTCGAACTCCGGCCTGGGTGTCGTGGTCATGTCGACCTGCTTGCGCGCCTGCTCAAGTACCGGTGTGTCCGGGTCGAGAACCGACAGATACAGGTCGTGCGCCGCGAGAGACGCCACGGCGCGGTCGAAACAGTCGTCGTCGATCACTTCCGCGTGGGTGACATCAGGGCCGTTCTCGAAGAGCCACCGCGGTGGGTCGGTGAGCGAGTCATACGCCGCCGCAACGGCGTTCGAGAATTCGATGTGGTCACGCTGGTTCGGGGCGCCCGGCGCCCACTCCGGACCGCTGTAGACGGTGAGCACGACATCGGGAGCCACGGCAGTGATCGTGTCGGCGATCTTGGCACGCAACTCAGGTGTGTCGCGGATCTGGCTGTCCGGGAAATCCCAGAATTGCAGCTCGTGGACGCCGACGATGGCGGCCGATCGGCGTTGTTCGATCTCCCTCAGCGGTCCCGCCTCCTCGGGGGGCATGCCCGCGATACCGACCTCACCTCGGCAAGCCAACGCGTAATGCACGGTCTTGCCCTGCGCCGTCCATTTGGCGACCGCGGCCGCGCAACCGTACTCCGGGTCGTCGGGGTGCGGCACGAGCAGCAGCGCGGTACGCCAGTCGATCGGGAATGCCTCCAGCACGATCTCTATGCCACCACACCGTGCACCACGATGGCAGTGGTCTGCGCGACCCACTCCTCGCCGAGCGGTTCTTCGGGTTGCAGCAACACCCGCAAGAGCGTGGCGCCGCCGATCACCTCGACGAGCCGATCGGGATCGACGTCGGCGTGCACCTCGCCTCGGCGGACCGCGTCGGCCAGCCGCGTCCGGACCGCGACGAACACGTCGGTGAAGCGGCTCATGACCCGGGCGTTGAGGTCGGCGTCGACGGCCATGTCGGCGATCAGCCCCGGCAGCGCAGCGCGCACGACCGGGCTGGTGAACACGTCACGGGCGGCGGCGATCATCGCGTGGATGTCGGCGGCGATGTCGCCCGACGGCGCCTCGATCGCGGTCGGCGCCGCCGGGAAGGCAGCCTCGTGCACGAGTTCGGCCTTGCTCGACCACCGCCGGTACAGCGCCGTCTTGGTGGTTCCTGCGCGCTCGGCGACCGCGGCCATCGTCAGGTTCGAATACCCGATTTCCACAAGCAGATCCGCGGTGGCCCGCAGTATGGCAGCGTCGATACGCGGATCCCGGGGCCGACCGGCACCCGGGGTCTTGTCAACCGATGACGGGTCTGCTTTCATAACGCTACCCACCGTATCGTAATTGTCGGCCGAAGGATGAATTCTGTGGCTACTGAACCGGCTGTCGAAGATGTCAGCCGACTCCAACATTCGAGTCGGGACGTCAGCACGCTGCCCGATGTGATGTCGCGCTGGTTGTCGACCGTGATGTCCGGCGGTGTCGCACCCGAGATCACCGTGGAAAGTGGTGTCGATGCCAACGGCATGTCGTCGGAGACGATCATCCTGACGGGCCGCTGGGATGAGGACGGGCAGCGCCGGGAAGAGAAGTGGGTGGTGCGGGTGGCGCCGACTGCGCAGGACGTGCCGGTGTTCTCGTCGTATCGGATGGACCACCAGTTCGACGTCATCCGACTGGTCGGCGAGAAGACCGACGTCCCTGTTCCCCGCGTGCGGTGGCTGGAACCGACGGGCGCGGTACTCGGCACGCCGTTCTTCCTGATGGATTACGTCGAGGGCCAGGTGCCGCCGGACGTGATGCCGTACACGTTCGGCAACAACTGGTTCGCCGACTCCCCCGCCGAGCGACAGCGCGAACTGCAGGACAGCACGGTCGAGGTGATCGCCAAGATTCATTCGATTCCGTTGCCCGAGGAGACATTCGGATTCCTCGACGACGGCTCGGAACCGAACGCCTTGCGGCGTAATCTCAATTGGCTGCAGTCGTGGTACCAGTTCGCAGTCCCCGACATCGGCCGCTCGGAGCTTCTCGAGCGGGCGCTGGACTGGCTCGAGGCGAATTGGCCCGCCGACGTCGCGGCCACGGACCCGGTGCTGGTGTGGGGCGACTCCCGCGTCGGCAATGTGCTGTACTCCGACTTCCGGCCGGTTGCCGTCCTGGACTGGGAGATGTCGGTGCTCGGGCCGCGGGAGATGGACGTCGCCTGGATCATCTTCGCGCACATGGTCTTTCAGGAGCTCGCCGGACTGGCCGGCATGCCGGGACTGCCCGACTTCATGCGGGAAGAGGATGTGAAGGCGACCTACGCCGAGTTGACCGGAGTCGAGCTGGGCGAGCTGCATTGGTTCTATGTGTATTCCGGTGTGATCTGGGCGTGTGTGTTCATGCGGACCAGCGCGCGGCGCGTGCGGTTTGGCGAGATCGAGAAACCCGACGACGTGGAGTCGCTGTTCTATCACGGCGCGGTGCTCAAGCGACTTATCGAAGAGGGCGATGAGCGCTCGCGCGAAGAGCAGACAGGAGAGGCGTAATGCTCGGCCCCATGGACGAATTCCCGGTGCACCAGGTCCCGCAGCCGATCGCGTGGCCGGGGTTCAGCGACCGGAACTTCTACGATCGTTCGTACTTCAACGCACACGACCGCACCGGCGACATCTTCGTCATCTCGGGCATCGGCTACTACCCCAACCTCGGTGTGAAAGACGCGTTCCTTCTGGCGCGGCGGGGAGACGAGCAGACGGCGGTGCACTTGAGCGACGCCATCGATCAGGACCGCCTCAACCAGCATGTGGGCAACTACCGCGTCGAGGTGACCGAGCCTCTGCACAAGCTCCGCATCGTGCTCGACGAAACCGAGGGCATCGCCGCGGATCTGACGTGGGACGGCCTGTTCGACGTCGTGCAGGAGCAGCCGCACATCATGCGGCGCGGCAACCGCGTCACGCTCGACGCACAACGGTTCGCGCAGGTGGGTTCCTGGAGCGGCACGCTGTCCATCGACGGCCAAGAGATCGCCGTCGATCCCGCCCGCTGGATCGGCAGCCGCGACCGCTCGTGGGGTATCCGACCGATCGGCGAACCCGAGCCTGCGGGCCGGCCCGACGATCCGCCGTTCGAGGGCATGTGGTGGCTCTACGTGCCGATGGCGTTCGACGACTTCGGCATCGTCCTCATCATCCAGGAGGACCCGCACGGCTTCCGCTCACTCAACGACTGCACTCGCATCTGGAAGGACGGCCGCGTCGAGCAACTCGGCTGGCCGCGCGTGAAGATCCACTACCGCTCCGGCACCCGCATCCCCACCGGTGCGACCATCGACGCGACCGCATTCGACGGCAGGCCGGTGCATTTCGATGTCGAGTCCAAACTGCCGGTGCCCATTCACGTCGGCGGCGGGTACGGCGGTGACTCGGACTGGCTGCACGGTATGTGGAAGGGCGACAACTTCACCGAACGCCTGACCTACGACATGACCGATCCCGCCGTCATCGGGCGCGCAGGCTTCGGCGTGATCGACCATGTCGGCCGCGCAGTGTGCCGTGACGCAGACGGTGTCGAATGTGAGGGGTGGGGCTTGTTCGAGCACGGTGCGCTCGGCCGTCATGACCCGTCCGGCTTCGCCGACTGGCTTACCGTCGCGCCCTAGTGATTTCGGCGCGCATTTACCCGCGCGTGAAATCCAGCACGGCAAAGCGGATGCTTCTTCGGGTCGGCCAGAAATTCGTGTGCGAATAGTCAGCCTCGCCACTGGCCACCCTCGGCGGGTCATCGGCGGATGTGATTCAATTTCCCGCGATGAACTCTGAGTGAATGTGGGAAATTATTTCGGCAAAGCGCCGAGTTCAACGCCGCCTTGCGACGCCGCAGCGCCTCACGATTGCTGTGATCAACGACCTCAATTGCATGTTTGCTCGTGTTTGCTGTTGACGTAAGAGTTCGAACATCCGCGAGATATGTCTATGCGGCACCACCGAGCGGTCTGGCACCTTTGCGAGGGCTACCAGTCCCCAATTTCTTCATTATCGATATCGCCTGTGAGGTTGGTGGGAAAATCCTTTGAGCGCGGCCCTGTTCTTTCCCGCGCTGGCCACATCCACCGGGCAGCTGGTGATCCCAGAATCCGGCGGTCCAGCACCGAGCAATCGCGGGTTGATGATGCCCACCCGGCAGCGCACGCGGGCCCAAGAACGCGCCTACCGGATCGCACTCGAACGGCAACACAGCGCCGCAACGTGTGAAGTTGCCGGTCAGTGCGCCGTTAGGGTGCTCGTCGCGACCGCAACACCAGCGCGACGGTTACTGCCAGGATGATCGTGCCGATGGACTCCACCACCAGCGTGGTGGGCACCAAAGTGAAGCTCAATACCTCGTGAATGCCAAACACCCCCACAGTCAGCGCGAGCACCAGTGCAAGCAGCGTGCCCACCATGAACAGCAGGCTCAGCCCCGTTGCCAGCGACAGGAGCCGCCCACGCAGCACGATGATTGCGATTGCCAGCACGAGCGCGCCAACCGCGTTGAGCACGAACAGCATGCCAAGCAAGCCGCCTACGCCGTCGAACACGAGGTACAGATGGATCCCGCCCATCACCAGCAGCATGATCGCACTAAGTAGTCGCCAGGCCATCAGTGTGCGGTGGCTGACACCGACCCATCGGAGTGAACCGGTTTCCCGAGTATGCGATGACATGGCTTGACCTGCCTTCAACGTGTGGCTCGGTGCAAGCCGAGGCCCTCTGCGATATACACGTGCAATCCGCCCGAACAGTTCAGCCTTTACGTGCCGGTTGTGTGAGGCCGCTGGCCGGGTTCAGCCGTATCGCGTGTATCTGATTGCAAGCTCGTGGGTTGTTGTGAAGATCCTGCTGATAGTTGTTGTCATCGCGATCGTCGCGGGACTGTACTGGCTGCTGAGGCGGAGCGTATTGCGGGACGAACAGGCTTCACGTCAACGGCTCAAACGTGGAATTGAAGAGTGGCGGGCCGGGGGCGGCGTCTCGCCGCCGAGCGGCTTTAGAGGGGACGACTACAGCGGCTTCTACAACACCGGCGGCTACAGCGCCTGGAGCGGCGGAGGTAGCGACGACGGCGGCGGCAACTGAACGAGCTAGAGCGGCATCAGGTGAATTGCCAGCCCTTAGGGCGCGCAATCGCTTCTGGCAGCGATTCGGTGTCCGCGACGCGCGCACGGATGGCGCTTTAGGGCAGTGGGCTCGTCGGTTAGGCATGGCCACAACTCGCCCTGCGACATGCGCAGCACGGCGGATTTGTGCGGCCTAACCCCCGCCCGGCTGTAGAACGTCTTCAGCAGATGGTGGTACCGAGCACGCGAAGAACACTTTGTTCAGCTCGTTTCATGAGACCGAAATTCGACCCGATCCCCGGCTTACACTGCCGCCATGTTCTCGGAGACGCGCTACGCGCTGAACGGTGACTTGCGCGTCGCCTATCGCACGACTCGCGAAGGTCCTCGAGACATCGTGTTCGTCTCGCCCACCACAAATTGTGAGGTCTTTCCGGAGCTGCCGTCGCTTCAAGGTTGGATCGAGGCGATGACATCGCTCGGTCGGCTCATCTTCTTCGACCAGCCGGGCACCGGAGTGTCCGATCCTTTTACATCGGGCGCGCTGCCGACCCTGGAGCAATGGGCCGACAGCATCACTGCGGTGCTCGATGATCTCGGGAGCCGCGAAGCGGTCCTCGTCGCGGTCTACGGCGGATTCGCGGCGGCGGTGCTGTTTGCGGCAACACATCCGTCCCGCACATCCGCGCTGGTCGCCCTCGAGGTCTACGCCGATCCGATGAATGAACCGATCGGAGGAGCGGACCGCGAGGGAGTCATCGCTAACTTTGTCGCCATGTGGGGAACGGGGGAATGGCAGCATCTCTCGAATCCGGACATGCCGTGGAACGAGGAAATTCGGGCCGCCTGGGCACGGCACGAACGTCTGGCGGCAAGCCCAGCAACCATCGCCGTCACGATGCCTCTCATAGCCGAAATGGACGTGCGGCCAGTACTTCCGACAGTCCACGTACCAACCCTCGTCCTCCAGCACACCGACGACGTCATGATCGCGCCTGAGTGGGGCAAGGACGTCTCCGATCACATATCCGGCGCGAAATACATCGAACTCCCTGGGCGCAACATGTATCACTTCGTCGAACCGGAATGGCGTGCGTCCTTCCAGGAGATCGCCCAATTCCTCACCGGCCACCAGCCCGACGTCGCGGATGATCGGATTCTGGCCACGGTGTTGTTCACCGACATCGTGGACTCGACGCGCCGGGCCGCAGAGATCGGCGACCGTGACTGGCACGCGTTGCTTGATGCGCACGACGCCGTCGTCCGGTCGCAACTCGGACGATTTCGGGGCCGCGAGGTGAATACGTCTGGTGATGGCTTCCTGGCGATGTTTGACGGCCCGCAGCGGGCGATCCGCTGCGCGATGGCGATCCGCGACGCGGTGCAGGCACTCGGCATCGAGGTGCGCGCCGGGTTGCACACCGGTGAGTGCGAAGTCCGTGGCGATGACATCGGCGGGATCGGCGTGCACATCGGGGCGCGCGTGAGTGCTTTGGCAGGGGCGAACGACGTGCTCGTGTCCAGCACGCTGCGCGACCTGGTGATCGGGTCAGGGCTTGAGTTCGAGGCGCGTGGCGCTCACGAGCTCAAGGGTGTGCCCGGCGAGTGGCGCCTGTTCGCGGTCGCCTCCACGTAGCGATGACTGCTGTCAAAACGGCGGCGGGTCCTTGTCCCATTGGGATCGCGGTCGGGAGGGGAAATAGGCGTCGTCGCAATCGTTTCCGGGATTCTCGCGCAGTTCCCTGTTCCGAGCGCGTTCGGCGTCGCGACCAGTCTCACAGCAGGCGGCCTGACCCGCTACACTCTCGTCGCCCCACCGCTGACGGTGGGGTTAATTCTGTGGAGGGAGACATCACCAGTGCGAGGATTACTGCTTGTGGGCATTGTGGGCCTGAGTGTGGCGCTGGCCCCGGTGGCATCGGCTTCGCCGCCGCCGCCGTACAAGAACTGCACCCAGGCCAAGCAGGATGGGGCGTGTAACATCCCGTCGACCTCGGAGTATTACCAAGCCAAGCTGGATCGCGACAGCGACGGCATCGGATGTGAGTGCTGAACCGGCGCAAGCTGTAACCGCACCGCCGAAAAGGGCCCCCAGCCTTAACGCTGGGGGTCTTTTGCGCCTCGCAGCCCGGCTTCGGCCAGCCACCCCTATCAGAAGGGAAACGAAAGATCAAAACAGAGAACATCATTCGTATCGTGCAGACCGTCCTGGCAGCCGCCGTCGCCGCGTTCGCCATATCGGTCGTGGTGGGCGGGCACTGGTGGGAAACCCCCCGCCCCCGCCCCCGCCGACGGTCGATGTCCCGGCAGTCGGCAAGCAGGTCGTCGGCCTGCTGCGAGATCAGTGGAACACCAGCGATGCCTTGAGGGAGTATGGGATCACGGTGGACGACGGCATGACGCTGATCAACACCGACCTCAACAAGTACGACGGGCTGGCCACCGTGCGTACGCGCAAGGGCACGCAGAAGTTCCTGTCGGTCACCGTGTGGGCTGATCCCACGGGCGCGATGTTCTACCAGATGGATCCCACCTCGGCGTCCAACCTGATCGACGCGGCCAATAAGGAGAAGGAGCCGCAGGGGTAGTAGGAAATGTCGGACATTTGTGTTGCCTCTCAACGTGTTTGGTTGTGGTCGGGTGGGCGCGGCGGGCACGTTTGAAGGGAATCACCCTAAAACCTCCGGCGTGCCGCACGCCGCAACCCGATCCCCTTGCCGCACGGCACATGACCGCAGATGCCGGGCGACCAGGTCAAGGCGGGGCCTACGCGGTGAGGTCCAGGGTGACGACTCCGAGTGGGCTGAACACGCTTGTGTTATACCTACTCTCGCATCGAGCAAATACCAAGTTCTTACCGAACGAATCGGCGGCCGCCAACTCGCGCAGCATCGGCGCGGGCACCGCGCCGAACCCCGGCAGGTACCCCGGATTCTGCGAGCTGCCCTCAAGCGAGGAGTGGTCGGCGATCACCTCGATCACCACCTGAGCTGACGGCGGTAGCGGCGCTGCGGCGGGGCACTCGGGGCGCCCGCAGCCGCAATCCAGGCGGGTCTGGCCGGCGGCCAGCGCGCCCAGGGCATCGGCGCGGCGCTGGGCTGTGGTGCGGGGATCGTGGTGGCAGACGGTGGCGGCGATGTCATCGAGGCGGGTGTCGAATGCGGCGCCCTCGTGCAGCGGGAGCTTGGCCCAGATCCCGGCCATGCCGGGGCTGATCGGGCCGATCTCGACATAGCGGTCCTCGCGCACCGGGCGTGGCTCCCGCACCCCGGTGGGGTCGAACTTGGCCACCCACATGTCGATGCGTTCGGTGAGCGTGGGTCCCGACATCTTCATCCAGGTCGGCGCCCATTGCGCAAATGCCGCATCCAGGTTGGCCAGCAGGTCGGGGTCGGTGACGTTCGCACCGCGGTTGACCAGCAGCCATCATCCGGAAATCGATCGCCCCGGTCGCAAACACCGCGGCCACCTGAGGCAGCCGTCTTGTTGACTGCATTAGTCGGCGCGCCTCACAGATGGCACTAACCGGCCAGTAGAAGCTGTGACGGGAGGTAAGCGGCGATGCTAGACGAGACTGAGGGTCCGCGGGATGTGTCGCAACTGCTCTTGCCTGGCCTAGGTCATGTCGGTCGCGATGAGCACGGTGCGTGGCAGGTCTATGGTCCCGACGGCACCGCTGTCTCAGCGGTCACTTGGTTCCTTGCCGACTTGTCGGCATCGGATTGTGCCGATTCGACGTGTCGGTCCTACGCGTACGACGTGTTGAGGTGGCTTCGATTCCTGACCGCTGTCGACGTCGAGTGGCAACAAGCGACGCGCCGTGAGGTGCGCGATTTCGTGAGATGGTTTCGGCTAGCCCCCAATCCGCAGCGCGACCGATCTCGCCAACACGGCCGGCGCCCACCGGCTGGAACCTTGAATTCCCGTACTGGCAAGGCATATTTAGGGAGCGGCTATGCCTCCCGCACAATCAACCATGCCTTGAGCGTCGTTTCTGAGTTCTATTCCTTCGCCGTCCAGGCGGGGCTGGGGCCGCTCCACAACCCGGTGCCAACGGGAATGCGCGACGTCGATTCTGCCGGCTTAGCGCGTCGGCGGCGTGCGGCCCTGCGGCAGAAGGAACCGCAGCGACAACCACGCGACGTGCCCGAAGAACTGCTGCACCAGATAGTTACGGCCCTCACCTGCGCGAGGGATCGCGCACTAGTGGCCGTCGCTGTGGGTGCGGGGATGCGCGCTGGTGAGCTCTTGTCGATGACGTGCGGAGGGCTTGACGCGGGTCGGGGCGTATTGAGTGTGATCCCGAAGGGGGCACCGTCCCTTTGTGGGTTCCCGCGCCGCCGGAGGCCTTCGTCGAAATCAGCCGGTATCTGCTCACCAGAAAGCCTGGTGGGCAGTCAGATCCGCTTTGGCTGACATTGCGCTCGCCGATTCGTCCGCTGACGTACTTTTCGCTTCGGCAAATTCTCGAGAGGATCAACGACCGGCTGGGCACCAATATCAGCTGGCACGACCTGCGGCATACGTTCACGCATCGGTTACTCAACGACAACGGAATAGGGCTCAGCGACGTCCAGCAACTACTCCGTCACCGCGACTTGTCGACACTCTCGGCCTACAGCACCAGCCGAGTCGACGAATTGGTTAAGCACTTGCGGGCACATGAGGCTCGGCCCAAACCCGAACTCAGCGCGGCCGACGGCTATGACACCGCCGCGCTGAGGACGTTATTTCCAGGCTTGATGCTTCCGTCCCCTGGGGAGACCGCTCAATGAGCGCGGGGAAAGGGCGGCGAGCCCGAAGGCTGGCCGGTGCCCCAGTGCCGGCCGCGATGGCGGTGCTTGCCCACGGCGATGCGCTGAACATGTCACGCCCTGAACTAGAACCCGTCGCCACTGAAATGGTTCTGGCGTGGTGGTACCCGTCGTTGTCGAAGCAGACCCCGCGAGCACTCCCAGGAGTTGCGAAGATGCTGGATTGGCTCGAGGGTCAGCCTGGCGGAGATTGGCAGGCGCGCTGGGTGGCCAGCGGGGCCGATTCCCAGCCGCGGGCGTGGCCATCTCTCATCGGTGCCATGACGATCACCGAAAAACAGGCTGCCGGTCTGACCGTGGAGGCGCTGGTTATCCTGCGCGCGATCGTGCCGTCTCTTCTGTGGTTATTGGGCGTGTCGAGATTTCGGCTTCAGGACCACTGGACTCTTCACACGACGCCGCTGTCTTCACCGTTCTGCGAAAAGAGGCTCAAGGCCAACGATTGCGTGGACCGCGGCGACACGATCGGGCATCTGTACCGGTTATCTGTGACCACCGGTCGAGACCTGTCAGCGTTGACGGCCGCCGACTTCCACGCGGGTCACCGCGATCTCGTGCGTGCAGGTCGATGCCGTAACCTCGACGCTGCTTGGCGGCATTTGCGTCACGTTGGTCTCTTACCGAATGAGCCCGAGGAGCTTTGGCAAGTGCGGGCCAAGCCGAGACTGACGCCTGCTGAGCTCGTCGACCGCTACGGTGTGCGTGACGTCGACATTCGGCACTTATTCGTCGAATATCTCACCGAGCGCGAAACAACCTGTGATTACACGACATTGACCCCTGTGGCCCTTCACGTCGTCAAGCTGTTCTGGGTTGATCTCGAGACCCATGAGCCGGGCTTGAGGAGTCTGGCGCTCTCGCCAGAGCAGGCTCGTGCGTGGAAGAAAAGGGTGCAGGAGCTGCCGTCGGGGCGGCAGCGCACGGACTGGCCGACGGTCGCGCGCTCGGTGCGAAGCTTCTACCTGGATCTTTCGATATGGGCACAAGACAACCCCGCGCGGTGGGCGCCATGGTGTGCTCCATGCCCCATCGGTAACCGCGAACTCCGCAAACTAGCACCGCGGCGGCGGCGCCGTCAGATTGCCACCATGAACGCGCGCACACGGGCGTTATCCCCGCTGCTGCCACAGCTCGTGAGTTCCGTCACCAGACAGTTGCGGATCGCCGAGCAGCGTCTCGCGGCCGCGGAGGCCGCCCAACCTGGCGCTGAGTTCACCGTCGCGGGTGAACGCTGGCGCCGCAGCCAGACACCGGTTCGGCGGCAACGGTACTACCAGCAGTACGACGTCACCGCAACCGATGACGCTGGACGGCGTGTAGACCTGAGTAAGGCCGAAGACCGCGCGTTTTGGACCTGGGCCACGGTCGAGGTGTTGCGTCACACGGGGATACGCATCGAGGAATTGCTGGAACTGACCCACCTGTCGCTGCGCCTGTTACGCAAGCCCGACGGACAGATCATTCCGCTGCTGCAAATCGCGCCGAGCAAGAACGACGCCGAACGGATCCTGCCGGTAGGGCCCGAACTCGCGCACGTGCTCTCCCGGATCGTCTTGCGCCACACCGGCAGTTCACCCGACCATGCTTCGAGCGACGCAGCTGATAGCCCGGCGACCGTGCCGCTTGTTTCCCGCTGGGATGAGCACGAACGAGTGCATAGCGCCCCACTACCTTATCTGTTCCAACGCAGCTTCCGCATTGGCCGACGCAGCACGATCAGCTCCGGCACGGTACGAAACTGGCTAGCCGCGGCCGCAAACACTGCAGGACTATGCGACGTCGACGGCCGCCCACTTGCCTTTAGCCCGCACGACTTTCGACGCGTATTCCTCACCGACGCCGTTCGGACCGGGCTTCCTATCCACATCGCTGCCCAGCTCGCCGGTCACGACGACCTCAACACCACCCGCCGCTACGCAGCCACCTACCCCACGGAAGTCATCGAGCATTATCAGCAATTCATTGCCCGCCGCCGGGCAGAACGTCCGATCGATGAATACCGCGAGCCTACGGCCAACGAGCTCACCGAGTTTGGTGAACACTTCGGCCGACGCCGCGTCGAGCTCGGCGACTGCGTGCGGCCGTACGGCACTGGCTGCACGCACGAACACGCGTGCATACGATGCAGCTTCCTGCAAATCGACCCTAGCCAAGCC
Source organism: uncultured Actinomycetota bacterium (assembly GCA_963770305.1). GTDB lineage: Bacteria > Actinomycetota > Actinomycetes > Mycobacteriales > Mycobacteriaceae > Mycobacterium. The sequence continues at coordinate 13,229 of CAVYPB010000026.1, forward strand.
CATCGCCTGGTCTCCATCCAAGCCGACATCAACGGGCGCATTACGGCTGCTCGAGACAACGGGTGGCTCGCCGACGTCGAGCAGCTGCAACTCACCCTTGGCCATTTGACGGACAAGCAAACCAAAATTCGACACCTGCTGGACACATTGAACACCGCGCCGCTAATCACTGCGGCACCCACGCTAACGACGACTAACTCAGTCGAGCGACGGCAGTAGCCGACCAGAGTGGCGGCCACTGTTCGGCTGTAACGGATAGCCACCCATCACTGAGATTTTGTGCGTACCAGGTATCTGAGACAGCCGAAGGCGGATGTCACGGCACATCGTGATCGCGATCGGCGGCCCTGTGGTCGATGTCCGGTAGCCGGTCGCGAATCGGACGTATCGTGCGCCTGGGGTTCGGACATCCCGTGCGCCAAGCTTGCGCTTGCCATTGACACGCTGAGGTGCGATGGCCCGAGCCGGAGATGACAGCCGTACGACGGGTTTCGCCGCATTGGCGGATTGGAAATGGGCGACGGGCGAACAACACAAGGACCTACAGGGCCAACATCGCCTGCCGACCGATCCGTGAACGCCGCCTCTGACCAGGCGCGCTCTGATCAGGCAAGTGAACGATCTAGCGACCCGTGGTCGCTAGATCGTTGAGAGTTGTCTTGAGTTTTCAGGCAGCGCTGAGCGGCAGTCTGGCATTGTCGATGTGTTTTGCGATGTGAGTATCGATGGTGCGCAAGGCCTTTCGTGGTGGCGGCGGGGCGGGGAGCTGGTCGGCGGCAAGCAACGGGCGTAGTAGTCGGTCGTGCAGTTTGGTGTAGAAGATCGCGAACCGCAGCCCGTTGCCGGTGAGGCGGTAGCGGTTCTTGCCCGGGATGCGGGTGATCAGCCCGTTGACCCGCAGCCGGGCCAGGTCGTAGCTGGCCTGGTTGGTGGTGTAGTCGATGCCGTCGAGCAGTCCGGTCATCAAGGCGCGCAGGCTCTTGTTGGTGATGCCGGTGACGGCGAGCATTGTTATGCATAGGGCGCTGGCCAGGGCTTGGACCCGAGGGTCGCCGAACCGTTAGGCCGGGGCCCTCCGGCCATCCTCGGTGAGGGTGGGCCGCGCGATCCGCTCAAAGGCTGGACTCGCAAGGACGCAGCCCTGACCGACACGTTCAGTATCGAGCAGGCGCCGATTGACCGCACGCGCGCGGGCGGACAGCTCGTCGAGATGGACCAGGCGGCGGTGGCAGCGCAGGTCGTCGGGTGAGTTGATGACGGTCTCGATGCGCAGCGCCCGCCCGCCTGCCGGGTAGGACCGGCGGGTTGCCCCGCCGATCCCCCGTCAGAACCGTACGTGCCACTCGTCGCGGCATACGGCTCAAGCAAGCCGCGAGGGCGTGCAGGTTGACTGTGTTGGTTCCTGGCGTTGGCGGGCGCGGAGCCCGCGTCGGCAGGAGGCGTGCACGAGGCGGATTTGATCATTGTGCGGTGGGCCGGATCTCCCGTGGTGGACGAGGTAGTCCGCGGCTATCGCCTGACGGGTGACGCCCAGCCACCACCGTTCCCAGTCGTCCGGAGACTGCGGCGGCTGATCGGCGGACAATAGGTGGTCCCCGCAGATCGGACGGCGCGCGTCCTGCCTGGCGAGCAGGCGCAGGGTGTAATTGTCCAGCGGAGGCTTGACCTTTCGCCGCCGTTCGGCCCAGTAGTCGGCCAGGGCGGGGTCATCAGGTGACGCCGCGCCTTGGACCATGACATGCCGAACAATGTCGGTCCAGGAAAACTTGATCAGGTAGGCGTCACTTCCGGGATCACCGAACACCCAGCGGTCGTTCCTGAACTTGTTGCGCTTACCGAAGTAGTGCTCGACGATCCACCGCTTCGGTTTGTTGTTGTGCTGCCATGTTGTCCATTTGTAGGTGAGCTTCCACATCTGATAGTCCAGCGTGTGAAACACCTTGGACGACACCACACCCCGGTAGTAGGCGGCCCACCCCTTGATGATCGGGTTGAGCTTGGCGATGACCGCCGCCGAATTCGATCCGCGCAGTACGCGCATCTCGAACGCGAGCCTTTGCCGGAGCCGCCTGATGGCCGCCTTGCTCACCGAGGTG
>CAVYPB010000027.1:0-5659 GCA_963770305.1 uncultured Actinomycetota bacterium
CGCAATGGTGTTGCTGCTCAAGCCCGGCGACACGGGTTCCTTCCTGGACAGGTGGGTCGTCGCGATCGGGCTGGCCATCGTCCTGGTCACCGGACTGCTGTATCTGATGATCGCCCGCCCGGACCGTCACTCCGACGACGTCGGGGAGGGCGACGCCATCGAGGTAGCCGCCAAGCTGCGGTCGCTTCGGGCCGGATCGAGCACCGAGTGACTGGCGGCTAGATCGCCATCCAGGTGGATTTGCACGCAATCCGCCGTCGCCGGCAACGCTGCCTTCGAGCGGTCCTTCCCTTCGGGTGCCACGGAGTGGAGCCAGGGCGTTGAAATAGCCAATCGCCGACTCGGCCATCTGAAGCTCACTTCACTGTCCAACTCGGCCATGGGCACGGAGCGTGCGCGTCCCTACGATTTCGCTGACTCGACTGGAAGGACCATCGATATGACGGCGGTAGAGACGGCGGTGGGCGGCCCGCACCTGCACCAGGCCCGGCGATTGGTCACCGAGGTGCCCGGACCGCGGTCGTTGGAGCTGGCCGCGCGGCGGCGGTCGGCCGTGCCGGCCGGCCTGACCAGCAGCGCCGGTGTGTACGCGGCGGCGGCCGGCGGCGGGGTCCTCGTCGATGTCGACGGCAACTCCTTCATCGACCTGGGCAGCGGCATCGCGGTCACCACGGTCGGTAACTGCGGCCCCCCACGTCGTCGCCCGCGCGTCGGAACAGCTGGCGCGCTACACCCACACCTGCTTTCTGGCCACCCCGTATGAGCCCTACATCGAGGTCGCTGAAACGCTGAACCGGATCACACCCGGCGACCATGAGAAGCGCACCGCGTTGTTCAACACCGGCAGCGAGGCGCTGGAGAACGCGGTCAAGTACGCCAGGGCGGCCACCGGGCGGCCTGCCGTGGTGGTTTTCGACCATGCGTTTCATGGCCGCACTCTGCTGACCATGACCATGACCGCCAAGAACCAGCCGTACAAGCACAGCTTCGGTCCGTTCGCCCCTGAGGTGTACCGGGCGCCGATGGCCTATCCGTACCGCTGGCCGTCGGGACCTGCCAACTGCGCTGCGGAGGCGTTCAGCCAGTTCGCCCACTTGGTCGACTCCCAGATCGGCGCCGACTCCGTGGCCTGCGTGGTGGCCGAGCCCATTCAGGGGGAAGGTGGATTCATCGTCCCCGCCGACGGCTTCCTACGGCGAGTGGCCGACTTCTGCCGCGATCGCGGCATCCTGCTGGTCGCCGACGAGGTCCAGACCGGGATCGCCCGCACCGGAGCGTGGTTCGCCTGTGAGCATGAAGGACTGATCCCGGACCTGATCACCACCGCCAAGGGACTGGCCGGCGGCTTGCCGCTGGCCGCGGTGACCGGTCGCGCCGACATCATGGACGTCGCCCACCCCGGTGGAATCGGCGGCACGTACAGCGGCAACCCGGTCGCCTGCGCCGCCGCCCTTGGGGTGTTCGACGAAATCGAGACCCATCAGCTGCTGGCCAGGGCACAGGCCATCGGTGAGGTACTACTTCGCGAGCTGCGCGACATCGCCGCGTCCACGGACGTGATCGGCGACATCCGGGGCCGCGGTGCGATGATCGCCGCCGAACTGGTCGTGCCGGGCACCCGCGATCCGAACCGCGAGGCGGTCGCCGCGGTCACGCGGTACTGCCACGCCAACGGCGTATTGACCCTGACCGCAGGCACATTCGGCAATGTGCTGCGGTTCCTGCCGCCGCTGGCGATCACCGACGGCCTGCTTTTCGAGGCGCTCGCCGTTCTCCGCGACGCGTTCCGCACCCTCTGAATCCCTACCGCTCAACGTCTCTCGGGAGGAGCACACAATGACCATCACGACCGCACCGCCGCCGGCCAGCAGCCACAGCGCACCATTGGAACTGTTCGACATCGACCGGCTGCTTGATGACGACGAACGCGACATCGCCGCCACGGTGCGCAAGTTCGTCGACACCCGACTTCGGACCAACATCGAGGGGTGGTTCGAATCGGCTACTTTGCCAAAGGAACTGGCAAAGGAATTTGGGGATCTGGGCGTGCTCGGCATGCACCTGGACGGCTACGGCTGCGCGGGCACCAACGCCGTCAGCTATGGGCTGGCATGCCTGGAGCTGGAAGCCGGCGACAGCGGGTTCCGCAGCTTCGTTTCGGTACAGGGCTCGCTGTCCATGTTCTCGATCTACCGGTACGGCTCGGAGGAGCAGAAGAGCGAATGGCTGCCGAGACTGGCCGCAGGGGAGGCCATCGGCTGCTTCGGGTTGACCGAACCCGACTTCGGCTCCAACCCCGCCGGGATGCGCACCCGTGCCCGCCGCGACGGCACCGACTGGGTGCTCAACGGCACCAAGATGTGGATCACCAACGGCAACCTCGCCGATGTGGCCACGGTATGGGCGCAGACCGACGACGGTATCCGCGGATTCCTGGTGCCCACCGATACCCCGGGCTTCACCGCCAACGCGATCCACAAGAAGCTGTCCCTGCGGGCGTCGGTGACGTCCGAACTGGTCTTGGACAACGTGCGGCTGCCCGCCTCGGCGCAGCTGCCGCACGCCCGCGGGCTGTCGGCTCCGCTGTCGTGCCTGAACGAAGCCCGGTTCGGCATTGTGTTCGGCGCCCTGGGCGCCGCCCGTGACAGCCTGGAGACCGCGATCGCCTACACCCAGGCGCGAGAAGTGTTCGACCGGCCGCTGTCCAGCTTCCAGCTCACCCAGGAGAAGTTGGCCAATATGACCCTGGAACTGGGCAAGGGCATGCTGCTGGCGGTGCATCTCGGTCGCATCAAAGACGCCGAGGGGATCCGGCCCGAGCAGGTCAGCCTCGGCAAGCTGAACAATGTGCGCGAGGCGCTGAGCATCGCCCGCGAATGCCGCACCCTGCTGGGCGGCAGCGGCATCACGTTGGAATATTCGCCGCTGCGCCATGCCAACAACTTGGAATCGGTGCTGACCTACGAGGGCACCTCCGAGATGCATCTGTTGTCGATCGGCCGCGCCCTGACCGGCCAGTCCGCCTTCAGGTAAACCCGCCGAGTTCAGATGGATACGACCATGACCGCTCCCGTGGAGCTGCACAACCTCGTTGCCGGCCAGTGGCTCCCCGGCAGCGGTGCGCTGTTGCACAGCATCAACCCCGCCAACCCACGCCTCATCGTGGCTGAAGGCCGATCAGCCGAGACCTGCCAACTCGAGGCTGCAGTGGCCGCCGCCGCCGACGCCCACGCGGCGTGGGCGGCCACGCCGATCCATCAGCGCGGCGCCGTGCTGATGGAAGCGGCCGCCGTGGTGGAGCGCAACGCAGCCTCGTGGGGTTTCGAGCTGGCCGCCGAGGAAGGCAAGACGAAAGCCGAAGGCATCGCCGAAGTGCGTCGCGCCGCCCAGATCCTGCGCTACTACGGCAACGAAGGCGACCGCCAAACCGGAGAGATTTTCGCCTCACCGCGGGTCGGTGAGCAGATCCTGGTGACGCGCAAACCGGTCGGGGTCGTTGGCGTAATCACCCCATTCAACTTCCCGATCGCGATCCCGGCCTGGAAGATCGCCCCGGCCCTGGTCTACGGCAACACCGTGGTGTGGAAGCCGGCCAGCGCGGTGCCGCTGCTGGCGATGCGACTTGCGCACGCGCTCACCTGTGCGGGTCTGCCCGCTGGCGTCCTCAACCTAGTCATCGGCGGGTCGTACCTCGGCGACAGCCTGGTCGACCATGAAGGCGTGGACGCCATCACCTTCACCGGATCCACCGGCGTAGGACGGCGCATCGCGGCGGCCGCCGCCCGCCGCGGAGTACCGGTACAGGCCGAAATGGGCGGCAAGAACGCCGCTATCGTCCTCGACGACGCCGACATCGAGTTGGCGCTGGAGCAGGTCATGTTAGGCGCGTTTCGCTCCACTGGCCAAAAGTGCACGGCCACTTCGCGATTGATCGTCACCGACGGCATCGCCGAGCGGTTCCTCGATGCGCTGCGAACCCGCGCGGACGCGCTCATCGTCGGTGACCCGACCCACGACAGCACCGAGATGGGTCCGGTGGTCAGCGATTCGGCGTTCCAGAGCATCTCTGCCGGTATCGAGACAGCCACCGCGCAGGGTGCCACGCTGCTTGCCGGCGGACGGCCCTACACCGAGGCCCCATTGTCCGACGGATACTTCATCGCACCGACCATCGTCGAACTGGACTCCCAACCCGCCAACGTGTGGACCGAGGAACTCTTCGGCCCCGTACTAGCGGTGCGACGCGCCGCCGATGCCGAGCAGGCGTTCCAGCTCGCCAACGACAGCGAATTCGGGCTCTCGGCAGCACTGTTCACCCAGGACCTCACCCGGGTGCTGCAGGCCGTCGAGCAGATCGACGTCGGCGTCCTGCACGTCAACTCCGAATCCGCCGGCGCCGACCCGCATGTGCCGTTCGGTGGCGCCAAGAAGAGCGGCCTGGGTCCGAAGGAGCAGGGCAGCGCGGCAAGGGAATTCTTCACCCACACCACCACGGTGTACATGCGCGGTGGAGCGGCGCGCGCATGAATCCGGGCGCCCTGGACGGTCTCGTTGTGGTCGATTTCAGCCGTGTGCTGGCCGGCCCGTACGCCACCATGATGCTCGGCGACTTCGGTGCCGACGTCATAAAGATTGAACGCCCGCAGGTCGGTGACGATACCCGCGAATGGGGGCCGCCGTACGATTCTGAGGGCGTGGCAACGTATTTCAACGCGGTCAACCGCAACAAGAGATCGGTGGTGCTGGACCTCACCGATCCCGCCGACCAACAACGCGCCCGCGAGCTGGTGGCCACCGCCGACATCGTGGTGGAGAACTTCCGCGCCGGAACGATGGAGAAATTCGGTCTCGACTACGAGACCATGCGTGCGTCGAAGCCCGACCTGATCTACTGCTCGATCACCGGGTTCGGCCGCGACCGAGGTGCCGCCCTGCCCGGCTACGACCTGCTGGTGCAGGCCGTCGGCGGACTGATGAGCGTGACCGGCCCCGGCCCCGATGAACCCACCAAGGTGGGAGTCGCTCTCGTCGACGTCCTGGCCGGCCTGCACGCGCTGGTCGGGATCCTGGCCGCGCTGGCCCACCGCGACCGAACCGGACAAGGCCAGCGAGTCGACACCGACCTGCTCTCGGTGCTGTTGTCGTCACTGGTCAACCAGGCATCCGGCTACCTGGGCGCCGGCGCGGTGCCCGGCATCATGGGCAACCGGCACCCGAGCATTGCGCCATATCAGACGTTTCCCACCGCGGACCGTCCCATCGCGCTCGCCGTCGGCAACGACAAGCAGTTCAGGCTGCTCGCCGAGGCCGTGAATCTGCCATGGCTGGCCGACGACTCCAGGTTCGCGTCCAACCCGCAACGGGTCCACAATCGCGATGTCCTCGCCGAAACACTCGGCGCGGTCCTCAAGACGCGCGGCGCCGACTACTGGTACGAGACACTCACAACGGTGGGCGTGCCCGCGGGCCCGATCAACAACATCGCCGAGGCGTTCACGTTCGCCGAACAGCTCGGCCTGACCGTGTCGGTGCCCGTACCGGCAAGTGCCACACCACAAGTCGCCAACCCCATTTCGTTGTCGGAGACTCCGGTCAGCTACCGGAGTGCCCCACCGCCCCTCGGCGACGCAACCCCGCGTGAGTGAGCCGGCGCTCATTC